>DATJUB010000068.1:0-40154 GCA_035502775.1 Solirubrobacterales bacterium | reverse complement strand
ACACGGTCATCAAGGACGTCGTGCCCGCCGGAGTCACCCTGGTCGACGCCGGAAACAGCCCGCTGGCCGACGGCGCGGTCGTGCCCGGCACGGGCGGCGCCACCTGGGACGCGGCCAGCCGCACGATCACGCTGAACTCGGCCGACATCAACCCGAACGCGAGTGTCGTCTGGACCTACAAGGCCAAGATCGACTCGCCGCCGGTCGCCGGAAACAGCTTGACCAACGCCGCCAACGCGAAGACCACGTCGATCGACGGAACCGACGCCAACGAGCGGACCTCGACCAGCACCACCAACACCGGCTACTCGGCTTCTTCCAGCAGCGTCGTGAAGATCGGCGGCGCCACGGTCACCAAGTCGGTCGATCCGTCCTGGACGACGATCGGCACGCCGATGACCTTCACGGCCGAGCTGACCATTCCGAAGAACCTGAAGATGTACGACCTGACCGCCTTCGACCTGCTGCCGGACTCGCTCGACTTCGACAGCTACGTCTCGGCGACCTGTGTCTCCGGCTGCCCGGCCGATCCGGCTCCGAGCATCCAGACCTACAACCCGGTCGTCAGCTCGACCTCAACCGCCATCGGCTGGGATCTCGGCAACATCGAGCCCGGCACCGGCAACCGTGTGATCCGCTTCGTCTACAAGGCACATGTCCGTGACACGCACAGGAACGGCGGCGCCAAGGTCCTGGCCGGCGAGAACATCGTCAACCAGATCCAGGCCGAGTCGAATCTGAGCGACAAGTTCAATTTCGATCCGAGCAGCATGCCGACCCCGGCGAGCTTCGACTACCACTCGCCGATCGCCAAGACCACGACCCCGGTCCGTGAGCCGAACATCACGCTCGACAAGCGGATCAAGGTCAACGGCGGATCGTTCGTCAACGGCCCGGTCCAGAGCCAGCCCGGTGACAACTTCACCTACAGCGTCGCGGTGAAGAACAACGGCACCAGCCCGGCCTACGACGTCAAGGTCAGCGATCAGCCCGACGCCGACCTGACCGACGTGGTCCTGGCCGATGGCGCCGGATTCAACACCGACCCGTGGACCGCGGGCGACCCCGACATGACCTGGCTCATCCCCGGTCCGATCGCGCCCGGTGAGACGGTCACGCTGACCTACACCGCCCGTGCGGTCCCGTCGGCCCAGCTGAACTCGACCGACCAGGCGATCAACACCGCCGGTTCGCACTACTTCGGCATCCCGTCGAACGAGCGCACCAACCCGTGGACGTACCGCGAGTACGACAGCAACGACGACACCGTGATCGTGAACTTCGAGTTCCCCGAGATCACCGTTGACAAGACCACGAGCGCCCCGGGCAACCCGGACATCGCCGACGCCAACATCGAACAGTCCTTCGGCTGGCGCATCGTCGTCAAGAACAACGCGACCACCGCCAAGGCGCTGGACACCGTCGTCCGCGACACGCTGCCGCCCGGCTGGACCTACGATGCGGGATCGACCACGATCACCGGTGCCACCCCGGCGAACGCGAACCCCTCGATCGTGAGCAACGCCTCGGGTGACGTCCTGACCTGGAACTTCGCCGGTCAGACGATCCAGCCCGGCGCCAGCGTCGTGATCAAGTTCACCGCGACGCCGCAGCTGCCGGCCCGCCTGAATCCGTCGCCGCAGACCAACAAGGCCGACGCGGTGTCCAAGGACACCAGCGGCAGCGACCGCAACGAGGACGGCCCCTACAAGGACGAGGATGACGCGAAGGCGGATGTCCACTTCCCGAAGAGCGACCTCATGATCGACAAGTCCGCCCCGGCGACGGTCGAGCCCCATGAGACCTTCACCTACACGATGAAGGTGACCAACAAGGGCCCGGACGACGCGACCAACGTCGTGATCACCGACCCGCTGCCCGCCGGACTCCAGTTCGTGTCTTCGGCCGACTGCACCTCGGCGATGAGCTGCAGCCTCGGCAACCTCGCCGTCGGCCAGAGCAAGACCGTCCAGGTCCAGGTCAAGACGACTCTCGCCGTCTTCGGCACCGTGGTGGTCAACACCGCGACCGTCGAGGGCAAGGAGTTCGACCCGACACCGGAAGACAACACCGACACGGTGGAGACCGAGGTGCTCGGCGAGGCCGACGTCGAGATCAAGAAGACCGCCGACCCGAGCCTGGGACGTCCCGGCGACATCATCACCTTCCATCTGAAGGCGAAGAACGTCGGCACGGCGATCGCGGATGACGTGGTCATCAGTGACAACCTTCCGGCCGGACTGACCTTCGTCTCGGCCGACGCGCCGTGTGTCGAGGCGGCCGCCACGGTCACCTGTGAGATCGGTTCGCTCGATCCGGGCGAGGAGAAGACCTACGCCGTCAAGGTGAAGGTCGAACAGTGGGGTGACGCCGATCCGAACGCCGAGCATCTGCTCGACGTGCAGAAGGTCGAGGCCCAGATTGATCTCGAAGCCGGCGAGCAGAAGACCGTCACGGTCAGCTGTCCCGCGAACTACTTCGCCTCCGACGGCTCGGTTCGGATCGACCACATCGATCAAGGAACCGGCGATTGGACCTCACCCGAGGTTCTGGAATCGCGCGCGTCCGCAATCGACACCTGGCAGGGCACCGTGAAGAACACGGCGACCGGCCGGGCGCAGGCCAAGATCTTCGCGGTCTGCATCAAACGTCAGACCGCGGAGCTGAACGGCCACAGCCACGACCTGATCACCTCCGACCAGATCACCGTCAGCGACGAGGTGCCGGCCGGCAAGAACGAGGCCACCCTGCAGTGTGGCCCCGGTCAGACCGCGATCCAGCCCGGATTCCAGTCCTCGGCGCCCGCGAACCTGGTCTACAGCGAGCCCGCCGGCAACGGCTGGAAGTTCGTGCTCGACAACAAGGAGCCGGCCTCGGTCACGTTCTCGATCCGCTGCCTGACCCGTCAGGTCACGTTCGTGAACGGCCATACCCATGACCTGCGGTTCGACCACATCGTCAAGGAGTTCACGATCCCGGCCGGAACCGTGTCCGAGGCGCAGCTCACCTGCGCCGACGGCTACAAGGGAATCGTCGCCGACATGGATCTCGACGACGGCCTGGTCTCACTGGGCAATGATCCGCGTCCGGTGACCAGGGCCTTCAAGCTCTACAACCCGACCGACCATCCGCTGAACGCCAGGCTCAGCCTGCTCTGCCTCGGCAACATGACCGCCGGCGAGCATCTGCCGCCGAAGGAGTTCACCAACACCGGCTACATCTCGACCAGTTCGGACGAGTCGGTGACCGAGAACAACAGCTCGTCGGTCACGATCAAGGTCGAGGACACCGACAACAACACGCCGATCGATCCCGAGGAGCCGGTCAAGCCGACCCCGAACAACCCGATCGCGACCAAGATCGTCGGTGGCACGGCCAGCTTCGCGAGGAACGCGGTGACGGTCACACTGAAGTGCGCCGGTGCCTGCAAGGGTGTCGCCAAGCTCTACTCGACCAAGCCGGTGAAGCTCGCGGGCAAGAAGGTCAAGAAGGGCACCCTGCTCGCCTCGGCCGCCTACGAGTTCACCGCCGCCGGTACCAAGAAGGTGAAGCTGAAGGCGAACAGGCGCGGCGCGAAGGTTCTGAAGAAGAGCCGAACCGCCCTGCTGAAGGCGGCCGGCGCGAAGAAGGTCGTGCGCATCAGGAAGTAGCGCACGCACCGCGGATTTTCACGTCCAGAAGGACACCAGGGAGACAAGTAGGGAGCCGAACGGGCCCCGGCGGAAGCCGGGGCCTTTTCGGTGGTAGAAATCCCCAGAGCGATTCGACAGGAGAACGAACATGAGACGGATTTCAATTTCGGCGGTGGTCATGGCGGCGGTTCTGAGCGTTTGCCTGACCGGGCAGGCTCGGGCGGAAGCCGAGCCGATGATCACTTGTGCGGCGCTGGATGCCTCCGGGTTTCCAAGCCGTGGCTTCGGTGAAGCGGTGAAGATGGAAGATCGTCCGACCCGGCTCGCGTGGGGAAACAGGGCCTACGTCGCATTCTGGGATCGGGAAGAGGAGGACGGCTTCGGCACCGTCGTGTCGGGAAGGCAGGTGAGCTTTGAGGCCGCCGATCCGGACCGGCCCATTTCGCATGGTTTCGTTCGAAATATCGCCGGCGGAGGAAGTTTCTCGCGGCCCGGGTTCACTCCGGTGAGGTTGGCCCGTGGGGACGGCGACGCAAGGGTGACATTCCGATGGGTGGAGACCCACCAATCGGAGGAAAACGACCCCGAATGGGGGGAGACCGCGTCCTGCGCCGCTGAATTCTCATGGGTCATCGAAGCGACGAGTGGCTACTACCCCATTCTCAGCCACATCAGGATGCACGAGGACTACGGCTCCCACTCCGACGAGGTTCTCACCCTGGTGTACAGCTGGCAGTCTCTTTGCGGGACCCTGGACGACCGGACGACCGCGGCGCCGGGTGAACTGAGACTCAAGGTGAGCGGTGCCGGACGCCGAGGGCAGGTTTCGATGTTGTCTCTCTGCCAGCCGTACGCGTTGAAAAAGCGAACATCCAACCGGTACTGGTCGGCCAAGGTTCAGGGCGGCAATTTCGAAATCCGGCCGGAATCACGTCGGAACGGCAAGCAGAAGGTCCGGTTTCGAGTTTCGCTCGGCGGTGACCTGCTCTACCGGGGGTCACTGGTCTTCCGGACCAAGATCCGACCCGCCCGGCGCCTCTGGGAAGGCACCTACGCTTTCAACGACTACTGCCTTGACGACTACCGGCGGCTCCGGTCGAAGGATGGTTGGCTCTACTGCACCAAGCCCGCCAAGACCATCCGCACGATCCAGAAATTCAGAAAGAAGAACCTGGTGGGCTGATCGGCTCAGTCGTGGACGGCGAGATCAGCGGCCAGCTCGGTCTTGCCGTTCCTCTGGAACTGGATGTCGACCGTTTCGTTCTTGGCGTAGAAGCCGACCACTCCGAGCAGCATGATCGCCTTGCGCTGACGGCTCTTGACCTCTTTGAGGATGTCGCGGGTGAAGAGGATCTCGTTGCCGCGGAGGTTGTAGTCCTGGCCCTCGGTCTGGGCCACGCCGTTGATGTAGACGACGATCGGTGCTTCGGCGCCCTCTGGGAGGGCAACCCGGCGACCGGCCGCGTACGAGCCTTTGGGGACCTTCTGGCCGGTGTTCTGTGGGTCGGAGTCGCTCATTGCTCCAAAGCTTGCCTGATCGCGGCGAATACTTGTTTGCGGCTGTTCGCCTTGAGGGCCTTGCGGCGCACCCCGCCGGTGAAGGCGAGCATGCCGCCGTCGCCCTGGATGTCGAGGCCCGCGGTCGGCGGTGAGATCAGGCCCTTGCCGGTGATCTCGATCCTGGCCTTGACCAGCTGATCGGGCGTGTAGTCGCGAAACGCCTTGACGGTCGAGAGCGGATCGTCACCGAGAACCTCGTCGGTGGCCGCCTCAGCCGCCGCGATCGCCTGGTCGAGGTCGTCGAAGCCCTCGCGCGAGACGTCGGAGCCGTACCTGACCGTGACTTTCCAGCGGGACGCCACGGTCAGGCCGAAACGGGAATCAGGCTCCGGGCCTGGTGGCCGGCGGTCCGGTGATCGTGTCGCCGCCGGAACGCTCGGAGATCGGCACGTAGTCCGCCTCGCGGGCACCGGTGTAGATCTGGCGCGGACGCGAGATCTTCTTGTCCGGATCGTCGGTCATCTCGAGCCACTGGGAGATCCAGCCCGAGGTGCGCGGAATGGCGAAGATGGTGGTGAACATCGCCGGCGGGATGCGCATCGCCTCGTAGATGATCCCCGAGTAGAAATCGACGTTCGGGTAGAGCTTGCGCGAGGTGAAGAACTCGTCGTCGAGCGCCCGCTTCTCCAGTTCGGTCGCGATCTCGACCAGCGGGTTGTACTCGGTGGCCTCGAAAACCTCGTCGGCATGGCTCTTGATGATGCGGGCCCGCGGATCGTAGTTCTTGTAGACCCGGTGTCCGAAGCCCATCAGCTTCTCCTCGCGGTTCTTGACCTTCTCGAGGAAACCGGGGATGTTGTCGACGCTCTCGATGTGGCGGAGCATCTTCAGCACGGCCTCGTTGGCACCGCCGTGAAGCCGGCCGTAGAGGGCGGCGATACCGGCGGCTACCGCCGAATACGGGTCGACGTCGGAGGAACCGACACCGCGCACGGCGCTGGTCGAACAGTTCTGCTCGTGATCCGCATGCAGGATGAAGAGCACGTCGAGAGCCTTCGCCAGGCGCGGATCGGGCTCGTACTTCTGCTCGGTCATCTTGAACATCATCGAGAGGAAGTTCTCGGAGTACGAGAGATCGTTGTCCGGGTATGCGTACGGCAGGCCCATGTTGTGCCGGTACGAGAACGCGGCCAGGGTCGGGATCTTCGCGATCAGGCGGATCGTCGCGAGATAGCGCTCTACCGGGTCGTTGATCTGGTTCGCGTCCGGGTAGAAGGTCGAGAGAGCGCCGGTTGAGGCCAGCAGCATGCCCATCGGGTGAGCGTCGTAGCGGAAGCCGGTCAGGAACTTCTTGATGTCCTCGTGGACGAAGGTGTGATGGGTGACGTCATGAACCCAGGACTCCAGCTGCGGCCGGGTCGGCAACTCCCCGTAGACCAGGAGGTAGGCGACCTCCAGGTAGGTGGATTTTTCACACAGCTGTTCGATCGGGATCCCGCGATGCTCCAGGATTCCCGCCTCACCGTCGATGTAGGTGATCGACGAACGGCAGGCCGCGGTGTTGGTGAAGGCCGGATCGAAGGCCATCATCCCGAAGTCGTCCTCATGGACCTTGATCTGCCGGAGGTCCATCGCCCTGATCGTGTCGTCCTCGATCGGCAGCTCATAGGTGCGGCCGGTCCGGTTGTCGGTCACGGTCAGCGAATCGGTCGCGGTCGCTACGTCACCTACGTCGCCCACCGCCGAGTCTTCAGTCTTTTCTTCGGTCCCCATCCATCTACTCCTCGGAATTGCTTCTCTTCTAGTCGGTTATCAGGCCAAGTATCGCACTTTGGCTTCTCCGTTCGGATCCAATGCCGACTCCGGCAGTCGTGATCTAGGAATCCGAGGTCTGGGCCCGGCGCCGGGCGATCCAGCGGTCAACCGCCCTGATCGCCGGCTGGCCGACCGCCCGGCGTGAGCACCAGGCATAGGCCGCCGCGATCGGCAGCACGACGACGGTCCAGGTCAGCAGCGCCCGCAATGTCCCGTCCTGGGGCATCGTCAGCAACTGGGCCGCGTAGAAGGCGACCGGAAGGTGGATCAGGTAGATGCCGAAGCTCTGCTCGGCGAACCAGCGGGCCGGGCGGCTGGCGAACGGCCGCTGCAGCCAGAGCGGTCCCAGCAGGATCCCCAGGATGAGCATGCCGCGGACGGTCGAGGAAGCGAGACTGTTCAGCGCCAGGCCCCGGCCGCGGCTGCTGCCATCGAAGCCGGTGGTGCTCTGCAGGGCCTCGTGGGTGAACGGGATCGAGACGAGCAGATAGGCCGGGATGCCGATCGCGAACACCGTGATCACGCAGCGCCGGATCCATTGTTCCGACGCGTTCTGGATCGCCCACCGATAGATCCAGGCGACGGTCATGCCGAGAGCGAAGGAGAAGAAGTAGGCGGGTGTCTGATCGAGCGCGATGATGCGCACGCTGGCGTCGTCGAACTTGTTCCCGGAGATCTCCTGGAAGAAGTCGGGGAACATGTCCGGCGCGTACTTCCAGAACACCGTGATCGCGGCCGCGATCGCGAGGCCGATCCAGATGTAGCGGTAGAAGAACTTGGCGACGAAGGGAAAGACCAGGTACAGCCCGGCGATCACCGGCATGATCCAGAGGGCGCCGTCGATGCCGAAACCGGTGTTCAGCGTGCCGAACATGCGGCCGATCGACTGCAGGTCGAAGAAATGCATCAGGAAGTTGCCCAGCGTCGGCATGTCCGGCTGGTACGGCACATCGATGAAATAGATCAGCCCGACCAGCACGAACAGGCAGACCCAGTACTCGGGCTGGAGCCGTACGAAACGCCTCAGGAAGAACTCAGTTTTTGACCCGACTTCCCCGCCGCGCTTCAGCACGGGCAGAAACAGCACGAACCCGCTCAGGATGAAGAAGATGTCCAGCGTATTGCCGAAGATCGTCCACAGGACCCACTCGTGCGGGCTGTCCCCGCCCGCGGTGACGACCCCCGAGATCCCGAACAGGTGGAAGACGACGACACCGACGAGCGCGAAGGCCCGCAGCCCGTCGAGTGCCGCTATCCGGCTCTGTCGGTTCGAGGGACGCCCTTCTCGGCTAGCCGACGTTGAAATCGGTCATCGAACGCAGCGCCTCGAGGCGTGAGTCGATCTCGTCGCGGGTGAGGCGGGCGACCCTCTCGGTACCGAACTCCTCGACATTGAACGAGGCCAGCACGGTGCCGTAGCCCATCGCGTTGCGCAGCGCGCTCTCGTCGATCACGTCGCACTCGCCGTCGAGGTATCCGAGGAAACCACCGGCGAAGCTGTCGCCCGCACCGGTGGGATCGCGCACGTCCTCGAGCGGGAAACCGGGCAGGGCGAAGAAGCCGCCCGGGGTGAAGAGCGCGGCACCGTACTCGCCCTGCTTGGCGATCACGGCCTTCGGACCGAGCTCCATGACCGCCTTGGCGGCACGGGCGAGGTTGGGCTCGCCGGTCAGCTGGCGGATCTCGGCATCGTTGATCAGCACGCAATCGACCTCGGACATGGCCGCGGTCAGCGAGTCCTTGGCGATGTCGATCCAGAGGTTCATCGTGTCGAGACCGGCGAACTTCGCGTCGGGGCACTGGGCCCGGACCTGGCGCTGAAGATCGGGCTGGATGTTCGCCAGGAAGAGCATGTCGGAGGACTTCGAGGCCTCGGAGAGCTTCGGCTCGAAGTCCCCGAACACGTTGAGCTGGGTGTCGTCGGTGTGGGCCGTGTTCAGATCGAACTCGTAGTGGCCCTTCCAGAAGAAGGTCTGGGCGCCCTCGACCCTTTCGATGTCATCGGTGATGACGCCGCGGTTCTCCAGCACGTCGAGCTCGGTCTGGGTGAAATCGTCGCCGACCGGGCCGACCACGCGCACATCGGTGAAGAAGCTGGAAGCGAGGGAGAAATGAACCGCTGATCCGCCCAGCATCTTCGTCCGCTCGCCGAATGGCGTGTGGACGGCGTCAAAGGCGATCGAGCCGACTACGGTCAGCGACAAGGTGAACCCTTTCGTTCAAAGATTGGACTGGCGGCACCACCGTGAGCGGACCGCCGGGAGACGGGAATCCTAGACGGTATCGGTGAAACCCGGCGGAGCCAATCGGCCTTTGGCATGCGAAGATGCGCCTGTGAAAGCCATCCAGATAACCGAGTTCGGCGGACCCGAAAAGCTGAACCTGGTCGAGCTTCCCGACCCGGTGCCGGCGGAGGGCCAGGAACTGGTCAGGATCTCGCGCACCGGGGTCAACTTCGCCGACACCCACACCACGCGGAACGGCTACATCGCCGACCAGCGGCTGCCGTTCATCCCCGGCCAGGAATTTGCCGGGGTCACCGCGGACGGCCGCCGGGTCGCGGGCATCACCCCGAACGGCGCCTACGCCGGAGCGATCGCGGTGGACGAGAGCAGGCTCGTGCCGGTTCCCGATGAGGTCGGCGACGACCAGGCCGCCGCGCTCCTGATCCAGGGATTGACCGCGGACGCGATCCTCCGGATCTCCGCGAACACACAGCCCGGCGAGTCGGTCGTGATCAATGCCGCGGCGGGCGGCACCGGCAGTCTGGCGATCCAGGTCGCCCGCTCGCTCGGGGCGGGCAACGTGATCGCGCTGGCCTCGACCGAGGAGAAACGGCGGCTCACCCTGGACCTCGGAGCCGACATCGCCGTCGATTCCCGCAGCGAGACCCTGCGGGACGACGTGATCGAGGCGAACGGCGGCAGGCCGGTCGACGTGGTGCTCGAGATGGCGGGAGGCGATGCCTTCGAGGAACTGCTGCGGGCACTCGCGCCGCTCGGCCGGATGGTCGTGTTCGGGATCGCCTCGAGTGAGGGCAACACGGTCAGAACCGGCCATCTGCTGCGAAACAGCCGCGCCGTGATCGGATTCTGGATCACCCATCTGCTGCAGCGTCCCGATCTCGCGGGCCAAGGAATAGAGCGTGTCCTGGGGGCCGCCGCACGCGGTGAGATCAAGACCGTGATCGGTGGTACGTACCCGCTGGAGGACTCGCGGAAGGTTCACGAGGACATGGCCGCACGACGCACAATCGGCAAAATCCTGTTGGATCCCTCGCTGTGACTTCTTTCAAGGACCTCGGTCTTTCCCCTGACATTCAGCTCGCTATCGACGAACTCGGGTTCACGGAGCCGAGCCCGATCCAGGAGGAGGGCATCCCGCCGCTCCTCGCCGGCCATGACGTAATCGGCCAGGCCCAGACCGGCACCGGCAAGACGGCCGCCTTCGGCCTGCCGCTGCTCCAGTACCTCGATCCGGCCAACGACGAGGTCCAGGCGATCGTCCTGACCCCGACCCGTGAGCTCTGCATCCAGGTCACCCAGGCGCTGCGCTCGTACGCGGAGCATCTCGACATCGAGATCGTCGCGGTCTTCGGCGGCGCGCCGATCAAGAGCCAGCAGGCCCAGCTGCGTTCGGGTGCCCATGTCGTCGTCGCCACCGTCGGCCGGATGAAGGACCTGATCTCCCGCCGCTCGCTCGTGCTGACCGCGGCCCGCTTCGTCGTTCTCGACGAGGCCGACGAGATGCTCGACCTCGGATTCCTCGAGGACGTCGAGAAGATCCTGCGCATGTGTCCGAGCGGCCGCCAGACGGCGCTGTTCTCGGCGACCATGCCGCCGCCGATCAAGAAGCTCGCCGACGCCTTCATGTACGACCCGGTCATGGTCAGCATCACCCCGGAGACACTGACCGTCGACAAGATCTCGCAGGCGTACGTGGAGGTCCCGAACCGCGAGAAGACCGACAAGCTGATCGAGGTGCTGAAGGCCGAGGATCCCGAGCAGGCGATCCTCTTCTGCCGGACCAAGATCGGCGCCACCCGACTCGAGCGGGACCTGAAGAATCGCGGTCTCGACGTCAAGGCGCTCCATGGCGATCTCAGCCAGGGAACCCGCGACGGCGTGATGATCGCCTTCAAGGGGCACCGGGTCAAGCTGCTGGTCGCGACCGACATCGCGGCCCGCGGACTCGACGTCGCCCACGTGACCCACATCATCAACTACGACCTTCCGAACAGCTCGGAGACCTATGTCCACCGGATCGGCCGCACCGGCCGGGCCGGCCGCACCGGTCGCGCGATCACCTTCGTGACGCCCGACCAGCGCAAGGATCTCGAACAGATCAAGAAGGACGTGAAGACCTCGATCTCGGCCTGGGAAACCCCGGAGGAGCGGCTCGAGCACGCCCCGGAGCCGCGCCGCCGCCGTCGCCGGGGCGAACGGCCGGCGACGATCGAAGACCAGAATCCGGACGAGGCGGTCGAAGGGGACGAGCCGGACGAACTGAAGCTCTACGCCGACGCCGACACCGAAGGCGCGCCCGAAGCTCTGCACGAGAACGAACCGGCGGACGGCCACGGCGGATCCGACGACTCCGACGATGGGGTTCCCGAACTCGGCGAAGGTCAGGTGAAGCTGTTCGTGAATCGCGGCAAGCGCAGTGGCATCGAAGAGGAGGATCTCCGCTGGGCGCTGCGTGAAGGCGCCGTCCTCAGCGACGACGTGATCTCCGACGTGCGGGTGCTCGACCGCTTCTCCTTCGTCGAGCTCGACGCCGACCAGGCCGAGCGGACCGTCGAGTATCTCGACGGGACCAAGCTGAAGGGCGCCGAGATCAGGGTCGAGGTGGCCCGGAAGTAAGGCTTTCGACCAGGCCGATCAGATCGTCCAGATCGATCGGCTTGGTGAGGTGGCCGTCGGCTCCGGCCCAGGCTTCGTCCTGGGCCAGCCCGGCCACGGCGCTGACCGACAGCACCGGCAGGTCCGGCCGCACCCGCTTCAGCGTGGCGAGGACCTCGGCACCGCTCATGTCGGGCAGCATCGCGTCCAGCAGGACCATGTCCGGAGCCTCTCCGGCGGGATCGGTGATCGCCGAGATCGCACCGCTCCCATCGGCCGCCTCGAGCGTGTCGTGTCCGTCCATCTCCAGTCTCCGCACGAAGAGCAGGCGGATCGAAGGGGAGTCGTCGACGATCAGGATGCGGCTCATCGCTCCGCCCCGGCCGGCTCTCTACTGCGGCAGCACCAGTTCACGCGCCTTCTCCCGATCGCCGGGCAGCCACACGATGAACGCCGTGCCGATCCCGGGCTCGGTTTCGACCTCGATCGTGCCGCGATGGAGCTCGACCACGCGCCGAGTGATCGTCAGCCCGATGCCCGAACCGGCGATGTCGTGATGCTTGTGATCGAGCGGTCCCCGCCGGAAGCTGGAGAAGGCCTCCTCGGCGTCTTCGAAGGGCAGCCCGTCGCCGTCGTCCTCCACCGCGATCCGGAAACCGCTGCGGTCGGTTTCCACGGAGACCCGGATGTTCGTTCCCGCCGGGGTGTGCCTGTGGGCGTTCTGCAGCAGGTTGAACACGATCTGACGCACCCGGTGCCGGTCGGCCTGGATCGGCGCGGTTCCGGCCTCGGCGTCGATGCTCAGGACCTGGCCCTTCGCCTCGATCTGCGGGCGGAGCGTCTCGGTCACACCGACCACGATCTCCGGGATGTCGAGATTCTCGATGTCGAGCCGGAGCTCGCCGAAGCTGTTCTTGGAGAGGTCGATGATGTCGTCGACCATCGAGTCGAGGTGCTCGGCGTTCCGGCGGATCACCCCGACCGCCTCGGCCTGTTCCGGCGACAGCGATTCCCCCTGCAGCTCGAGCAGCTCGGCGAATCCGAGCAGGGCGGTCAGGGGCGACCTGAGCTCATGCGAGGCGCCGATGATGAAGGTGGTCCTTCCCTGGATGATCTCGTCGGTGATCTCCGCCGGCCAGGCCATCAGGATCCTGGTCCCGTCGTCCGGGCGGCTGTCGCTCATCAGCCATTCCAGGAGCGGCAGGCCCGGTCCCATCTTGAACAGGACCCGTTCGCCACGCAGCACGAGGTCGATCTTCTCCTCGTTGATGACCGGAGCGAGCGCGTCCCAGATGTTGATCCCCGGCTCCAGCTGCGGGGCCAGCCGTGCCGCAGAACGGTTGCGATACACGACGTTGGCGCTGGCATCCAGGGAGATCAGTCCGCTGGGCACGTTGTCGAGAATCTGTTCGAGGTGGTCGGTGCCGGCCATCGTCTACGACGTTACTAACGTCACGAGACCGAAGCCAAATAAGCTGCCGGAATGAGCGCCGAAACAGATGGGATATCTCACGGTCCGCTGGAGGAGTGGTTCAGGGAAAGGGTGGCCGAGATCGAGCCCCCGCTCGACTACGAGAAGATTCACGGCGGCCTTTCGAACCTGACCTATCTGGTCAGCGACCAGGGCGGATCGCGCTGGGTGCTGCGCCGCCCGCCGCTCGGGCAGCGGCTCGGCTCGGCCCACGACATGGGCCGCGAGGTCCGGGTCGTGACCGGCCTCGCCGACACGCCGGTGCCGGTCCCGCCGGTGGTCGGGTTCTGCGAGGACGAAGCGGTCACCGGTGCGCCGTTCTACGTCATGGAGTTCGTCGAGGGGCCGGTCCTCAGGGCACCGGAGCAGGCCGCGATCTTTCCCGATCCGGCCCAGCGCCGCCGGCTCGGCGAGGGTCTGATCGAGACGATGGCGAAGATTCACGAGGTCAACCCGGACCAGGTCGGTCTCGGTGACCTCGGGCGGCGTGATGGCTACGTCGAACGCCAGCTGAAGCGCTGGTCCGGTCAGTGGGAGAAATCGAAGACCCGCGAGTTGGAGATCGTCGAGACGGTCCACCGGGATCTGCTCGATTCGATCCCCAGCCAGACCGAGACCACGATCGTGCACGGGGACTACCGGCTCGACAACGTGATCTACAGCCCCATGGGCGAGGTCGCGGCGGTGGTGGACTGGGAGCTGTGCACCCTCGGCGATCCGCTCGCCGATCTCGGTCTGCTGATGGTCTATTGGGTGGAGCCCGGAGACCGCCAGATGCCGTTCTTCCGCCCGGCGACGACCGAGCCGGGATTCTCCAGCCGGGCCGAGCTGGCCGCCCACTACGCCGAGGTTTCAGGGCGCGACATCTCCGACCTGGACTACTTCGTCGCACTCGGCTACTGGAAGCTCGCGATCATTCTTGAAGGTGTTCTGGCCCGTTTCCAGAAAGGCCAGTACGGCAAAGAGGCCGAAGCGGGTGGTGAGGAGGCGTTCGCCGCGGTCGAGGGACTCGCCCGCGGCGCCGCCGAAGCGCTCGAACGCAGCAGGTCTTGATTCACCCGTCCACTCAAACACAAGGAACAAGAATGACCAACAGAATCAGGAAGCACCTCAGTTTCTCCAACGTGATCGCCGCGCTTGCGCTTTTCATCGCGCTCGGCGGCAGCGCCTACGCGGTCGGCAAGAACACGATCGGCACCAGCCAGATCAAGAACAACGCCGTGACCGCGAAGAAGATCAAGAAGAACGCGGTCGTCACCGCCAAGATCAAGAACAAGGCGGTCACCGCTTCGAAGATCAAGGACGGGTCGGTCACCGGGGCGAAGATCCCCGCGTCTTCGATCGACGGTTCGAAGCTCCAGCTCGACACGCTCGGCACGGTTCCGTCGGCCGCCAGCGCCGCGGAAGCCGCCGCGCTCGCCGGACAGAACACCGTCCTGATCAAGCTCGCGGGCGGTCAGACCGCCGAGGTCGCGAAGCACGGTCAGGTGAGCATCACGGCCACGTGCAAGGTGAACGAAGGAGGAGACGACATCATCGAGCTGTTCGCCGGCACCACGGTCAACGGTGCCGTGTTCGAAGGGGATGACTCGAAGTCCGGCGGACCGGCACCCGCCGACTTCCTCAACACCGATACGCCCGATGTCGACCGCGGCTTCGCCGTGATCAGCAACAACACCGGTGTTCCGTACGTGTCCACCGACATCGACGAAGGATTCGTCCTCGGTCCCGACGGCAAGGGCATCCTCGCCAACACCGAGGGTCTGATCCTCGGCGTGAATTACCTCGACAGCGCCTGCATCGTCGGCGGCGTGTTCAACCAGATCGGCTAGTACCCGGGGCGGCCTCTCAGGCCGCCCCGGCCTTTTTCAGCTGGCGTCCGACCTCCCGGCGAGCGATCACCATCTTGTGAACCTCGTCGGGACCGTCGGCCAGCCGGAGCATACGGCTGAAACGCCACATCATCGCCAGCGGCGTGTCGTCGGTCATGCCGAGCGAACCGTGCACCTGGATCGCGCGGTCGAGCACGTCCATCACCATGTTGGCGGCGACCACCTTGATCATCGAGATCTCCTGGCGGGCCGCCCGCTTGCCGACCGTGTCCATCTTCCAGGCGGCGTGGAGAGTGAGCAGGCGGGCCTGGTCGATCTCCATCCTTGACTTGGCGATGAAATCCTGGACGAACTGCTTGTCGGCGAGCGGACCGCCGAAAGCCTCGCGCTCGGCGGCGTAGACGCACATCATCTCCAGGGCGCGTTCGGCGGTACCGATCGCCCTCATGCAGTGGTGGATGCGGCCCGGGCCGAGGCGGTCCTGCGCGATCAGGAAACCGGCCCCGCGGGGCCCGAGCAGGTTCGACGCGGGTACCCGGCAGTCGGTGTAGCTGATCTCGCAGTGGCCGGGTCCGGCGGCATGGCCCATCACCGAGAGCGGCCGTTCCATCTTGTAGCCGGGAGCGTCGGTCGGCACGAGGATCATCGAGGCGCGCGCGTACGGATTGCCGTCGGGCTCGGTGTTGACCATCGCGATCGCGAGGCTCGCACCGACGGCGCCGCTCGTGAACCACTTCAGGCCGTTGATCACCCATTCGTCACCGTCGAGCACGGCGCTCGCGGCGAGACCCGTCGGGTCCGATCCCGAGGTCGCGGGCTCGGTCATCGAGAAGCAGCTGCGGATCTCTCCCTCGAGCAGCGGGAAACCCCACTTCTCCTTCTGCTCGTCGGTGCCGTGCTCGATCAGGATCTCGGTGTTGCCGGTGTCCGGCGCGCCGCAGTTGAACGCCATCGGGGCGAGGGCGGGGCTGCGACCCATCTCCTCGCACAGGATCGCGTAATCGAGATTGCTCATCCCCGGGCCATACTCCTCATCGGGCAGGAAGAGGTTCCAGAGACCCTCGGCTTTCGCCTTCCGGCGGATCTCGGTGAGGTCGGCCGGATACGGAACGCCCTCCCGGACCTCGCGGTCGAGCGAGTCGTGAAGCTCCTTCTCCCGTGGATAGATGTGTTCGTCCATGAAGGCACGGACGCGATCGCGGAGGGCCGTTGTCTCAGCACCGGGTTCGAAATCCATGGCGTCAGGCTACTCCGAGCCGCCGGTACCGGGCGAACAGATCGCCCTGGTCGGCGGTCAGATTGACCAGCTCGAGACGTTCGGGTTCCTCGAGCGCTCCCTCGAGGATCCGGGGTGCGTCGGCCTCGGCGGTCAGGACGGGGGAGATGGTCAGGAAGAGGTCGTCGAGGGCGCCGGCGGCGGCGATCTGACCGAACACGTGAGGTCCGCCCTCGCACAGAAGTGCGCGGATGCCCCGTTCGATCCGCAGGTGCCGCAGGACCTCCGTGATCCGGATCGGACCCTCGATCCGCTCGACCCGGACCGGTGTCTCCGTTTCCGGCATCTCGGACTCGTCGTTGGTGAAGATCAGCACCCGGCCGCCGCCATCGGTGAACAGCGGCGCGTCGAAGGGCAGGTCGAGCCGGCCGCTGATGATCACGGCGAGCGGGTCGTGCGGCAGTCCGATGCGCTCGCGCCTGGCCCTCGCCTGCGGATCCTTGACGATCCGTCCGTAGCGTTCGGCCCGCATCGTGCCGCCGCCGATCATCACGGCGTCGAAACGGGTCCTGAGCTTCAGCAGGAGTTCGAGGTCGGTGTTGGAGCCGAGGCCTTTCGAGCGCCCGGTGAGGCTGGCCCGGCCGTCGAGGGAGGTGACCATGTTCACCGCGACATGCGGACGGTCGTCCCGGGGGGTGTCGAACGGCCGGTACGCGGCCAGTTCGGTTTCGATGTCGGTGGGCCCGGGGTCGGGCAGGAGACGCTTCATGCCGGTGACAGTAACGTCCCGGCCAGCGTCCCCTCAAACCGCGATGCCGCGGTTCAGCTGTACTCGTGCCAGCCGTCGAACTCGCGGCCGGCGAAAGCCTTCAGCCCGGCGACGTCCTCGCGGAAGCGCCCCTTCAGGGTCTCCATCAGCTCATCGGGAATCTCCGGCTTCGGCGCCGGCGGCTTGTCCGGGTTGTGGACGACCTTCTCGACCATCCAGCGCATCGACTCCGGCAGGCGGTCGAAGTTCCGGTCGAGTGAGCGGAACCCGGGAAGCTTGACCAGCTTCTCCATCACCTGGTACTTGCCGTCCTGCTTGGCGCTGGACTTCTCCCACTCGCGGTCCCACTGCTCGGAGGTGAAATTCTCGTCCACTTCGAGGTGGCGGAATGCCTTGCGCATGGTGCCGTCGCGGTCGCTGCCCAGGTCCTCCTGGGTGATGATCTCGATCTGCTCCTTGTCGAAGAGTTCGAGGTAGGGCTGAAGCTGCATCCAGTACATCGAGCGGTGGATGTAGGCGGTGTCCGGCAGCGCCAGGGTCTCGGCGAACTCGCGGGTCTCGTATCCGGCTCCGGTCGCGTGGACCCAGTGGGAGAGGATGCGCTTGATCGGGTCGCGCACCATGTAGATCAGCTTGGCATCGGGCGTGTACTGGTGGATGCGCTCGGCGACACCGTTGAAGCGGGGGCGGTTCGTGTAGTGGGGCGAGGACTCGCCGTTCACCTTGAAGCGGTTGTCGAAACGGCCCTTGTACCAGTCGAAGCCGAGATCCCAGTTCTGCTCGGCGGCGAAGAAGTTGAGTTCCTTCGGCTTCGACATGTGGATCTCGGGATGAAGGCCGAGGTAGTGGTGAATCGAGGTGGTGCCGCACTTCAGGCCACCGATGATGATGAAGTTCGGGAGAGTGTCGGTCTTGCTCTTCCGGCGGGGAAGGCGGCGGTTGCGGTCCGCCGTGAATCGTTCCTTCGCGCGCGAGCACATCGCGTCGTCGGCGGGATCGTACGGGGCGGTCAGGTCAGCGTCATTTGTCTTCGCGGTCTCAGGCACAGCGGAGTAGTGTAGCCGGGACATGGCCGTATTGATGGGCAAAGCAAAGCCACACGCCGATCTCCGGGGTGAACTTCCGTGGCGCGGACCGGGTGGTGGAAGGCCGGATCTGCCGCTTCCGCCGGGTCCGATGCCGCTGGTCGGACACGGGGTCATGCGCAAGCGCTGGCGCTACATCGGCTACTACGGCGACGACGTGATGCTGTGCGCGGCACAGATCGCGATCGGCCCCTTCAGGAACAGTTTCTGGTCCCTCTGGGACCGCCACACGGGCGAGGTGCTGGAGCACACCCGGCTGCGTCCCGGCCGCCCGGAGGTTTCGATGGAGGGCAACTACGTCGAGCTGCGGGCCGATGGGCTGAAGGCCTCCCTGGTTCTCGGGCCGGCCGATCCGATCGAGGTCGTCTGCCCCAGCGGGCGCGGCTGGGGCTGGACCCGCAAGCGGGCCGGGGTGCCTTTCGCCGGACGGATCGAAGCGAACGGACGGACCTGGCAGATCGATGGTCTCGGGGTGGACGACGAATCCGCCGGCTATCAGGCACGGAATACCGCCTGGAGTTGGTCGGCGGGGATCGGTGTCGCCGCCGACGGCCGCAACGTCGGCTGGAACCTGGTCTCGGGGATCAACGATCCGATCGAGAACAGCGAGAGGGCGATCTGGATCGACGGCGATCCGGTCGAGCCGGCCCCGGTCGTGTTCGAGGGTCTCGAAGCGGTCCGTTTCCAGGACGGAGGCAGGCTCCAGTTCGAGTTCGGCGGAGCGGAGCGAAAGCGAACCGACAATTTCGGCCTGATCCGTTCCGACTACATCCACCGTTTCGGAACCTTCAAGGGTCAGCTCGACGAAATAGAGCTCGAAAGCGCCGCCGGAGTAATGGAAGAACACGACGCCAAGTGGTAGCCAGAACCCCCGACCCAGGGGGTTCTGTCGCATGAATTCCCCGACCCACGTGGGTCAGGGATCGACAGAACGGATCTTCGACGGCGTGTAGCGGATTTGTTGCACCAGTGACCCATGTGTGAGCCGAGAGGCTTCATCGTGCGTTCATGGCTCGAACTCTCGGACCGACCGGACTTGCCGTCGCATCCGCGACGGAGGAGATCCGGATGCTCGCTGCCGCACAGCATGGGGTCGTGGCGCGGCGGCAATTGCTCAGTCGTGGCCTGCGCCCCGGGCTGATAGATGGTCGCTTGGTGAACGGGAGGCTGCTTCCGGTCCTGCCGGGTGTCTACACAATCGGCACGGGACAGCTGGGACGCGAGGGGAGATGGATGGCCGCTGCCCTGGGAGGTGGACAGGCCGCGCTTCTGTCGCATAGAAGTGCGGCGGCCCTGCATGGTCTGATTGAACCGGGCGCCCATGAGATAGAGGTGATCCATTTCGCTCCGAGACGAAAGACACTCGTTTCGATCGATCGGCCGGGAACTCACCGATTCTCGGTGCTCGTTCACTGCACGCGGTGGCTTCCGCCTCAGGATTTTTCGGATGTTTCGGGAATCCCGGTGACTTCAGTCGCACGGACGCTGGTCGATCTGGCGGGAATCGTCGGATTCAGGCGCCTGCGCTCGGCCTTGGTCGAAGCGGAGCGGCTGAGGATCATGTCGAGACCAGATCTCGACGAGGTGATCGGCCGGGGCCGAGGTTGGAGTGGCGTGCGCAATCTACGATTGGCTCTCGCGGAAATGGACCCGGATGACGTGGCGACGCGATCTGACCTGGAACTCGAGATGCTCAGCCTGTGCCGGGATCACGGCATTTCCGCACCCGCGGTGAATGTGCCGATCGGAAGATATGTCGCTGATTTCCACTGGCCGAAGTTCAGGCTGATCGTGGAGGTGGACGGATTCGCATCACACGGAAAAAGGCCCGCGTTCAGATACGACCGAAACCGCGATGTGGATCTGATGCTCGCCGGCCACCGGGTCGCGAGGTTCACCCACGAGGACGTATTCGAGAAGCCGACAAGAACAGCCCAAAAACTCAAAGCCCTGCTGGCGAACCGCCCCTAGCCAGATCCAGGGTTCTGTCGAATGATCGTCGTGTCTTGGCAGGGCTGTGATGCGACAGAACCCCGTAGGCAGGGCTAGGTTGAGCGGCCGATGTGGTTGGTCTGGACCTTCCAGCGCCATGGGGGTTCGTCTCCGGGTGGCAGTTCGTAGTGGTTTCTTCCCGGGAGGATCTCCAGGGGAACCAGCCTGGGGCTGTCCTTGAGCAGGACCCGGGTGTCTGCCGCCCCGGCCATATCGGTGGGGCCGGCCCGCTTTCGCAGCCGTTCCCAGCCGAAGGTCGGGCGGTACAGCCAGTAGGTGATCTCGACGAATCCCCGGTCTCGGTGATCCACGATTTGGGTGAAGACCGTCGTCCTGCGGTTGGCGGTCGTCAGCTTCGCGCCGCGCTCGCCCGCCTGCGGCACCGCGCAGCTCGCCCGCTGGCAGTAGCGGAAATCCACCGGCACGAGCATCTCGCCGCCCGGACCCGGACGGGCCATCGGCAGCGGGGCGAAATAGCGCAGCAGCCGGGCCAGCGGCCAGCCGTAGGCACTGACAGCGGGGTGCTCGCCGCAGGTCTCACCGGCCCGTGGGCCGCAGGCGATCCGGTTGGCGACCCGCTGTCCCAACTCACGTCCCGGCGGATCCTCCGCCAGGAGCTGAGCCAGGGCGAGACCGGCGAACAGCAGCGATACGAGCAGGATCAGCCCGGTCTGTTCGACCGTGGCCGAGCCGCTCGAGTTGGTCAGCCGGATCCTCATCGCACCATGATCCGGCGATCGGGCTCACACATTGCGCGGCCGGACGATCGAAACAGCTACATTTGTGCCATGGAAGGTTCTCCATTCGACATGTTCGGTGACCCCGACGAGCTGCGAGCCCGGATGCAGGAAATGGCCGAGCAGATGCAGTCGTCGCAGGAAGTCGCCTGGGCTGACAACGCAATCAAGCTGGCGGTCGAGATGACCGTTGCCTCCATCGGCCGCCTCGAGCTCAGCGGCGGTACCGACGAGCAGGCCATCCAGGTTCGCGACGCGATCCGGATCGTCTTCCCCGAGGCCGTGACCCTGGTACGGGAAGCACGCCAGGGATTGCGCTGATCGACCTGAATTTCAACGACCGGGGCGATGGGCCCGCGGCACTGCTGATCCACGGCACCGGCACCGACGCGGGCTACTTCGAGTCCGTCGCGGGATCGCTCGCCGAGAGCTTTCGCCTGGTCACATACGACCGGCTCGGCTGGGGCGGTTCGGTCCCGGTCGGCGACTATCTCCGGACCTCGATCGCCGAGCAGGCGATCGAGGCCGGTGGGCTGCTGAAGGGCCTGGGGATCACGCGGACTTCGGTGCTCGGGGTCGGGTTCGGCGCGGTCGTCGCGCTCGAGTTGGCGCTGTCCGAGCCCGATCTGGTCGAGTCGGCGACCCTGGTCGAGCCGCCGCTTTTCGGGCTGGTCACCGCCGCGACCGGGGGCATGTCCGCCGACGTGGTCGAGATCCGGGACGCGGCCGAAGACGGCGGAAAGGAGGCGGCCTACGAGCTGTTCCTGAACGGCCGGCTGCCGACCCTCGGCTGCGGCGCCGAGCGGCTGGGTGCCAGCGCCGACCGCGGGCCGCTCGCCGCCCACACCTTCCTGGTCGAGCTGCCGGCCGTACCGGCCTGGCCGCTCGATCCGCACAGGCTCGCGGCGATCCAGGCCGAAGTCGTGGTCGCCACGACCCCGTCGACACCACCGCTGCTGATGCGGGCGGCCGAGGGGATCACCCCGCGAATCCCCGGGGCGGAACGGATCTGCACCGTGCGCGACGGCGATGAGGCCTTGATCGAATTGCTACTCGGCTAGGCACCGCGAAAGGCGGCAGACCCGCCTCGCACAGCCGGTGGATCGAAATCCGAATCGCACAGCGAAGCGAAGCGATTCGGATTCCTCGTCAGAGGACTTCGAGCTTCACCCGGTACCGGCCGCCCCGCCGGAACAGACCGCCGATCAGCTCGATCGGCACCGCGAAGATGATCGACGGGATCGCGAGTACCACCGTGATGAAAACGTCCAGCGATCGCTGCCAGCCCTTTCGGGCCGGGATCTTCAGGGCCTTGCCGAACGCGCCGAGCGCGACGTTGTGGCCGAAGGTGAACATGTTGATGCCGCTCTGCCACATGTTCGCGATGCCCGCGCCGGGCATCCAGCGCGAACTCTTGACCACCTGATCGCGGTTGGAGATCAGGCGGCGCAGCGACTCCGGGGTGAAGCGGTAGGCACGCTCGGTACCGAGACCGCTCCAGGCCCCGCCGGTGATCATCGCCTGAAACGAGGCCCGGTTGTCGTACACGAAGGTGCCGTCCTCGGCGCGGTCGCGGTCGAGGTCGGCCAGCGCGTCGGCGGTCTGGCCGCTTCGGGTGAGGGTCCCCAGGCCGCAGGCTTCACAGCGATGCGCGATACCGGTTCCGACCGGCAGTCCGACCCAGGGGAACAGCGGTTCACCGCAGGCGGGACAGGGAGGATTGTCCGGGCTCAGCCCGGCTTCGAGGGGAACTGTCGGCAGATCGGCATGCACGCTCTGTAGCGTAATGAGCGATGAAACTTCGTGAATTCAGCTGGGGCGCGCTTCCGTGGCGGAACTAGATCCCGGACAGACACAGACCCGCGCTCATTTCGAGTCGCTGATCACCACGGTCTCTCCGCTTTTCGACCTGGTCCTGGCCGTCGGCGAGCGAATCTCGCGAGTCGCCGAACCCACCGATTTCGAGTATTACCCGATTCGTGACGAGGAGCCGGACTCCGGCGATTCCCCAAGCCGATAGGCTTGCCCGGCTCCATCCCCTCGATGAACGACAAATCCCTCACACTCGAATTCGAGCGCCGCTGGGCGCTCACCGCCGGACTTCTCGCCGTGCTCGGCGTCGCGCTGATCGCCGGCTCGTACGTCTACGGCGGCAGCCAGATCCCGAACGGGGACGGCGGCCCGGGCGACTACCTGATGGGGATCGACGGCCATCGCTCGGTCCAGATCATCTCCAGCATCCTGCAGGCGATCGGCTACGCGCTGCTCGCGGTGCCGATGGTCTTCCTCTTCAAGGCCGCCGCCGCACGCGCCCCGCAGATCAGGACCGGCCTGATCGGCGTCGTTGTCGCCGCTCCGCTCTTCATGGGCGCGGCCGCGGTCACCAACGCGGTTTCCAACCTCGACGCGGCAACCCAGTTCAAGAACGACGGCCCGGCGAAGATCCAGGAATGCGTGGCCGACGAGAACAAGAAGGCCGCCGACTCCACCGACGAGGACACCAAGTCCCCCGAGGACATCGAGACCGACTGCCGCGACGATGTCGCCGACGACATGCGCGGCGGCACCAGCACCAGCGGCCTGACCGCCGGATTCGGCCTCGCGGGCATCATCGGCTTCACGGTCGCGGTCGTGTACACGTCCCTCTGGGCGATGCGGGTCGGTCTGATCTCACGTTTCTGGGGATCGCTGGGCATGGCGCTCGGCGCGGTCTCGATCCTCTTCCCGCTTTTCGTGCTGCTCTGGTTCATCTATATCGGCCTGCTGATCGCGGGCTGGATACCGGGCGGGCGTCCGGCCGCGTGGCCCGCCGGCGAGGCCATTCCGTGGCCGATGCCGGGCGAGAAACTCGCCGAGGATCTCGAAGGCGAGGACGATGTGATCGAGGGCAGCGCCGAGCCGATCGATCCCCATGAGGGCACGTCCGCCCCCGAGCCGGAAGACGCTCCGCAGATCGAACGCCGCAAGCGCAAGAAGCGCAGCGACCAGTAGCTGTAACCATTGAGCGGTGATGTCTTCCCGCGCACTCACAGTTTCCGACTTCATCGAACTGCCTGTGATCCAGGCGGCCCTGCCGCAGCTGGTGGCGGGAGGGGACGGTCTGGGGGCCGAAGTCAGATGGGTCCACAGCCTCGATGTGCCCGACGTCTCGAACCTGCTGCGCGGCGGCGAGATGATCCTCACCACCGGGGTGTCGATCGGATCCGACGCGAAGGCCCAGCGCCGTTTCGTCCGTGATCTGGTCGCCGAGGGCGCGGTCGGGGTTGTGGTCGAGCTCGGCTTCGCCTGGCATCGGGAACTGCCCGTGCCCCTGGTGGAAGAGGCCGAACGTCTCAACTTCCCCCTCGTCTCCCTGCGGCGCGGGGTCCGTTTCGTCGAGGTGTCCGAGGCGGTCAACGGCAGCCTGCTGAACAGCGGCCACGCCTTGGCCCGCCGCGGAGAGGAACTTCACAGGAATCTCGACGCGCTGGTGCTGGAAGGTGCCGGGGCCGAGGTCGTGCTGGCCGAGGTCGCCCGGCTGATCGGCAATCCGGTCGTGCTGGAGGACGCGCGGGGCGAGCTGGTCGCCTACAGCTCCACCACCCAGACCGAGGCCGCCGTGGTCGATTCCTGGAGCGGCCTGAAATGGGCCGGGGAAGGCACCGGCGACGCCGACGGCGCCCTGGCCCAGCCGGTCACGGTGCGCAGCCGAACTTGGGGACGCGTGGTCGCCATCCAGACCGATTCCGAGTTCGATCGTTTCACCCCGATCGCGATGGAACGGGCGGCGGTCGCGGTCGGCCTGGGCCTCATGCGAGGCGGCGAGGAAGAGGAGCTGCGGGCCCGCTCCAAGGGCAACCTCCTCTTCGAGCTGGCGGCCGGTCTGATCGATCCGCTTGCCGCGGCCCGCCGGGCCTCGACCCTGGGTTTCCCGCGCCGCCATGGCCAGCTGGTTGCGGTGGCGGCGGTCTGGCGCGGCGGCGCGCTCGCGGAGGGCATGTCCTACGAGGAGGCATGGGCGCCGCTGCTCGCCCCCATGCGCGGGGCCCTGTCGGAGCCGGACCGTCCGGCGTTGATCGGCTCGCGCGGCAACTGCGTGCTCGGTGTTCTGGATCGCGGCTCGAAGGGCTCCGAGCCCGATGACGCGGCGTCCCGCGAACGGCTGGCCACCCGCTTCAAGGGCGCGCTCGCCCTCCATGAGGTGGATCCCGACCAGGTCTCGTTCGCGATCAGCGGCATGAGCGAATCCTGGGATCAGGTTTCCGAGGCGCTCGTCCGGGCCCGCCTGGCCGCCGAGGCCGGGGCGGTCGGCCCGGTGAGGCCCTGGCATGACGCGAGCCGGACCGAGGTCGGGCAGCTGCTGCTCTCGATGCGGGGCACCCCGGAGCTGCTGGCGTTCAGCGACGAGCGGCTCGGACCGCTGCTCGAGGTCGGCGGTGACCGTGGACGGGATCTCTTCGAGACGCTCGAGGTGTATCTGCACAGCGGCGGCCGCAAGACCGAGGCGGCGCAGATCCTGGAGATCGAACGCCAGTCCCTCTATCACCGTCTGGTCCGGATCGAGTCGATCCTCGATGTCGACCTGAAAGACGGCGATACCGCCCTCTCGCTGCATCTCGCGGTCATGATCCGCCGTCTGCTGGCCCGCTGAGACCGATCAGCGGGGGTCGTTGATCGTCTTCATCTCCGCGGTGTGCAGCTCCGGCTGGTGCCGTCCGTGGGTGAACCAGGTGAGCAGGTAGAGCAGCGCTCCGATCGCCAGCAGGGCCGCCGCACGGACGAACGAGTCCGCCTCCTTGGTGGTGAGCAGCGCCAGGGAGACGACGAACCCGATCACCGGCATGACCGTCGGTGCCCGGAAGTACTCGCCCTTCACCCGATCCCGGCGCAGGATCAGGACGCAGACGTTGACCACCGCGAAGACCAGGAGCAGCAGCAGGACCGTGGTGTCGGCCAGCTGCTCGAGCTCTCCGGTGATCAGCAGACCGGCCGCCAGCAGCGAGGTGAAGAGGATGGCGACCCAGGGGGTCTGGCGCCGGGGATGGACCTTGGCGAAAACGTCGGGCAGGATCCCTTCGCGGGCCATGCCGTACAGAAGGCGCGAAGCCATGATCATGTTGATCAGCGCGCCGTTCGCGAGGGCGAACAGGGCGATCACGGAGAAGACCTTGTCGTTGACCTCGAGCGGACCCTGGGAGGTGACTTCGAGCAGCGGCCCGTCGGAGGAGGCCAGCCGATCGGTGGGCACCGCCATCGAGGCGATCACGGTCACGAGCAGATAGATCAGGCCGGCGACGGCCAGGCCGCCGAACAGCGCCCAGGGGTAGTCGACCTTCGGTTTCTTCGCCTCCTCGGCCAGGTTGACCGAGTCCTCGAACCCGATCAGGGCGAAGAAGGCGAGCCCGGCACCGGCGAGGATCGCCGAGAAGACCGAGGTATCGGCCTTGAAATCCAGGGCGCGGCCGGGATCGCCGCCGCCGTCGGTGAGGAAGGCGATGCCGATGATCATCACCAGGACCAGGCCGGAGACCTCGATCATGGTCAGCACGAAATTGAACCTCATGCTCTCCCGGATCCCCCGCAGGTTGATCAGGCCGATCAGGACGATGAAGGCCAGCCCGACCAGGATCGCGTCCCAGCTGACGAAGGCGGAGAGGTAGTCGCCGCCGAAGGCCCGGGAGAGGGTCGCGGCCGAGGACAGGCCGGAGCACATCACCGCGAACGCGACCAGGAAGGTGACGAAGGGCAGCTTGAACGCCTTGTTCACATAGAGAGCGGCGCCGGCCGCCTTGGGGTACTTGGTGACCAGCTCGGCGTAGGAGAACGCGGTGAAGATCGCCAGGGCCAGCGCGAACAGGAAAGCCGCCCAGATCGCGCCGCCGGTCTTGCCGCCGACCTCGCCGACCAGCGCGTAGATGCCCGCCCCGAGCACGTCGCCGATGACGAAGAACATGAGCATGCGCCTCGAGATCGTCTGGTTGAGCGGTGTGGTCTCGCTCTTTTCGTACTCGAGCGCTTCAGCGGTCTCCGCCAAGATCGGTCTCCGTTCCATTCCCCGGTGCGAGTGGGCTGCTCAGATGAGCCGGTGAGTCCCCTTGAGGATTCCCCGTTGTCGCCACAGTGAAACAGCGGCCACGGCGGAAATCTCGCCGGGCGAGAATACGGATGCCGGTACAGTGAGACCGAGGCGGACATCGTCGAATCTACGGATCGGGGGGAACAGGATGCTTGAACTGGGGCGCAAACGCCGGGTCGCGATCGGAGCGGCAGCGGGGATCGGGGCCGGCATGGCCATGGTTCCGGCGGCACAGGCCGCGGACTTCACGGTCAACAACACGAACGACGACGGGGCCGGATCGCTGCGCGAGGCGATCACCTTCGCCAACCTCACCCCGGCCACCGGCGATCGCATCCTGTTCCAGTCCGGGCTGTCCGGCCGGGTCGAGCTCGAGTCCGATCTTCCGGCTCTGAACGGGCCGCTGGTGATCGAAGGACCGGGAGCCGCCGACCTCGCGATCGACGGCAACGAGAGTTTCGGGATCTTCTCGACGACATCGGACACCACCGTCACGGGCCTCACCCTGGCGAACGGAGACGCTGCCGGCGGCGGCGCGATCGGCTCGGACGGAGGAGACCTGATTCTGGAGGGAGTCCACCTCGATGGCAACTCCGCGACGAGCGGCGGAGCGGTCTGGATCAATGGCACGAGCCTGGAGTTGAGGGATTCCGAGGTCAGCGGCAACACGGCCACCGAAGGGGCGGGGATTCTCGCCACCGGATCCGTGGTGACCGTGACGGGATCGAAGATCAGCGGCAACCAGGCTCTCACCGGGATCGCCATGGGCGGAGGCATTTCGATCACTGGAGACCCGAGCACCAGGCTCACCGTCGATGGCTCGGAGATCTCCGGGAACGCGGCGCAGCGGGGAGGCGGAATATTCACCCTCGGAGCCCAGACCGAGATCGATTCGTCGCTGATCGTCGGCAACTCGGCCATGTACAGCGCCGGGATGGGACTGGGCGGGCTGAGCTTCGCTACACAGGACTCGATCACCAACTCGACGATCACCGAAAATGTGGCCACGGTGGCGGGAGGCGGCATCACCGGCGTCAACAACAACCTGAAGCTCGATTCGTCGACGGTCACCGGGAACAAGGTCACGAGCCCGCCGCTGCCGTTCGCCAAGGGAGCCGGTTTCGCCATGGGCGGGGGCGGATCGGAGATCAGCAACTCGATCGTCTCCGGGAACACACCGGCCGATCTCTCGACCCTTCCCTCGACCACATATCCGGTGGCGGTTCCCGCCGGCTCGATCGACGGTTCTTTCAGCCTGATCGGCGAGAAGAGTGACGCGCTGTTCGCCGAGAGCGTCGCCGGATCCAACATCGCCTCCACCGACCCGCAGCTCGGGCCACTCGCCGAGAACGGCGGCCCGACCCGGACGATGCTGCCGGCCGACACCAGTCCGGCCGTGAACAAGGGAATGAGCCCTCTGACCGTCGACCAGCGGGGCCTCACCCGGCCGATCGACTTCAACTCGATCCCGTTCTCGACGGCGGCCGGTGCGAACGGCGCCGATATCGGTGCCGTGGAGCTTCAGGGAGGGCCCCTGCCGCCTCCGCCCGACAACGCCTTCAGCTTCGGCAAGGTCAAGCTGAACAAGAAGAAGGGTGTGGCGACGCTTCAGGTCAAGGTTCCGGGTGCGGGCAAGGTGCTCCTGGCCGGGTCCAAGACCGTCGCCAGGTCCTCGAAGACGTCGAGGGGCGCGGCGACCGTGAACCTGACGGTGAAGGCAAAGGGCAGAGCGGCCAAGCAGCTGAAGAAGAAGGGCAGTGTGAAAGTGAAGGCGAAGGTCAGCTTCACCCCGACCGGCGGTACCGCCGAGACCAAGTCGAAGACCGTGAAGCTGGCTAAGAAGAAGGTGAAGAGAAGGAAGTAGCGGCCTCGGCCGGCAGGTCGAACGAGTTGAGGGCGGCGGTGCTGTCAGGCTCGGCGATCTCGGGAAACCGCCGGCCGGGCAGGATCGCGATGTCGAAGATCTCCTGGACCAGCTCCTCGAACCGCAGGAAGCCGATCACCTCTCCGCGGTCGATGTCCACGGCCCAGACACCCGACTGAAGCTCACCGCGTTTCTCGGCGATCGGCAGTCCGCCGAAGGTGGCGGTCTCGCGAATCTGCGAAAGCCCGACGAGCGCCAGATTGCCGGCGAAGGCGAGGCCGCGGGTGAATCCCGGCACCTCGACCACGGTCTCGAGCTCACCCGTGTTCAGGTCCACCCTGCAGAGGGCTCCACGGCCCGACTCCAGAACCCAGAGGCCGCCTCGGTGCCAGCGGGGCGAGTGGGGCATCGAGATCCCGGTGGCGACCGGCTCGCCGGACTCGACCTCGAGGATCATGCCGCCCGTCGCCTTGTCCTTCCGCCAGCCCCCGGGCTCATCCGACCTGCCGAGGATGGTCACGTAGGCGGGACGGTCGCCGACCACGGTCATGCCGTTCAGGTGGCAGCGATCGCCGGGCGCGAGCCGGGAAATGAAAGGCGGCTTCCAGCGCGGGACGAAACTGTGAGTTCCGTCGAGCGTCGCGAGGCAGGAGAAGGCGGTGGCGACGATCCAGGCCTCGCCGCCCGCGACCTCGATGTCGTGGATCGCGATATCCCCGGTCTGGTGGCGGATCCGTGGCAGGTAGCAGGCATCGTGGCTTCCGGCGGGCTCCAGCTTGGGCGCGGCCTCCGGCAGGTTGCGGTACTCGAACACCTCGGAGCGGGTGCCGACGATCAGGCGTTCGTCGCTGACCGCGATGCCCATCGGCCGGTCGAACGCGCGGAAGTGGGTGTTGAGCCCGGCGGTGTCCCTTCGCAGGCAGATCAGGCGGCCGCTCTGGTAGGTGCTGACCAGCACCGATGAGCCCATCCGCTCGAGCAGGTCGGGAAAGCCGGCGGTGTAGACGCTGCGCAGCGGAGACTCGCCCTCGGCCGGCGCTCCGGGATTGCGGCGCGGCTTGGCGGGCTCCGCGGTCAGCGCGGTGAACCGGCGGCCGAGGCGCTCGGTCGTCTCCGATATGCGGACCGGCTGAGTCGGATTGACCCGTTCGCGGCCGGCGGCCGCCCGGATCGGAGCGGCCACGTTGGCATGCCAGCCGAGGTCGAGAAACCGGCAGATCCGCTGGGTCTCGTCCTCGGGTTTCGCGATCAGATGCTCGTAGCTCGTGAGGCACCACCTGTCCGGCGGGATCGCTTCGAGATCGTCGAGAAGGGCGCGGCTGACCGCCTGCCACTGTGCGGCGGCGATCTCGGGGATGGACGCCTCGGCGAGCGTGGCCCACTCGGGGATCAGCGGCAGCGACCACGGCGGTCCCGGCCAGCCCGGAAGGTCCGGCTCGGTGACCGCTGATCCGGAAGCCCAGAGGGCCTCCGCCTCTGCGAGAGCCGGCGCCGGTTCGCGGTGGACCAGGATGAACCGGCAATCGGGAAAGACCGCGTCGAGGAACCCGACCCGCAGCGAGTTCCGGGGCATTCCGCTGAGGATCCGCACCGAGTCCAGCACGCGGGCCGCCGGCTGCTCGATCGCTTCGTCCAGCCGCCGATCCACCCAGGTCCGGATCGATGCCGCTCGCTCTTCGGTGGCGGCCCCGGCTTCCAGGCGATGACCGGCTCCGGTCACCGCGGGAGGCCGGTCCAGCCCGGCGACCGCGAGATCGTTTCGTGGTAGAGGCAGGACCCCGGGGCTGGTGCCGAGCCCGGCCGTCAACTGGTCCCCGCCGGAGCAGGGAGGCGCGACGACGAAGATCGGTGCGGACTTCTCGATCGGTGAATCCCCCATCAGGTGGACAGTGTGGCCCATCGGCGTCTCAAATGTGATTCGGCAGCAACTTTGGTCATCCAGGGGGTTTTTCCATTCAGAAGGTTCGAACGGAACGAACGGGGGGGAGTGCTGAATGTCTCGTAGACAGACCGGGGCGGCCGGAACGGCCGTCCTCCTGACCGCATCGATCGGGATCGCGGGATCCGCGCATGCCGACGACCTGTACGTGAAGAACACCGAAGATCACGGTCCCGGAAGTCTGCGGGAAGCGATCGAGGCCGCGAACGGTTCATCCGGCCAGGATCGCATCCTGTTCTCCTCGCGGGTGAGCGGGACCATCTCACTGGAGAGTGATCTGACGCCTCTCGAGTCAGCGGTCGCGATCAAGGGCCCCGGCCGCGGCAGGCTCACGATCGATGGAAACGGGAAACACCAGATCTTCTATGTCGGGGAGTCCGCGAGCGTCTCAGGTCTGACCCTCGAAGGTGGCAATCGTGTTGCGAAGCCACAGCCTCCGGTCGAATGCTCGCCGCCCGCGATGCACTGCTGGGTCCCGTACTACGCACCGCTCTCGGGTGCCATCGCGATCGGCGAGGACGGGTCCGTGGAGGTGCGGGGCGCTCGCTTCTCCGGCAACTCCGGCGATGTCGCCGGTGCCATCAGCGGTCTGGACATCGGCTCCGTGACGATCTCCGACTCGGTCTTCACCGGCAACGATGGTGTGATCGATATCGACCGGGCCTCGGGCGAGATCCGGATCTCCGACTCGGTCATCCGCAACAACGGGCCCGCCTACTCGGCTCCGATCGAGATCTCGGGTGGGGACCTGACCATCGTGGACTCCGATCTGGTCGGCAACCGGCATGGCGCGGCCAAGCTCATCTCGGGTTCCGCCCGGATCCGAAACTCCCGGTTCGTGGGGAACGAGAGCGTGGGAGGTGGCGCGGTGAACGTCTTGGGTGGTTCCGTGGAGATCAGCGACAGCGTTTTCCGCGGCAACGAGAACCTCGTCGGCGGGGGCGGCGCGATCGAGATCGACGCAGAGGGGACGAGCTCGATCCGATCGTCGGCCATCGTGGGCAACCGATCGGGCACGAAGGAACTGCCGGGGGACGATCGCCGGGCCGGTGGCGGTGGAATCAATTTCAATGGCTGGGCCCCTGATTCCTCTCTCCGGTTGGAGAACGTCACAGTCACGGGCAACAGGGCGATCGGCGGAGACGGCGGTGGAATCCAGTCTCGCGGCGAACTCCTGCTCGACTCGGTGACGATCGCCGGCAACTCCGTCAGGAAGCTCAAGGGGGGAAAGGCGGTCCGTGGCGGGGGACTCAACGTCTACCAGGGCGTGGCGACGATCCGGAACTCAATCATCAGTGGCAACAGCGGTCAAGGTACCGACGACCTGTCGGTCCTGCCACTGGTGCCCGGCCATCCACCCGACACCCCGCCTCGGTTTGAGATCTCGGCCAGCCTGCTCGGCGATACGGGCGGCCTCGCCCCCGCCGAGTTCGGCGATCCCTCGAACATCATCGGGGAATTGCCCGGCTTGAAGCCGCTCGGTGACAACGGCGGGCCGACTCCCACCCGCCTGCCGCGGCCGAGCAGCCCGGCGGTGAACCGGGGATCGACCGAGCTGCGCACCGATCAGCGCGGGTACCCGCGACGCGGCCGGGACGACATGGGTGCGGTGGAGCTGCGGAACGCGGCCTTCTCGTTCGGCGGGCTCAAGCTCAACCGCGCGCACGGTACCGCGACGATTTCCGTGCGGGCATCCGGCCCCGGTCGCGCGACCTTGCTGCGGAGCGGTTCGGTTGTCGGATCCGCGAAGCCTGTCGGCCTCAGCGGGAAGGTCGGGCTTGTGGTCCGGGTGAGAGGCGAATCCGCGAGACGCCTTTTCTCACGCGGACGGGCCCGTGTGAGGGCGAGGATCCGCTTCGAATCGGCGGACGGAACCCGGAGAATCAGGTCGACGTCCGTGAAGCTGGTCTATCCGGACGCGCCGACCTGAGCGGTCAGATCCTCCACCACGGAGGGATCGCGCAGGGTCGAGACGTCACCGAGCGGCTTGCCGTCGGCTATGTCACGCAGCAGCCGTCGCATGATCTTGCCGGAGCGGGTCTTCGGCAGATCGTCGGCGTAGAAGATCCGTTTCGGTCGGGCCAGCTTGCCGATCCGGTCGGCGACGTGCTCGCGTAGTTCGGTGGTGAATTCGTCACCCGGTTCGTTCCCGTCCTGAGGAGTGACGAAGGCGACGATCGCCTGGCCCGTGTCCTCGTCCGGCACGCCGATCACGGCGGCCTCGGCGACACCGGGATGTGACACCAGCGACGATTCGATCTCCATGGTCGAGAGGCGGTGACCGGATACGTTGATCACGTCGTCGATCCGGCCGACGATCCAGAAGTAGCCGTCCTCGTCCCGTTTGGCGGCGTCCCCGACCAGGTAGACGTCCCGGCCGTACCGATCCCAGTAGGTCGAGACGTAGCGCTCGGGCTCGCCGTAGAGGGTCCGGGCCATCGCCGGCCAGGGCTTGGTCAGCACCAGCGTGCCGCCGCCCTCCTCGATCTCGTTGCCGTCGTTGTCGAAGATCTTCGCTTCGATCCCGGGCAGGGGGATGGTCGCGGAACCGGGCTTGGTCGTCGTGATGCCGGGCAGCGGGGTGATCATCATCGCTCCCGTCTCGGTCTGCCACCAGGTATCGATGATCGGGCAGCGGCCGCCCCCGATGTGCTCCCGGTACCAGAGCCAGGCCCGCGGGTTGATCGGCTCGCCGACCGATCCGAGCAGGCGCAGCGAGCTGAGATCGTGTCCGGCCGGCAGTTCGTCGCCCCATTTCATGAAGGATCGGATCACGGTCGGGGCGGTGTAGAAGATGGTCGCCTCGTAGCGCTCGACCAGCTGCCACCAGCGATCCTTCGCCGGATAGTCGGGTGCGCCCTCGTACATGATCGAGGTCGCGCCGTTGGCGAGGGGGCCATAGACGATGTAGGAATGCCCGGTGACCCAGCCGATGTCGGCCGCGCACCAGAAAACGTCGGATTCCTTCAGGTCGAAAGCCATGCTGTGGGTCGCCGCGACCTGGGTCAGGTAGCCGCCGGTCGTGTGCACGATGCCCTTCGGCTTGGCGGTTGATCCGGAGGTGTACAGAAGGAAGAGCGGATCCTCGGCATCCATCGGTTCCGGTTCGCAGAGCGGGTCGGCGGCCGCCAGCGAGTCGGCCCAGTCGTGATCGCGTCCCGCGGTCATCGGCGGATCGGTGTCGCAGCGATTGACCACGACGACGTTCTCCATCGCCGGCAGGTCGGCGAAGATCTCCTCGATCCCGGCCTTCATCGGCATCGGCGAGCCACGGCGAAGAGTCGCGTCGGCGGTCACCAGCAGCTTCGCCCCCGAGACCTCCATCCTTTCCTTTAGCGACTCGGCCGAGAAACCGCCGAAGACGACGTTGTGGATCGCACCGATCCTGGTGCAGGCGAGCATCGCGACCGCCGCCTCGGGCACCATCGGCATGAAGATCCCGACCACGTCTCCCTTGCCGACCCCGAGTCCCTTCATCACGTTGGCGAAGCGCTGGGTCTGGTCGAGCAGCCAGGAATACGTGATCGCCCTGCGGCCGTCCTCACCGGTCTCGTCGGCGTCCTCGGCCTCCCAGTGGTAGGCGACCCGGTCGCCGTTTCCTGCCGCGACATGGCGGTCGAGGCAGTTGGCCGACACGTTCAGCTTGCCGCCCTCGAACCACTTGGCGTGCGGGGGATCGTCCCAGTTCAGGACCCGGTCCCAGGGTTCGATCCAGTCGAGACGTTCGGCCCAGCCGGCCCACCAGGCTTCGGGATCGGCCGCGGCGCGGGCGTAGATCTCCGGGTCGCTCAGTTCGGCGGCGGCCACGAAATCAGGCGGCGGCGCAAACGTTTGTTCCGTCTTCAGCAGTACGTCGAGTTCGGGTTCGCTCGCCATGATCGCTCTCCTCGGAGTCGGGTGCCGACCATGCTAGTACCGCGGGGCGCGGAGACGGAAACCGGTCAGCAGCCGGCGCCGAAATGCTGGACCCAGACCCGGGCGCCCTCGGCGCCGCTGAGCGTCCCGGGTTTCACACCGATGCCGATCATGCGGTACTCCCGGCTGAGGATCGCGGCGCGATGCCCTGACGATTTCATCCAGGCGATGAAGATCGATCGGGAGGTCCCGAGACTGCCGTTGCCCCAAGCGATGTTCTCGCCCATCGCGCATCCGTTGAATCCGTAGCGCTCGATCCAATACTCGAAGGGGCGGCCGCAGGCCTGGTGCGAAAACTGGTCGCAGCGCAGGATGTCACCCGCCTTTTGGAGGGAGGCTCGTTTCAGTTTCGGGTTCACCCGGTAGCGCTTCAGCTTACTTTTCTCCCGGGCGTAGTTGGTGAAGCAGAGCATCGACTTGTTGGCCTTCGCCTTGTTGCCGAACCCGGAAACCGACTTGCACTTCGAGGGTGGAGCGATCAGACCGGACGCGTTCGCCCGGGTCGCAGCGAGCCCGGCGACGCCGATGAAAAAGGCGAGGGCGATTGCGACGCCAGCTAAAATGTGGCTAGATCTATAAGAGAGGCTCAATAAATGGGTGAAACATCGAGTACCACGAAATCGGAGTCTGAACTCCGGGAGAAGCTCTCGCCAGAGGCCTTTGAAGTGACGCAGAACGCGTCGACCGAACGTCCGTTCACTTCTCCGCTGCTGGACAATAAGGAATCCGGCGCCTACGCGTGTGTCGTCTGTGGAACTGAACTCTTCAGTTCAGACGCGAAATTCGACTCGGGCACCGGCTGGCCCAGCTTCACCGAGCCGGCCAATCTCGAGCATGTCGAGCTGAGATCCGACGTCAGCCACGGCATGCGCCGCACCGAAGTGGTCTGCCGGAACTGCGGCGCCCACCTCGGCCATGTCTTTCCCGACGGTCCGGGCGAGACCGGCGATCGCTACTGCATCAACGGCTGCGCGCTCGAGTTCAAGACCAAGTAGGAGCGTCCCGGGAGGCGCCGCGATTCAGGCGGTGCCGTCCGGGTGTTCCGGATCGAGGAACGAGTACTTGGTCGCGATCGCGACCGCCTGCGTCCTCGTGTCGACGCCCAGCTTCAGCACGACGTTGCGCACATGGGTGTAGACGGTCGCGGGCTGGATCCCGATCTCCTCGGCGACGCCGCGTGCCCTCATGCCGGTAGCGAGCAGATCGAGGATCTGGCGTTCGCGGGCCGAGAGCATCCGCAGGCGCTCCAGCTCGTCGCGTTCGTCGGGAGCCGGCGTGCGGTGCCGGTCGGGGAAATACTCGCCGCCGGACAGCACGGCCTTGCAGGCGATCCGGATCTCCGAGGTGGAGGCTGACTTCAGCAGGTATCCGGAAGCTCCGCAGCGCACCGCGAGATCGATCACGTTCGGCTGCTGGTGCGCGGTGAAGATCAGCACCTTGATCTCCGGTTCCTTCTCCAGGATCGAACTCATGGCGCTGATCCCATCGGTCTTCGGCATCTCGACGTCGATGATCAGGAGATCGGGCTTGAGATCGAGCGCGGTCTCGACCACGGCCTCTCCGTCCGCCGCTTCCCCCACCAACTTTAGCTCTGCGGCTTCCCCTATTTTGTTTTTGAGCGCCTCGCGGACGATGGCGTGGTCGTCACAAATGACGACCCTGCTGGTCACCATCAACCGAGTATCTCAGGCGCCCCGTAGCGTTGCAACACATCCGGCAGCGCGACCTTTCCATCCTCACGCTGATGATTTTCCAGCAAAGCGATCAGTGTTCGGCCAACCGCAATGGCAGTGCCGTTTAGCGTGTTGACGAACTCGGTCGTCGCTCCCGGCTCGGGCCGGAATCTGCAAGAAAGCCTGCGTGCCTGAAAGTCGGTCGTGTTCGAACACGAGGTCAGCTCGCGATATCTGTTCTGGCTCGGAATCCATGCCTCGCAGTCATATTTCTTGGCCGCGGAAGAGCCGAGATCGCCGACCGCGATGTTGACGACGCGGTACGGAAGGCCGAGCTCGGTGAGGATGCGCTCCTCGATCGAAAGGATGCGCTCGTGCTCCTTCTGCGCCATCGAAGGCTCGACGAAAGAGAACATCTCCACCTTGTCGAACTGATGGACCCGGAAGATTCCGCGGGTGTCACGGCCGGCGGCACCGGCCTCGCGGCGGAAGCAGGTGGAGAATCCGGCGTAGCGAACCGGCAGCTCCTCAGCCTCGAAGATCGCGTCCAGATGGAGCGCGGCGAGTGGGACCTCGGCGGTGCCCACCAGGAAAAGCTCGTCCTTCGGAAGTTCGTAGATCTGTTCGCGGTCACCGGGCAGGAAGCCGGTGCCGACCAGCGCCTCCTCGCGAACCAGCACGGGCGGGATGACCGGTTCATGTCCCTCCTCGCGCAGCACGCTCATCGCGTACTGGACCAGGGAGAACTCCAGCATCGCCAGATCACCCTTCAGATACGCGAAACGGGAGCCCGAAGTCTTGGCGGCGGCCTCCATCTCGATCATTCCCGCCGGGGCGGCGAGTTCGATGTGGTCCTTCGGCTCGAAACCGAACTCGGTCGGCTCACCCACCTCTCGGATCAGCACCGCGTCCTCGTCGGTGAAACCGTCCGGGGCCGAATCGTCGGGGATGTTCGGCAGGGCGACCGCGATCGCGTCGCGCTTCTGTTCGACTTCGGCGAGTTCGCCCTCGAGCGTCTCCAGTTTCGCCTTCAGGGTGTGAACCGCGGCGATCTCGGCGTCGGCGTTCTCGCCGGCCTTCTTCAGCTGGCCGATCTTCTCCGAGGCGGTCTTGCGCTCGCCACGGGTTCCCTCGATCTCGGGAAGGAGGGTCCGGCGGCGCTCATCGAGTGCGAGCAGCTCGTCGATCGACTCGGCGGCACCGCGTCGGGCCAGCGCAGCCTTGATCCGCTCGGGCTCGGAGCGGATCAGTTTCAGGTCGAGCATGGCGGGTCGCCGGCGGCGATCAGTCGCCGGCGTCAGAGCCGGCGTACTTGGCCACGAAGCGGGCGACTTCCTCGGCCTCGTCTCCGACCACGATGTTCTGCGGCATGATGGCGCCGGAGTAGCCACCGTTCTGGATCGCGAAGAGGGCCGACTCGAAAGTCTCCGTCCGCTGATCGAGGTTCGGACCCTGAACGCGAGTTCCGCGGTTGCCCGTTCCCTCGGCCCCGGCGGGGGTGAGGGTGTGGCACCCGGCGCAGTTCGAGGCGAAAAGCTCGGCTCCGCGATGTTCAGGAGCACTGTCGGAGACAGTGATTCCGTTTTCGCCGAATCCGCAGGCGGAGAGTCCGACAGCGGCGGCAAGGGCAAGTGTTGTGATCATTACGGCACGCACGGCGAGGGCATCATATTGTCTGCGGCGAAAGATGGCTGTCCCAGATCGACATGAGTTCCGTCAGGTGGTCGGATTGCTGCCCACCGGGGTCACCGTCGTGACCGCTTTCACCCCCGACGGTCCCGCCGGTGCGACGGCTTCAGCAGTGTGTTCCCTGTCGCTTGAGCCGATGATGATGCTGGTCTGTCTCGACCGTGGATCGCGCACCCTCGAGGCCGTGAAAGGTGCCGACCGTTTCGGCATCAACGTGCTCGGCCTCGACCAGCGGGAGGCCGCCGAGATCTTCGCGACCAAGGCCTCGCTCGAGGAAAAATGGCGTTCGGTCGACTGGCACCGGCACCTCGACGTGCCGATCATCAAGAGCTGTCCCGCGCACATCGTGTGTGGCCTGCACGAGGTGATCGACGGTGGCGACCACGTGATCCTCACCGGCGACGTGATCGAGGTCGAAGCCGAACCGGGCGAGCCGCTGGTCTACCACGGGGGCCTGTTCCGCAAGCTGGAGGCGGACGGCAGGTGAACGGCCTCGAGACCCGCCCCTATTACTGGCTGGACGTCTTCACCGACACGCCGCTGCTCGGCAACGGGCTCGCGGTCGTGCTCGAGGCCGACGGCGTGAGCGAAGAGACCATGCTCGCTTTCAGCCGGGAGGTGAAACTCTCGGAAACGACTTTCGTCCAGACCGCGAGTGAGGACGGTGCCGATTATCGCAACCGGATCTGGACGGTCTCGGGCGAAATTCCGTTCGCCGGCCACCCGTCGCTCGGCACCGCGGTCGCCTACGCGCTCCACGGCGAGCATCAGGAGGCCACTTTCGTCCAGCAGACCCAGGTCGGCCTGCAGGAAATCGAGGTCAAGCTGCGGGACGGGCTCTGGCACGCGGCGGTCCACCAGCCCGCGGCCGAGTTCGGCGAGAGCATCCCCACCGATCGCCTCGCACCGGCACTGGGGCTCGCGCCCGCCGAGATGGACCCATACCTCAGCGGACAGGTCGTATCCACCGGGCTGCCCGCCCTGCTGATCCCCGTGGCCGACGCCGAGGCCCTCGCCAAATGCGATCCGGACTTCGCCGTCGTCCGTGAGCTGGATCCCAACCCGGCCCTCAACGTCTATCCCTTCTTTCACGAACGGGGATCGCGCACGATCAAGGCGCGCTGCTTCGGTGAAGACCTCGCCGGAATCGAAGATCCCGCGACCGGATCGGCCGCCGGGCCACTCGTGGCCTATCTCCAGGACTGTCTCGACATCAGCGAAGTGGTGGTCGAACAGGGAGTCGAGATGGGCCGCGCCAGCCGGCTCGAAGCGAAAATGGTCGACGGCCGTCCCAAGGTCGGCGGCAACGTGACCGTGCTCAGCGTCGGTCACATCGCCCTGCCCGCCTAGGCGCTCGCGGATCGGCGGATATGCCGACGCAGGCAGTGGGTACCAAGAAATCAGGATCGCACGGCGAAGCGAGGCGATCCTGATTCCTTATTCTGGATGTACCCCCGACCCAGGAGTTCTCATGCACGTTCTCATCGCAGGTGGCCACGGCAAGATCGCCCTCGAACTCACCGACCTTCTACACGAGCGCGGGGACCAGGTCAGATCGCTGATCAGGAACGTCGATCACGCGAGCGACGTCAAGAACGCCGGCGGAGCGGCGGTCGTGCTCGACCTCGAGGCGACCACCGATGAAGAACTCGACCTGGTGCTGACCGACATCGATGCGATCGTGTTCGCCGCCGGAGCCGGACCGGGCAGCTCCGCCGAACGCAAGGACACGGTCGATCACCAGGGCGCGACCCTGCTGATCGAGGCCGCCAAGCGGATCGGCGTGAAGCGCTACGTGATCGTCAGCTCCACCGGAGCGAACCCCGACCATCAGGGAGACGAGGTCTTCGACGCATACCTCCGGGCCAAGGGCCGGGCCGACCGGGACCTTGCCGAAAGCGGGCTCGACTACACCATCGTCAAGCCGGTCCACCTGAACAACGGAAAAGGAAACCGCCACGTCAGCGTCGGCGAAAGGGCCGAACAGCCGGAGATCCCGAGAGAAGACGTGGCCGGAGTCCTGGCCGAGGTCCTACGGGTCGATTCGACCATAGGCAAGGCATTCGAGGTAAGCCGGGGCGATGTGAGCATCAAAGAAGCGGTGGCTTCCCTCTAGCCACAGAAGGCCA
>DATJUB010000067.1:0-69596 GCA_035502775.1 Solirubrobacterales bacterium | reverse complement strand
CGTCTCCACCCCGACCTCAGCCACCCGAGACTCGGCCTTTCACCCACATTTCTCGAGCCTCGGTGATCTGTGCCTGAGACCACGCCGGTTGCACGGGCTTCGTCCCGCACGAACGTGGTCCTGGAACGGGTTGGTTGTGGGGATGCGCCCTGGAGGGCTCCCTTACAGGGTCAGCGAGACTTCAGAGCAGCTACAGAGGTTCTGCCCCGGAAGGGGGCATCCCCACAACCAACCCGCTTCCCCGAAACGCCGGTCCCAAAGGACGCGGCCACCAACGGCTAGGGAGTGAGCAGATCGCCGTTCGAAGAGACTCGGCTGCGCCCGACCGCGAACCGCACGGTTCCCGAGCTGGCCGGGGAACTGATCCGGTAGATGCCGGTCGGCAGCGCCTTGCGGAAACCGCCGGAGCCTTCGGCGGTCATCACCTGGCTGGCCTCGACCGGGCCTTCGACGATCATCCGGGTGTTTCGGGAAGTCAGGTTGCTGATCGCGAACTGGACCACCGCGGGTGCCTTCCGGTCGGCCTGGTTGATCGGGGCGTTCTCATTCTGGCTGATGTTGACCGGGCGGCGTCCCGGCAGGCTGACGACCTCGGGCGAGACGAGGATCTCGTCATCGGCGATCGAGACGCTGAGGACCTGGGGCACCGGTGGCCGCGGGTCGTTCGGATGTGTCTCGGCGCCGCAGGCGGAGAGAAAGACTCCCGCCGCGAGAACTGCTGTGGCACAGAACAGAGATCCCCTCACGCGGTGAAATGTATCCGACCGGCGGGCGTCAGCCCATCCACACCGATTCGCGCTCGCCGATCATGTCGTCGAGCTGGTGCTGGATCTGGGCTCGGATGCGTTCCGAGATGTTCTGGACCTCGGCCGGATCCCCGGCCGTCTCCGGCGGATACTGGGACATGTCGATCGGTTCCATGAACCGGATCTTGAATTTCGACGGCAGATACATGAAGGGGGCCGCGAGCCCGAACTGCGGGAAGGACGGGGTGAGCGGGAAGTAGATCAGGCCGCTCAGTTTCTGGAGCAGGCGCATGTGAGCGAAGATCGGCATCGCCTCCTCACCTCCGACCAGGGCGATCGGCACGATCGGAACCCGGGCCCGGATCGCGGTGCGGACGAACCCGCCACGGCCGAAGCGGCGCAGGCGGTACCGCTGCCAGTACACCTTGCGGCTGCCTTTCTGTCCTTCGGGGAACACGATCGCGAGCCGGTCCTCATCGTGAAGCAGCCGCTGCGCGTTCTCGCGGTGGGCCGGTACGAGACCCATCTTGTTGACCAGCATCGAGATCCCCGGGTAGCCCTTGAACCAATGTTCGCCGAGCATGTAGAGCGGCCGCGGAGAGCTGTGCTCGTTGCGGATCGCCTGCATGATCATCGGCGCGTCCGGCGGAAGCGCACCGGAATGGTTGGACACGAGCAGCGCGCCCTTGTCGGCGGGCACGTTCTCGATGCCCTCGACCTCGACCCGGAACCAGTACCGGTAGTAGAAGTTGAGCAGGGGCTCCATCGCCGAGACCACCGTTTCCGAACGCCCCCAGTCATCCAGCGCCCGGTCCGTCTCGGCGGCCGGCAGCAGCTCCCGCAGGTCCTCGATCGCCTTCTCGATCTCTTCGGGGCCGGGATCTTCCGGCAGCGGCGCCGAGGCGTAGTCGTCGGCCCGGGGATCCCAGGGCGGATAGATCTCGGGGGAACTCGCCGTGGCGGCGGCGTCCGCCTTCGGATCGGTCTCGGTCCGGGGCGATCCGTTGCCGCCGAACAGCGGGCTGTCCGAGCCCAATGGAGCGCCGCCGAGTCCTTGGCGGCGGGTCGTCATGAGGCGGGATCCTCGATGAAGGGCAGCTCGACCACCTCCGCCTCGATCTCGGATCCGTTCGTCTCGACCACCACGGTCGATCCCGGTTCGGCTTCCTTCCGCAGGATCGCCATGCCGATCTGGCCGGTGGCCGGTGAGAGCACGGCGGTGCCGACCGCACCCAGGTCCCGTTCGCCGAGCCGGACGGTCGATCCGGCTTCGACCGGACCGCTGAACCGCAGTCCGCGCAGGTGACGGTTCGGCTTGCCGCGATAATGGAGCCGGGCAACGGGCTCCTGGCCGATGTAGCAGCCCTTGGTGAAGTTGACCGCCTTTTCGACGATGCCGGCCTCGGCCGGCATCGAGGCCTCGGTCATCTCCTTGCCGAAGCGGGGGCGCCCGGACTCGACCCGCAGGATCTCGACCGCATCGGCCGAAACCGGGATCGCCCGTTTCGACTCCAGTTCGGCGATCACAGCGTCGGCGGCCTGACCGGGGACGATCACGTCGAGTCCGAGATCGGTCGCGACCACCACGCATTCGGATCCGGCGATCGTCGCCCCGGTCGAGTCGTACTCGTCTCCGGGAGCGAGCCCGGCGACCTCGATCGCGCCCGGACCGACCAGGGAGAGGATGCGGCGATCGGCGGCCTCGGCCTCGACCTGACGGCCGATCTTGTACATCGAGAAATGCTTGAGGACACGCGGTCCGGCGGTGCCCTCGGTGTCGATCCAGAACTCGCCGTCGGCGACATGGAGGATCCGCATGTCCGCCTGGAGATGCCCCTTGCGGTTCAGCAGGGCGGCGTAGCAGCCTTCCCCGACCCCGAGACCTTCGACGTCGTTGGTGACCTGGCCCTGCAGGAACTCGGCGGCCTCGGTCCCGCTCACGGTCAGGCTGAACCGGTCGGCACGGTCCAACAGACCGCATTCCTCGCGGATCTGGCGGTATTCGGCATCGAGATCTGGGAGCGGGACCGTTGACATGCCTCGATTCTAGGGTCTTCAAGCGCTAGGCTTGCCCGATGGCGCTGGCTGACGATTTTCAGGACATTCTGGATTCACTCCCGAGCGATTGGACCGACCTCGAGTTCGATCTCCGGATAGACGACGAGACCCGGTACATCGATGCCGCGGTCCATCTCAGCTTCATCAACGGCCAGCCGTACTCACGTGCCGATTGGCATTGGCGGGTGCTGGTCGCTCACAGTTTCGGCCGCGCCGCCGCCCCCGAAACCGTGCTCGGCATCATGCACAGGCTCGACGAAGAGGGCTTCACCGGCGCGATCCAGCTGCGCGAGGTCCGCGAGGGTCGTTCCGAAGTGGTGCAGATGTGGGGCCGTCCCGAGAGCGTTCGGGAAGAGTTCCGCCAGCGCCGCGCCATCTAGCGGATCCGCCGCGAAGATGGCCAAGGTCTACGCCTGTGTCGCCGATCTGATGCTCGCGAGCCGGGTCAGCGAAAGCTTGAAGGCCGCCGGACATGACGTGACGGTCGGCGCGAAACTGCCGCCGGAGGACTCGGTCGCCTCGATCGACCTGATCGTCTGCGATCTCGACGGGGTCGATCCGGTCGAGCTGGCGGCCCTGGACGCGCCCGCGATCGGCTTCTATTCGCATGTCGACGTCGACACCCGCAAACGCGCGGTGGAGGCGGGCGTTACCAAGGTGGTTCCGCGTTCCCGCATGTCACGCGAGCTGCCGTCGCTGACGGATGAACTGATCTGACCAATCGGCGAGGCGGCACCCAACCGTACGCCGGTGCATATAGACTCGCCAGCGGAATGGAGCCCAGAGGTATCTGGCGGGAACGACGGTAGTATGCCGTCACTTCGCCCACTGCCGGTGGGTCGTAATCGACAAAAGCCACGGGAGGTTTGATTTTCATGCAAGATCGCGGTCTCGCCGCATACATCGCCGAGTTGGTCGGGACCTTGTTCTTGGTCTTCTTCATCACCAGCGTCGGCGTTCTCTTCATCTCAGTTGGAGAGTCGGCCCAGTTTGGTTCTGATTTCGCCGTGGTCGGGCTCACCTACGGCTTCATCCTGTGTGTCCTCATCATCGGGATCGGGATAGCCAGCGGTGGACATTTCAACCCCGCGATCACCTTCGGTGCCGCGCTGATGAGGAAGATCGCCCCGGTTGACGCGGTCATCTATATCCTCGCCCAGCTTTCCGGCGGTGTTCTCGGCGCCCTGCTGACCAAGGCTCTGCTCGAGGACGAAGGACGCGCCTCCAACTACGGTTCCGCGGCCATCAGCCCGCTGCTCGGCGGCGCGAGCCAGGGACTGATCGTCGAGGGACTCGGCGCCTTCCTGCTCGTCCTGACCGTCCTGGCTGTGGCGCTGGGCATCAGGGCCAAGAAGGAATGGGCTCCGCTGGCCATCGGCCTGACCTTCGCCGCGATCGGCATGGTCTTCGGACCGCTCACCGGCGCTTCGGTCAACCCGGCCCGCTGGTTCGGCCCGGCTCTGGTCTCCGGCGAGTTCGCCGACGGATGGGTCTACGTGGTCGGCCCGCTGCTCGGTGCAGCGCTGGCGTTCGCCTTCTACAAGTTCGTGATCGAGAAGTCCGAGGCCGAGGTCGAGCCGACCACGGTCTCACCCGGATCGCAGTCCTGATCCCGGACGTGTCACCACCGGCCATCGGCCGGTAAGCGAATTGAGACGAAGGGCCCCCGATCGGGGGCCCTTCGTCGTTCTGCTGTTACGGTGGGCACGAGTGGTGGATGTGATCGAACAGCGTCAGACAAGGAGTTCCGATGGGTGACGAGCGGCCCGCGCAGAGCGACGACCGCCGTGTCCTGACCGACCGTCAGGGACATCCCGTCCACGACAACCAGAATCAGCGGACGATCGGCGAGCGCGGTCCGGCCACGCTCGAGAACTACCACTTCATCGAGAAGCTGGCCCACTTCGACCGCGAGCGCGTCCCGGAACGGGTCGTCCATGCCCGCGGGGTGACCGCCTTCGGCGAGTTCGAGTCCTACGGCAGGGTCGGTGACGAGCCGGTCTCGAGGTTCACCCGCGCCAAGCTGTTCCAGGAGCCGGGCAAGAAGACCGAGGTGGCCGCGCGTTTCTCCACGGTCGCCGGTGGCCGCGATTCCTCCGAGTGCGCCCGCGACCCCCGCGGATTCGCGGTCAAGTTCTACACCGAGGACGGCAACTGGGATCTGGTCGGCAACAACCTCGCCGTGTTCTTCATCCGTGACGCGATCAAGTTCCCGGACTTCATCCACTCCCAGAAGCCCGATCCGACCACGTTCCGCCAGGAACCGAACCGTCAGCTCGACTTCATCAGCCAATCTCCCGAGTCGATGCACATGATCACCCTGCTCTACAGTCCGCGCGGCACACCGGCCAGCGTGCGTCACATGCAGGGTTTCGGGGTCAACACCTACAGGTGGGTGAACGAGCGCAACGAGTCGATCCTGGTCAAGTATCACTGGATACCCAAGCAGGGAGTTAGGAGCTGGGCCGCCGCCGACGCGTCCGCCGTGCAGGCCAAGGAACTGGGCGCGCACACCAAGGACCTGATCGACTCGATCAACGCCGGCGAGTATCCCGAATGGGAGCTGAAGATCCAGTACATGAGCGATGGCGAGCATCCCGAGCTCGAGTTCGATCCACTGGATGACACCAAAACCTGGCCCGAGAACGAGTTCCCGCTCCACGCGGTCGGCAGGATGACCCTGAACCGGAACCCGAAGAACGTGTTCGCCGAGAACGAGCAGATCGCCTTCGGCACCGGCGTGCTGGTCGACGGCCTCGAGTTCTCCGACGACAAGATGCTGGTCGGGCGGACCTTCTCCTACAGCGACACGCAGCGCCACCGAGTCGGTCCGAACTACCAGCAGGTCCCGGTCAACCAGCCGAAAGCCACCGAGGTCCGCACCAACCAGCGGGATGGCCAGATGGCCGTCCACGTCGACGACGGCGGCGATCTCGACAGCGTCAACTATGAGCCTTCGCTCAGGGCCGGCCTCCGCGAGGCGCCGGGTGGCGGGGAAGAGGTCGGCCCGGAGATCTCCGGCCGCCTCACCCGCAGGCGGATCGGCCGCACGAACGACTACAAGCAGGCCGGTGAGCGCTTCCAGCTCTCCGAGGACTGGGAGAAGGACGAGTTCGTGAACAACCTCGGCGGTGACCTCGCCGAATGCGATCGCGCGATCCAGGAGCGCATGATCTGGCATCTGCTGATGTGCGACGACGAGATGGGGCAGCGGGTCGGCTACATGATCGGCATCACCGCCGACGACGTCAGCTCGCTGGAGCCGCTGCCGACACAGACCCTGAACGAAGAGGAGCTGGCCCGTCTGGCCAGCCTGGGCTCAAACGGGAACCGCGACGTCAGCGGGCTGGTCATGACCCACTGCGTGCCGAACCAACGCGTCGTTGTCGCTGAATAGGAATCTGGATCGCTTCGCTTCGCTGTGCGATCCAGATTTCGAAGAACCGCTGAGTGAGTGGGGGTATCTGCTGCCACTCACAGACGACGAAGGGCCGCACTCGGCGGCCCTTCGTCGCGTTGTGCGGGTCCTACTTGACCTTCAGGGTGCCTTCCATTCCCGCCTCGCGGTGGCCCGGGAGGGAACAGAAGTAGGTGTACTCGCCGGGCTTCGCGTCGAATGAGACCGTTTCGCTTTCACCGGTGATGATGTTGCCGCGCGCGACCTCGTTGCCGTCCTTCTCGAAGACGACGTCGTGGGCGATCGGGGCGTCGTTGGTGAAGGCGACCGCGAGGTTGCCGGACTTGGCCTCGAGCGTGTCCTCCTCGTAGGCGAGGGTGCCATCCGGGGCGGCCTGCAGATCGACGACCTGAGAGTCGCCGCTGTTGCTGGCCGGCTTCTTGGTCTGGGTGGCGGTGTCCGACGCGTTCGGGCTGTCTGACGACGAGTCGTCATCGCCGCCGCAGCCGGCGAGTAGGGCCATCGCCGCGAGGGGAACGGCAAGTAGTGTCGCGTAGCGTTTCATCGAAGTTCTCCTTACGAGTTTCATGTGACCGATCGGGTCCGGCCGGGGGTGGGCGCTCCAACGCTCCTAGCCTACGCCACGAATGATCCCCTGCGGTAGGTTCTGTCTCCAGATGCGCAGGGTCACTTTTTCCCGCAATTACACGATCTCCCTTTCACGTACCTGCCAGTGCTACTGCAAGTACTGCGCCTTCGCGACGCATCAGGCCCACATCCATCCGCCGGAGGAGGTCGAGAAGCGGCTCGACGAGGCGGTTCGCCGCAACGCCAAGGAGCTTCTTTTCCTGACCGGGGAGAAGCCCGAGGTCAATCCGATCGTCGCCGCCAAGCTCAAGGCCTGGGGGCATGAGGACTTCACCGACTACGTGATCTGGGCCTGTGAGCGCGCGATGGAGCGTGGCATCCTGCCCCACACCAACATCGGGGCCATCGGTGAGACCGACCTCGCCCGGCTGCGCGAGGTGACGGCCTCGCAGGGCCTGATGCTGGAATCGGCTTCCGAGCGGCTGATGAAGACGGTCCACGCCGGTTCGCCGACCAAACATCCCGCGGTCCGGCTGGCGACGATCGAGGCGGCCGGAAAGCTGAAGATTCCGTTCACGACCGGGATCCTGGTCGGCATCGGCGAGACGCCCGAGGAACGGATCGAGGCCCTGGAAGCGCTGGCCGCACTCCAGGAGAAGTACGGCCACATCCAGGAAGTGATCATCCAGAATTTCGTGCCGCACCCGCGCTACTACGGGCAGGAACCCGCCGACATCGCGAACCAGGCATCGGCCGAGCGCTGGGCGGGCAAGGGACGCTGGTCGGCCGATTCCGGTCTCTGGGAATCGACCGAGGGTGCCGAAGGGCAGGCCGCCGAACAGGACCCCTCGGTGGCGATTCCCGAGTGGGCCTGTCCGATCACGATCGAGGACTTGAAGTTCCTGATCACCGAGACCCAGCGCCTGATGCCGGACGTCGGCGTCCAGGTGCCGCCGAACCTCTCCGACTGGTGGTCGGAGCTGGTCGCGGCCGGCGCCACCGATCTGGGCGGCCTGTCCGCCAACGGCGACCACATCTCGCCCGAGCACCCTTTCCCTAGCCCACACCAGATCCGCAAGCAGCTCGCTCCCGAGGGATACGCGCTGACCGAACGGCTCTGCGTCTATCCGCAGTACATGAACTCGGAATGGATGGAGCAGGGAGTGCTCGACGTGATCAAGCTGAAGTACTGGAGCTTCATCCCGCGCGGCAGTTCCGGCCGTCGTTCGGAAGAGACCATCGACCCCGGTCTCGCGGTTGAGGCGATCGCCAAGGGCAGGGAGGGGGTGCGGCTCACCGAGGACGAGCTGACCGCGCTCTTCTCCGAGAACCGTCCCGAGGTGATCGAACGGATGCGGATCGCGGCCGATGGCCTGCGGGCCGAACTGGCCGGCGACACGGCCACCTTCGTCGTCAATCGCAACATCAACTTCACCAACATCTGCGTGGTCGGCTGCGCGTTCTGCGGCTTCGGCCAGGGCAAGCGCTCACCCGACGCCTACGAATCGAGCGAGGAAGAGTTCGTCGGCCGGGTCCTTGAGGCGGTCGAGTTCGGCGCGACCGAGCTCTGCATGCAGGGTGGTATCCATCCCGACCTCACCCTCGAGACCTATGGCCGCTGGCTGAAGCTGGCCAAGGAGACCGCCCCCGAGATCCATCTGCACGCCTACTCGCCGATGGAGATCAACCACATGTGCGAGCAGTCGGGCAAGTCTCCGCGCGAGGTCTTCGAGTACCTGATCGAGTGCGGTCTCGGATCGACCCCCGGCACCGCGGCCGAGGTGCTCGACGACGGTGTGCGCCAGCGCATCTCACCGAACAAGCTGCCCGCCGCCCGCTGGGTCGAGATCATCGAGGCATCACACGCGTCGGGTCTCCGCTCGACATCGACGGTGATGTTCGGCCATATCGAGGAGCCGCGCGAACTGGCCCGCCACATGGAGGTGATCCGCTCGCTTCAGGAACGCACCGGCGGTATCACCGAGTTCGTGCCGCTCAGCTTCATCCCCTTCAACACGCTGCTGGGGCGGACCCACGGGGTCGAGGAGATCTCCATCCAGGAGAATCTGAAACACACCGCCGCGTTCCGCCTCGCGCTCGGCAGGTCGGTCACCAACCTCCAGGCCAGCTGGGTCAAGATGGGCCTCGAAGGCGCCACCGAAGCCCTGCGCTGGGGTGTCAACGACCTCGGTGGCACCCTGATGGAGGAGAGCATCTCCCGCATGGCGGGCTCACAGCACGGGGTGCGGTTGGAGGTCGAGGAACTGATCGATTCGGCGCACCGCGCCGGCCGCCAGGCCGCCCAGCGCAACACGGGCTACGAGATCCTCCAGCGCTATCCGGACCCGATGGCGCCGGAGGTGGATCTCGTCGAGGGTCTCGCCACCCGTGTTCAGCGCGAAGGCGCGGAGACGGACGTCAGGACCGATCCCGCTCGTAGCGCACCAGCAGCGCCCCCGAGCTGAAGGTCTCGGTTCCGGAGAGCTTCCACGCGGTCTTCACGAACGCCGGACCGAAATTCGGCTTGCCGGTGCCGACGATCGCCGGTGTGATGACCATCATCAGTTCGTCGATCAGGTCGAGCTCCGCCAGGCTGTTGGCGAGGTCGGCGCCGCCGACGTCGATGTGTCCCCCGGGGGCCTCCTTGAGACTGCGCACCTCGGTCTCGAGATCCCCCTTGATCAGGGTCAGCCCGTCGGGAACCGAATCGAGGGTCCGAGAGACCACGTAGCGCGGCGTCTCGACCCAGGCCCGGGCGAACTCGTCGGTGGTGGGTTCCCCGGAGGGGTTGGCGGCCATGTCGGTCCAGTAGGGCTCCATCGCCTCATACAGGCGGCGGCCCATCAGCGAGGCGCCGGCTTCGCGGACCCACTGGTTCCAGAAGCGATGAACCTCGTCGTCTGGTTCGGTGAAATCGAGGGATCCGTTCTCGTCCTCGATATAGCCGTCGAGCGAGGTGTTTCCCGAGTAGATGAGTTTGCGCATGCCTGTCCTCCGGTCCGGTTGTGGTCACAACCTTAGACCGGGCATCCGGCAGAAAATAATCGCGCCTAGCGGAAGAGGTCGTCCTCGGCTTCGCGCAGCTGGGTCTGGCAGCCGCTGCCGTCATCCAGCTGGACGAAGCGCTTCAGGCCGCGCACACAGATCGCGGGGGTGCCGCTGGTCTTGGTCCGGGCCAGGTCCGCCGCCGCCGCGATCTCGTCCACCACGGCGATGTTGGTCGCGGCGAGGATCATCCCGGAACGGTCGGGCAGTCCCCGCCAATCGTCGAGAGGGTCGATCCCGGCGCAGCCGACCGCCACCTCGGACTGGCCGTGACGCCAGGCACGGCCGAAGCTGTCGGAGACGATCACCGCGGGCCGCGCGCCGATCTCGGCCTCGATCTCTCCCCGGATCCGGCGGGCCGAGCGATCGCTGTCTCTGGGAAGCAGCACGACCGTGTCCGAACCGTCCAGGTTCGAGGTGTCGATCCCGGCGTTGGCGCAGATGAAACCGTGGACGGTCTCGGTGATCAGGATGCCGCGCGGCCCGTCCTTGCGCACGATCGAGCGACTCTCGCCGAGGATCAGCTCGACCAGGCGCGGGTCCTTGCCGAGCTCGGTGGCGAGCGCGGTGGCCTCGGATCCCGCGGTGACATCGCCGAGATCGACGATCCGGCCCTCTGCCTTGGAGACCACCTTCTGGGAGATGACGAGGATGTCGTCACCGGTCACGTCGATGCCGTCACAGATCGCCGCGCCGAGATTGAAACCCTCGGTGACCTCGGGAATCCCGGGAACGGGCCTGATCGAGATCTCGCCCGCGTCACCGATCAGCATCAGATCCCCAGGACCTTCGCGGTCCGTGCGGCCCGGCCCGGGCTCATCTCCAACCGGGTGGTCAGCGCGACGAAATCGGCCGGGGTGTCGAGATCCAGGGCGAGGGTCGGCAGATCCTCGGTCGTGTGGGGAACCCCGGCCGTGCGGGCCAGAGTGAGATGACGCTCGCGGCTGCCCTCGCCGAAGGCCGGTTCGATCGCGCGGGGCGGGGAAAGCGCCAGCGCGTTGGTGCCGGTTCCGTGCCGGTCGGGCACGACGGTGACGAACGGGGTCGGCAGGCCGGTGAGCAGCCGGTCGAGCTCCCGGGGGTCGAGCAGGGGGCAGTCGCCCGGCAGCAGCGCGACACAGTCCGCGGCCAGCTCCTCGGCCCGGGCGATGCCGAGCAGCGCGGCACCGGAATGGCTCACGTCCTCGGGATCGTGGATGACCTCGGCGCCCGCCGCACGGGCGAGGTCGGCCGCGATTCCCTCGCCGGTGACGACCAGGATCCCGCTCACGGTGCGGGCCTCGCCGACCGCCTGCAGCACGTCGCCGAGCATCGCCTCGACCAGCCGCAGCCGCAGTTCCTCGTCGATCGATCCGGCCAGGCGCTGCTTCGCCGAGGTGAAGCGCTTGGCCGTGATGATCGCGATCGCGTTCACGGTGACTCGATCAGCTGCTCGCCGACCTTCAGCACGGCACGGGCGACTGTGGCCCGGCTTTCGGCGCTGTGCATCAGGGTGGCGGTGGAGAAGGTACGGACCTCGGTCGGGGCCGGATCCGGATCGCCCGAGTCACAGATCATCGCGTCGATCAGGCCGGTGTAGAGCGAGGCGACGCCGGCCGCGGTGGTCGGCCGTTCGATCGCCCGCATGAAGTGGTCGGTCGGCCCCTTGACGACCTTGCCGGCGACATACGGGCTGACCGCCACCACCGGGGCCGCGGCGCCGGCGATCAACTCTCTCATGCCGGGGACGGCGAGGATCGGCCCGATGCTGATCACCGGGTTCGAGGGTCCGAGCACGATCAGATCGGCCTGCTCGAAGGCGGCGGCGACCTCGGGGGTCGGGGCGGCCTCGGCGATTCCCCGCAGCTCGACACCCTCGACCTCGGTCTGTCCGCCCTCGAGGATCAGATACTCCTGCAGGCCGCGCCACTCGCCGCTGCTCATGATCTGGGTTCGCACCGGATCGTCCGACATCGGCAGCACCGTCGCCTGAACACCGAGGCCACGGGCGATCTGGCCCTGGGCGTCGGTGTGGCGGCCGCCCTCTTCGATGAAGTTCTTGCGGTACAGGCAGGCGGCCAGATCGAGATCGGAGAGCGAGAACCAGTTCGGCGCGCCGAGGCGGGCCATGCGCTCGAACACCTTGAAGGTGTCGTCCTTGATCCCCCATCCGCGGATCTGGTCGACCTCGTCCGCCAGCCAGTACGTGCAGAGATCCGGATCGGGAGACACATGGCATCCGAGCGTCTCGACGTCGTCACCGGTGTTCGCGATCACGGTGAGGTCGGCGCCGATCACCGCCTGCATGCCGGCCGCGAGCTTGGCCCCGCCGGTGCCGCCGGCGAGCAGCGCGACCTTCACGAGAAGGGGTCGCCCTCCGGCAGTCCCGTGAACTGGATTCCGGCGTGGGTCTTGTAGCGGATGTTGATCGAGATCAGGAGCGGAGTGAGCTGCTCGACGATCCGCGATGTCTCCAGGGCGCCGGCATTGACCGGCCGCAGACCGTCGATCATGCCGATCAGCTCGGCGACGCGGGCCTTGTCGGCCTTCTTGTCGCCGCAGATCGGCACGTCCTCGCCGAGTTCCACGTCCAGATCCGAGAGTCCCGGGGCGCTGACCGTGTGCAGGGCCGAGACGACTGTGACGCCCTTGGGCGCCATCTCCTGGGCCTGCTGGGCGGCGGAGCCCTGCCACACGCCGATCGTGCGGGTCGCCTTGCCGCTGATCGCCGCCGCCAGCGGGACCGAGCAGTCGACCAGGATCTGGCCCTCGGTCAGCACGTTCTTCAGATTGGTCATGTACTCGGACTGGTTGCGGAACGGAACCGTGAGGAAGACGATGCCGGCGGCGCGGGCCGCGTCCTCGTTGGTCATGCCGGTGATCTTCCCTCCGGATTCCTCCGCCAGCTTGTCGGCGGCTTCCTGCGCGCGGCCGGCGTCGCGGGATCCGATGATCACATCGGCGCCGCTCTTCGCCCAGCGTTTGGCGAGTCCGGAACCGAGGGCTCCGGTGCCGCCGAGGATAGGAATGGTGGGGGTGCTGCCGTTGTCGCTCACGGTCCCGGAGTCTAGCTCCGCTCCCTGGAGATGCCGTCGTGGGAGCGGTCTTTATTCTTGGCGTATGTCACTGGAAGATCAGATCGGAACCGAGCGAGAGCAGCCCTTCACCGTCGACGGCATGCTGACCACAGACGTCGGCGGGACGATCGAGGCCACCGTGCTCTCGACTCCCGGAATGATCGGCATGATGGAGCACAACGCGACCCTGCTGGTCGCGCCGCACCTGCCCGAAGGCAAGGCCACGGTCGGTTTCGAGGTCTCGATCAAGCATGTCGGCGGGGCGCTCGGCGGTTCCGAATGCGTCGCCTGGGCCCGGCTCGACGACGTGATCGACAATCGCAAGCTGCGCTTCTCGGTCGAGGTCAAGCAGGGTGAGCGCACGATCGGCGTCGGCATCCACGAGCGCCGGGTGATCGCCTTCGACGGAGCGGGTGGATCATGAGCCCCGAAGGACTGCCCGGCAGCGTCAAGATCCGCGAGGTAGGTCCGCGGGACGGGTTCCAGAACGAGCCCGAGGTGATCGCCACCGAGGACAAGATCAAGCTGATCGACCTGCTCACCGCGACCGGGCTGAAGCGGATCGAGATCACCTCGTTCGTGCGGCCCGACGTGATCCCGCAGCTCGCCGACGGCCCCGAGGTCCTGGCCGGGATCCAGCGACGCGACGACGTCTCCTACTCGGTCCTGATCCCGAACCGCAAGGGTCTCGAGAAGGCGCTGGATCACCGCGGCCGCTTCGACGAGGCGAGCTTCTTCCTCTCGGCCTCCGAGACCCACAACATGAAGAACGTGAACCGCACCGTCGAGCAGTCGATCAGCGGGCTGGAGGAGACGATCCCGGTCGCGCTCGAAGCCGGGCTGCGGGTCGAGGGTGTGATCGCCACCTCGTTCGGCTGCCCCTACGAGGGCGAGGTGCCGGTCGAGAACGTGTTCGCGCTCGCCGAACGGCTGCGTGACGCCGGCTGCTCCGAGGTCGGTTTCGGCGACACCACCGGGATGGCCAATCCGGTCCAGGTCCGCCGGTTCTTCCGCCAGGCATTCGAACGGCTGGACGGGGTCGAGCTGACCGCTCATTTCCATGACACCCGCGGGCAGGGCCTGGCCAACGTGCTGGCCGCGCTCGAGGAGGGTGTGACCTCTTTCGAATCGAGCTTCGGCGAACTGGGCGGCTGCCCGGTGCCGGTCGGCGCCACCGGCAACGTCGCCAGCGAGGACGTGATCTCGATGATCGGGGAGATGGGGATCGAGACCGGGGTGGACCTGAACAAGCTGCTGGAGGCCTCGGCCGAGGCGCAGCGGATCCTCGGGCGCCAGCTCGGATCGCATGTGCTGAAGGCCGGTCCGGTGGAGTGGCACCGGGCCTGAGCCGGAGCCAACACGGAACAGATTGACGATTTGTCCCGGAGTCTGTAGGCTCGGGACATGAAGAGCGACGGATTCAGAGCGGCGGCCGAGGCGAAGGACTTCGAAGCGGGGGCGCATCTGTTCACCGATGACGTCACCTTCCGCAGCCCGTTCGTGCACAAGCCCTACCAGGGCATCGACGCGCTGCGGTTCATCCTCGGCAACGTGGTCGAGGTCTTCGAGAACTTCAAGTACCTCGCCCAGACCGAGACCGGCGATACCGCCGTGCTGATCTTCGAGGCAGAGGTGAGCGGCCGTCAGCTCCAGGGCGTCGACATCCTCACCTTCGACGACGACGGCCTGATCACCGAGATGGCCGTGATGGTCCGCCCGATGACCGGACTCCAGGCGCTCGGCGAGCAGATGGGCAAGCGGCTCGCCGCGATGGGTCTCGAACCCGCCTGATTTCCCCCTCCGTTAGGGTTCCTTGCCGGTCGCCCGGACTCTCGGGGCGCGCAAAATTCTTACAGGAGGATCGCCTAGATGGAGATCAAGAAGGTTGGGGTCGCCGGTTGCGGCCTGATGGGTCACGGAATCACCCAGGTCAGCGCCCAGGCTGGCTATGACGTAGTCGTCACCGAGTCCTCGCAGGAGAAGCTCGACGCCGGCATCGCCAAGATCACCAAGCAGCTCGGCCGCGCGGTCGAGAAGGGCAAGATGGAGCAGTCCGCCGCCGACGAGATCATCGGCCGGATCAATCCGACCCTCGACCTGAACGAGTTCGCCGACTGTGACCTCGTCATCGAAGCGATCACCGAAGACCTCGACCTGAAGCTCGAGCTTTGGAAGAAGCTCGACGAGATCGTCAAGGACGAGGCCTTCTTCGCCACCAACACCTCGTCGCTGCCGGTCATCAACCAGGCCGCCGCGACCACCCGTCCGACCCAGTTCCTCGGACTGCACTTCTTCAACCCGGTCCAGGTCATGCCGCTGCTGGAGGTCATCCAGTCGGTCACGACCTCGCCCGAAGCGATGGGTGTCGGTCTCGCCTACGGCGAGCGTCTGAAGAAGCAGACCGTCGAGACCAAGGACAAGGCCGGTTTCATCGTGAACCGCCTGCTCGTCCCGTACCTGCTCGACGGCATCCGCGGCCTCGAAGAGGGCATCGGCTCGATCGAAGAGATCGACAACGCCATGAAGGGCGGCGCCGGTCACCCGATGGGCCCGCTCACCCTCTCCGACTTCGTCGGGCTCGACACCCTGATGTCGATCTCGAACGTGATGTTCGACGAGTTCCGCGAGCGCCGCTTCGCCGCGCCGCCGACCCTGCGCAAGATGGTCGCCGCCGGTTTCTACGGCAAGAAGTCGGGACGGGGCTTCTACGACTACTCCGGCGACAAGCCGGTAGCGGTCAACCCCGGACTGTAGTAGAGGCCAAAGGGGAGAACGGCCGTGCCCAAAGTAGATCTCGATCCAGCCCTCAGGGCCGCCCTCGGCGGCGGTCCTGAGCGTCACCACACCAAGTCTGAGGAGCAGGGCAAGCTGCCCGTGCGGGAGCGGGTCCGCCTGCTCGTCGACGAGGGCAGCTTCGTCGAAGACGCGCTGCTCGCCAACTGGGACCAGGATGGTCTCGGGGCCGACGGTGTGGTGACGGGCACGGCGCTGGTCGAAGGCAGGCCGGTCGCCCTGATGGCCAACGATCCGACCGTCAAGGCCGGATCCTGGGGTCCGAAGACGGTCGAGAAGATCCTCCGGATCCAGGAGCGGGCGATCAAGCTCGACATCCCGATGGTCTACCTGGTCGATTCGGCCGGGGCCCGGATCACCGAGCAGGTCCAGATGTTCCCGGGACGGCGCGGGGCCGGCCGGATCTTCTACAACGAGGTCAAGATGTCGGGCCGCGTGCCGCAGATCTGCCTGCTGTTCGGTCCGTCGGCCGCCGGTGGCGCCTACATCCCGGCGTTCTGCGACGTCGTGATCATGCGTTCCGGCAACGCCTCGATGTACCTCGGTTCGCCCCGCATGGCCGAGATGGTGATCGGTGAGACCGTGACCCTCGAGGAGCTCGGCGGGGCGAAGATGCACACCTCGAAGTCCGGATGCGGCCATTTCCTGGTCAAGACCGACGAGGAGGCGATCGAGACCGGCCGCCGGTACCTCTCGTACATGCCGACCAGCTGGCGGGACATGCCGCCGGTGGTCGAAGCGAAGGCTCCCGCCTCGGACAAGCCGCTCTCGGAGATCATCCCGATCGACGAGAACGTGATCTTCGACATGCGCGACCTGCTCGATTCGGTGCTCGACGCCGACTCCTTCACCCAGGTCCACGAGCGCTGGGCGAAGGAGCTGATCGTCGGCTACGGCCGGCTCGACGGCAAGGTCGTCGGCGTGGTCGCCAACCAGCCCCGCCAGAAGGGCGGCGTGCTGTTCGTCGATTCCGCCGACAAGGCGGCCCGCTTCATCTCGACCTGCAACGCGTTCAACATCCCGCTGCTCTTCCTGGCCGACGTGCCCGGTTTCATGATCGGCACCGCGGTCGAGAAGCAGGGCATCATCCGTCACGGTGCGAAGATGATCTCGGCCGTCTCCGAGGCGACCGTGCCGAAGATCTCGGTCGTGGTCCGCAAGGCCTACGGCGCCGGCCTGTACGCGATGGCCGGACCGGCTTTCGAGCCCGATTGCTGCCTGGCCCTGACCAACGCCTCGATCGCGGTCATGGGGCCGCAGGCGGCCGTCAACGCGGTCTACTACAACCAGATCCAGGCGATCGAGGACGAGGACGAGCGTGAGGCTTTCGTCACCGAGAAGCGCGAGGAGTACGCCAAGGGCGTCGATCTCCTGCACCTCGCTTCGGAGATGGTGATCGACGCGGTCATCGAGCCCGAGGAGCTGCGCTCCGAGCTGATCAGCCGGTTCACCCTGGCCGAGGGACGCGACCGCTCGTTCACCGAGCGCCGGGCTCCGATCACCCCCGCTTAGGAAACGCGAAGGCGGCATCCCTAGATTCTGGGGGTGCCGCTTTCCGTTCGAAGACTGGTCTTCCTGGCGTTCGCCTGCGCGGGCGGCGTGGGTCTGTTCGCGCTTTTCTTCTACGGATCGGACCGCTTCAACCACTACGACACGACGCTCACGTCGCGCCTGCTGGCCCCGCACGGCTCGAGTAGTGAGCGGGCGGCCGAGTTCGCCGCGAACTCGGCGAATCTCGGTCCGCTGCTGCTGATCTTCGCCGGGATCGCGATCCTGGCGATCGTGTGGCGGCGGCCCTGGCATCTGTTGGTCGCGACCGCGGTGTTCGTCGGCGCGAACCTGACCACCCAGGCGCTGAAGGTGATGCTCGCCCATCCCCGGCTGCAGGGGGCGCTGGGAGCCAGCTACCCGGTCCAGATCGCGTATCCGAGCGGCCATGCCACGGCGGCGATCTCGGCTGGTTTCGCGCTGTGGCTGGTGGCGCCGCCGCGCTGGCGCGCTCTGGCGGCGCTGGTCGGGGGTGCCTATGCGCTGGTGGTCGCGGTGGGCGTGGTGCTGGCCGGCTGGCACTTCATCAGCGACGTGTTCGGGGCGATGCTGGTGGTCGGTTTCTGGGCCTTCCTCGGGCTCGCCGCGCTGGTTCTCGGGCGGCAGGAGGCACCGCGAGACTGGGTGCCGGGCCGCGGCGAATCAAGCGTGGTCTTGCCGAAATAGTCGGCAAGACCACGTTTGGTTCACGAGCATTGGCAGGCGTTGGTCGGGCGTCGCAGAACCGTCAGACAATTGTTGCTGTCCGTGAGCAACGTGTCTGTCGCTTCTTGGCAGGGTGGGGCCATGAGTTCTCGTCTCGTCGAAATAGCGCAGCGGATCGCCGGAGAGCAGCACGGGGTGGTGTCGCGGGCGCAGTTGCGCCGGGCGGGTGTTCCTTCTTCCACCATTCAGAGCCGCGTCGATGGTGCGTTTCTATTTCCCGTGTTCCGGGGTGTGTATCTCGTGGGGCGGTCGGGGCTTTCCCTGGACGGCCTTCGTCTGGCGGCTGTGCTGGCAGCGGGTCGGGGCGCGGTCGTCGGCGGTCGCGCGGCGGCGATGATCTGGGGTTTCATGGACCACTTCAGCCCCGTCGATGTGTTCCGGCTGGTGGGCGGTGCCAACCGCCGGGCCCAGGTGCGTGTCGACGGATCGAAGGTGTGGCCGTACCTGATGATTTGGCGGCCGGTGAGGCTGTCGGATTCGGATATCCGGTCGGTGCGGGGAATTCCGGTGACGTCGGTGGCGAGAACGCTCTGGGATCTGGCCGCGCTGACCTCTACGCAGAAGTTCAACCGTGCCTTCAACGAAGCGGATCGGCTCCGGCTGATCGACGACGATGAGATGAGCGCCTTTGCGGCGGGCATGCGCGGCCATCACGGGGCGGGGCTGTTCCGGAAGCGGGCCCTGGCACGGATACCCGACATCGGCCGGGCACGATCGGCGCTCGAGGCCATCTACCTGGAGCTTCTCGACAGGAAGGTGGTGCCGGCCGCGGACCTGAACGCCCGTGTCCTCGACATGGAAGTCGACTTGGTGTGGTGGGAGCGGCGGGTGATCGTCGAGCTGGACGGCTACGAGTTCCACCGGGGACGGGAAGCCTTCGAGCGTGACGCGGCCCGGGGCAACCGGCTGAAGGCGGATGGATGGAGCGTGCTCCGGGTGACCTGGCGGATGCTGAACGAGGATCCGGACGAGGTGGCTGACCTGATAGTCGGTGTGCTTGAGCGGCAACCAATCGGGGTTTTGTCGAGTATTTCGACAGAACCGCGATTGGTTGCCGTGTCAGAGCCGCGAGGGCCGGTGGGGACGCGATGCTAGGTGAGGGTCTTGGCGTAGGTGACGAAGAAATCGAGGCTGGTGGGATTGGCCAGGGAGTCCTTGCTCGCCGCCTTTTCGGCGGGGGTTCCGGTGAGGATTCGCTTGACCGGTACTTCCAGCACCTTGCCGCTGAGGGTTCTCGGGATCGTCTCGATCGCGATCATTTCGTTCGGCACGTGGCGGGGCGAGCAGCGCTCCCGAATCTCGCGGGCAACGGTCTTCTTCAGATCGTCGGTGAGTTCGGCACCTTCGGCGAGGACCACGAAGAGCGGCATCCAGCCCTCGGTGCCTTCCTTCGGAATATCGACCACGAGGGCGTCGACGATCGCCGGGTCGTTGAGCACGGCACGGTAGATCTCACTCGTGCCCATGCGGATTCCGCCGCGGTTGATCGTCGAGTCGGAGCGTCCGTAGATGATCGCGGTACCGCGCTCGGTGATCTCGATCCAGTCGCCGTGGCGCCAGACCCCGGGATAGGTGTCGAAATAACTGTCGTAGTAGCGCGAGCCGCCCGCATCTCCCCACAGATAGATCGGCATCGACGGCATCGGCTTGGTGAGAACCAGCTCGCCGACCTCGCCGATCCGGGCATTGCCGTCCTCGTCCCAGGACTCGACCGCCGCCCCGAGCGAACGGGCCTGCAGCTCCCCGCGATAGACCGGCAGGGTCGGAACGCCGCCGACGAAGGCCGTGCAGAGGTCACTGCCGCCGCTGGTGGAGAACAGCCAGGTGTCGCTGCCGACATGCTCATAGATCCAGTCGAAACTCTCCGGTGCGAGCGGCGAGCCGGTCGATCCGACCGCGCGCAGCCGGCTGAGATCACGACCGTTGCCGGGCTCGATCCCCGCCTTCATACAGGCCGAGATGTAGGAGGCCGAGGTGCCGAAACAGGTGACCTCGGCATCGGCCGCGAGCTGCCACAGGGTCTCCATGTCGGGATGGCCGGGATTGCCGTCGTAGAGCACGATCGCGGCGTCGGTCAGCAGGCAGGACACGAGGAAGTTCCACATCATCCAGCCGGTCGTGGTGAACCAGAAGACACGATCGCCCGGCTGCGCGTCCAGGTGCAGGTGCATCTTCTTCAGATGCTCCAGCAGGATGCCGCCCTGGCTCTGGACGATCGCCTTCGGCAGGCCGGTCGTGCCCGACGAGTACAGGACCCAGAGAGGATGATCGAAAGGCACCCGGGTGAACTCGAGCTCGGCCGAAGGGTCGGTCGCGAGCAGATCCGCCCAGGACATCGAGTTCGGGATCATTCCCGCGTCCGGATCGGGCTCGAGGTACGGCATCACGACGACCCGTTCGACCGTGGGCATGCCCGCCGCCAGATCGGCGACCACCTCGCGCCGGTCGAAGCCGCGTCCTCCATAGGTGTAGCCATCGACCGCGATCAGGACCTTCGGCTCGATCTGGGCGAAGCGGTCGGTCACCGCTCCGGCCCCGAAATCCGGCGAGCAGCTCGACCAGACCGCACCGAGACTCGCCGCCCCGAGAAACGCGATCACGGTCTCGGGCGTGTTCGGCAGGTAGCCGGCCACACGGTCTCCCGGTCCGACCCCGAGCGCCTTCAGGCCGGCGGCGGCCGCGGCGACCCCCGAACGCAGCTCGGCCCAGGTCATGCTCGCGAGATCGCGGGTCTCGGCGGCCGCGAAGATCGCGATCTCATCCGGCTCGCGGTCGAGGAAGATGTGCTCGGCGTAGTTGACCCGGGTTCCCTCGAACCACTTGGCGCCCGGCATCTCCATCGAATCGATCGCCTCGTCGAATCCGCCCGAATGGACCACGTCGAAGTAGTCCCAGATCGCGGTCCAGAACGCGGCCGGTTCGTCGGTCGACCATTCCCAGAGTTCGTCATAGCCACCGAACTCGAGCCCGTGAGTGTCGGTGAGCCACTCAGTGAACGCGGTCAGCTGTGAATCGGCGACTGCTTCCGCGCTGGGCTCCCAAAGCGGTTCGGGCGAAGCGGACGAATCGGGCACTGGTCTCCTATGGGTTGGCGTTGTCGATCAGGTCGAGCCCGACATCGACGGCGTCGTCGCCGCTGCCGACCACGGTCGTGGCCCGGATTCCCCGGCGGCGGGCGATCGTCGCCGCCGTCGTCGTCCTGAGAATGGCCGGCTCGGGCTTGATCGGGCTGGTCTTGCCGACCTCGTCGTTCATCCTCATGGCCGCCAGATCGCCCTCCTTCGCGGTGAGCAGAACCCGGTTCTTGCGAGCGAGGACGGAACTCGACCCGGTGCCGTTCACGAAATTGACGACCAGCGCGTTCTCGGCCCGCAGCGGCGCCTCGAAATCGGCGAAGAAACTCGCTGCCCCCTTGGCCGAACTCGATTCGGCCCCGAAGAAGACGACCGCGATCGGCGGGTCGCCGTCGGATTCCTCGGTCGCCTCGTCCAGCACCGCGAGCAGGTTCTCGGTGGACTTCAGGTCGTCCTCGTCTGCCTCCGAATCGGCCGCGGCCGCGCGATCCGCCTGCGCCGCGATCAGCGACAGCAGAACGATCGTCCCGAGCAGCTGCACGACCCCGACCCAGGTTCCTTCAACCTCGGCCGCGCCCAGCATCATCGCGACGAACACCGGCAGCATGCCGCCGCAGAGCAGGAGGCGATCGGTGGTCAGACGCCCCGAGAAGCGATTAGACAGCCACTCGCCGACGGGGTACGAGGAAGGCAGGTCGTAGCCGGCGACCAGCACCACCTCGACGTCCTGATCCCAATCTGGGCCGGGCGGGGGAGAGAGCACGTTCTGGGTGGCGCGTTTCGGGATCAGACGGCCGATGAGGGTCAGCCCGAGGCTGCGCTCGGCATAGAACGAGAAAGCCGCCATCAGGACGATCGCCGCGCCGACCAGCGGCCACATCAGTCCGAGCAGACCGCCGCCCACCGCCAATCCGGCATGCAGGGCGATCGTGCCCGCCTCGGAGATCCGAGCCGAAACCGGCTCCACGGACACCGCGCGGCCCCGCTCACGGAGAGCGTCGGCAAGCCGGTTGGCGGCCCGCCTCTCGATGTCGCTTCCGGCCACTCCTGTCGGGCCATGATGTCTGTCAGCGGATCCCATTTTTTACGCCTTCAGTTTGTATGCGGCGGGTGGGAATCGAACCCACATGCCCTTGCGAGCAATGGATTTTGAATCCATCGCGTATACCAGTTCCGCCACCGCCGCAGGAGAGTAAGTCTATGCGGAACCCGGCGGTCAGGTCGGCTCGGAGGAAGGTGTTCGAGCGGCGCTCCGTGGGGCCTTTCGAGTGGCCTCGGCCGTCTCGGCGGACTCGTCCGAATCGGCTCCCCGCGACTTGACCTGGGGTCGGGGCGTCGCGATGGTCCCATCGAGCGGACGCTCCTCTTCGACGTGCCACTCCTGGGTGAAGGCGATCGCCGCGGCCACGGCCAGCACCGCCTGGACCGGGATCAGGATGACCACGATCAGCCCGATCAAGTCGGTGGGAAGGGAGGCCTCGGCGAAGCCGGGCTTGTCCCGGGCGAACCAGGAGCCGGCGCCGACCGCGCAGAAGATCAGCAGCAGCACCGAGAACGCGATGGTCAGGGTCAGCGCACCCCGGCTCCAGCGGTAGGTCATCACCGCCAGAAGCAGGTAGACCAGGCCGAAGACGATGCCGATCAGGCCGAAAGTGGTTCCGCCGACCAGCAGCGACCAGCCGCCGAAGATCACCAGGAACATCAGGATCGTGGATACGACGAGCAGCAGCATCACCACGAAGCGTGCTGTCAGTGAACTGGATTTCGCCCGGTTCGGACGCCAAAGCTCGTAACCGGGTCTCGCCTCTCCAAGGGCCATGAGTGCGATCATAGAATCAATCGCGGATGCACGCAGTCGGCATCCCCGTTTTTGCGGACGTGGCGGAACTGGTAGACGCGTCAGGTTTAGGTCCTGGTACCCGAGAGGGTGTGGAGGTTCGAGTCCTCTCGTCCGCATATCGCGGCCCGCCGCCCGGGCCGCAATATCCTTTGCCGATGAACGCCGAAAACGAGAGACGGTCCGGTGTGCCCCCGAAGCTCGAGGTCTTGGAGACGCTTGCTGAATCGGATACCGGCAGGCCGCCGATCCTGTTCGTCCACGGGGCCGGCCATGCGGCCTGGTGCTGGAAGCATTGGATGGACGGTGTCGCGGCGGCGGGCTATCCCGCCTACGCGGTCTCGCTGCGCGGCCACGGCGGCAGTGGCGGCTCGCTGCTGAAGGCTCATCTGGACAGCTACGTCGAGGATGTGATCCGCACCGCGGCGACCCTGCCCCGGCAGCCGGTCCTGGTCGGCCACAGTCTCGGCGGACTGGTGGTGCAGCGCACGTTGGCCCGCTATCCGGCAAGGGCCGGGGTGCTGGTCTCCTCGATTCCGGCCAGGCCCGGTCTCGGCACGCTCGTCTCGCTCTTCAAGCAGCATCCGTCCGATGGGTTCAAGGTGCTTGCCGGTGGCTCGCTGCCGATGAGGCCGGAGTATCTGTTCAACGAGCTCGGGCCGGAAGAGGCCGCCGGGAACGTCGCCCGGACCGGCGGGGAGTCGCCGCTCGCTCAGTTCCAGGTGCTTTTCCACCGCCCGGTCACCGATCCGCTGGGCGACGTGCCGATCCTGGCGTTCGGAACGCCGGACGACATGCTGGTCCCGATCGGCGACGTCCGCGACACCGCCCGGCGCTTCGGCGCCGATCTGATCGAGTTCCCGGGCATGGGTCACGACCTGATGCTCGACCGCCGCCGGTCGGAGCCACTGGAGGCGATGGTCGGCTGGCTGGACGCCAAGGTCTCCTGAGACCCCTTCGGCGCGAAGGTCCCCGGCGGGACTGTTTGGGATGACGGCGGCGGGGTAGGTATCCGCCTCTGCGAAACCTGATTGCAACATCGCGATTTGTTTCTTGAGTAAGGTACTCGACTATGAGCAAGCCAACGCGGTCCTACGTCGTTTGCGCCACCCCGCGAAGCGGTAGCACGCTGGTCTGCCAGTCGCTGATCAGGACCGGGGTGGCGGGCCGGCCGGAGGAGTACTTCGAGGCGCTCCGCAGCAGCGGGGTTCCCCGGCGCCCGGAAGAGTACTTCCACGAATCGAGCGACCGGACCATTCTCGACCACCTCGGGGAACGGGCCGATGGATTCAACCCGACACCCCGCTCGCCGCTCTGGAGCCGCACCGCCTACGACCGGTATCTGGACTGGGTGTTCGAGGCGGGCACCACGCCCAACGGCGTGTTCGGCGCGAAGCTCATGTGGGGCTACCTCGAGGACTTCACCGCGCTGCTGCGAAACGTCCCTCAGTACCGTGATCTGCCCCTGGCCGACCTGCTGCCCGAGGTGTTCCCCGACCTCACTTTCGTGCGGGTCGTCCGGGCCAACAAGATCCGTCAGGCCGTCTCGCTCTGGAAGGCGGTTCAGACCGCGTCCTGGCGGCAGGAGGACGCCGATTCGGCGAAGGCTGTCGGCTCACTCGCCGAGGACGCGGACACCCCGTCCTACCAGGGCTTCGTCAACGAGCACCGGCCCCAGCTCCGCTTCCACTACGGCGCGATCAAGCACCTGCTCAACCAGCTGATCCTCCAGGAGGCATCCTGGGACGCCTTCTTCGAACACACCCGGATCAAGCCGGTGCTGGTTCTCTACGAGAACTTCGCGGCGGAGATCGAGACCAGTACGCGCAACGTTCTGGAGAAACTCGAGATCGAGGCTCCCGGCGAGCTCGACGTCGAACCCAAGATGAGGAGCCAGTCGGATGGGGTAAACGACGATTGGGCCCGCCGCTACAGCGAGATCAGGCTGGGCAGCGAGTTCGATCTCGTTCCGGCGGTCCCGACCGTGAAATAGCCTGAATCCAGTCGATGAGTGACCGTCCCAACATCATCTACATCCACTCGCATGACTCGGGCCGCTACGTCCAGCCCTACGGCTACCAGGTGCCGACGCCGAACATCCAGCTCCTGGCCGACCAGGGAATCCTCTTCCGGCGGGCCTTCTGTGCCGCACCCACCTGTTCGGGCAGTCGCGCCGCACTGCTGACCGGGCAGCACTGCCACAACAACGGCATGACCGGCCTGGCCCACCGGGGCTGGGTCCTCAACGACTACTCGCAGCACCTGATCTATCCCCTGAAGGCGGCCGGCTACCACACGATCCTGGTCGGCGAGCAGCACATCTCGAAGGACCCGGGAGTGATCGGTTACGACGAGGTCCACAAGCTGGACGACAACTACGCCCACCGGGTCGCCCCGAGCGCGCTGGAGTCGCTGGCCTCGACCAGCGAGCCGTTCTTCATGTCGGTCGGTTTCTTCGAGACCCACCGGGACTTCGCCGCACCGACCTCGGTGCGTGACTCGCTCTACTCGCTGCCGCCGCCCAACCTGCCGGACACGCCGATCACCCGTCACGACATGGCCGCCTTCAAGGCGAGCGTGCGCTCCCTCGACCAGGGGATCGGCGCGGTGCTCAACGGCCTTCACGCGACCGGCCTGGCCGACCGCACCCTGGTCATCTGCACGACCGATCACGGACTCGCCTTCCCCAAGGCCAAGGCGACCCTGCTGGACAGCGGGATCGGCGTGATGCTCCTGATGCGCGGCCCGGGCGGCTTCGCCGGAGGCAAGGTGGTCGATTCGATGGTCTCCCAGCTCGATCTGTACCCGACCATCTGCGACGTCGCCGGAGTCGCGCATCCCGACTTCATCCAGGGCACCTCGATGATGCCGCTGGTCACCGGCGAGGCGGTCTCCATTCACGACCAGATCTTCTCCGAGGTGACCTACCACGCGGCCTATGAGCCGCAGCGGGCGGTCAGGACCGATCGCTGGAAGTACATCCGCCGCTTCGACGGAAGGAGCCGCCCGGTGCTGGCCAACTGTGATGACAGCGCCACCAAGGATCTCCTGGTCGAGGCGGGGTGGGGCGACACCCCCGTGGCCGCGGAACAGCTCTACGACCTGCTGCTCGACCCGTCGGAATCCTGCAACCTCGCGGCGGCACCACGCTGCGCCGCCAAGCTCGACGAGATGCGCGGCCGCCTGGAGGGGTGGATGATGAACACCGACGATCCTCTGCTCCGGGGGCCGGTCCCGCCTCCGCCGGGCGCGGAGATCAACGATCCCGACCAGGTCTCACCGGATGAGCCCCTGACCCTGATTCCGGCCTGAGCCATCTGCCGCCGCACGGCACCTCGGCTCGCGCCGACGCCACTTCCATCTTGAGAAGGAAGTCCTCCCGGCGCCGGCGAGCCGTTCGACTCATGGATGTAAACCCCGGGGGCAGGCCGCGAACCGCGACCTGCCCCGTCTGTGTGGTGAGTCTCTGACTACGAACGTATGTTCGCAAGACCGTCGGACGTCAAGGTGGACACGCGGCGGACTGAATCGTCGCTAGGATGGCCGTCCCGGGGCTATGATGTCAACGGCTAGCATGACGGTCTCCAAAACCGTTCGTCTAGGTTCGAATCCTAGTAGCCCCGTCATTTCACGCGGTCTCAGTACCGCACTTTCTGATGTTCCCGGCCCCCATATACTCGGGCCGGAGTAGTTCACGCGGGTGAGGTGTATCGGTTGCACAGGAGCCTTCCAAGCTCCTAGGGCGGGTTCGACTCCCGTCACCCGCTCTTGAAGTCCGGGCCGGCGTCCTGAGATCCTCAACTCTCTATAAAGTGCGCCATCACGCACGGGGCGTGGCGCAGTTTGGTAGCGCATTCGACTGGGGGTCGAAAGGTCGCTGGTTCAAATCCAGTCGCCCCGATTTTTGGCAGGAAGCAATCCGGCAGTAACCTGGATTGTTCTCCCGAGGCACCTCCACCGGCAAGAATGGGGACATGGCAACCGGACCCGGGACGATGCGCATCGATGGACGCCGCTACGCGTGGCGCTCGATCGGTTCCGGGCCCCCTCTGATCCTGGTCAACGGCTACGCGGCCGGCGGTGCGGACTGGGATCGCGAGTTCGTGGCCGCGCTCGCCCCTGACTTCACTTTGCTGTGTCCCGACAACCGCGGGATCGGTGGGTCTGAACGCGGTGACGGGGAATTGACGATCGAAGCGATGGCGGCCGACGTCGAGCAGCTGATGGACCATCTGGAACTAGAGACGGCCGGGCTGTGCGGCTGGTCGATGGGCGGATACGTCGTCCAGGCCGTGGCCGAGAGATCACCGGACCGGGTCAGCGGCCTGACCCTGATCGGGACTCATCCCGGTGGCCCCGACTACGTGTCGACGGGCGATGGGGAGGCGTTTGCGAATCTCATCGAGTACTCCGGGACCCCGGAAGAACAGGCCCGGCGGCTCATATCCGTTTTCTTTCCGCCGGAAGAGATCGCGGCCGCCGAAGCCCGTCTCGGCGATGAGTTCGCCGCTGCCCGCGCCAAACTCGACCACCGGACTCTCGACGATCAGGTGGCCGCCTTGCTCGCCTGGCGGGACCGGGAACCTCCGCCTCTGGCGTCCCGCCCGCCCGCACTCGTTCTGCACGGCGCTCGCGACCGCCTGGTCTCGGCCGGCAACGCCACGCCCCTCGCCCGCCGATGGGCGGCGAAGGTCGAGATCTTCGAGGAGAGCGCCCACGCGGCGATGACGCAGGAGCCTGCTCGAGCGGCGTCGGCCATCGTGTCGCTGGCCGCACGACCGGCCGAATAGGCTTGGATTCTCCCTCTGTTCCATGTAAATTCCGTGGAGAGGTTCGGCTGCGGACCGTTTCGGCACAGACAGGGAATCGGGAGAATGAAGCGATTTTGGGGATGGTTGCTTGGGAGCGTCGCCATGGCGATCGCGTTCGTGATGCCGACATCGGCGGGTGCCACCACGGTGACCTTCGAACACACCGGTGCCGCACAGGTTTGGACCGTTCCCTACGGCGTCACCTCCGCGACCTGGGACCTGTTCGGTGCTGAAGGCATGGGTTTCGATGTGGTCGCCAGCCGCAACCAGGGCGGCAACGGCGGCCGTGCCCTGGCCACGATCAACGTGACGGGTGGATCGACCATCCATGTGATGGTCGGAGGAAAGGGTGGACTACACAACCCCGGCTTCAACGGCGGCGGCGTGGCCGTATGGGCAGGTGGCGGGGCGACCGACATCCGCGTCGGAGGGACGGCGCTCTCCGATCGTGTCCTGGTCGCGGGCGGCGGCGGGGCCGGAAACGCGGAATGTCTGAGTGCCACCGGCTCCGCGTTCGGCGGAAGCGGCAGCGGAGGACCGACCGGTGGAAGCGGCACCTTCACCGGCTGCAACACGACCCCCGGCGGCGGTGGCACCCAGTCAGCGGGCGGTTCGCCCAACGGATCTCTCGGACAGGGAGGAAGCGGTGCTTTCAGTGGCGGCGGTGGCGGCTATTACGGCGGCGGCGGCAGCGACAACGGAACCGGTGGCGGCGGCTCAGGCTTCGGCCCTCCCGGCTACACATGGAACGCGGGTATTCGAAACGGCGACGGAGTCGCCACGGTCACCTACGAGATCACCGACACCCGGAACCTTTTCGCCTCATCAGCCGGACCCGGCGACGGATACGTCAGCTCCTCCCCCGAAGGCATCGATTGCGGGGTCGACGGTGCGCCCGGCCACGATGACTGCACCGAAGCCTACGGCCGGAACCAGCCGGTCACCGTCACCGCGCATCCCTCACCCGGATCCGTTTTCGATCAATGGATCTTCGGGCCCTGCATGGGGAGCACGACACCGACCTGTCAGGTGACCCTCGATCAGGCGGATCCGGAGCAGCCCAAGATCGTTTCGGCGCGCTTCAAGGTCGCTCCCGTGACCGAAACCCACCAGTACACCGGGCAGGTCGTGAGATGGGAGATGCCCTACGGCGTTTCGGCAGCCACGATCGACCTATACGGGGCCCAGGGCGGTGGATCGGACAGCCGATCCATCCCCGGCCTGGGCGGACGGGCCACGGCAACGATCTACCCGCCCGGCGGAACCCCGTACTGGCTCCGGGTCGGTGGCGCGGGAACGCCCCAGGCCGGCGGCTTCAACGGTGGCGGCAGCGTTTCCTCCGGCTGGCCGGCGACCATGCGATCCGCCGGCGGTGGCGGCGCGACCGATCTGCGGAGCGGCAATGACACCCTGGCGGCACGGGTGCTGGTGGCGGGAGGCGGCGGTGGCGGCGGCCAGCAATGCAGCAACCCCGACGTCGTCTCGACCGGCGGAGCCGGGGGCGGCCTCTCCGGCGAAGCGGGAGAATTGAACTTCTCTGAGGGGAACTATCCCCCGGGGTGCAACATCACCAAGGGAACGGGCGGCACGCAGACCAAGAAAGGTTCCTGGAGCTATGCGTACCCGGACGACGACGACGGAGGGCCGCAGAACGTCGGTGGCGGCAACAGCTTCGGTGGAGGCGGTGGCGGCTACTACGGCGGCGGCTCCGGCCAGGGCGGCCCCGGTGGCGGCGGATCGAGCTTCGGCCCGGCCGGATACACCACGCAATCCGGGGTCAGGGAAGGCAACGGCCTGGCGATCATCACCTACGACATCACCAGTACCCGCGGGCTGACCGTCACGGCGAACGGCCCGGGGGACGGCTACCTGAGTTCGTCGCCTGACGGAATCGACTGCGGCACTCCTGGTGCCGGTTCCCACGAAGCCTGCTACTCGGTCTTCGGGACGGGACAGCCGGTGACGCTCACCGCGAACCCCGATTCGGGGTCGACCTTCAGCGGCTGGGGCGGAGCATGCTCCGGAACCCAGCTCACCTGCGACACCACCCTGAGTGAAGCCCGCAGCGTGACCGCCTCGTTCGCGCAAGGTCCGAGGAAGCTCACCGTGACCAGGACCGGCAACGGTGCGGGCACCGTCAGCTCGACTCCTTCCGGCATCGCCTGTGGAAGCTCCTGCAACGCGGACTATCCGTTCGGCACCGAGGTTGAACTCACCCCGGCTGAAGCGACCGGATCCGATTTCACCGGGTGGACTGGCGCCTGCTCGGGCACCGGGGCGTGCTCCGTGACCATGGACCAGGTACGGAACGTCGGTGCCACGTTCACCCTCGAGAAACTAACCCTTCGATTGGCCAAGTTCGAGAACGGTTCGGGCAGCGTGGTTTCGAGTCCGGCGGGCATTGACTTCCCGGCGGGAGCGACTCCCTGCGACGACGGCCGATGCGTGACTGCCCAATTCGACTACGGCACCGAAGTGACCCTGACACCGACCGCCGCGACCGGGTCGACGTTCGCGGACTGGGGTGGCGACTGCGAAGGGGTGCCGAGCGACCAGGCCTGCGTCGTCACGATGGACGCTGACCGCAGCGCCGAGGCCGACTTCGTGCTTCAGAAACGGGCCCTGGATGTCGAGAGGACGGGCTCCGGAACGGGCGGTGTGACCTCGGCCCCGGCCGGCATCGAGTGCGGAAGCACATGCATGGACGAGTTCGATTACGGCACCGAGGTCACGCTCGCGGCCGATCCGGACGAGCACTCACAGTTCACGGGGTGGAGCGGTGCCTGCTCGGGAGTTTCAGACTGCGTTGTGACGATGGACGAGGCCCGCGAGGTGTCCGCCGGGTTCGCCCTGGAGAAACGCACCCTGGACGTTGATCGATCGGGCAACGGCACAGGAACGGTCACATCGCAGCCCGCGGGAGTCGAATGCGGCGATGAATGCGAAGGGATCGAGTTCGACCATGGCACCGAGGTCACACTCACCGCGAACCCGGCGCCGACCTCCGAATTCGCCGGGTGGACCGGGGACTGCTCGGGCTCCGGCACCACCTGCACCGTCACCCTGGACGAGGCGCGGTCCGTCGGGGCCGCCTTCAGCCTGCAGAAGCGATCACTGACCGTGACCGAGTCCGGCACCGGTTCGGGCGACGTCACCGCGAACCCGACCGGCGCGGAGTTCGATTTCGGAACCACGGTCACGCTCGAAGCCGTTCCCGCGAACGGTTCGACGTTCACCGGGTGGAGCGGGGACTGCTCGGGCACCGGGACCACGTGCGCCCTTGAGATGACGGATGCCCGAACGGTCGATGCCACCTTCACCGTCGACCCGTCACCGGTGGACCCGGCACCGGTGATCCGTCAGCTGAAGGTCAAGCCTCGGAAGGTCCCGCTCGGAGGCAGAAAGAAGACCGCGATCCGTCGCAAGGGTCCGGCCATCAAGATCAGCGTCAGTGAAGCCTCGACGGTTCGTTTCACCGTCAAGCGGAAGCCGGGCAGGGCGCTCGGCTTCGCTCGTGTCCTGAAGGCCGGAGCCAACACGGTCAAGATCCCGGCCAGGATCCGCCGGAAACTGAAACTGGGACGCGTCCTGCTGGCCGCGACCGCAACCGACGAAGCCGGCCAGAAATCAAAGCCCCGACAGACGAGGTTCAGGGTCGTCCGTCGCTGAACAGGACCCGGTGTAGGGCGTTCTGTCGCCGGTTTCCCCACACATGGCGGGTCGAAATGGGGACAGAACGCTGCGACGTCCTGAGTGGGGTTGCGCTCGTGATAGGTCCGACATAGGCTGGCTTGACATCAAGGCCTACCAGTTCACGAAATGGCAGACGGAGCCTGAGCTTCGATCGGTACCGGATCCGGAACCGGGTCCCGGAGAGGTGCTGGTGAAAGTGGGTGGTGCCGGTGCCTGCCATTCCGACCTTCACCTGATGGAGTGGCCCGAAGGTGCCATGGACTATCGGCTGCCGTTCATCCTCGGCCATGAGAACGCGGGATGGGTCGAGGCGGTCGGGGCCGGTGTGACCGGACTCGAGACCGGCGAGACGGTCGCGGTCTATGGGCCCTGGGGCTGCGGGGTCTGCCGTGCCTGCCGCTCCTCGAGCGAGAACTACTGCGAGAACCAGGCCTCGCTCGGCTATGCGGGCGGAGGCCTCGGCCGGGACGGCGGCATGGCCGAATACATGCTGGTCCCCGACAAGCGGCTGCTGATCCCGCTCGGCGATCTCGATCCCCGGGTGGCGGCTCCCCTGACCGATGCCGGTCTCACCCCGTATCACGCGGTGGTGCGATCCCTGGATCGCCTGTACGCCGGATCGACCGCGGTGATCATCGGGGTCGGTGGCCTGGGGCACATGGCCATCCAGATCATCAAGGCGATCTCCCCGGCGACGGTGGTGGCACTCGACGTGGACCGGGAGAAGCTCGACCTCGCTACCGAGGTGGGGGCCGACGCCGCCCTGCTCTCCGATGAGGACGCGGTCGCCTCGATCCGGGACCGCACCTCAGGGCTCGGGGCCGAGCTGGTGATCGACATGGTCGGATCGGACGCGACCATGGGGCTGGCTTCACAGATCGTCGCCGTGCGGGGCGATCTGACCGTCGTCGGCCTGGCGGGCGGCACGTTGCCGTTCGCGTTCGGTGCCGTCCCGTTCGAGGCCGGCGTCGCCCTGCCCTACTGGGGAAGCGCGATCGAGCTGATGGAGGTGCTGGAACTCGCCCGCCAGGGAAGGATCAGCACCCACACCCAGCAGTTCGGCCTCGACGAAGCGCCCCTGGCCTACGAGAAGCTGCGCGAAGGCAAGCTGGTCGGCCGGGCGGTGATCCTCCCCAACGGCTGATCGCCGCCGACGATGTCCGGTCTGACTATTGTCAGGCCGATCCGGATGCCCCGCCTCCACGAGCTCTATCCCGAACTGAAGCGGAACCTGCCGAGCCTGCGGCTGGGAACGACCCCGACACCGCTCCGGCGACTGCCCGGGCTGGGCGACGGTGCCGCCGAGATCTGGCTGAAGGACGAGGGCGCCTTCGGGGATGGAGGGTGGGGCGGCAACAAGGTGCGCAAGCTGGAATGGCTGATCCCCGAGGCCAGGCGGCGCGGGCGCACCACGCTGCTGACGGTCGGCGGCCTCGGCACCAACTGGGGATTGGCCTGCGCGCTCTACGGCCGCGAACACGGGCTGAAGACCGTGCTGGCGCTGGTCGACCAGCCGTTGGACGATCACGTGCGGGCGCAGCTGGAACGTCTGGAGGCATCCGGCGCCGAGCTCCACTTCACCCACACCAAGGCCCGCACGATCGCCGCGGTTCCCTGGCTGATGGTCCGGCACCGGCCGTACCTTCTGCCCGCCGGTGGGTCCTCACCGATCGGGGCACTGGGTGCGGTCGAGATCGCGCTCGAGTTGGCCGCGCAGGTCGAACGCGGCGAGATGCCCGAGCCCTCACATGTCGTCACCGCGGTCGGTTCGGGCGGGACCGCCGCCGGGCTGCTGCTGGGGCTGCGGCTCGCCGGACTCGACACCAAGGTGCTGGCGGTGGTCGTGAACGACACGCTGCGCCTGGACTCGACCGCGCTGACCAGGCTGGCGCGGAAGAGCGAACGGCTGCTGCGCGGGCGCGGGGCGGACCCGCCGGTTTTCGACCTCGACGACGGGCGGCTGATCGTCGTCGACGACCAGCTCGGTACGGGATACGGCCATCCGACCACCGCCGCGGAACGGGCGCACGATCTCGCCGCCGACCTTGCGGGGCTGGATCTGGACCCGGTCTACACGGCCAAGGCGATGGCCGGACTGCTCGAGCTGAACGACGGCCGGCTCGGTTCCGGCCCGATCGTCTTCATCGACACCAACGGCCCCCGGCCCTAGGCCCGCGAGCGTTCTGTCGGCTGTTCTCCCGCCTCCACATGGGGTACCGGTCGACAGAAGCTTCGGATCCGGCCCTGTCTCAGTGCTGCTTGGCTTTCAGGACCCAGAAGACCCGGGTCTTGATCCGCGAGACCTTGGTTGGGGGCGAGGTGCATCCCTTCGGGTCCTTCGGCGTGGCGGTGATCCTCAGGGTCAGCTTGACCTCGGTACGCAGCGGCAGCTTGGAGCGCCACTTCTTCGGCAGCACCAGACGCAGGTTGCGGGTGCCGCCGTTTCGCAGCGAGCGCTCGCCGAAATCCACGGTGCGGGTCTTGCCCCTGAACTCGAACTTGGCTTTGGCCGAGATCGCGAGATCCGAAGCACGGCTGACCAGGATCCGTGCCCGCAGCCCGTGCGCCATGCGTCCCTTGACGATCACGGCAGGCTTGTACGGAATCGCGGTCAGCTTGACCACCGGACAGGCCGGCGACGCCACCTTGACGTTCTGACCGGCCTCGCAGGTTCCCGTGAAACCGGCGTTGTTCGCGTCACCCGAGTACGAGCCGGTCCAGCGATACGTTCCGATCTCGGCCGGCTTGAAGTCCGGGGAGGTGACCGTGCCGTTCCCGCTCACGGCGGCCGTACCCGTGAAGGCAGGTTCACCGGCGCAGGTCGGGTCGTCCGGCCCGTAGAGCGTGAACGAGGCCTCTCCGGACATCCGGTATCCGCCCGAGAACGTAGTGCTGGCGTTGATGGTCTCGCCGAGTCGGATGTCGCCGGACGTGCTTCCCGCGACGACAGGGACGGCCTTCGCGACCGCGGAAATCGTTCCCGGACCGCCGCAGGCCGAGACCGCCGGTTCGTTGTTGACATCGCCCGGGTATTCGGCCGTCCAGCGGTACTCGCCGGCCGCCTCGGGCACAAAATCTCCCGATGCGTACTCGCCGTTCCCATTCACCGTGAGGGTCGCCGTGAATGCCGGAGTCCCGGAACAGTCCGGATCACCGGGACCGAAGGCGTTCAGGGTCATCGTCCCGCCGGGCCCGACCCCGTCGGACAGATCGGCCGTGGCTGTGATCGCCGATCCGATGGTCGCATCGGTGGTGTCGATCGTGATCGCGGGAGTCGCCTCGGCGACCGTCGAGGCCGCATCGGAATCGGCACAGAGTGAGGCTTCGGCCTCGTTGTCGGCATCGCCCGAATAGGACGCGATCCAGCGATACGTGCCGGCCTCCGCCGGTGTGAATTGTCCTGAGTCGTAATCATCGTTGCCATTGACCGTGGCCGTCGAGCTGAAGGCCGGCGTCCCCGAGCAGTTCTGGTCGTCCGGTCCGTAGGCGCTGAAGGTGATCGTGCCGCCGGGGCTGTGGCCGCCGGTCAGGGAGGCGGTCGCCGAGATCGCTTCGCCGATCGCCGCGTCGGTCGCCGCGGAACTCAGCGAGGGGGACTCCTTGGCCACGTTCGAGGGCGGGCCACAGGCGGTCGATTTCGCTTCGTTGTTCGCGTCGCCCGAGTAGCTCGCGACCCACCTGTAGGCGCCCGGAGCGGCCGGAGTGAAATTGCCGGCCGTGAAGTTGCCGTTGGTCGTCACCGGGAGGAGGAACGAGGTGAACGCGGGAGCCTGTGAACAGCTCGCGTCACCCGGACCGTAGGCCCTGAGGGTGACCGTGCCGGTGGGGAAGTATCCGCCGCTCAGCGTGGTCTGGGCGGGCATGGACGAGCCGATCGTGATGTCGGCCGGGGCCGGCGCCGACAGGCTGGGGTCGGCCTTTGACACCGTCGAGGTTCCGCCGGCCGCGCCGCAGGCGGTCGAAGCGGCGCTGTTGACCGCATCCCCCGAGTAGGTCGCGGTCCAGCGACGGGAGCCCGGCGAGGGTGTGAACCCTCCCGATCCGTACAACCCGTTTCCGTTCACGGAAATGCTCGAGGTGAAGACCGGGGCGTTCGCGCATTCCGTATCGCTCGGTCCGTAGGCCCGGAAGGTGATCGTGCCGGTGGGAGTCAGCCCCTGTGAGATGGCCGCGGTACTGAAGATCTGCGAGCCCACGGCGGCGTCGGCGGCGGCGATCGAGATGCTCACCGTCTGGCCCGACACGATCGATCTCGCGGCGGCCGACGAACAGGGTGACGTGAACGCCGCGTTGTACGCGTCCCCGCTGTATTCGGAAACCCAGCGGTAGGTGCCGCTCTGGGTTGGGGTGAAGCTGCCCGAGCCGTAGGTGTCATTGCCGGTGACGCTCTGGTTGGAGGCGTAGACGGGCTGGCCACTGCAGGTCGTGTCGCTCGGGGCGTACAGGCGCATCGCGATCGTGCCGGTCGGGCTCTGTCCGCCGGAAAGCGTCGCCGCGTTCGAGACCGAGCCACCGATCGTGGTGTCGCTCGCGTCGTTGGCGATGAAGGTCGAGGCCTTGGCGATGGTCGCGACCGAGTTGCTGCTGTTGCAGGCCGACGACGACGGGTTGTTGCCTTCGTCTCCGGAGTACATGACTCTCCAGCGGTACACCCCGGGCTGGGTCGGTGTGAAGTCACCGGAGGCATAGACCTGCTGGGTGCCGCTGACGGTTGCCTGCGAGGAGAAGATCGAGGCGCCGGAGCAGTCCGCGTCATCGGGCCCGTAGAGATTGAACTGGAGCGTTCCGGTCTTCGGCCAGAGCCCACCCTGGATTGAGGATTGGGCACTGATCGGGAAACCGAGCCAGGTGTCGTTGGTGGTCGCGGAAATACCGGCCTCGTATTTGCCGAATTCGGCGGTCACGTTCTTGGCCTCGTCCATGGTGAGAGTGCATTGGAGTACGGACGAAGTGCATCCACCTGAGAAGCCGATGAACTTGGCCCCGGTGCTGGTGGTGAGAGTGACCTCCTGACTCGCCGTGAACTCGGCGGTGCAGACCGTGTGTCCGGACACGTTCCTGCCGCAATCGATCCCCGCCGGGCTGGAGGTCACGTAGCCGGAGCCGTTGCCGGTCGTGGTGATCGTGAGGGGGACCGCTTCGGCCTGTGAAGCCATGCCGAGCGACGCGAACACGCCGACGGCGGCCATGACGATCGATGCTGCGAGTTTCTTACCCTTCAACGAACGACTCCCCTGTTTCGATCCCGTATCTCCGCGTCGCCATCGAAGCGAACGCTGCACTTTCCGGGAGCATAACTCAGATACGGGCATTCACTTTGCGCTAGGTTGGCCCCACATCCATCACAAACCCGGGGGGTCTCTGAGAGAGGCTGAGAGGGCGCTTCCTAGCGTCGACCCGACGAACCTGATCTGGCTCATACCAGCGAAGGGAGACCAAGTGAGCACACAGATGGCTTCGGCCAGGAATCGCACCATCACCCCTGAGATGATCCGCGTCGGCGAGCGGGAATCGCTCGATCCCGAACTGGTCCGGTCCGAGGTCGCGCGGGGACGCATGGTTGTCCCCGCCAATCCGGCGCACACCGCGCTCGACCCGATGGCGATCGGGCTGAAGGCGCGGGTCAAGATCAATTCGAACATCGGCAGCTCGCCGACCACCTCGGGCGTCGAGGAGGAGGTTGAGAAGCTCGCGGTGTCGGTCCGCTGGGGTGCCGACACGGTGATGGACCTCTCCACCGGCAGGCGGACCACCGAGACCCGGGAGGCGATCATCGGGGTCTCCACGGTCCCGATCGGCACCGTGCCGATCTATGAGGCGATGGAGGGCCTGAAACAGGCCGAGGACCTGACCGGGGACCGGCTGCTTGAGGTGATCGCCAAGCAGGCCGAGGAGGGGGTGGACTACATGACGATCCACGCCGGGGTGCGGTTGGAACACCTGCCGCTCTGCCAACACCGGGTGACCGGGATCGTCTCCCGGGGAGGCGGCCTGCTCGCCCGCTGGATGATCGAGCACCGGGAGGAGAACCCGCTGTTCGAGCGCTTCGACGAGATCCTCGAGATCTGCCGCGCCCACGACGTGACCATCTCCCTCGGTGACGGGCTGCGTCCGGGTTCGATCGCCGACGCCTCCGACGCGGCGCAGTTCGCCGAGCTCGACACCCTGGGTGAGCTGACCGAGCGGGCCTGGGCCCGCGACGTGCAGGTCATGGTCGAGGGTCCGGGACACATTCCCCTCGACCAGCTTCAGGAGAACGTCGAGCGTCAGCAGCGGATCTGCCACGAGGCGCCGTTCTACACGCTCGGCCCGCTGGTGACCGACATCGCGCCCGGCTACGACCACATCACCTCGGCGATCGGGGCGGCGGTGGTCGGCTGGCACGGCACCTCGATGCTCTGCTACGTGACCCCGAAGGAGCATCTCGGCCTGCCCGAGGCCGAGGACGTCAAGCAGGGCCTGATCGCCTACCGGATCGCCGCCCACGCGGCCGATCTCGCCCGCGGTGACCGCAAGGCGGCCGAATGGGACCGTGCGCTTTCGAAGGCAAGGTTCGATTTCGATTGGAACGAACAGTTCAGGCTCGCGCTCGACCCCGATACGGCCCGGGAAATGCACGATGCGACCCTGGCCGACGAGTACTTCAAGTCGGCCGAGTTCTGCTCGATGTGCGGGCCAAAATACTGCCCGATGCACAACTTCCGGGACGTGGATTGGGATGAGGTCAAGCGAGTGATCGACGAAAGGAAGCGCGGACGGATGAACCGGACCATGCCGGCCTAGGCCGCCGGTATTCGCTCCACAGAATCCGCGAGGCCTCCGGGCGGCCTTGCCCTAGGTTCGGGTTTCGCAGGCAACCACGCGGAGGAGCGTATGAGCGAGAGCACAGAGCAACCCGACGAAGGCGGTTCCGGTCCGGACCAGGAGCTGGTCGAGCAGGAGCTACTGGTCGAGGACATCTCGATCGACGGCATGTGCGGCGTCTACTAGGCCGTCATGCCATTCGATCCCGCTCTGCCCTGGACCCTCGACCCGCAGGTGGCCATCCGCCCCGAGTCCTTCGGCGGGCTGGCCTACCACTTCGGAACCAGGCGCCTCTCCTTCCTGAAGAGTCCGGCCCTGCGTGACCTGGTGCTAAGCCTGGCCGATCACCCTTCGGCCGAGGACGCGATCGAGGCCGAGGGGATCCCCGCGAGTGAACGCCGGCAGTACGAGAGCGCGCTCGGGACCCTGGCCGAGACCGGCATGATCACCGCCAGGACCACGAACACCGAAGCGATGGTGGCCGCATGACCCCCGCTGCGGCGGCCCCGGTTCCCACTCTGGTCGAGCGCTTCGAGCGTGGCCTCGACGCGCCGATCTGCCTGACCTGGGAGCTGACCTACGCCTGCAATCTCGCCTGCGTCCACTGCCTCTCCAGCTCCGGCCGCCGCGACCCCGACGAGCTGAGCACCGCCCAATGCAAGGCGGTGATCGACGAGCTCCAGTGCATGCAGGTCTTCTACGTGAACATCGGCGGCGGCGAGCCGACCGTGCGCAGGGATTTCTGGGAGCTGCTCGAGTACGCGACCGCGCGTGGGGTGGGGGTCAAGTTCTCCACCAACGGCAGCCGCATCGACCGCGCGGTCGCCGAGAGCCTCGCCACTTCCGACTACGTCGATGTCCAGATCTCGCTCGACGGCGCCACCGCCGAGGTCAACGACCGGGTTCGCGGGGCGGGCTCCTTCGACACCGCGATCGGCGCGATGCGCAACCTCCACGAGGCGGGCTTCGAGGACTTCAAGGTCTCGGTCGTGGTCACCCGGGAGAACGTCGGCCAGCTCGACGCCTTCAAGGCGATCGCCGATCGCTACGGCGCCCAGCTCCGCATCACCCGCCTGCGCCCCTCCGGCCGCGGGGCCGACGTCTGGGACGAACTGCATCCGACCCAGGCCCAGCAGCGCCGGCTCTACGACTGGCTGGTCGCGAACGGCGAGAACGTGCTCACCGGCGACTCCTTCTTCCATCTCTCCGCGCTCGGCGGGCCGCTGCCCGGCCTCAACCTCTGCGGGGCCGGCCGGGTGGTCTGCCTGATCGATCCGGTCGGTGACGTGTACGCCTGTCCCTTCGCGATCCACGACGAGTTCCTCGCCGGCAACGTGCTCGGCGATGGGGGCTTCTCGTCGGTCTGGCGGGAATCGGATCTGTTCCGCGAACTGCGCGAGTCGCAGAGTCCCGGTGCCTGCTCCAGCTGTGACTTCTACGACTCCTGCCGGGGCGGCTGCATGGCGGCGAAATTCTTCACCGGGCTGCCCATGGACGGGCCCGATCCCGAATGCGTCCTGGGCAACGCCGATGAGGCGCTCGCCGCACGAAAAGCGGTGCCGCCCAGGTCACCGGTCGATCATTCCCGTCTGCGAATCGTCAACGGCGTCGAGACGCCGAACCCGATGCCGATCGAGTTGCCGAAGGTCGAACACGTGCCCGACCGGGCCTGCGACGAGAATCCGCTGGCCGGGTTCTGGAACGGGGCGCGGAAGGTCTCCGGCTAGCCGTGGCCGGCCGATCCGCCTGGTTCGAGTCGGTGGCCGAGGCCGAGCGACGGGCGAAGAAGAGCCTTCCCCGATCGGTCTTCCAGGCCCTGCGCGCCGGTTCCGAGACGGGCGGCACCCTGGGTGACAACGTCCGGGCCTTCGGGGAGATCGGGCTGATCCCCCGGATCGGCACCGGGCTCGACGAGAGGGATCTCTCGACCTCGGTGATGGGCCAGGAGATCGCGATGCCGGTGATGATCTCGCCGACCGGCGTGCAGGCCGTCCATCCCGACGGGGAGACCGCGGTGGCCCGTGCGGCCTCGGGCGCCGGGACCGCGATCGGGCTCAGTTCATTCGCCAGCCGGCCGATCGAGGAGGTCGCCGTGGCGAACCCGAAGCTCTTCTTCCAGGTCTACTGGATGGGTGATCGCGAGGACATGAAACGGGTGCTCGAGCGGGCCCGGCTCGCGGGAGCGAAGGGCCTGATCGTCACCCTCGACTGGGTCTTCTCCCACCGCCGCGACTGGGGCAGTCCGGCGATTCCGGACAAGCTCGACCTGAAGAACATGGCGGTGCTGGCACCGCAGGCCCTGGTCCGGCCCCGCTGGCTGGCGCGCTACGTGAAGGCCGGTCGCCTGCCGGATCTCGGCGTGCCGAACGTCACCGGACCGGGGGCGGAACCTCCGGGATTCTTCGACGCCTACGGCGCCTGGATGACGACCGGGCAGCCGACCTGGGACGACCTCGCGTGGCTGCGGGAAACCTGGGGCGGCCCGACCATGATCAAGGGCGTCTACCACCCGGACGACGCGCGCAGCGCGGTCGAGATCGGGGCGGACGCGATCTCGGTCTCCAACCACGGCGGCAACAACCTCGACTCGACCCCGGCATCGATCCGGGCGCTTCCGGGAATCGCCGAGGCGGTCGCCGGACGGGTCGAGATCCTGCTCGACGGCGGGGTCCGGCGGGGCAGCGACGTGGTCAAGGCGCTGGCACTCGGGGCGCGGGCCGTGATGATCGGACGGGCCTATCTCTGGGGGCTGGCCGCGAACGGCGAGGCCGGGGTGGCCAACGTGCTCGAGATCTTCCGTGCCGGGATCGACGAAACGCTGCTGGGACTCGGCCGGGAATCGATCGGCGATCTGGTCCCGGAGGATGTCCTGCTGCCCGATGGATTCGCCTTGGTGCCACCGGCGTGAGCCGTCTGGCCGAGGCCACCTGGCCGGAGGCCGGGCGGGGCGGGGCGCTGGTCGTGCCCCTGGGAGCAACCGAGCAGCACGGCCCGCACCTGCCGCTCGGGACCGACACGATGATCGTGGAGGCCCTGCTCAAGCGTTTCGAGGAGGCACGCCCGGGCGCCTGGATATCCCCGGCGGTGGCGATCGCGGCCAGCGGTGAGCACTCCGGTTTCCCCGGCACGCTCTCGATCGGGGGTCGGGCGCTGGCCGAGCTTCTGGTCGAGCTGGGTCGCTCGGCCGATCATTTCGACCGGATCTACTTCGTCAACTGGCATGGCGGAAACGCGACCGCGATCGATGAAGCCGTGGCCCGTCTGAACGAAGAAGGGCGCGTCGCCGGCCGGTGGCGGCCCGAGCCGGACTGGGCCGGCCACGACCTCCACGCGGGATGGGTCGAGACCTCGATGATGCTGGCGATCCATCCCGGGCTGGTGCGGCGTGAGGCGGCGGAAGCGGGAACGGAGAGCCGTTCCCCGGGGACGCTGGCGAGGCTGCGGGCCGAGGGGGTCGGGGCGGTTTCACCGAACGGAGTGCTGGGGGACCCGGAAGGGGCCTCCGCCGCCGACGGGCGCCGGCTGCTGGCCGGCCTGGCCGAATGTCTGGTCGCCGACTTCGACCGGTTCGCCTGCCCGCGATCATGAACGAACCTCGCGCCCGTCGCTACCGGCCGGATCGTGAGACCCGTCTGCTCCGTGACGGGGAGGTGGTCGTGGGTGGCCGGCCGGCTCGTGTGATCCGGCTCGCTCCGGCGGGTGCCGCGGTGCTCAGAGAAGCGATCGGCGGTGGGGCTTCGGGATCCGGTCCGGCGGCGGAGCGCCTGCTGCGGCGCCTGTGCGACGCCGGCATGATCCATCCACTCCCCGAGCCGGACGATCGCGCCGGAGACCGGACGACGGTGGTGATTCCCGCCCGCGACGAGGCCGCGGGCATCGGCCGTCTGGTCGCGTCCCTGGTGCCCCGCTCCGCCGGGGTGATCGTGGTCGATGACGGCTCGCGTGAAGCGACCGCCCGGCTGGCCGCGGAGGCCGGCGCCACGGTGATTCGCCACCGGACTTCCCGCGGACCGGCCGCGGCCCGCAACACGGCCCTGAGGGAGGTGTCGACCGAGCTGGTTGCCTTCCTCGACGCCGACTGCCTGGCGCCCTCGGAGGATTGGCTCGACCGGCTTGCACCCCACCTGGATCCCCCGGGTCAGGTGCTGGCCGCGCCGCGGATCATCGGTGCCGGGCCGCGGGCATCCGACGGAATCCTCGCGGCCGCGATAGCCGGGTACGAGCGCCGTGCCTGTCCGCTCGATATGGGCTCAGATGCTTCGCCCGCCGGTATCGGGCACCGGGTCTCCTTCCTGCCCTCGGCGGCGATGCTTGCGCGCCGCGATGCCCTGCTCGAGATCGGCGGATTCGACGAGTCCCTGCGGTACGGAGAGGACGTCGATCTGATCTGGCGGCTGAACGCCTCCGGCGGAATGTGCCGGTATGAGCCCTCGGTCGTGATCGAGCACCGGTCCCGCACCGGCCTGCGGGCGTTCGCGAGACAGCGCTTCGAGTACGGCCGCTCGGCGGTCGCGCTCGATCGCCGGCATCCGGGTGCCGTCTCCCCGGTCCAGGGCGGACGCTCCGCCACCGCGGCCGCGCTCGCGCTGCCGGTCGCCGGTCCGCTGCCGATGGCCGGAGTGGCGCTCTGGGGTGCGCGGAGAATGAAGGGATCCGGGGTGCCGCTGGCCTCGGGGGAGGCCCTGCGCGTCACCGTGGAGAGCGGCCTGGTATCAGCCCGCGGACTGAGCCGGGTGCTTTCCAGGGAGTGGCTGCCGTTGACCATGCTGGCCGCCGGATCGAAACGGCTGCGACGGGTTGCGCTGCTCGGGCTGGTCGGACTGGTCGCCGACGAGGCGCGCCACGGAACCGGGCGGCTGCCGCGATCGATCGTCTTCGGGTTGCTCGACCGGCTCTCCTACTCGGCCGGACTGTGGACCGCTGCGGTCTCGGAACGCCGCGCGGGGGCGCTCACCCCAGGTCGCCGACCCGGCCCAGCACGATCTCCGGGATCACGCAGTTCGGCGAGGTCCTGAGCAGGAATCGCACCGCCTCGGCCAGATCAGACGGCCGCAGCATCGCCTCGGCGGGAATTTCTCCCTGGGCGTAGGTGGTCATCTCGGTCTCGACCGTGGCCGGACAGAGCGCGGTCACCTGGACGCCCTTGCCGGCAAGCTCGACCTGCGTCGAGGCCGCGAAGCTGCAGAGTGCCGCCTTGGTCGCTCCGTAGACCGAAAGCCAGGCGGGAGGATGCTTGCCGGCCCAGGAGGAGACGTGGACGATCAGCGCCTCGCCGTGCTCGGCTCCGGCCCGTTCGATCTGGGGCAGGCTCTCGCGGGTGGTGAGCACCGCCGCCCGCAGGTTGACGGCGAGCTGGAGGTCGAGTGACTTCGTCCGGATCTCGGCCACCGGCTGTCCCATGCCGAGACCGGCACTGTTGATCAGGACATCCATCCGGCCCCATCTCTCTTCGTGTGCGGCGACCGCCTCGACGATCTCCTCCTCGGAGGAGAGGTCCGCGGTGAGGCCCAGCGGGGCGTCCTTGGCGACCTCCCACAGGGCATCCAGGGCGGCCTCGACCTTGTCGGCCCGCCGCCCCTGGATCGTCAGCGAGTAGCCCTCCTCGGCCAGGACCCGGGCGATCGCGAGGCCGATGCCTCCGGATCCTCCGAGAACGAGGGCCGCTCGCCGGCTCATCTTCGCCTAGAGGTTGAGCGCGGTCATGTCGATCATGCCCTCGAACTTCTTGCGCGCGAACTCCTTGCGGGCGGGCACGTACTCGGACGGGATCTCGTGGACCTCGTATCCGGCCAGGATCCGCCGGGCCACGTTCTCGCGGTGAACCTCGTCGGCGCCGTCGTAGATGCGGGCGGCGCGGGCGTTCCGGTACATGGATTCCAGCGGCAGGTCGGTCGAGTAGCCGAGCCCGCCGTGCAGCTGGATCGCGCGGTCGATCACGTTGATCATCACCTCGGCGCCGTAGTACTTGATCATCCCGATCTCCTGGCGGGCATTGCGGGCGCCCTCCTTGTCGATCTTCCAGGCGGCGTGCAGGGTCATCAGGCGGGCCGCATGCATCTCGGCGGCCGAGTTCGCGACCCACTCGCGGACGACTCCCTTCTCGGCGAGCATCGAGCCGTGCGCGTAGCGCGACACGGCCCGCTCGCAGAGCATCTCGAAGGCGCGCTGGCTCTGGCCGAGCCAGCGCATGCAGTGCTGGATGCGGCCCGGGCCGAGGCGGCGCTGGGCGAGCAGGAAACCTTCACCGGACTGGCCGATCACGTCGGCGTCGGGAACGAACACGTCTTCGTAGAGGATCTCGGCGTGACCGAAGCCACCGGCACGGAAGCGGCCGATCTCGCCATCGGGATCCTCCATCGTCGGTACGTCACGGACGATCGTGAGGCCCGGAGCGTCGGTCGGCACGATCATCATCGAGGCACGTCCGCGGGGATCGGCGTCGGGCTCGCTGACCACCATCACGATCAGGAAGTCGGCGGTCGAACCGCTCGAGGTGAACCACTTGCGTCCGTTGATCCGCCAGCCCTCGCCGTCGCGGGTCGCGGTGGTCTGGAGCAGCGTCGGGTCGGAGCCGGCCGTGTGGGGCTCGGTCATCGAGAAGCCGCTCTTCATGTCACCGGCCAGCAGCGGGTAGAGCCAGCGGTCCTTCTGGTCCTCGGTTCCCGAGGCCGCCAGCAGCTCGGCGTTGCCGGCGTCCGGCGCCTGCGACCCGAACACGACCGGACCGAAGATCGAGCGGCCGGTGATCTCGTTCATCAGGCCCAGGTCGAGGGCGCTGAAACCCTGGCCGCCGAGCTCGGGCGGAAGATGCGCCGCCCACAGTCCCTTTTCTTTGACCTGGTCGCGCAGCGGCGCCAGCAGCTTGTCGAACTCGGCTTCGGTGATGCCTTCGACCGCCTCCAGCGGATAGACCTCCTGTTCGACGAACTCGCGCATCCAGGCGAGCTTGCTTTCGAATTCGGGTTCGGTCGAGAAATCCCACATGGTCTGATGCTCCTGTTCGTGATTCGGTGAGGGGGAGTGTGAAGGCTAGGAGAGGCGTTCGACGATCATGGCCATACCCTGGCCGCCGCCGACGCACATCGTCTCGAGGCCGATGTCGCGGTCGAGAACTTCCAGGTCGTGAAGCAGGGTGGTCATGATGCGCACGCCGGTCATGCCGAAGGGATGACCGAGCGCGATCGCGCCGCCGTGCGGGTTGAGCTGCGACTCGATGCTGATCCCGGTCTCCTCGCAGATCGGGATCACCTGGGCCGCGAATGCCTCGTTCAGCTCGACCACGCCGATGTCTCCGATCGTCATGCCGGCCCGTTTCAGGGCCAGTTCGATCGCGGTGATCGGGCCGATGCCCATCATCTCGGGGGCACAGCCGGTGACCGCGGAGGAGACGATGCGGGCCTTCGGCGTCAGGCCGAGCTCGGCCGCGCGGGTGTCGGACATCACCAACGCCGCCGCGGCGCCGTCGTTGAGCGGGCAGGAGTTGCCGGCGGTCACGCGGCCGTCCTCGCGGAAGGCCGGTTTCAGGGCGGAGAGTGACTCGACGGTGGTGCCGGGACGCGGTCCGTCGTCGCGGTCGACGACGGTGCCGTCGGGCAGCGTGACCGGGGTGATCTCGTCGGCGAAGAAGCCGGATTCCTGGGCGGCGACCGCGCGCTGCTGCGAGAGCGCGGCGAACTGGTCCATGTCGGCCCGGGACACGTCCCACTTGTCGGCGACGTTCTCGGCGGTCAGTCCCATCGAGATGTAGTGGTCGTTCACGTAGTCGGAACGCGTGGGGTCGGTGAAGCGGGGGTTCGCCTCCTTCTCCGGATCGAAGGCGCGGCCGCCGACCCGGCTGACGCTCTCGACGCCGACCGCGAGATACGCGTCGCCCTCACCGGCCAGGATCGCGTGCGAGGCGATCCGCAGGGACTGGAGGGAGGAGGCGCAGAAACGGTTGACCGAGCTGCCGCCGACCTCGTCCGGGAAGCCGGCCAGGGCGGCCACGACCTTGCCGATGTTCATGCTCTGCTCACCGGCCTGGATCGCCGATCCGCAGATCACGTCCTCGATCTCGATCGGATCGAAACCATCGAGATCCTCGACGGCTTTCTTCGCGATGAAACCGGCCAGATCGTCGGGTCTCACATCCTTGAGTGAGCCCTTGAAGGCGCGGCCGATGGGTGTACGACGCGTGGAGACAATCACAGCTTCTGGCATGGCCGGAGCATGGGCCGGATCGGCGGGACGGACAAGCGGATTCTGCTGACAGAAGCCGAGATCGACCGTGCCCGGACGTAAAATTCTCTCTACAGAAACGGGTTCACGATCCCCGCCGGCATTGCAACTATCGGCCGCAGCCACCGCTGTGGCCGCTGAGAGGAACCAGATGATCGCCCTTACCGATACGAAAGAAAGAGAAACCGCACTCGAGCGAGGCGTGCCCGCCGTCCGGCACACGATCGCGATCTTCGAGTACCTCCGCGATCGCGGCAACGAGCCCGCGTCGATGACCCAGATAGCTCACGCGCTCGGGATGAACCCGAGCACCTGCTTCAACATCCTGAAGACCCTGGAACAGGGCGACCTGCTCCACTTCGACGCCGACACCAAGCATTACGAACTGGGGACCGGCCTGAGCGATCTCGGGGCGGCGGTCAGCGAAGAGGGAGCGGTGCTCACCTCGGCCCGGATGAAGGCCCTCGACTTCGTGCGCCGCTACAAGCTGATCATGCTGATCTGCCAGAAGGCGGAGGACGACTCCTTCATCGTGATCGACAAGATGCGGGGCCGCCCAGATCTGCGCGGCACCGCTCCGCTCGGCGGCAAGGTGCCGCCGAACGGAGCCGTGCTCGCCAAGGCCTACTACGCCCACCAGCCGGACGAGGTCGTCGACGAGATGCTGGAGCTCCACGGACTGCCGTCACGCACGCCGATGTCGATCACGACCGTCGCCAAGTTCAAGAACGAACTGGCCGAGGTCAAGGAACGCGGCTACTCGGTCAGCATCGGCGAGTACGAGGTGGACTACAACGCGGTCGGCGCCCCGATCCTCTCGCCGGCCGGCAACCCGGTCCTGCTGATGGTCGTCACCGGCCACTCGTCCTTCATGCCGGAACGCCTGATCCCGGCGATCGGAGAGCGCCTCGGCGAGGCGGTCGACGACATCTCCAGAGCCGTCTTTCACTTGGAGGGCGCGTCCAAGGCCCATCTGGACCGCCTTCACAGCGACGCGAACGGCGTCGAAAAGCCAAACCAAAAACAAACACCCAAGCCAAGTAGCTGAGCAAGGGGGAACGAGAGCAGCGTGAGCCGATACGAGAAGTACACCTTTCTGAAGACCGAAGTTCGGGATTCAATTGCCTTCGTGACGATCGACAACCCCCAGAAGATGAACGCGTGCAGCCACGAGGATCACGGCGAGTTCGCGACCATCCTGAGGGACGTCGCCGCCGACGACGAGGTCAAGGCTGTGGTTCTCACCGGCGCCGGACGCGCCTTCTCGGTAGGTGCCACCTACGACTACATGAAGCAGCTCACCGAGGACCGGGTAGCCCTCGAGGAACTCCAGGTCCAGGTTCGCGAGCTGGTCCGCTCACACATCGACCTCGAGAAGCCGGTCGTCTCGGCGATCAACGGCGTCGCCACCGGCTCGGGCCTGATGCTCGCCCTGCTCTCCGACTACGTGATCGTCGAAGAGAACGTGAAGATGGCCGACGGCCACATCAAGGCCGCGCTCGCCGCCGGAGACGGCGGCGTGCTGATCTGGCCGATGGCGGTCGGCCTCACCCGGGCCAAGCGGTACCTGATGACCGGCGACTGGATCGACGCGGCCGAGGCCGAGCGCATCGGGCTGGTGACCGAGCTGGTGCCGGCCGGCTCCTCGCTCGCCCGGGCGACCGAGGTCGCGACCGACTTCACCAACATGCCGCAGCAGGCGGTCCGTTTCACCAAGCGGGCGATCAACCAATGGCTGAACGTCGGATCGACCATCGGTTTCGAACTTTCGGCGGCCCTGGAGGTCCAGACCTTCGGCATGTATGGAGACCAGGTCAGGAAGGCGGTCGACGACCTCGACGAGATGGCCAAGGCGACCGCCGCGGCCAGGAAGGCGAGGATCGCCAATGGGGAAGTTTGAGCAGAAGGTCGCGCTGATCACGGGCGCCGGCCGCGGGCAGGGGCGCAGCCACGCGGTCGAGTTCGCCAAGGAGGGCGCGAGCCTGGTGCTCTGCGACCTCGACGGCGATCTCGCCTCGCCTCCGTACGGCATGTCCCGCTGGAGTGATCTCGAAGAGACCGTGGCGCTGGTCGAGGCCGCCGGCGGCAGGGCGATCTCGGCGGTCGCCGACGTCCGCGACACGGCGGCGCTGGCCGACCTGGTCGACGAAGGCATAGACCGGTTCGGCCAGATCGACATCGCGGTCGCCAACGCCGGTATCGCCGGGATCTCGACCGTCGCCGAGATGTCCGACCGGGCCTGGGAGGAGATGATCGGCGTCAACCTGACCGGGGTCTTCAAGACCCTGCGGGCGGTCAGCCCGCACATGGTCGAGCGCGGCTACGGCCGGATCGTCGCGACCGCCTCGGTCGTCGCCCGGCAGGGCTCCCCGAACATCGCCCATTACGTGGCGGCCAAGTGGGGTGTGGTCGGTCTGGTCAAGAGCCTCGCCCTCGAGGTGGCCGACAGCGGGGTCACGGTCAACGCCGTCTGCCCGACCTCGGTCGACACGCCGATGATCCAGAACGAAGCCTTCCACGATCTCTTCCTGCCGGGTCAGGACGAGTACACACTCGCCGACGTCGAACGCGCATACACCGAACTCAACCCGATCCCGATCCCTTGGGTACAGCCCGAGGACATCTCGGACGCGGTGCTCTTCCTCGCCTCCGACGAGGCCAGGTTCATCACCGGTGAGGCACTGCCGGTCGCGCTCGGCTGGAACGCAAGGACGGCCGCCTGATGGGCCGCTTCGAAGGACGCAGGGTCCTGATCACCGGCGGCGCCCGCGGGCAGGGACGCAACCACGCCGTCCGGTTCGCGCGGGAGGGAGCCGACGTCGCCGTGCTCGACATCGCCAGCACGCGGATAGAGACCGTGCCCTACGACATCGCGACTCCCGATGATCTGGAGGAGACGGTCGGGCTGATCGAGGCCGAGGGCCGCCGCGGCCTCGCCGTCCAGGCCGATGTGCGCTCCGCCACGGAAACCGAGCGGGCCGTCGCCCGGGTGATCGAGCGGTTCGAGACGATCGATGTGCTGGTCGTCAACGCCGGCATCTGCACGTTCGGCCCGATCGAGTCGATGGACGAAAGCCTCTGGCAGACCATGCTCGACGTCAACCTGACCGGCGCCTTCAACTCGGTGCGGCCCGTCGTCCCCGGAATGCTGGAGAACGGGTACGGCCGCGTGATCGCCACCTCCTCGATGGCCGGCCGGGCCGGCTGGGAGAACATCGGCCATTACGCCGCCTCCAAGTGGGGGCTGATCGGCATGGTCAAGAGCCTCGCGCTCGAGGTCGCCAACCGGGGCGTGACCGCGAACATCGTCTGCCCCAGTTCGGTCAACACGCCGATGATGCACAACGAGGCCTCATACCGGCTCTTCCGGCCGGACCTCGAGGATCCGACGATGGAGGATGCGCTGCCCGCCTTCCAGAGCGTCAACGTGCTGCCGGTCCCGTACGCGGAGACCGACGACATCTCCGACTCGGTGCTCTTCCTGGCCAGCGACGAGGCGAAGTTCATCACCGGCGCGACGCTCTCGCCGTCGACCGGCGTGAACGCAAGGAACGTCTAGTGGCGGTCCAGGCCCCTCCGGGCATAGAGCTCGAGCCCCTGCTCGGGTTTCTCTCGGACAGCCTCGAGCTGGCCGACGGCATCCCGCTCGAGGCCGAACTGATCGAGGGCGGCAGATCGAACCTCACCTACTTTCTCCGCCAGGGATCGCGGTCCTGGGTGCTGCGGCGCCCGCCGCTCGGCCACCGGCAGCCGACGGCCCACAACATGAGGCGCGAGTTCGACGTGCTGCGGGGACTCTCCGAAACGGCGGTGCCCGCGCCCCTGCCACTGGCGATATGCGAGGACGAGAGCGTGATCGGCGCCGAGTTCTACGTGATGGAGAAGGCCGAGGGGCGCATCCTGCGGGCCCCGGCCGATCTCGAGTTCACGCCCGCCGAGGCCCGGCGCTGTTCCGAGGGCCTGATCTCGACCCTGGCGGCGATCCACACCGCGGACTACGAGGCCGCCGGCCTGGCCGGGCTCGGCCGTCCCGCCGGATATCTCGGCCGCCAGGTCGAACGCTGGACCGGCCAGCTGGATAGTGGCATCCGCGTATCACCCGAGCTGCGCGAGATCTCCCGCCGGCTCGCGGCCTCGGTGCCCGAGCGTGAAGGGGCCGCGCTCGTCCACGGCGACTACCGGATGGACAACGTGATGCTCGATCCGGCCGATCCTGGCCGGGTGACCGCGGTGCTCGATTGGGAGATGGCGACCGTGGGCGATCCGCTCGCCGATCTCGGCATGCTGCTCATGTACTGGCGGCGTCCCGGTGAACGGGCCGCCTCGGATGCCCACGCGATGACGATGGCCGAAGGCTTCATGGAACGGCCGGAGCTGATCGGGCGCTACGCCTCGATCACCGGCTTCGACGTCGGTGACCTCGATTTCTTCGAAGTGCTGGCCCATTTCAAGCTCGCCGTGATCGTCGAGGGCATCCACGCCCGCGACCAGGCGGGCGAAACGCTCGGCGAGAGCTTCGCGCAGATCGAATCGATCCCGGCATCGCTCGTCGAGACGGCGCTGGAACTGGCGGATGAATCACAAGTACCCGGACTGAACGGAAGGACCACCCGATGACGTTGGCCGAACTGCCGGTCGAGACCTTGAGCTTCAGGCCCGAGGACGAGACTCTGCGCACGGAAATCAGAAGCTGGATGAAGGAACACGATCCGGGGGCGCCGCCGGAGGAGTTCGAAGCGCGGCTGCGGGCCCTGCTCAGATGGCAGCAGGACCTCCACGGGGCCGGATTCATCGGGCTCTCCTGGCCCGAGAAGTACGGCGGATCGGGACTCGACCTGAGGGCCGAGGCGGTCTTCTCCGAGGAGCTGGCGGCGACCGGCATGCCGGAGCTGATCAACCGGATCGGGGTCTACATGTGCGGTCCGACGATCATGGACTTCGGTGACGAGGGTCAGGCCGAACGCTATCTGCGGCCGATGCTCGACGCCTCGGAATCCTGGTGCCAGGGTTTCTCCGAGCCAGAGGCGGGCTCGGACCTCGCCGCGATCCGTGCCCGCGGACGGGTGGACGGTGACCGGATCATCATCAACGGCCAGAAGGTGTGGACCTCACGGGCCCACATCGCCCGCCGCTGCGCCTGCCTGGTCCGCACCGAGCCGGGATCCGAGCGCCACCATGGCCTCTCCCTGGTGATCGTCGACATGGAGGACCCCGGTGTGAACGTCGTCGCGCTGCCCCAGATGCTGGGCGAGCGGCACTTCAACGAGGTCTTCCTGGACGACGTCGAGGCCAGGGTCGAGGACGTGATCGGCGGTCTCGGCAACGGCTGGAAGGCGGCGATGCAGATGCTCTCCTACGAGCGTGGCCTGTTCGTGCTCGAACGTCAGATCCGGCTTCGCCGGGCGCTCGACGAACTCGCCGACCAGATGATCGAGAACGGACGGGCCGGGGACCGCGGGGTGCGGGAGAAGCTGGGCGCGATCTCGGCCGACCTCGAGCTGCTGAAGGCGCAGGGATACCGGACTCTCGCCGGACAGGCGGCCGGATCCCTGCCGGCCGGATCGACCTCGATCGACAAGCTGCACCTCTCGCGGGTCGAACAGGAGCTGTTCGCGGTCGCGATCGAACTGCTCGGTCCGGAGACCGCACTCACCTACAACCAATGGACCCACGACCTGCTGGAGGGCCGCTCGGTCTCGATCTACGGCGGCAGCACCGAGATCCAGCTCAACATCATCTCGAAACAGCTGCTCGGACTGGGGGCGAAACGATGACCACCGCGATCGACGAGGGGGTCGAGATGGCGAGGTCGCTCGACGAATCCCTCAGCAGGATCCTGAACGTCGAGATCCTGCTGGAGTCCGCCTGCGACGATCTGCCGCTGCCGGCGGCCCTGGCCGAGACCATCGCCGGCCTCGGTCTCCAGGGGATCGCGGTCGCTGAGGACAGCGGCGGCCTGGGACTCGAGCTCGGTGACCGGGTGAGGCTGGCCGCCGTACTCGGCCGCCGGCTGGTTCCGGCGGCGGTCCGCAACGAGGCTTTCGGGGTGGCCCCGGCGCTCGCCCTGGCCGCCCCCGCGGACGCCCGCGCGGCGGAGCTGCTGGCGCGGCTGCTCGACGGCGGGTCGAGTGTCGGGCTGGCCCTCGCCTCGCGCGAGGGAGGCGATCTTCTCGCCCAGATGCCGGAAGGAGCCGAGGCGCTGGTCGTCCTCGACCTCGACCGCATCACGGTTTTCGAGACGGCGGAAGGCTTCCCCTCGGTGCCGCTCGCCGGACTCGATCCGGGCCAGGGTCTCCGCCGGGTCAAGCCCGACAGCGCGGAACCGGTGGTCACGGTCATCGGCGAGCGGGCGGCCAGGGTGCGGCGCGAGTTCGAACTCGCCCTGATCTGCGAGGCCTTCGGTTCGGCCGAACGCACGCTCGAGCTCTCGGCCGAGTACGCCGACGAGCGTGAGCAGTTCGGCCGCCCGATCTCCTCCTTCCAGGCGGTCGGCCACCTGCTGGCGGAGATGAAGCTCGGCCTCGAGACCTCGCGGGCCGGCATCGGCCGTTTCGTCGACCTCGACGGTGAGAGTCACGCGCCCGAGACCGAGATCGAGCAGTGGCGGGCGACGCTCGCCCACTCGGTTCCGGCCGCGGCCCGGCGGGCCTGCGAGGGCGCGATCCAGGTTCACGGAGGGATCGGATTCTCGTGGGAGCTCGGGCTCCATCTTCACTATCGCCGGATCCTCGCCGACCAGTACATGCTCGGAGGGGAGAGCGCGAGTGCCGAAGTGATCGGTTCCGCATACCTCGACAGGAGAGAAGCCGCATGAGTGAGCAGATGGTGCTGGTCGAAGACAGGGGAGCGGTCCGCTGGATCACCCTGAACCGGCCGAAGACCCACAACGCCCAGAGTCCGGACCTGCTCCGCGAGCTCGAGACGGCGGTCCTGGACACCCGGGACCGCAGGGAGATCCGTGCCGTGGTGCTGGCCGGCGCCGGAAAGTCGTTCAGCTCGGGACATGACCTCAACGCGGCCGCGGTCAACCCCGAGTACCGCAGGAACCTGGGGTCGGTCGAGGGCCGGATGTGGCAGGAGGCCGAGCTGTTCGTGCGGCCGGTCGAGCTGCTGCGCGACCTGCCGATGCCGGTCGTCTGCCGGGTGCACGGCTACTGCATGGCGGCGGCGCTGATGCTGATGAGCGCGGCCGACCTGGTGGTCGCCTCCGACGACGCGACCTTCAGCTCGAAGGTGACCCGGGACCAGGGGGCCGACGACGTCGAGCTGCCGACCGTGGCCTGGGAGATCGGTGAGCGGCGGGCCAAGCAGATGCTCTGGATGAGCGAGGGGCTGAACGCCGAGCAGGCACTGCGGCTCGGACTGGTCAACTGGGTTGTCCCGCGTGACGAACTCGACGCCCAGGTGGATCGGGTCACCGACGAGCTGCTCTCGGTTCCGCGCGAGGCCCTGGCACTGTCGAAGATGTCCTTCCGGTTCATCGAGAGGCGCAAGGGCCGTGACGATGCCGCCGACTACCACTTCCTCAGCCATCAGCTGAGCCACAACACCGACGAGTCCAAGGCGCTGCTCGCGAAAAGGGTGGCCGAGCTCGAGAAGAAGCTGGCCGAGCGGGGTTGAGTTCCATGACCGACTCCCGATCCGAGATCGAGACCGTGGCGGTCGTCGGCGCCGGAACCATGGGAGCCGGGATCGCCCAGGTCGCGGCCATGGGCGGGTTCGAGACCCTGCTCTTCGATCCGGTGGCGGAGGCGAGAGCGACCGCGCGCGGGCGGATCGACGGATCACTCGGGCGCGGTGCCGATCGCGGGTTCTGGAGCGGGGCGGAGGCCGAGGCGGGACTCGCCAACCTCTCCGTCGTCGACCGGCTGGCCGACCTGGCCGGGGCGGACCTGGTGATCGAGGCAGTGCCCGAATCGCTGGAGCTCAAACAGGCCCTCTTCGCCGAGCTCGCCGGGACATGCGGTCCGGACACCCTGCTGGCGACCAACACGTCCTCGCTGTCGGTGACCGCGATCGCCGGCGGGATCGATCGGCCGCAGCGTTTCCTCGGCCTTCACTTCTTCAACCCGGCCCCGGCGATGAGGCTGGTCGAGGTGGTGAGCGGCGCGCTCACCTCGCCCGGCACCGCCGACCTCGCGTTCGAGGCGATCGGCCGCATGGGCAAGGTCGCGATCCGGGCCCAGGACGCGATCGGATTCGTCGCCAACCGCTGCGCCCGGCCCTACACCCTCGAGGGGCTGCGGGTCTCGGGCGATCTCGGCATCGATCCCGCCGAGATCGATCGCATCTGCCGGATCGGGGCCGGCTTCCCGATGGGTCCGTTCGAGCTGATCGACCTGGTCGGCGCCGACATCAACCTCGCGGTCGCGAAATCCTTCCATGAGCAGTCCTTCGGCCTGCCCCGCTGGCAGCCGAGCCAGATGCAGGTGAAGATGGTCGACGCCGGCCGGCTCGGCCGGAAGACCGGCCGGGGGTTCTACGAATACGGCGACGGACCCCACCGTGAGCCCGATCCGGAGATTGACGAGACGAGACCGGTTCTCGACCGCGACCGCCTGATCGAGCTGGCCGGCCCGAACGCTCCCGAGGTGCTCGACAGGATCGCCGCCCAGATCGTGAACGAGGCCGTTTTCACCCTGGCCGAGGGGATCGCGACCGAGCGCGACATCGACATCGCGATGCTCAACGGATTCAACTGGCCGGTGGGACCGATCGATTGGGGCCGGAGGATCGGGTTCGGCCGGGTTCTGGCGACGCTGGAGAGGCTTCGCGAGATTCACGGAGAGGCCTACCTGCCTTCACCTCTGCTGCGGAAAATGGTCGGAAACACCTGTGTATAGCCGAGCCCTATTCTCGATACAGAATTCTCTTTGCGCGGTAGTGGGCGAGGCCCAGAATCACCCCTCAGTGGAGCGATCGATTCCAATCGCACCTGAGGGTGGAGCGCCGTTCGGCGACTCTGAATTGTTCGCGTGTGAGAAGCGCGACGTCAATGGAGGAGAATTAGCATGAGAGATAGGTTCAAGTTCGTCTTGGCGCTGTTGGGATGCGTCCTGGCCGGTGCTTTCGTCGTGGCCGGCTGCGGCAGCGACGACAGCTCCGACGATTCGGGCGCCAGCGCGGACTCGTCGGTGGTCGAGGCCGCGCAGACGGCGCTCGACACGTCCACTCAGATCCCCACGGAGATCGAGCAGACCGAGGCGTTCACGCCGAAGCCTGAGGGATCCGTGTTCCACGTCGCCTGTGACCAGTCGCTCGAAGGATGCGCCGACAAGGCGAAGTCACTTCAGGCGGGTGTGGAAGCACTCGGCTACGACTTCGAACTCTGCGACGGCGGCAGCTCACCGGACCAGATCTCGAGCTGCTTCACCAACGCGATCAACGCCAAGCCCGACGTGATCGTCACCAACGGCATCTCGGCCGAGGACGCCGGTGACAGCTACGCCAAGGTCGCCGAGTCTGGTATCCCGCACATCGGCATGTTCACCGGAAATCCGCCGGGTGAGGTCGAGGGAATCGAGACCGAGGTCGGTGGCACCTCCTGTGGCGAGGGCGCCAAGGAACTGGCCGACTGGGTGATCGCCGACAGCGAAGGCAAGGCCAACGTCCTGTTCGTCGGCACCAACACCTTCGCCTGCAACGTCCAGCGGCTCAGCGAGTTCACCAAGCAGATGGAGAACTGCGACACCTGCAACGTCGACACCCTGAAGTTCGCGATCGCGAGCATCCAGTCGACACTGCCCCAGCAGATCCAGGCCGAACTCCAGTCGAACCCCGACATCGACTACATCGTCGGCACCTTCGACGCGGTCGCTCTGGCCGCGGCCGACATCGTGCGCCAGGCGGGCAAGGCGGACAGCATCAAGGTCGCCGGATTCGACGGTGACGGACCCAACCTGGAGCTGATCCAGCAGGGTGACATTCAGGCGGCCGACGTGGCGACCGGTGGACTCGAGCCGGGCTGGGTCGCGGCCGACGCCGCGGCGCGGGTCATCGCCGGCGAGAAGCTCGAGCCGAACACCCCGGTGACCAACGTCGTCATCACCGACACGAACGCGGCCGAGATCGGCGGATCCTATGACGGACCGGCCGGATTCGAAGACCAGTTCAAGGCCCTCTGGGGCCAGTAGCAGCACCGTCCTCCTCCGGGCCGAGCCGATCTGTTCTTCTGGCAGAATCGGCTTGGCCTGAGCAGGACGTTTGGGAAGAATCAGGGTTGTCCTAAGCGTGAGGAGAGTGGTACCGAGATGAGCAGCATCCTTTCGATTTCGGGGGTCTCGAAGACCTTCATGAGCACCAAGGCACTCGACGATGTGACCTTGACCGTGGAGCCCTCCGAGGTACATGCGCTGGTCGGTCACAACGGCTCCGGGAAGTCGACCCTGATCAAGATCCTCTCCGGTTTTCACGAGCCCGACGCCGGCAGCGGCCCGTTCGTGGTCGACGGGCAGTCCATCGCCTACGGCGACTCCGACGCATGCCATCGGGCCGGACTGCGTTTCATCCATCAGGAGCTCGGCCTGCTCGACGACCTGAGCGTGCTCGAGAACCTGCGTCTCGGCGACAGCTACGAGACAGCGCCCGGCTGGCGCATCCGCTGGCGGAGCGAACGCCGCCGCGCCCGCGAGATCCTTTCGATCGTCGGGCTCGACCTCGACCCGGAGATCCTGGTCGAGTCGCTCACCCCGATCGAACGGACCCAGGTCGCGGTCGCCCGCGCCCTCCAGTCCGAGAGCGCCGTGCGGGTGCTGGTCCTGGACGAGCCCACCGCGACGCTGCCCTCGTCCGAGGTCGACCGCCTTTTCGAGCTGATCCGCCGCACCACCGCCCAGGGCGTCGGCATCATCTACGTCTCCCACCGGCTGGAGGAGATTCACGCGATCTCCAACCGGGTCACCGTTCTGCGCGAGGGCAAGATCGTTGGTACCGGGCCGAGCTCCGAATTCGACAACGACCGCCTGGTCGAGTTGATCGTCGGATCGGTCGCCGAGGAATCGGCGCCGCTGGCGGCTCGCGAAGCAAGCCGGGTCCGCGAAGCCGGTGAGGTGCTCGCCTTTGACGGGATCACGGCGGGCGAACTGGTGAACGCGAGCTTCGAGGTCCGCTCCGGTGAGATCGTCGGCATGGCCGGTCTCGCGGGTTCCGGAGTCCATGACGTTCCGGCGGTGCTGCTCGGCTCGCTCGATACATACGCCGGGACCGTGCGGGTCCAGGGCGAGGTGATCGATCGGCCCGAGCCGGAGGAGCTGAGGGATCGCGGCGTGGCCGTGTTGCCTTCGGCGAGGGATCTGAAGGGCATCGCCGACATGACGATTCGCGAGAATCTCACGCTCTCGGACCTGAAACCTCTCACTCGTGGGATCAAGCTCGACCTCGCGGCCGAGAAGCGTGAAGTTCGCAGCCTGATCAAGCGCTTCGACATCAAGCCGGCCGAGGCCGAGAAGCCGCTCGGCGAGCTCAGCGGCGGCAACAAGCAGAAGGTCGCGGTCGCAAAGTGGCTGCGGGTCGATCCCGACCTGCTGGTGCTCGACGAGCCCACGCAGGGAGTCGACGTCGGCGCCAAGGCCGAGATCCTCGATCTGGTGGCCGATGCCGCGAGCCAGGGGGTCGCCGCGGTGCTCTGCTCCTCTGACCTCGACGACCTGGCCGCGATCTGCAGCCGTGTCTTGATCATCCGCGGAGGATCGATCGCGGCCGAGCTCACGGGGGCCCAGATCACCCGCGAGGCGATCACCGAGGAGTGCTACCGCAGTTCAGATCCGGTTCGCGCGTGAGCGCGGCCGGCCGTCTTGGAAACAACGAAGTGAGAGTGAGGAGAGGCAAGTGATGACTAGTCCCGAACCGGTGCCCGAAGGGTCACCCGACAACGGAGGGCAGGGAGGCTCGGGAGGCATGATGGGGTGGTTCCGCCGCGACGAGGAGGAGACCCGGCAGGCCTCCTTCTTCGAACGCTACGGCGGAGTGGTGCTGCTCCTGGTGATGATGCTGATCTTCACGGTCACTCTGCCCGGCAAGTTCCTCACCTACGACAACCTGATCGGGATCGTCGGCAACCAGACGATCGGCGGCATCGTCGCGCTCGGACTGCTGCTGCCCCTCGCCGCGGGTGTGTTCGACATCTCGATCGGCGGTGTGATGACCCTCGGGATCGTGCTCGTGACCTGGCTTTTCCAGACGACAGGTGGCGACATGCCGATCCCCGCCGCGATCCTGATCACGCTCGCCGCCGGTGTGCTGGCCGGTGCGATCAACGGTGTGCTCGTGGTGAAAGCCAAGGTGGATCCATTCATCGCCACCATCGGTACCAGTTCGGTCTTCGTGGGTATATCCCAGCTGATCGCCAACGGGGAGACGATCGCGAGGGACATTCCGTCGGCCTTCACCGAGATCGGCCGGGCGGAGTTCTTCGATGTGCCGGTCACGACGATCTATCTGCTGGTGATCGCGGTGGCGGTCTGGTACATGCTCGACCACACCCCGTTCGGCCGGAAGGTCTACGCGACGGGGGCGGGCCGTGAGGCGGCGCGTCTCTCGGGAGTGCCGACCAACAAGATCATCTTCATCACCTTTCTGATCTCGGCGACGCTCGCGACGACCGCCGCGGTGGTCTACGGGGCGCGGCTCGGATCGGGTCCGCCGAACACCGGCGCCAGCTATCTGCTGCCGGCTTTCGCGTCGGCCTTCCTCGGATCGACCATGATCAAACCGGGACGGTTCAACGTGCCCGGGCTGATCGTCGCGCTCTTCATCGTCGCGGTCGGCATCAACGGGCTGCAGCTCTACGGAATCCCGTTCTGGATCGTCGAGACCTATCAGGGCCTGATCCTGATCGCGGCGGTCGTGCTGGCCAAGGTGCGGACGACCCAGTCGACCAAGCGGGCGAAGGAGAAGCAGCAGGACATGGCCGCCGCATGAGACTCGGAGTCGACATCGGCGGAACGTTCACGGACATCGTCCTCCAGGAGGAGAACGGGCGGCTGCGGCGGTGGAAGACACCGTCGACGCCGCCCGGCTTCGAGCAGGGCGTGTTCGACGGGATCGACCTGGTCGCCTCGTCGCTGGACACCGACGGCCGGACGCTCCTGGGCAGGATCGACGAGTTCCTGCACGCGACCACGGTCACCACGAACGTGGTGCTCACCCGGGCCGGTGAACGGGTGGCGCTGATCACGACTCAGGGCTTCGGTGATCTCTACCAGCTGGCCCGCATGTACCGGAACCAGCAGCGGGATCCGTCGAAGGTGACTCATCCCGTGCCCCTGGTGCCGCGCTCCGACGTCGAGGAAGTGCTCGAGCGGATCGACTACCAGGGGAGGGTGGTGGTGCCGATCGACGAGGAGGCGCTGCGCCGCTCGGTGCTTCACGCCCTCGAGCAGGGGATCCGCTCCTTCGCGGTCTGCTTCCTGTGGTCTTTCCGCAACCCGGCCCATGAGGAGATCGCGAAACGGGTGATTCTCGAGGAATGCCCCGAGGCGTATGTCGCCACATCCTTCGAGGCGGCGCCGCTGATCGGTGAGTACGAGCGCATGAGCACGACTGTGATCACGGCCTTCGCCGGACCGGAGCTGCGTGCCTACACGTCAAAGCTGCTCACCGGCCTGCGCGACCGGGGCTTCGGTGGACAGCTCTTGCTGATGAAGTCCGACGGCGGTCTCGGCAGCATCGAGAACACCGTGACCTCGGCCGGGCAGACGATCTACTCGGGTCCGGTGGCCGGTGTGCTCGCCTCCCGTGCGCTCGGCGAAGAGCGGCAGATCAAGGATCTGATCACCTTCGACATGGGCGGGACCAGCACCGATGTCGCCCTGATCGAGGACGGCGACGTGCGTTCCACCTCACTCCAATTCCTCGACCGCCAGGCGCTGGCGACGACCATGGTCGACGTGACCACTGTCGGTGCCGGTGGCGGCTCGCTGGCCACCGTCGGACCCGATGGTGCGATGCGGGTCGGCCCGGAAAGCGCCGGGGCGCGGCCCGGTCCGGCCTGTTACGGCCGGGGCGGCACCGAACCGACCGTCACCGATGCCAACCTGCTGCTCGGCCTGATCGACCCGGAGTACTTCCTCGGGGGTGAGATGACCCTCGACCGTGACGCGGCCGAACGGGCGATCGCCCCGCTGGCCGAACGCCTCTCGATGAGCGAGGTCGCCGCCGCGGCCGGAGTGTTCCGCATCGTCAACGCCCTGATGGCCGACGCGGTGCGCCTGCGCACCGTGTTCGCCGGGCTCGATCCACGGAACTTCGCGCTGGTCTCGTTCGGCGGGGCCGGCGGCCTCCACTGTGCTTCGGTGGCCCGCGAACTCGGCATGAACCGGGTGATCGTTCCCGGGTTCGCCTCGGTCTTCTCGGCCTCGGGCCTGATCTCGACCGATCTCGCCTACAGCGTCACCCGCTCGACCAAGGCACGGCTGCTGGAAGGCGGCACCCCCGACGAACAGAGCGAAGGTTCGCTCGGCCTGCTCTTCGCCGAGCTTGAATCCCAGGCCCGGGCCTCGCTCGACGTCCACTCGATCGAGCCGGACCGGACCGAGATCCGGCACTCGGTCGAGATGGCCTACGCCGGTCAGAGCCTCAACTTCGAGGTCGACCTGCCCGGTGGCCGCAGCCCCGGGGCGGAGGATTTCCGCCGGGCCGCGGCCGACTTCGACGCCCGCTACGCCGCCACCTACGGAACCGGAGCCGCGGCGCCCGAGAACGGCTACGACATCAAGACCTGCCGGGTGATGGGGATCGGGCATGTCGTACGGCCGCCCTCGGTCCACGACGAGACGGCCGAGCCGCCGGCCTCCACCCCCGAACGCCGGGGAACCCGCATGGCGCTGGCCGACGGCGACTCGGCGACCCTGTCCGAGGTGGCGGTCTACCGCGCGGCGGACATGGGACCGGGTTCCGGGATCGAAGGTCCGGCGATCGTCGAGTTCACCGACTCGACCATCCTCGTTCCGAGCCGCTGCGCCGCGACCGTGGACCGCTTCGCGAATCTCCAGATAGAGGTGAATCAATGATCCAGAACGGACCCCCGAAGACCGAGGCGGAATTTGATCCCGTGCTCTCGGAGATCGTCTACAACTACGAGCTCACCATGAACCGTGAGATGGGCCGGGCGCTGGTCAACCTGTCCGGCTCCTTCCTGTTCGTCTCCGCCTCCGATTTCGCCTGCGGCTGCCTCGATGCCGAAGGGAACATCCTCACGACGATCTCCTGGTCGCTGCAGATGGGTTACGCGATCTCGAACACGGTCCGCCACTCGATCGAGCGGTTCGGCGACGATCTCGCCCCCGGCGACGTGATCTTCGCCAACGATCCCTACGAGGGCGGCGGCCTGCATTCGCATGACGTGGTCATCGTCGCGCCGGTCTTCGACGGCGACGAGATCCTGATGTGGGTCGGGGTGAGCGCCCACGTCACCGACGTCGGCGGCGCGGTGCCGGGCGGCTACTCGGTCGAGCATTCCGACGTTTACGGCGAGAACATCCGCTTCACCCCGGTCAAGTTCTATGACGCCGGCAAATTCCGCCAGGACGTGCTCGACGCCTTCCTGACCAACGTGCGTCTGCCCGAGGCCACCGAGATCGACCTGAAGGCGATCACCGGCGCGGTCTGGATGGGCAAGGAGCGCTGCAACGCGATGATCGAGCAGCACGGTGCCGATCGCATCCGCTCGATCCACGCGGCCCAGATCTCGAACGCGGCCGGCGCCTTCCGAGACCGCCTGACCCAGCTGCCCGACGGTGTCTACCGGGGAGCGGCCCACATGGAGCACGACGGTGAGCAGGACCTGATCTACACGATCCGGGCCGCGGTGATCAAGGAGGGCGAGAACCTCACGATCGACTACACCGGCACCGACGAACAGGCACCCGGTGTCCTCAACGGAACCGAGGTCGGCGCGATCGGTGACGCGATGGCCGCGCTCGGCACCGTCTACGCGCCCGACCTTCCGTTCAACGAGGGGCTGCTCGACCCGGTCACCGTGCTCGCTCCCGAAGGCACCTTGATCAACGCGACCAAGCCGGCCCCGATCTCGGGGGCCACGGTCTACGCCAGCTGGTTCGGCACCGACGCGATCCTCGAGGCCTCCAACTACCTGCTCGCCGGCAATCCCGACGCGGCGCCGCGCCGCAGCGGACCATGGGGCAGCTGGACCTTCGCCTGGCTCCAGGGACCCAACCAGTACGGACAGCCCTGGTTCTGGAACGTCTTCACCGGAGGATCCGGCGGCGCCAGCGCCGTCCAGGAGCGGGACGGCGAGAACGCGATGATGGGAATCCAGACGATCGACGCCTTCATCCCCAACGTCGAGGACTATGAGAGCCAGAGCCCGGTGCTCTTCCTCGACACCAGGTTCGCCCCCGACACCGGCGGTGCCGGGCGCAATCGCGGCGGGCTGGCGCTCGAGTCGCTCTGCACCCCCTACGACACCGAGAAGTGGGACATCGTCGTCTTCCACAACCGGATGAGCGCGCCGTCCTCGGCGGTCTCCGGTGGCCAGCCCGGATCAGGCGCGGCGATTCGTTTCGCGCGTGACGCGATGGGATCGGTCCGCGAGCATTGGGACCGGGGCGAGGCGCTTCCGGTCGCCGAGTATGCCGAGGCCGCCGAGCAGCCCCCGGCAAGGGGCCGGGGATTCTCGGTGACTCCCGATGACGCCTACTACATCCGGGCGACCGGCGGGCCCGGTTTCGGCGATCCGCTGAGACGGGATCCCGCGGCGGTGCTCGAAGACGTCGAGCGGGGATTCGTCACCGCCGAGGCCGCCGAGGCGAACTTCGGGGTCGTGCTGGAAAGCGGCGCGGTCGCCGAAGAAAAGACCGCTGGGCTGCGTGAGACCAGGCTCCGGGAGCGGCGCGAGTGGCCGCTCGGCGAGGAGATCCTGCCGGTCGGGGACGGCGCCGGGGGAGAGCCCGTGGCCCGTCCCGCGGTCGATCAGCCCGCCAGGCAGGAGTTGACCGAGAGCCTGGAGATCAGCGAGGCGGGCAGCTACCTGTGTCGCGGCTGCGGACACGAGTTCGCGAGCAACGCGACCAACTGGAAGTGGTGGGCTGCCGCCGAGGAGCGGCCCGTGAGCGCCGACTCGATCGGCGCCCCGATCCCCACCCGGGAAGCGAATGATCTCGTCTTCCGCAAGTACTGCTGTCCCGGCTGCGGCACCCAGATCGACACCGAGGTAGCGGTCGCCGGGGAGGCTCCCCGCTGGAACTTCATGCCCCTCACGATCCACAAGGAGCGGTCCGAATGAAACTCGCCGACGACGCGGAACTCGACAGGTTCCGGAACGAGGTTCGCGAGTTCCTCGATTCCGAGGCCCCGGACATCCCGGTCAGGGCCGGTTTTCGCAGCCCCGAGAACGAGGCCGAGAACCTGGTCCGCAAGCGGTGGCGGGCCCGGCTCTACGAGGCCGGGTACCTCGGCGCCGATTGGCCGGTCGAGTGGGGCGGCAGCGGCAAGTGGAACCCGGTCCATGACCTGATCATCAGCGAAGAGGTCGCGCGGGCCGGCCTGCCGCCACTGACCGACCAGACCCACCTGGCGGCCTTCGCCCTGATCCGCTTCGGCACCGAGGAACAGAAGGCCCGATTCCTGCCGGCGATCCGTGACGGCAGCGAGACCTGGTGCCAGCTTTTCAGTGAGCCGGACGCGGGATCGGATCTGGCCGCGATGAGGACCGAGGCGAAGCCGCTCGAGGAGGGCGGATACCTGGTCAACGGACAGAAGGTCTGGTCCAGTAACGCGGCATGGGCCGATTGGGGCTTCCTGCTCGCCAGGAGCGACACGAGCCTCGACCGGCACCGCGGCATCTCGGCCTTCATCGTGCCAATGGACGCGCCCGGCCTGGAGATCAGGCCGCTGCGGGAGATCACCGGCACCGAGGACTTCAGCGAGGTCTTCATGGAGGACGTCGCGATCAGCGGGGATTCCCTGCTGGGTGAACGTGAGCAGGGCTGGAAGGTGGCGATGGAGAGCCTCGGCGCCGAGCGTTCGGGTATCGGGGCGGGTGGGGCCCGGCTGCGCCAACTGCTCGAGATGACGGTTGAACTGGCCGAGACCGAGAACGAAGCCGGCGGGCGGCCGATCGAATCGAGTGACGTCCGCCAGAAGATCGGCGAGATCGCCACGGAGATCGAGATCAACAACCTGCTCGTCCAGCTGAAGCTGGGCCGTGAGCTGCGCGGGGCCGAGCGGCCCTCGGACGTGCCGATCGGCAAGCTCGTCTTCAGTGAGCTGAACCTGGCGATGGCGGAGTTCGCGCTGGAGCTGCAGGGCTCCAGTTCGATCCTGGTCGAAGGTGATCCGCGAGTGCTCCAGGGGGGCCGCTGGCAGGACGAATTCCTCTACGCACGGACCTACACGGTGGCCGGTGGCGCCTCCGAAATCATGAGAAACATAATCGCCGAACGAGCTCTCGGGATGCCCCGGGAGCAGCGAGGCTGAGAGGAAGAGGATGACTGATCTTTTCAATCTCGAGGGCCAGGGAGCCCTTGTGACCGGCGGTAACGGCGGGATCGGACTCGGGATGGCCAAGGCTCTGGCCGGTGCCGGGGCCGATGTCGCGATCTGGGGCACGAATGCCGAAAAGAACGAGCGTGCGCTGGCCGAACTGGCCGACCTGAACGCGGGCGGCAAGGCGGCGGCGATCGTGTGCGACGTCGCCGACGAGGACTCGGTCGCGAAGGCGATGGCCGAGACCGTGGCCGAGATCGGCCGGGTCGATTCCTGTTTCGCCAACGCAGGCACCGGCGCCGCCCCCGGCTCCTTCGACAAGCTGGCCCTGGAGGAGTGGCGCCGGGTCGCGCAGGTGAATCTGGACGGTGTGTTCCTCACCCTGCGGGCCGCCGCCACCCAGATGATCGAGCAGGGCGATGGCGGCAGCCTCGTCGCGACCTCCTCACTCACCGCGATCGAAGGGGCGCCGCGGTCATCGCACTACGCGGCCGCCAAGGGCGCGCTCATCCCGCTGATCAGGACGCTGGCGGTCGAGCTGGCCCGCAAGGGCATCCGGGCCAACGCGATCATGCCCGGCTGGATCGACACCGATCTCACCCACCAGATGTTCGAGGACGAGCGGTTCTCCGGGGCCGTGATGCCGCGGATTCCCGCCCGGCGCTGGGGAACCCCGGCGGACATCGGTCCGGCCGCGGTCTACCTCGCCTCGCGGGCCTCGAACTACCACACCGGAGACGTACTGAAGATCGATGGCGCCTACAGCATCTGCTAACGACGAGGTCGAGCTTCCGCTCGATCTGGACCTGAACGACGAGCAGCGGCAGCTGCAGGACGCGACCCGCGGGTTTCTGTCCCGTCACTACCCTCTGGGTGACGCCAGGGCCATTCTCGAATCCGACCGTGAGGCCGATCCCGAGGGCTGGCGCCGGGCCGCGGAGATGGGCTGGATCGCGGTGCTCGCCGACGAGGACGCCGGCGGTCTCGGGTTCAGCCCGAGCACGGCCACCGTGATCTCCTCCGAGCTGGGCCGTGCGGTCAACTGGACGCCGTTCCTTGGGTCCGCCCTGAGCGTCGCCGCGCTCGGCCCGGCGGCGGGCGGCGACGATCGCGCCGCCGGAGTCATGGAAGCCCTGATCGCGGGCGAGACCGTGGCCGCCTGGTGCGGACCCGAACCCCGCGGGGACGGCTGGGGAGCGGACTCGGTTCGGACCGAGGCGGTGGAAGCCGGTGACGGATTCGTGCTCTACGGCGAGAAGTATCTGGTCGCCGACGCCGACCTCGCCGACGAGCTGGTCGTCGCGGCGAGAGTCGACGGCGAGCTCCGAAGCTTCGTCGTGCCGGCCGAGGCGGAGGGCGTCGAGATCACCGTCTCACGGACGCTCGACCTCACCCGCAGATTCGCGACCGTTCGTCTCAACGGAGTGCGGGTCACTGCCGGGGACGCGGTCGGTGAGGCCGGAACGGCCGACGCGGCCTTCGGCCGCACCCTCGACCTCGCGATCGTGCTGGTCGCTGCCGACGCCGTCGGCGCGGCCGAGAAGCTGCTCGAGCTGACCGTGGAGTACGCCGCGGACCGGATCGCGTTTCAGCGGCCGATCGCGAGCTACCAGGCGGTGAAGCACATGTGCGCCGACATGCTGCTCAAGGTCGAGGCGTCCCGCGCGGCGAGCCGGTACGCGGCATTGACGCTAGAGGCCGACTCGGCCGAGCGCGCCCGGGCGGTCGCGGTCGCCGGCGGCTACGTCTCGGGCGCCGCCGCCGAGATCGCCGGTGACGCCCTCCAGATCCATGGTGGGGTGGGATTCACCTGGGAGCACGACCTTCACCTCTTCCTGCGCCGGATCAAGGTGGATCAGGCGCTCTTCGGCGACACCCGGCAGCACCGTGAACAGCTGGTCGGCCTGCTGACATGAGCTCGGATCCCGCAAGAGACGCCCCCGGCCGGGCCGATCCCCGGGATTCCCTGCCTGCGGCGATCGTCCCGTTCCGGGAGGCGATGGAGGCCGAGTGGCGGCGGCTCGGTTTTCACCGTGGCATGACCCTGTCCCGCGAACTGGAGCTGGGGGCCCGCAACCATCCGGGCTGCCGCCTGATCTTCGATTCGAAGAGTCGTCCGGGAGAGCTGACCCTGCCGCAGCTGGTCGCCCGCAGCCGACACATGGCCGGGGTCTTCCACGCGCTCGGTCTGCGCGAGGGTGACGTGATCGCGATCCAGATGCCGAACTGGTCGGAGACCGCGATCGCCTACGGTGCGGCCGCCTTTCTCGGGGCGGTGTTCGTGCCGATCGTCCAGATCTACGGACCGAGCGAGGTGGGCTACATCCTGCGGGAATCCGGGGCGCGGGCCTTCGTGGTGCCGACTCGCTTCCGCCGGCTCGACTACACCGGCGGGATCGGCGATCTCGGTCCGCTGCCGGACCTCGAGTTCCTGATCTCGGTCGGTGAGGACACACCGCCCGGGGCCTACGACTGGGACCGGATCGAACGCCAGCCGGTCCAGCCCCCGCCGGAGCACGACCGCCGGGCCGAGGACCTCGCGGCGATCATCTTCACCTCCGGAACCACCGCCGAGCCCAAGGCGGTTCAGCACAGCGGCAACTCGCTGGTCGCCGAGCTGTTCAACGGACCGACCCCACCACCCGACAAGCCGGGCACGGTCTCGCTCCAGCCCTTCCCGGCCGGGCACACCGCGGGTCTCTGCGCGATGCTCGGCCCGCTCGCGCACGGCTACAAGACGGTGCTGATGGACAGCTGGGACGCGAAACGGGCCGTGAAGCTGGTCGAGCGCCACCGGGTGAGCGCGATGGCCGGCACACCCTTCTTCATCGACTCGCTGCTGGATACGGCGGCGGAGGCCGGCGCGGACATCTCCTCACTGACCCACGGAACAACCGGGGGAGCGGGGGTGCCGCCGTCGCTGATCGAACGGGCCGACGCGGCCGGCTGGTCGGTCGTGCGCTGCTACGGGGCCACCGAGGGCCCCTCGATGACCGCCGGCTCCCCGGTCGACCCCCTGGAGGTGCGGGCAAGCACCGACGGGCGGCCGCTGCCCGGCGTGAGCATCAGGATCGTCGATCCCGAAGGGCGGGATGTTCCCGCCGGAACCCCGGGCGAGGTCGTCTCGATCGGCCCGGAGCAGTTCATCGGATACCGCGAGGCCGCCCACAACGAAGGGGCGTTCACCGACGATGGCTGGCTGCGCACCGGAGACATCGGTGTGCTCGACGAGAACGGGGTGCTGACCATCACCGACCGGATGAAGGACATCATCATCCGGGGCGGCGAGAACATCTCGTCGAAGGAGGTCGAGGATCTCCTGATCGAGCACCCGGCGGTGGCGGCCACGGCGGTCACCGGTATGCCGGATCCGCGGTACGGCGAGCTTGTCTGTGCCTTCGTGGTGCTCGAGCAGGGTGAGACGATCGATCTCGATGGGGTGCGCGAGCATTTCTTCGCCTCTGGGATGGCGAGGCAGAAGACTCCCGAGCACCTGATCGTGGTCGACGACTTCCCGCGGACCGCGGCCGGCAAGATCCAGAAGCACGTCCTCAGGGACAGACTGCGCGATTGAGTTGTTCAGCGCCGGGGTCGAAGACGGAACCGCCCATCTCAAGATCTCCAGGCCGGAGAAGCTGAACGCCCTTTCCGGCGATGCCTGGCCCCGGCTGCGAGAGGTTCTTGCGGAGCTGGGGTCGAATGACGAGGTGAGGTCCGTCGTCCTTTCCGGCGAGGGCCGCTGCTTCTCGGTCGGCGGTGACATCGATGACATGAACCGGCTGGAGGATCTGGGTGGCCGCCGCGGATTCCTGGAGGGTGCGGTGGCGGCGGTGCGGGCGCTCGAGGAGTTCCCGAAGCCGGTGATCGCGGCCGTCCACGGTCCCTGTTTCGGCGGCGGGCTCGAACTTACCCTGGTCTGCGACATCGTGGTCTGTGATTCCACCGCCAGGTTCGGGGTGCCGGAATCGCGGGTCGGTCTGGTTCCGGGCATCCTGCTCGTCCGGGGATCCTCGACTCTCAACTCCCACTGGCTGAAGTACATGGCGATGACCGGGGATCCGATCGGCCCCGAAGAGGCGCTGTGCGCGGGCCTGGTCAACTTCGCCGTTCCGGAGGGGGAGCATCTGGACCGGGCTCTGGAGATCTGCTCCCGGCTGAACCGGCGGGCTCCGCTTTCGCTCTCACTGATCAAGAAGGCGGCGGCGGGCGATTCGAGCGGCTACGGACGAGGCCCGGTCGAGTGGGGCGCGATGCTTCAGGGAAGCGAAGATTTCGCCGAGGGAGTCGCCGCTTTCAGGGAGCGGCGAAGCCCCGATTTTCGCGGTCGCTGAGCTTTCGGTGCGCCCGGATTTCTGCCTGGAGAATGGTCTGGCCGCGGCTCGTTCCCAAGGCTAATTTTACGGGCAATGCAGACCAAAAAACTTATCCGAGGCAAGTGTTGACCGTGGCTCTTCTGGCGGGAAAGAGCGCGATTGTGACGGGTTCGGCCCGTGGTATCGGCCGGGCGACGGCGGAGTTGTTCGCCGCGAATGGTGCGCGGGTCTTGATCAATGATCTCGATGCGGATGCGGCCGAGCAGGCCGCGTCGGAGATCACGGGTGAGACCGCGGTGTTCGCGGGGGATATGACCAGGCCCGACGCGGCCGATCGTTTGGTTGAGACCGCGAACGAGGCTTTCGGTTCGGTTGACATCGTGGTCAACAACGCGGGATACACGTGGGATGGGGTTGCTCACAAGATGTCGGATGAGCAGTTCCAGGCGATGCTTGACATTCACACG
>DATJUB010000066.1:0-15304 GCA_035502775.1 Solirubrobacterales bacterium | reverse complement strand
GGCGATTTGGGTGCTGACAGCACCCAAATCGCCCCCAGTTCAAGGTTGTTCGTGCGTATGGCGCGGCGGGGCTCGCTCGCGGTGGCGCGGGTGTCCGGGGCGGCGCTCGCCCTTTGGCCTACAGGTAGCCCATCGGGTCGACTGCCGACCCGTTGATGCGCACTTCGAAGTGAAGGTGGGGGCCGGTGCTGGCTCCCGTGTTTCCGGAGTATCCGATCACCTGGCCCTGATCGACCGACTGTCCGGAACTCACTCCGAGCTGGGACTGGTGGGCGTAGCAGGTGGAGAGCCCGCTGCCGTGATCGATGCAGGTGTAGTTGCCGTAGCCGCCGTTGTAGGAGGCCATGATCACCGTGCCACCCTTCGCGGCGCGGATCGGGGTGCCCTCGGAGACGGCGATGTCGAGACCCTCGTGGTAGGTGGAGCCGACACCGCCGGGTGACGAACGTCCACCGAAGCCGGAGGTGACCGTGCCGCTGACCGGCCAGATCAGTCCGGCCGCGCTCGGCGAGGACATCGGTCCGGCGGGGATCGTGGTGTAACCGGAGGCGGCGGCGATCTGCTCCTGGATCTTCGCCTGGAGGTCGGACTCGATCTCTTCGAGGCCGCCGACGTGATCTTCGATCCGGCTGAGCGTGGCCCGGCGTTCGCTGCGGGCAGCCATGAGTTCGTTCTGCTGGGACTCGACCGCGGCGCGGGCGGTGGCGAGATTCTGCTCCTCGGCGGCGATCTCGTCGCGGGCGGACTCGATCGTGTCCTTCGCCTTCTTCAGGCGGATCACGATCGCCTGCTGCTCGTCGCGCAGACCCCGGACCCGGCCGACGATCGTCTCGTCGTGGCTCTGAATCTGGTCGAGATACTCGGTGCGTTCGATCAGATCGCCATAGTCCTTCGCGGCGAGCACGAGCTCAGCCATGTCGGTCTCACCGGACTGATAGATCGCGACGAGACGTTCCTTCAGGATCTTCAGGGAGCGCTTCAGGCGCTCGGCCAGGATCCGCAGTTCCTTGTACGCCTTGTCGACCTCGGCCTCCGCCTGGTCGAGCTCGTCCTGCTTGGCCTCGAGCCTGATCTCGGCCTCGCGCTCCTCGGCGCGCAGAGCGGCCACCTGGGTCTCGTAGGCGCTGATGTCACTGCTCAGGCCGGCGATCTCGTCGGAGAGCACGCCCTTCTTCTGGTTCGCCTTCTCGATCTTCGCCTGGGTATCGCTCAGCTTGTCTTCCACGGAGGCCGACGCCGGTCGTTCCGACCAGGCGAAAGCCACCACGAGAACGGCGGCGAGGGCAAACAGAAATCGGACCCGAGCGGGTCCGGTGATGAGGGGATTCATTGAGCGCACTCCCTAGAAGTGTAAGCACATGCACATAAAAGACCTTGTCCCGTGTCCTTCTGCACGAACCCTTGCCTTTCCTCTTTTTCCCATCTTGCGGACCGCATAGGCTTAGCCCAGATGCCCGACATCTCCCGAGTCGCGGAGAACTCAAGCCCTAATGGTGCCACTGCGTCCCCGGTCCGCTACATCGGCGTGTCCAAGCGCTATCCCGGGGCCGAAAGCGACGCGGTCCACGACCTGAACCTCGAGGTTCCCGCCGGTGAGATCTGCGTGCTCGTCGGCCCCTCCGGCTGCGGCAAGACCACCGCGATGCGCATGGTCAACCGAACGGTCGAGATCACCGAGGGCGACATCCTGATCGGCGACCGCTCGGTCAAGGACGGCGACGGGGCGAAGCTGCGCCGGGAGATCGGGTACGTGATCCAGCAGATCGGCCTCTTCCCCCACCGCACGATCAGCCAGAACATCGCGACCGTGCCCAACCTGCTCGATTGGGGAAAGCCCCGGATCGAGGAGCGGGTGAAGACCCTGCTCGAGCTGATCGGACTCGACCCCGAGATGGGTGACCGCTATCCGAGCCAGCTCTCCGGCGGCCAGCAGCAGCGGGTCGGCGTCGCCCGCGCGCTCGCGGTCGATCCGCCGGTGATGCTGATGGACGAGCCCTTCGGCGCGATCGATCCGATCAACCGCTCCCGCCTGCAGAACGAGTTCCTGCGCCTGCAGGCCGAGCTGCGAAAGACGATCCTGTTCGTCACCCACGACGTCGACGAGGCGATCAAGATGGGCGACAAGATCGCGGTGATGCGAAAGGGCGGCGAGGTCGCCCAGTTCGCCACCCCGACCGAACTGCTGATGGAACCGGCCGACGATTTCGTCGAAGACTTCGTGGGGGCCGACCGTGCCCTGAAGCGGCTCGCGCTGATGCGGGTCAAGGACGTCGATCTGTGGGAGGCGCCCCTCACCCGCGCGGGGGAACCCACCGGGCCGGTCAAGACCGCGCTGGCCGCGAGCGACATCGAGGTCCCCCACCCCCTTCTGGTCGACGGTGAGAACCGGCCGATCGGCTGGCTCTCCGACCGGGACCTGCTCGCCGAACGGGTGCCGGCCATCCCCGACTCGATCGCCGACCTGAAGATCGACGCCGACCAGACCCTGCGCGACGGGCTCGCCGCGCTGCTGCAGAGCGGCTCGCTCTACGCCCCGGTGGTCGATGGCCGCGGCCGCCTGACCGGGGTGCTGTCCGCCGAGATCGTCTCGGACTTCCTGGCCTCGCCCGAAGCCGCGGAAATCGCCATTCCGGCGGTGGACAGGCCCCATGAATGAGCTGCTGCTACCGATAGCCGAGGTCAGCGGTGACTTCTTCAAGGACCGCTCGGGCGGGGGCTGCATCCAGGACAACAAGCTGTTCTGCCCGGGCTGGGTCGCCGACAACTACGACCGCTACGTCGATCCGACCCTGCAGCACCTGGTGCTGGTGCTGAGCTCGGTCGCGGCCGGGTTCCTGATCGCCTTCGCGCTCGCGATCCTCGCCCACCGCCACCGCTGGCTCTCCTCCCCGTTCCTGGCCGGGACCGGGATCCTCTACACGATCCCCTCGATCTCGTTCTTCTTCCTGCTGCTGCCGATCACGGGCCGCGGCCAGCTGACCGCGATCATCGCCCTCACCGCCTTCACCCTGCAGATCATCTTCCGCAACATCACCACCGGGCTGCGGAACGTGCCGCCGAACGTGACCGAGGCCGCCCGCGGGGTCGGCCTGACCTCGCAGCAGATGCTGTGGCGGGTGGAACTGCCGCTGGCCCTGCCCGAGATCGTCGCCGGGCTGCGGATCGCGACCGTCAGCACGGTCGCGCTCGCGACCCTTGCCGTGTTCGCCAACGGCGGCGGACTCGGCGCCGAGATCATCGTCGGCTCGAACATCACCTTCAAGACCGGCATCATCGTCGCCGGCGGGATCGCCGTGATCATGGCGATCCTGTTCGACGGCCTGATCCTGCTCGCCGGCAAGCTGCTCACCCCCTGGGAGAGGGCCGCGCTGTGATCGCCGCACCGATCGCCGCCCTGGGCCTGTTCGGGGACGCCTTCAACTTCGTCTTCACACCGCAGGAGGCGGAGGGCGGCGGAGTGATGGTCGGCGGCCTGGATCAGGTCGGCGAGCTCGCCGCCAAGCAGCTCGAAGTGACCGTCCTGGCCCTCGGTGTCGCCCTGGTCCTGGCCCTGCCGGTGGGACTGCTGCTGGGCCACTACGGCAAGGGCGAGTTCGTCGCGGTCTCGGCGGGCAACGCCGGACGGGCGATCCCCGAGCTGGCCCTGATCGCCCTGATGGCGGCCGCGGTCGGGGTCGGCCTGTTCAACCTGGTGGTGGCACTCGCGATCCTCGGCATCCCGCCGATCCTGACCAACACCTTCGTCGGGATCAAGCAGGTGGACCGCTCCTCGGTCGAGGCCGCCAAGGGAATGGGCATGACCAACCGCGAGATCATGACCAAGGTCGAGCTTCCCCTGGCCGTGCCGACGATCATGGGCGGGGTGCGCACCGCTTCGATCAACATCATCGCGACCGCCACGATCGCACCCCTGGCGGGGATTCTCACCCTCGGCGATTTCATCATCTCGCGCAACGTGTACGGCGATGCCGGAGTGCTCGCCGGAGCGATCCTGGTGGCCCTGATGGCGATCACGATCGAGTGCCTGCTCGCCGGTGTCCAGTGGGCGCTCACCTCCCGCGGCATCAAGCTGCAGCGAGCCGCCTGAACCATGAACCCAGTCTTGTCCAATGCCCAAACCAAACAGGAGACAACGATGTCATCCACCAAACTGAAGTATCTGCTCGTCCTGAGCATCTGCGCCATGCTGGCGTTCGGCCTCGCCGCCTGCGGCAGCGACGACAGTGACGACGGCGATTCGGGAAGCGGCAACTCCTCGAGCGCCGAACTGATCCAGTCGAACCCTGACAACGAATCGGTCGACCTGACGATCGGATCGAAGAACTTCACCGAGCAGATCGTTCTCGGAGAGATCTACGCCCAGGGACTGGAGGCCGCCGGCTACTCGGTCGACACCGACCTCAATCTCGGTTCCGAGACGATCGCCCTCGCCGCCCTCAAGAAGGGTGAGATCTCGGGGTATCCCGAGTACGTCAGCACCGCTCTGACCTCGTTCTACGACGCCGCGCCGGAGGACGTTCCGGCCGACGCGCAGGAGGCGTTCACGAAGGTCCAGGCGGATCTGAAGAAGGACGGTCTGGTCGCCTTCCCGCCGACTCCGTTCGCGAGCGCGAACGCGGTCGGGCTGCTCACCTCCAAGGCCGAGGAGCTCGGGGTCACCAAGATCTCCGATCTCGAAGGCAAGAGCCAGGACCTGACCCTGTACGGGTCGCCTGAATGCCGCCAGCGGATCGATTGCCTGGTCGGCCTGAACGAGAACTACGGTCTCGAGTTCAAGTCGTTCACCCCGGTCGACATCGGCCTGCGTTACGAGGTGCTCGACAAGGGACAGGCCGATCTCTCGATCCTGTTCACGACCGACGCCCAGCTGGGCGCTTCGGACAAGTACACGATCCTCGAGGACGACAAGGGCGTCCTGCCCGCCGGCAACGTCGTCTTCCTGACCGAGCAGAAGACGATCGACGAGGCCGGACCGGACTACCAGGCCACGATCGAGAAGGTGCAGAGCGGCCTGACCGAGAAGGTCATGCAGGAGCTCGACGCCCGGGTCGATATCGACAAGGAAGATCCGGCGGCCGTCGCGGCGGACTACCTGAAGGCCTCCGGCTACACCGAGTAGGCACCGCGCTACAGATCGTCGCCGAAACGAGAACGGCCACCCGGATACGGGTGGCCGTTCCGCTTTCCAAGGCCGTTTCGCGCGTCAGCCGTTGTTGTAGGAGGCCTTCTCCGGCTCGATCTTGACGATCAGGCGCTCCTCGCCGGGCTGGCGGAAGGGGTAGACGTCCTCGTTCAGGTAGCGCTTCGCGAGGGCGTTGATGTCGTCGTCGGCTCCCTCCTCGGTGATCTCGACCACCTTGCCCTGGATCACCAGCGGCACGTAGGGACTGTCGGCGTCGACGATCGAGATCGCGACTCGCGGATCGCGCTTCAGGTTCTTCTCCTTGAGCCGCCCTTTGGCGGTGTTGAAGGTGACGAGGTCGCCTTCGTGTCCGATCCAGACCGGTGTGACCTGCGGCGAGCCGTCGGCCTGCAGGGTGGCGACGTGGGCGAGGTGCTGGCCTTCGAGGAGATGGACTGCGTCGTCAGGAATCTTCGTCATGTGGATCCTCCATTCGCGGGGTTTGACCCGAGACTACTCTCGCGGTCGACTCGCGCGGGAGAATCGCGGTGGGGACCAGCTGGTGGCGCTCGACCGGGTCGTCTCCCTGGACCAGCGCGATCAGCATCTCGACCACCTGGCGGCCGATCTCCTCGGGGTTGAGCGCCAGCGCGGTGAGCGGCGGATCGGCCCACTCGCCGGCCTTCGAGTCGGTGCAGCCGGCAACGATCAGGTCGGTGGGCACGCCGATCCCGCGTGAACGGGCCGCGGCGAGGGTTCCCAGGGCCAGGCGGTCGAGCGTCGCGTAGATCGCATCGGGCGGATCGGGCCCGTCGAGCAGTTCGGCCGCGGCGGCGAATCCCGCTCCTTCGTCGATCGGCCCCTCGACCACGGTGAGCATCGGCTCCTGCGAATGCGCCTCGCACCATGTTTCGTAGCCCTCGATGTCGTCGGCCGTGTACGAGGTGATCGGCAGGGTCGTGATCAGCGCGACCTTGCGCCCACCGCGTTCGTGGAGGTGGTCGAGGATCGACATCGTGCCCCGCCGGTGATCGTTGTCCACCCAGTAGGTCTCGTCGTCGGGCCGGGTCTCGCCCGGGACCCGGCCGGTCGTGACCACCGGGACTCCGCGCCGCAGGTTGGCCGCGACCAGCTGGTCGCCGACCACCGGGTCGACCACGATCAGGCCGTCCACGTCGACCCCACCGAAGAACTCCTCACCCTGGCCCATCCCGGCCACGACGAGGGCCATTCCCTTCTCGACCGCGGTGGTGGTTGCGGCGGTGAGCAGCTGCATGAAGTAGTCGAAGTCGGAGAGCCCGAACGGGGATTCCGGCGACTCGGATATCGCGATTCCGAGCAGTCCGGTCTTGCCCGCGACCAGGTTCCGGGCGCTCGCGTTGGGCCGGTATCCGAGCTCCTCGGCGACCCTCGCGATGCGTTCCCTGGTGGACTCCGGAAGGCGCCCTTTTCCGCTCAGGGAGTGGGAAACGGTGGTCGGGGAGACCCCGGCCGCCCTGGCCACGTCCCGGATCCCCACACGCGCTTTCCCTTTCGCTTCCACGCGGCAATCATAGAGGTAGCCGCTTGACAAGCAAAATCGTTTTTGTTACAACATGACCGCCGTCACACAAAAACGTTTTTTCAAATTGCATACCCAAACGACACAGCCGTAAGGTGAACGAGGAGATTCATGAGCGCATCCGAACAAGCCCCATCCGATCCGACCATGTGGGACAGCCTGCTCCACGCCGGACTCAGCAACTCGTTCATGCGCCTACCGCATGTTCCGCCGACCGCCGAAGCGATCAAGGAGCACGGAGCCAAGGCCGCGATCTACGGCATTCCCTTCGACGCCACCAACATCAGCCGGACCGGCGCCAACTACGGCCCCCGCGGCATCCGTGACGTCTCCTGCCAGTTCCTCACCTTCAACGCGACCCTCGGCTTCGACCTGCTCGAAGCGCTCAACCCGGTCGACACCGGCGACACCGACATCGTGCTCGCCAACGCCGAGAAGACCTTCGAGCGCTCGCAGCGGGACCTCGGCCAGATCATCGAGTCGGGCGCGCTGCCCGTCACCTTCGGCGGCGACCACTCGATCACGATCCCCGCGGTCCGCGCGATCCGCGACCACCACGAGGATCCGGGCCTGGTCCTGGTCGACATGCACCTCGACACCGCCCCCGACGTCGGCGGTGAGCTGCTCAACCACTGCTGCCCGGTCACCCGGGCGGTCGACGCCGGGTTCGACCCCGAGAAGATCGCCCTGGTCGGCATCTCCGGCTGGATGAACCCGAAGACCGAGCTCGCCTACTGCGAAGAGCACGGCATCACGATCATCTGGCTCGAAGAGATCTGGGAGAAGGGCACCGCCTGGGCCGCCGACAAGGCCCGGGAAGTCGCCGGAGCCGGCGACGGCATCTACCTCTCCTTCGACGTCGACTCGCTCGACGCCGCCCACGCCCCCGGCACCTGCTGCCCCAGCCCGGGCGGACTGACCAGCCGCGAGGCGATCGAACTCGTCCGCGGCGTGTCCCGCGAGGGCCTGCTCGGCGTGGACGTGGTCGAGGTCGCCCCCAGCCTCGACCCCTCCCCCGCCACCGCCCTGATCGGCGGACGCATCGCCCTCGAGGCGATGGCGTTCCACGCCGGGGCCGAGCTCCCCGCCTCCCGCTGAGATGAAGGCCCTCCTCGCACAGCTTGAACCGGCTGCCGAGACGGGGCCGGACGCGGCCACGGTCGTGCGGGTGCTCGACGAGCACCCGGCGACCGACCTGGCCCTCTTCCCCGAGCTGTTCGTCGGCGGCTACGAGACCGACGATCCGGCCCGGGTCGCGCTCACCCGCGAAAGCGACGAGCTCACGTCGATCGGCGCCGCCTGCCGGAGGAACGAGACGGCGGCGGTGGTCGGCTTCACCCAAGACCTCGGCTCCGGCCGATACGCCAACTCGGCGGCCTGTTTCGACCGCAGCGGCGAACTCACCGCGGTCTACCGCAAGACCCATCTCTTCGGTGAGACGGAACGGGCCAACTTCGACGCCGGCGACGGACTGGCCCTCACCAGCCTCGCCGGCGTCGAAGCCGGGATCCTGATCTGCTTCGACCTGGAGTTCCCCGAGCCGGCCCGGCTCCTCGCCCGGAGCGGCGCCCGCCTGCTGATCACGATCGCGGCGAACATGGATCCCTACGGTCCCGATCACCACCTCGCGGGCCGGGCCCGCGCCCTCGACAACCGGCTTCCCCACCTGTACGTGAACCGCACCGGCGAGATTCCCGGACTCCGCTTCGTCGGCGGCAGCCGCGCGATCGGACCGGACGGCCGGGTACTGGCCGAGGCCGGCGACCGCGAAGAGCTGGTCGAGATCACCATCGATTTGAACGAAACCGCATCAGGAAGCGATGTGGAGTACTTGAAATATGTCAGGGATGACCTCAACGTCATAGTCCATAAAGCAGTTCGAGGAGGAGGATCATGAGTTCCGAAAGTCAGGCCCTGTTCACCAGGAAGGCGACCGGCCTAGTCCGGGAAGCGAAGACCAGAGACGCGCTGTTCTACAACCTGCTCTGGTCGAGCGTCGCACTCACCTTCGCCTTCTACTGGCTGTTCTTCGCCTTCTACCCCGGGGCCAATCCCTACCTCGGATTCCTGATCGCGGCCGGTCTCGGCCTGCCGGGCTCGTTCCTCTACGCGATGCTGACGCAGGTCATGCCGCGGACCGGCGGTGACTACGTCTTCAACAGCCGCGCGATCCACCCGAGCGTCGGCTTCGCCGGCAACTTCAGTTACTGCTTCTGGCTCTGCGTCGTGATCGGGGTCTACACGACCTACTTCGCGTCCTACGGCATCGGTGCCTGGGGCCGCATGATGACCGGCTTCACCGGCTCCGGCTCGTGGGTCGAGTTCGGTGATTGGTTCTCCACCGACTGGGGCCTGTTCATCACGGGCACCGTCGCCCTGCTGTTCTCGGCCGCGCTCTTCATCCGCGGTGGCACCCGCCTCTTCTTCAAGGTCCAGGCGATCGGCTTCGGCGTGTACGTGATCGGCGCCTTCCTCCTGCCGATGGTCGTCGGGCTCTTCCAGGACCAGGCGGGATTCCTCGCCAGCTTCAACGAGTACGCCGCCAACCTCGGTACGTCGGGTGCGGTCGAAGCACTCAAGACCTCGGCCGGCGAGGCCGGCTACGCATCGTCCGGATTTGACTTCGAGATGACCGTCAAGTCGGTCTCGATCTTCTGGTTCATCTTCGGCTTCATCTACTCCAGCAGCTACTTCGCCGGTGAGATCCGGATGACCAAGGGCACCCACCTGAAGTCGATGCCCGGCGCCGTGCTGCTCGTGGTGGTCACGCTGCTGCTCCTGATGCCCGCCTTCCTGCACGTCATCGACTACGACTTCAACGGCATGCTCGGCTACGCCGATCCCGCGGCCTACGGCTTCGCCGCCGGCGCCCCGGCATACCCCGAACTGATGGCGATCGCGTCGAACAGCCCGATTCTCGGCACGATCACGATCCTCGGATTCTCGATCGGACTGCTGCTCTGGCTGCCGCAGACCCTGCTGCTGGTCAGCCGCAGCATGTTCGCCTGGTCCTTCGACCGGATCATGCCCGAACGCCTCTCCTGGGTCGAGCCGCGCTCGCGCTCGCCGCTGGTCGCGATCGGGATCATGCTGATGCTCAGCATCGGCAGCACCGCCGTGTACGCGTTCACCGACTGGTTCTCGGCGGTCTCCGCCCTGCTCGGCCTCTCGCTGACCCTGCTGATCACCGCGGTCTCCGGACTCGTCCTGCCCTTCCGGCAGAAGGCGATGATCGAAGGCTCGCCCTTCGATCGCAAGGTGCTCGGGATCCCGCTGTTCAGCCTGGTCGGCGGCCTCGCCCTGATCGGGTTCAGCACCGCCATCTTCATCATCCTGTGGGACGAGAATTCCGGTGCCAGCCTGAGTTTGAATCCGGGTAAGCTGAAACTCGCCCTCGGAATCTACGTCGTCGCCTTCGCGATCTACTGGATCGCCCGCATGATCCGCAAGCAGCAGGGCATCGACCTGTCCCTCTCCCACCGCGACCTACCCCCGGAGTGAACTGATGGGCCTCTTCAACAAGAACAAGAACAAAGAAAAGCCGGTCAAGGTCTTCTACGCCTCCGACATCCACGGGACCGAGGTCCTGTGGCGGAAGTTCCTGAACGCCGCGAAATCATTCGATGCCGATGTGCTGATCATGGGCGGGGACCTGACCGGCAAGGCGGTCGTGCCGCTGGTCGCGGAGGGAGACGGCTATGTCGTCGACCTCTTCGGCGAGCGGCAGACCGTGAACGGCGAGGAGCAGATCTCCGAGCTGGAACGGAAGATCCGCGGCAAGGGCATGTACCCGCACCGCATGACGCGTGAAGAGGTCGACCGGGTCGCCGCGATGAGCGAGGACGACCGCGAGGACTGGTTCGCCGAAGTCATGCTGAAGACCTTCGACAGCTGGCTGGACCTGGCCGGCGAACGGCTGAAGGACTCCGACGCGTCCTGCTTCGTGATGCCCGGCAACGACGATCCCCCCGGGGTCGAGGAGGCGATCGTCGCCGCCTCGGGGGTCGAGGCCTGCGACGGCCTCGTGGTCGAGTTCAACGGCTACTCGATGGTCTCCCTGGGCTACTCGAACCCGACCCCGTTCGATTCCCCGCGGGAACTGAGCGAGGACGAGATCATCCGGCGGGTCGACGAGATGGTGACCCGGGTTCCGGACCTCTCGCGCTGCATCTTCAACCTCCACGTACCGCCCTACGATTCGCAGCTCGACACGGCCCCTGAGCTCGATGAGGACAAGAACGTGGTCATGGCCGGATCCGAACCGAAGACCGTGCCGGTCGGCTCGACCGCGGTCCGCGACGTGATCGAACGGCACCAGCCGATGCTCGCCCTTCACGGCCATGTCCACGAAAGCGCGGGCGCGGTCAGGATCGGGCGTACCCTCTGTATCAACCCCGGCAGCGATTACCACACGGGCCGCATCTCCGGATGCCTAATGAGCTTGCGCGGCGACGACGTCAAGCACCAGTTCGTCAACGCATGACGACCAAGGAGCGAGTCATGGAAACACAGATCGAACCCGACCTCAAAGCAGAAGCCGAACGCCTGCTCGACGCCTGCGACGCCGCCGGTATCGAGGCCCGGCTGCTCGGCGGCCTCGCCATCCAGATCGCGCTCGGGGACCGGCGTCATCCGGCCTTCGCCCGCACCTCGGACGACATCGACCTGATCACCACCCGCAAGTTCTGCACCGAGTTCGAGCGGCTGATCGAGACCGAGGGGTGGGCGCCGGAGAAGCAGTTCAACGCGCTGAACGGCGCCCGGCGGCTGCTGTTCAAGGATCCCGCCGACCCAGAACGGAAGATCGACGGCTTCGTCGATTCCTTCTCGATGTGCCACGAGCTGCCGCTGACCGACCGGTTCGCGGTCAGCTCCCGCACGCTCAGCCCCGCCGACCTGCTGCTGACCAAGCTGCAGATCATCGAACTGAACCCGAAGGACCGCAACGACTCCTACTCCCTGCTGTTCGGCTTCCCGGTTTCCACCGAAGACGGCCCGGACGTGATCTCGTCCACCTGGATCGCCGATCTCGCCTCGAGCGATTGGGGCCTCAACCACACGATCGACCTCAATCTCGGCCGACTCGACGCCGGCCTCGGCGAGACCGAGCTGAGCGATGCCGAACGGCTCCAGATCTCCGGCCGGATCGCGGAGTTGCGCGAAGCGCTCGAGGCCGCACCGAAGTCCCGTGGCTGGAAGCTCAGAGCCCGGATCGGCGAGCGCAAGAAGTGGTACGACGAGCCCGAGGAAGTCGACCGGGACTGAGGTTCAGCGCCCGATGTGAAAGCCGATCAGCTTCGGGATCTCACTGATCGCCGAACTGATCGGATCGGGCTTCTCACCCTTGCCCTCGGCCTCTTCCTTGCGGCCGATCGCCTCGCGGATCACGGTGCCGCCAAGCCAGCGGAAGGGTTCGGGCGGAACCTTGGTCAGCGCCGAGGCGGGCTCGACCAGCGCCAGCGACGAGTAGCGATCCTCGCGGCCGAGCACCAGCGAGGCGAGGATGCGGCCGACCATCTGGGTCGGACCGACGCCGTTGCCGGTGTAGCCGAACGCGGCGAAGGCCCGTCCCGAAGGCAGCGTGACCACGTGGGGCAGATGTGAGGCCGAGGCGTCGATCGGCCCGCCCCAGGCGTATTCCAGCTCACGGTCCTCGAGCTGCGGGAAGTACTCGCGCAGGCCCGCCGCGACCTGCAGCGCGACGCCCGCGTCGACCTCGGCGTGGCCGCGCCGGCGACCGCCGGCCGCGATCCTGCCCCCGCCCCAGCCGAAGGCGATGCGGCCGTCCGGGGTGGTCCGGAAGTAGTTCAGCAGCGCCCGGCAGTCGCTGATCGCCTCGCCACCTGTCCAGCCGATCTCCTCGATCACCTCGGGAACCGGCTCGGAGATGACCATGTGGCTCGACGCGATGGTGACGTTGTGACGCACCGGCGATCCGCGGCCGGCCAGCGAAGGGCCGGAGGCGAGCACCAGCCGGTCGGCGACCACCCGGCCGCCCGGTGTGGCGGCGGTCACGCCCGATGGCCCGTCCTCGACCGCGATCACGGGGCTGTTCTCGAAAAGATGGACACCGGCCTCGATCAGGGCCTGGCGAATCCCGAAACCGAGCCTGGCGGGCTGGATCGTCGCCGCGGCCCTGTACTTGATCCCGCCCCGGAAGCGGGGTGAGCGGCAGATCTCCGATATTTCGTCCGCGCCCAGCAGCTCGAAGTCGTCGGTGACCCCGGCCGCGGCCATCGCGTTCGCGTTCTCCTCCCACTCACCGTCCTGGGCCGGTGAGGTCGAGACGTTGAGGTAGCCGGCCTTGCGGTACCAGGCGTCGACCCCCTGCGCCTCGCAGAACTCGCCGACCTGGTCGACCGATTCTTCCGAAGCATGGGCGATCTCGAGCGCGGCCGGGACGCCGTAGCGATCGGCGAGCCGGGCGAAGCTGACCCACATCGAGTCGACGAAACCGCCGTTGCGGCCGCTCGGGCCATGTCCGATCAGGTCGGATTCCAGCAGGGCGATCTCGATCCCCGGCTCGGCTTGGCGGAGATGCCAGGCGGTCCAGAGTCCGGTGAAGCCGCCGCCGACGATCACGACGTCGGCGCGCAGCTCCCGATCCAGCGCGGGGAGCGCGGCCGGCGAGCCGGCCTCGGCGATCCAATATCCGTGAGCGGTGTGAAGCACTCTGCGCGCAGGCTAGACGAAACGGCCGGCGGCCGGTGATCCCCGCTTCGCCCTCAGGCGCGGCGGGGATGGCCGAAACCGGCGTGGCCGCGGATCCAGAAGGCCGACGCGGCGGCGATCAGGCCGGAGAGCGCGGCCATCACCAGCGCGTACCGAGGGTCGTAGGCCTCCGAGATCCAGCCGACCAATGGGCCGCCGATCGGCGTGGACCCGAGGAAGACGACCGTGTAGAGAGCCATCACCCGGCCGCGCATCTCGGGGCTCACGACCAGCTGAAGGGTCGAGTTGATCGCCGCGGCGAAGGTCACCGCGGCGGCGCCGAGCAGGGCCAGGACGGGGATCTCCATCGCCAGGCTCGGCATGACCGCGGCGGCCATCGCCATGGTTCCGAAGGCCAGGGCCGAGAAGGCGATCACGCCGAGGCCGGTCTGTCCGCGGGCACCGGTGACCAGCGCGCCGACCACCGATCCCACACCCATCGCCGAGACCAGCACCGCGTAGGAGGTCGCTCCGCCCTCGAAGGTCATCCGGGCGAGCAGGGGCAGGACCACGTGAAAGTTGAGCCCGAGGGTTCCGACCACGGCCATCAGCATCAGCGGCACCCCCAGCTCTGGGGTCGCCCGGACGTAGCGCACGGCCTCCATCACGCCGCGCTTGTCGCGGTCGGACCGCGGAGCGGCGTTCAGCCGCTTGCCGTCCATGCTCCAGAGTGCCCAGATCATCACCAGGAAGGTGGCGGCGTTCAGGCCGAAACAGGGGGCGACGCCGACCGTCGCGATCAGCGTGCCGGCGAGAGCCGGGCCGGCGACGCGGGCCGAGTGGACGATGACGCTGTTGAGGCTGACCGCGTTGACGATCCGCTCCGGTCCGACCATCTCCATGACGAAGGCCTGGCGCGCCGGATTGTCAATGGCGATCAGGGATCCGCGCAGGAAGACGAGGGCGAAGACCATCCATGGCCGGACCGCCCCCGAGAGGGTCACGGCGAAGAGGATGAGCGGCGGGACCATCATCGCGCCCTGGGTGAAGAGCAGCAGCTTGCGTTTGGAGAAACGGTCGGCCAGCGCTCCGCCCCAGGCTCCGGCGAGCAGGATCGGCAGGAACTGCAGCGCGGTGGTGATGCCGACCGCGAAGCCACTGCCGGTCAGACTGAGGATCAGCCAGACCTCGGCGACGGTCTGCATCCAGTTTCCGGACAGCGAGACGACCTGGCCGGTGAAGTAGCGGCGGTAGTTGGGGACCTGGAGCGAGTCGAAGGACCTTCGCAGTGCCTCTGTCATCGGCTGTCCTCCTCGAGCGAACGCGACGCGAGGGCTCGTTCGAGGATCTGTGCGGCCCGGTCCAGGGTCTCGACGTCTTCGGCGGGCAGCGAATCCAGCAGGCGGGCCAGGTAGGCGCTCTTGCGGTAGCGGTGCTCGGCGAGGCGGGCGGTGCCCTCGGGGGTCATGGTCAGGCGGCAGCTGCGGCCGTCGTCGGGGTCGGGGCTGCGTGAGATCACGCCGGCCTCGACCAGGTTGTTGATCACGCGGGTGATCGTCGGACGCTTGACGCGTTCGATCTCGGCCAGTCTGGTCGGGGTGACCGGCGCATGCCGTTCGATCGAGGCGAGCGCGGCCATAGCGGTTGGAGAGAGGTCGCTGGCAGCCTCTTGCCTGAGTCGTCTGGCGGTCCTTGTGACGGCCAGACGCAAGGCGACGGCGGACTCCTGGTTTTCCGTTATTTCAAGCGGTTCCGAGAGTGTCTGACGCTCTGTCTGATTTATTGTCGGACGTTCTATCATCACACTAAGTACATGCTCCTCTGTCGCCTTGCGAATGATGGGCCGTCAAACCTCCCGAAACGACCCAGGTAATCGGTATTTCGCACTGCTAATTAGTCTAGCAAATTACTTTAGGTAAGTCAAAACGAACCCAGAGAGCGAGGGTGGAGACGATCAGCACGCGTATCGC
>DATJUB010000065.1:0-11135 GCA_035502775.1 Solirubrobacterales bacterium | reverse complement strand
TGGAGACGTTTACCGGCCGTATCGGCCGGCAAACGTCTCCACCCCGGCGTGTGGGGCTCGTGACGCCTTTGTGCTTCCGGCGCCTACGGCCGAGTCCCGGGGCTGGTCGCTTCGCTCCGCGCGTGAATGACCTGTTCTGGGGGCGATTTGGGGGCTACCAGCTCTCGGATCTCCCCCAGAATGCTGACTTGGGACTCAGTGAGAGAAGGGTGTTGCTTCGGGTCCCGGCTGGCCGCTGTGCTTTGACAGGGATTCCAGTCTGGCGATCTGACGTTCGCCCTCGGCCCTGGCCGGATGATCGGCGGGGAGGGGGTCGATCAGACGGCGCACCCGATTTCTCACCTGGAGTGAGAAATGGGGGGTGACCGCTCCGGTCAGCTCGCGGATGTCCTCCGCGGTGATTTCGTGTCCGGAGTCGAGGACTCCGATGTGTTCTGTTTCGCTCATTGTCCGCTCAGAGTTTCTACCGGCGCCAGTTCGACCGCATCGTCGATCAGTGCCTGCTGGTTGACGTCAATCAAAGATTCATCACCGATTATCCACACATGGCTGAAAACCGCTGCGGTCGGGTCGTCGACGTAGCCCGGTTTCACGTCGAGCAGGTAGTCGCCAACATCCTCCGGAAGCTTGTCGCTCGAGTCGGTCAGCAGCAGCGCCGGCCAGGTTCCGCCGGTCGAAAGTGCCGCGGAGGCGATCGCGTCCATCGGCCGGTCGCTGCGCGCGATCGTGTAGCCGTGGCCGGGCGCGTTGAGGTTCCAGCCGAAACTGCCGCTGGAGAACCGGACCAGCTCCAGGGCGGCCGCCACCGGATCGTTCCCGCCGACCCTCTCGACACCCTTCGACACCTTGTCGAGCTGCTCAAGCGCGTCGGCCGAGACGGCCGCCGTCGGGCCGAGCACGAAGACCGGCACGTCGGCGTTCTCTTTCTTCTTCAGGAAATCGAGAGTCGCTTTCGGCACCGAATCGCGGCCTGAATACAGAACGACGTCGCCCGAGCGAGCCGCCCAGGTGGCCGCCGGCGAAGCGAACTCGGCATCCTCGGAGGACACGACCACGAAGGCGGACGGCGGACCGCCGACCAGCTGGGCCTTCAACTCGGCGACGCTGACCGCAAGCGAAGCGGGATCCTTGGCGTTGACCTTCTTCGTGTCATACCCGGACGGCGGAGCGACCTTGCCGATGGCAAAGACCTCGCTTTCCCCGGTGATCGGGGATCCACCGGGCTCGAACTCCGAGATCACCGTCTCACCGTCCTCACTCAGAGTTCCGTCCGGGGCCAGGATGAGAGGTGCGTTGATCGGAGCGGCGCTCAAGGTCGCGGCGACGACCCCGGCCTGCCACTGGCCGTCGCCGGCGATTGTGACGGCGCTAGGCGGAGTGCCCGGACCCACGGTCGGGTACGCCGCCAGTGCGGCGGCGATCGAGATCGCGGAAGGGTCTGATCCGCTGATCCGGGTGGTGTTGCGGGTCGCGATGGCGGGGTAGCCGAGTGATCCATCGCTGTGCCCCGAGACCTTTCCGTCGTTCGACCCGCGCTCGTTGTTCGTCAGCAGCGAAGGTACCCCGGGGCTGTTCGAGGACTCGGAATCGCGTCCCACATCGAAGAAGAAGTAGGCGACCAGAGCAGCGAGAATCAGGGCCAGGACGAGCAGGATCCCGAGTCCCACCCAGGGAACACCGGCAGCGCTCGAGGCCCCGGCGGGTGAGTTGATGGGACGTCTTCCTGAGCCGGGCACGGACCACACCGTATCGCTCGGCGGAAGTCGTAAGAATGGCGGCGATGGTTTACCCAGTCGGAACAGTCACCAATGCCCAGGGCCACCTCGTCATCGGCGGATGCGATGTGGTCGAACTCGCGGCGGAGTTCGGGACTCCGGCATATGTCTTTTCGGTCGAGGAGATGCGCAACCGCGCCCGGGCCTACCGGGACGCGTTTGCGGCCCACACCGAGAACTTCGAGATCCTCTTCGCCAGCAAGGCACTGCCGGTGACGGCGGCCTACCGTCTCTTCGCCGAGGAGGGCCTGTCGGTCGACGTCGCCTCCGGCGGCGAATTGACCATGGCACTGGCCGCCGGATACGACCCCGCGCGCATCTACATGCACGGCAACAACAAGACCGATGTGGAGCTGGCACTCGCCAGCGAGGCGGGTGTGGGGCATCTGATCGTCGACTCCTTCGACGAGATCGAGCGCTGCGAGCGCGTGCTCGAAAAGCGGCAGGACGTGCTGGTCCGGGTCACACCCGGGATCAAGCCGTCGACCCACTCCTACATCCAGACCGGACAGCTCGACTCCAAGTTCGGCTTCGGGCTGGAGGACGGAACCGCGGCCCGGGCGATCGAGCGGGTGCTCGCCTCCGACACGCTGAACCTGGTCGGCCTTCATTTCCACATCGGTTCGCAGATATTCGAGATCGAGCCCTTCCGCCTGGCGGTCGAGTCGCTGGCCGCCCTCCGGGGCGATTGGTGCAGGATCGTCGATCTCGGCGGTGGCCTCGGAATCTCGTACGCGGCGGCCGACAAGCCCCCGGCGATCGAGAGCTACGTCGATCTCAAGTTCGCCGCGGTCCGGGAATTCTTCGGTGAAGACGTCAAGATCCTGATCGAGCCGGGGCGCTCGCTGGTCGGCACGGCCGGCGTGACGATCTACACGGTCGGCACGATCAAGGAGATCCCCGGAATCCGCACCTACCTTTCGGTCAACGGCGGGATGTCGGACAATCTGCGTCCGATGCTCTACGACGCCAAGTACGAGGCGGTCATCGCCAACCGGGCCGACGCGACCGCGGACCGTGTCGTGACCATCGCCGGATCGCACTGCGAATCCGGCGACATCCTGGTCCGGGACGTCGCCCTGGCGGACCCGCGGGTGGGCGACATATTGCTCACGCCCGCGACCGGGGCATATGGTCACTCCATGGCCAACAACTACAACGGCATGCCGAGACCCCCCGTCATCTTCTGCGAAGGCGGGGAGGCGCGAGTCGTCGTCCGCCGTGAGAGCTACCAGGACCTGCTCGCGAGGGACGCATGACGGACACCCTGAAGATCGGCCTGCTGGGCCACGGCACCGTCGGCGGCGCGTTCGACGAACTGGTCACCGAGCGGGCCGGGGAGATCGAATCGGCGACCGGCAGGCGGGCCGAGATCTCCGGTGTGCTCACCACGAGCATCGGCGACTTCGACGAGATCCTCGCCGGCGCCGATGTGATCGTCGAACTGATGGGCGGGACCGACGCCGCCCGAGATCACGTTCTGGCCGCGCTCAACGCCGGCAAGCCCGTGATCACCGCCAACAAGCAGCTGCTCGCGCAGCACGGGAGCGAGCTGTATGACGCGGCCGAGCGGGCCGGGGTCCAGCTCCGGTTCGAAGCTGCCATCGCCGGGGTCGTCCCCGTGGTCCGGGTGGTCCAGGAGAGCTTCGGCGCGGTCGAGTTCACCAAGATCTCCGGGATCGTCAACGGAACGACCAACTTCATCCTCTCCGAGATGGCTTCGACCGGTGCCTCCTACGAGGACACACTGGTCCGGGCCCAGGAGCTGGGATACGCGGAGGCTGATCCGACCGACGACGTCAACGGTGCCGACGCGGCCGCCAAGATGGCGATCCTCGCCCGCCTCGCCTTCCACACCCCGGTCACCCTGGACCAGGTCGATTTCGAAGGGATCGAGGCGGTTCAGCCCGATGACCTTGAATACGCCAAGGAGCTCGGCCTCTCGCTGAAACTGCTCGGCGTCGCGGAGCGCCTGCCGGATGGCATCACGGTGAGAGTCTTCCCCTGCTTCCTCTACCGGGGCCATCCGCTGTCACCGATCGAGGGACCGTTCAACGCGGTCACGGTCGAAGCGCCGGAGATCACCGAGGTGACCATGTCCGGCCCCGGTGCCGGTGGCATCCAGACCGCCGCCGCGGTCCTGGGCGATCTCGTCTCGATCGTGTCCGGCGACGCGCCGACCCATTCCGCCCTGAAGCAGATCCCGGTGCTCTCCGACGCCGACTCATCGTTCTACCTCCACCTCGAGGTGGCCGACGAGCCCGGTGTGCTCGCCGAGGTGGCGAAGGTCCTCTCGGACGGCGGCGTCTCGGTCAAGAGCGTGGTCCAGCGGGGCATCGGCGACGATGCCCGCCTGGTGATGGTCGTCCATCGCTGTCCCGAGGCGAAGTTCAAGTCCGCGATCGACCAGATCGGGCGGCTCGCGTCGCTGCGCTCGGGTCCGCGCTTCATACGTGTCATCGAAGAAGAGTTCGTTTAGGGAGAATCGAGAAATGCCGCTGCCACTGATTGAGAGATACCGGGATTCATTGCCGCTCGAACCGGGCGACCCGGTGGTGAGCCTGAACGAAGGGTCGACACCCCTGGTCGAGGCCCCGCGACTTTCCGAGAGGGTAGGTGCCCGTGTCTGGCTGAAGATCGAGGGCGCGAACCCGACCGGAAGCTTCAAGGACCGTGGCATGACCGTCGCCGTCTCCCGTGCCGCCGGACGAGGTGCCAAGGCCGTGATCTGCGCGTCGACCGGAAACACTTCCGCCAGCGCCGCCGCCTACTCGGTCCGCGCCGGCATGACCTGCGCCGTGATCGTTCCGGAGGGCAAGATCGCGATCGGCAAGCTCGCCCAGGCATTGATCCACGGGGCCCGCGTGATCGCGATCGAGGGCAACTTCGATGACGCCCTGGTCATGGTCCGTGAACTTTCCGAGCGTCATCCGATCGAGCTCGTCAACTCGGTCAACCCGTACCGGATCGAGGGACAGAAGACCGCCGCCTTCGAACTGATCGACGAACTGGGACAGGCCCCGGACGCGCTCGCGATCCCGGTCGGCAACGCCGGCAACGTCACCGCCTACTGGAAGGGTTTCCAGGAGCGAGGAACCACACCGATCCTCTACGGCTTCCAGGCCGCCGGCGCGGCCCCGCTGGTCGATGGCGCCCCGGTCGCCAAGCCGGAGACGATCGCCTCGGCGATCCGGATCGGCAGTCCGGCCCGCTGGGAAGAGGCGATGAACGCCTTCAACACTTCACGGGGCCGCGTCGCCGCGGTCACCGACGAACAGATTCTCGACACCTACCACTGGCTGGCCTCGAACGAGGGTGTGTTCTGCGAGCCGGCCTCGGCCGCCTCGGTCGCTGGAATCCTGAATCACGGGCTGCCCGTGGTCGATGGCATGGAGAAGCCGGAGACGGTGGTCTGCGTGCTCACCGGGCACGGCCTGAAGGACCCGGACACCGCGCTCGGCAAGGCGCCGGCCGTGATCACCTGCCGCAACGAGATCAGCCTGGTAGAAGAGGCTGTCTTCAGTTGACCCCGCCGGAGTTCCGGACCGCTGAGGCCAGGGACTTCGATCTGCTCACCGGGATCTGGCTCGAAGCTGTCAGGGCAAGCCACGACTTCCTGACCGCCGAGCAGATCGAGGGTTACCGCCGGCGGATGCCGACCGAGTTCCTGCCGGCCGTGCCCGAGATCCGGATCGCCGAGGACGAAACGGGACCGCTCGGGTTCATCGGTATGGACGGCGAGGCGATCGAGATGCTGTTCGTCGATCCCGCAAGTCACGGACGCGGGGTGGGGCGGGCCCTGATCGACCTGGTCGCACCCGGCCGCTCTCGGCTGACGGTGGACGTGAACGAACAGAACCCTGCGGCGCACGGCTTCTACCTGCACCTCGGATTCCGCGAAACGGGCCGCTCGGCCACCGATCCGGACGGGAATCCATTCCCGATGGTTCACCTGGAGCGGTAGGACCGATCAGGCCCGCAGCTTGTAGCCGGTCGTGAACAGGCGCAGGTTCAGCAGGAAGAGCGCCGCGGTCGCCGCGGTCAGCAGCACCAGCGAGAGGGCCACGTTGACGTCGGCCTGTCCCAAGAAGCCGTATCTGACCAGGGAGATCATGTAGTAGACCGGGTTGAAATGGGTCAGGGTCTGGTACGGCTCGGGCAGCAGTGAGGCCGAGTAGAAGACACCACCGAGGAAGATCAGCGGCTGCAGGATGAAGGTCTGAGCGAACGAGACGTCATCGAACTGCTCGGCCCTCACCCCGATCAGCACACCCAGCTGGGCGAAGAAGAACCCGACCAGGACGAGGCCCGCAATCAGGATCAGCGGATGCTCGACCGGCAGGTCGACCAGCAGGCTGGCGACCAGGAAGGTGATCACCGAGATCGTCATCCCTCGCAGGAAACCACCGAGCGTGAACGCCATCAGCAGCTGGAACGGCGAGGCCGGGGAGGACAGCTGGTCGTCGATCGAGTGCTGGAACTTCTGCTGGAGGATCGAGGACGAGTTGTTGGTGAAGGCGTTGATCGCCCAGGCCATCAGGATCAGGCCGGGGATGACGAAGACCGTGTAGTCGACACCGTCGAGATCGCCGACCCGCGAGCCGAGAGCGGCGCCGAAGACCGAGATGTAGAGGAAGGTCTCGAGCAGGGGCGCTCCGATCGTCTGCTTCCAGATCTTCACCCAGCGGTTGACCTCGCGACGGGTCAGCGTCGCGAAGCGGATCATGCTCGGGCTCACGGCGCGTCGCTCCCTACGTGCGCGCGAGAGAGCTCGTTTCGGCCCACCAGTTTGAGATAGGCGTCCTCGAGGCTGCTCACCTGGAACTTGGCGGCCAGCTGCTCGCTGGTGCCCTCGGCGACGATCTGGCCGTCGTTGATGAAGGCGATCTGGTCACAGAGCTCCTCGGCCTCTTCGAGGTAGTGGGTCGTGAGCAGGATCGTGGTGCCCTCGGCGTTCACCTGTTTCACGTACTGCCAGAGCTCCAGCCGGAGCTCGACGTCGACCCCGGCGGTCGGCTCGTCGAGGATCAGCAGGCGAGGCCGGTGCATCAGCGCCCGGGCCAGGGTCAGGCGGCGCTTCATGCCGCCGGAGAGGGTACGGGTGCTCTCCTTGCGCTTCGCGGTGAGAGTGAAAGCGTCGAGCAGCTCGGTGACCCGCTCCTTGCGGTCCTTCTTGCTCATCCCGAAGTAGCCGCCGTGATAATCGAGCACCTCTTCGCAGGTCGCGAACCAGTCGAGATTGATGTCCTGCGGCGCGAGACCGATCGATTCCCGTGCGTCGGCATAGTCCGACACCGCGTCGTGCCCGAAGATCCGGATGGTTCCCTCCGAAGGGGTGGCGAGCCCGGTCGCGCAATGGATCATGGTCGACTTGCCGGCCCCGTTCGGGCCGAGCAGGCCGAAGAACTGCCCGTCCTTGATCTCGAGAGAGACGCCGCGCAGCGCTTCGGTACCGGTCGGGTAGCGCTTCACGAGGTCGTCGACCCGCAGCGCGGGGCCGTCTGAATGTCTGGGGGGATGAGCGGGTGTGGCGGTATTCGGAGCGAGAGGCATCAGACAATGATGAAGGTTCGAGCGTGCTTGAAGTCAAGCGACCCGCCTTCCGGCCGGTTCTGGATGCGTTCCGGGTGCCGTAGGCAATACGGTTGGGCCTGTGATCGAGCGACGTCGACTTGTCCGAGTTCCGGCCTCATCGGCCAATCTGGGTCCCGGCTACGACGTGATGGCCGCCGCCCTCGACGTTCATCTCGAGCTCGAGGTTGTCGAAACCGGCACGTTCGCGGTCGAATGTGGGGCGCTGGAGGTCCCGACCGGCCGGGACAATCTGCTGGTCCAGGCATTCGAGACACTCCATCCGGCCGACGACTTCACCTTCAGGATCGGCGGGGATATTCCCCTGGCCCGCGGGATGGGTTCGAGTGCCGCGGCGATCGTCGCCGGTCTGGTCGCCGCCGATCACCTGTTCGAACTGGGCCTGTCCCGGCAGGAGATCCTCGAACGGGCGACCGATATCGAGGGGCACCCCGACAACGTCGCCGCCGCGATCTTCGGCGGGTTCGTCTTCTGCGCCGGCCAGGGCCCCGATCTCGTGGCGACCAGGGTCGATTCGCCGGAGGGCCTCGAAGGCATTCTCGTGATCCCCTACGAGGAGGTCTCGACCAAGAAGGCCCGTGAGGCGATCCCGAGCGAGATCCCGATCGCCGACGCGGTCGCCAACGTCGCTTCCGCGGCGCTGCTGGCTCTCGGGCTCAGCCGCGGCGAGTTCGATCTGCTCGCCGCCGGGCTGGCCGACAGCATGCATCAGGAACGCCGCCGCAGCCTCTTCCCCCGGTCGATGGAGCTGGTCGATGCCGCCCACGAGCTGGGCGCGATCGGGGCGACCATCTCGGGAGCGGGACCGACCGTGCTGGTCTGGTCCGGCTGGCAGGAGACCGGCTCGGTTGTGGCCGCACTCAATGAGCGCTGCGAAGGCTGGGCCGACGTGAGGCGGGTCGGGTTCAGTCCGGTCGGCGCCGACGTTCCGGAGCTCTAGCCGATGGACCTGCTGATCCAGGTCGGATTGATCGAGCTGGCGATCGGCGCCCTGCTCGGGTGGGCGATGGTGATCCGCACCGAGAAGCCCGAATGGCTGAAGAAGATCGGCGTGGTCCAGCTTCACCGCGTCCTCCAGATCCATCTGGACTACGTGATGATGGGCCTGATCTCGATCGGCGTGGGGCTCGCGCTGCCGGACATTCCCGACGCCGCGGCCTACCTGCTGATCTTCGGCACGGTGGTCAATCCGCTGCTGCTCGTGCCACTCGCCTTCTCGAAGGAGGCCGACAAGAAGCTCTGGTACCGGTCGATCTCGGTCGTCTCGTTCCTGGCGATGTCGGTCTCGCTGATCTGGGCGGCACTCGCCGGCCCGGGCTTCTAGCCGCGGGGCTTCGGTTCCAGCTCGGCGGCCATCGCCCGGGCCCTGACCAGCGGCTCTTCCTGACCGAGCCGTTCCAGCACCTCGACCGTCAGCTGGGCGTAGTCGAGTGCCTTGCGTTTCCGGAACTCGAAGATCGGCTTGCCGGCGCGGGCCGATTCGGGGTAGGCGATCGAACGCTTGATCACGGTTTCGAACACCTTGTCGCCGAAGCTTTCGCGCAGGGCCTCGAGGGTGGCGCGGGCATGCTTGGTGCGCATGTCGGCGATGTTGAGCAGCACGCCCAGAAGTTCGAGATCGGGATTCAGGTTCTCGCGTGCCAGACCGATCACCTCCATGGCCTGCTCGGCGCCCTGTTCGGAGAAATGCTCGGCCTCGGAGGAGAGGATCGCCCAGTCGGAGGCGACCAGCGCGTTCACGGTGAGGAGACCGAGTGTGGGCGGGCAGTCGATCAGGACCACGTCGTAGCGGCGTTTGGGTTCGCGCAGGGCGTTTCTCAGGGTGAGCTCCCGGCCGATCTTGCCGGCGAGCATCAGTTCGGCCTCGGCCAGCCCCAGGTTGGCCGGAATCACGCCGTTGTGGATCGAGTCGACGGCTTTCTCCTGGCCGGCGAGCACTTCGCCGAGGGTCGGGAAGGCGTCGGCGGGAACCCCGAAATACTCCGAGAGATTGCCCTGCGGGTCACCGTCGATCGCCAATGTGTTCAGCCCGCAGCGGGTCAGTCCCTCCGCCAGGGAGCGGGTCACCGTCGTCTTGCCGGTGCCTCCCTTCTGGGAGAGGATCGCGATCGTGATTGCCATCTCGGCACACCCTAGAAGGAATCGGCGGTCGCGGACCTGCCGGGACCGCCCGGCCCGCCGAGGGCCGAGCCCCTAGAATCAATCGCGATGGGCCCCGTTTACGCCGAGATCGAAATCGACGCTCCCCGCGAGCAGATCTTCGAATACCTGATGGATATCGCGACTCGTCCCGATCTCTACGGCGATTCGATCTCGAACTTCCGGCTGCTGAGGCTCGAATCGCGCGGCATCGGTGCCGGTGCCCGCTTCCAGTTCAAGCGCCGCGACACCTGGGCGGACACGTCGATCGTCGCGGCCGAGTCGCCGCGCAGGATCTCCGAGCGCGGAACGACCGGCAAGCTGAACCGGACCAAGACCGGAACCGAGTGGGAGATCGCCGAGTCTCCCGGCGGGGTCAGCACCGTCCGGGTCAGCTACTGGACTGAGCCGACCGGCATGGCGAAGATGTTCGACCGCATGAAGGGCGGCGCCGGATGGTACGGCCGGCTGGTCAAGCGAGTCGCCTCGGAGCTGCGTGACCGGGTCGAGCATGAGCGGACCGATGTGGTCCCGGTCGGCGTTGCCGGTGGGAATCGATACGCGACCGGCGTTCGCTGAAGCGTCCTGCCGTTCGGACTACTAAACTCCGGCGCCGATGGAAACTCCTTTGAAGAAGAACTGGCTTCGCGTACTCGTCCTGGCTCTGGCCGTGGTCTTTTCCGGTGTGGCTCTCGCCGCATGTGGGGCTGACCATGAAGAAAAGACCGGCATCGTCGAAGGTGAGCCCGTTCACCTCGGTCCGCTCGAGTACAACGTGCTTTTCACCCGGCCTCTGAACAAGGCCGATGTCGAGGATTCCCAGTACCTGGTCGGCCAGCCCGACGCCAAGCCCGGCTTCACCTACATCGGTGTCTTCGTGAAGATTCACAACACCGACGAGGACAACGCTCACACCCTGCCGGAGAACTTCAAGATCATCGATACCACCGGCCAGGAGTTCGAGAACATCCCGAGCAAGAGCATCTACGCTCTGCAGCCCGGCACCACGGTGCCGCCGGATGGAAACGTGCCCGAGATCGACTCGACCCCTCAGGTGGGTCCGATCCAGGCTTCGATGCTGCTCTACCTGATGGATGACGCGTCCACGGAGCTCAGGCCGATCGAGCTTCACATCGAAGGCGAAGACGGCCCGGCCACGGTTGAGCTCGACCTCTAAGTCGGGTTCGCCGGTCTCACCCGGCCTGGTTGGACAGATACTCGCCGGAGTCGGCGCCGCGATGGCGCTGCTCGCACCTTTCGGAATCGCCGTGGCCGCGATCGGCGTGACCCTGCTGGTCTGCGGCGTGATCGTCGCGGCGCCCTACGCGGGCAGTCCGGGGCCGTATCTCGCCGAGTGGTGGAACGTGCTCGGTATCGGCGCGCTGATCTGCCTGGTGGGCTTCGGAGCGGGTTTCCTGTCCGACGTGCTCGGCGGGGTTCTGATCACGGCGGGAGCGATCACCGCACTCGTCGCGGTGGGACTGGGAGCCGAGAGAACCGGCCCAGGCTCGCCGAACCTCGACTGACGGGTTCAAGTCTCGAGCACCCGGGAGCACCCTTCCGTACGCCCCAGGGCGCCATCCGTGCACCTGCGAGCGGGGTGGAGACGATTACCGCCCCTATCGGGCG
>DATJUB010000064.1:0-54792 GCA_035502775.1 Solirubrobacterales bacterium | reverse complement strand
TATGGCGTACAAAACGCACCCACCCTGCTGAACGAAGGTTGGTGTGCGGAGGCGGCCGAGTGGCGCTGCCCTGTCTGGTTCAGCTAGGAGTTGAAGCGGTCCAGGTCGCTGCGGCGCTGCTCTTTCTTCGCTTCCATCCGGTCGTAGATGAGTGACAGAACCGTCACCAGAATGGCGAAGAAGGCGATCACCGCGAAGCAGAAGAAGGTGATGTATTTGTCGTTGACCCGTCCGGCCAGGCCGACGCCGTCGGCTGCCATGGCTGCGGGAGCCAGAACCAGCACGAGAACGGCTGCGAGGAATGCGGTCAGGGGTGCGATTACACGACGACGAAAGTTCACGCCCGGAAATCTACATGACGGGGCGGCGAACGCGTCTCCTAAACCTTTGTTACCGACTTGTGAAAAATGGCTCCGGCTGGGCAACATCCGTCCGGCGACCCCCTACACTTAAGAAGCAATGAGCCAAGGACGCGAATCACTCCGGGTCGCCGTCATCGATAACGACTCCGGCTTCATCAGGGTTCTCACCAATCGCATGGACTCCGCCGGGTGGCAGCACCGGGTACTGGCCACCGCGGTTCCGCCCCAGGAACTGGTCGCGATGAAGGTGAACGCGGTGGTCGTCGATCTCGGCGTCATGGGCGACGAGGGCTGGTCCTATCTCGAGCGCATCACCGGCCTGATGCCGGATCTCGGTGTTCTGGTCTGCGCATCCGGCGCGACGGTCTCACAGCGGGTCCGCGGCCTGCGCATCGGCGCCGACGACTGGATCAACAAGCCCTGTCATCCGGAGGAAGTGATCGCCCGGATCGAATCGGTCGCCAGGCGCCGCCGCCGGCTCAAGCCGAGCTCGACCGTCGGCCCGCTGGTCGTCGGCGAGATCGAGGTCCGCGCCGATCAGTTCCAGGCCTTCGTCGCCGGTCAGAGCCTCGATCTCACGAGGCGCGAGTTCGAGCTGCTCCAGCTGCTGGCGGAGAGCGAAGGCAACGTGCTCGAGCGCGAAACGATCTACCAACGAGTTTGGGGATACGCGATGGCCCACGGCGACCGTTCGGTCGACGTCTTCATCCGCAAGCTCCGGCACAAGCTGGAGAAGCGGTCACCGGGCTTCGCCTACATCCACACCCACTTCGGCGTCGGTTACAGGTTCGCAGCCGAATCGTCGATGCCTTCCGCTCCGGCGGTTGCAGAAGAAGGCTCCGACCGAGCCGCCCCTCAGAGCACTGAAGTGCTCTCCGCGTCGGTCTAGAGCGCCTTCTTGGTAGTACCGAACGCCCACCTCTCCGGGCGTTCACATTTATCTCCACAGCCGTTCACATTTCTTTCACAAGTTTGTGACAGGCCGGTAACAAGTGGCCCATCTCCCGCTGCGAATCTCCTGCAGACAGACCAAAGACCGGTGGCCAAAGGGGCCGCCACACGCAAGAGAAAGCAAAAAAGGAGACTTAGTGTTCCGTTCCAAGCCCAAATTTCTAGCCACGATCGCCATGGCCGGCGTCCTGGCTCTCGGCGTTGCCGCCTGCGGCAGCGATGACGACAGCAGCAGCGACAGCAGCTCCTCAGGGGGAGACAACCTCTCCGGCAGCATCCGCATCGACGGCTCCAGCACCCTCGCCCCGCTGACCGAAGCGATCGCCGAGGGATTCCAGAACGACAACCCCGACGTCAAGATCACGGTCGGAACGGCCGGAACCGGCGGCGGATTCGAGAAGTTCTGCGCCGGCGAGACCGACGCCAACGACGCCTCCGAAGCGATCGACGAAGAGCAGACCGCCGCCTGCGAAAAGGGTGGAGTCAAGTTCGAGGAAGTACAGGTCGCCAACGACGCCCTCTCGGTCGTCGTCAACCCGAGCAACCCGGTCAAGTGCCTGACCATCGAGCAGCTCTCCCAGGTCTGGGCGGCCGACTCGAAGCTCAAGAACTGGAGTGAGATCACCAACCTCGATCCCTCCTACGACCAGGAGCTCGCCCTGTTCGGCCCCGGCACCGACTCGGGAACGTTCTCCTACTTCACCGAGACCGTGAACGGCGAAGAGGGCAACCAGCGCAAGGACTACAACAACGTCGGCGAGGACGACAACCAGACGGTCACCGGCGTCGCCGGCGCACCGGGCGGCATGGGCTACTTCGGCTTCAGCTTCCTGCTGGAGAACGAAGGCAAGGTCAAGGGCCTCGAGATCGACAGCGGTGACGGATGCGTCGCCCCGTCGGAGGAGACGGTTCAGGACGGCACCTACACGCCGCTCGCCCGTCCGCTCTACATCTACCCGTCGGCCGACGCTCTGGCCCGTCCCGAGTTCGACGCCTTCCTCCAGTACTACCTGGACAACGTCAACGAGGTCGCTTCGGCCACCGGATTCATCGGCCTGACCGACGAGCAGCTCACCGCCTCGAAGAAGGCAGTCGAGAAGCTGATCTCCCAGAACAAGGCCAGCTGAGCGCCGCCACGGCAATCGGCAAAGGCAAGTAAGGCACGATGGAGATGAAAGAAGTACTCGGAGCTTCCGGGTCCGGGGCAGCGACGCCCCGGAGCCTGGAGGCTCCGTCTCCTCGTTACGGTGAGAAGCTGATCAAGGGCCTGCTCGGCATGTGCGCGCTGCTCTCGGTCGTGACCACGACGGCGATCGTCATCTCGCTGCTCCTGCCGACCTTCGATTTCTTCGGCAAGGTCGGCCTCACCGAGTTTCTTTTCGGAACGGACTGGGCACCGACCTTCCAGCCCGCCTCGTTCGGCGTCCTGCCGATCGTGGTCGGCACGCTCAGCACGAGCCTCTGGGGCATGTGCTTCGCGGTTCCGATCGGTCTCGCTTCGGCCATCTGGCTGAGCGAATACGCGTCGCCCCGGCAGCGCAAGGTGGTCAAGCCGGTGATCGAGGTCCTGGCCGGCATTCCCACGGTCGCGATCGGCATCTTCGGCCTGGTCTTCCTCAGCCCGCTGATCGAGGACGTGCTGCCCTTCATGGTGAAGGTGCCGCCCTTCAGCGCCGGCGTCGCCGGACTGGCGATCGGCCTGATGCTGGTCCCGATCATCGCCTCGATCTCCGACGACGCGATGCGCTCGGTGCCCGGCGGGCTGCGCGAGGCCGCCTACGGCCTCGGTTCTACCCGCATGAAGGTCGCGACCCGGGTGGTGTTTCCGGCCGCCATCTCCGGCATCATCGCCTCGCTCGTGCTGGCGGGATCCCGCGCGGTCGGTGAGACCATGGTGGTCCTGCTGGTCGCCGGCGCCTCACCCAACCTCAGTTTCGACCCGGGCCTTTCGGTCCTGACGATGACCGCGTTCATCGGCCAGACGGCCACCGGAGACATCTCCACCGGATCGATCACCTACGACACCATCTTCGCCGTCGGCACGCTGCTGTTCGTGATGACTCTGGTCATGAACATGTTCGCGATCCGATTGGTGCGCAAGTACCGGGAGGTATACGAATAATGGCCGGATCAATCGGCGGAATCGGCGGGGGATCGGAGCGCACCAGGCTCGCCTCCGCCGGAGCCAAGGCCGTCACCATCGACCAGCTGAACAACCAGCCGCGCGGAGATCGCCTGAAGGGCAACATCTTCCTCGCCCTGCTGCTGCTGGCATTGACGATCGCCCTGGCCGGACTGGCGGCGATCATCATCCAGGCCGCGGTCAAGGGCGCCCCCGCCTTCGGCACGCAGCTGATCACCAACGGCCCCTCGACCCTCAACCCGGACGAGTCCGGATTCCGTCCGGCCCTGATCGGCACGCTCTACCTGATACTCGGAGTGATCCTGCTGGTCGTGCCGCTCGGCGTCGGCGCCGCGCTGTATCTGGAGGAGTACGCCGACGGCGACCGCTGGTGGAACCGGCTGATCGAGCTCAACGTCCAGAACCTGGCCGGGGTGCCCTCGATCATCTACGGCATCCTCGGGCTCGCCTTCATCGTGCGCGGACCGCTCGACATGGGATTCATCCTGGCGGCCGGGTCGATGACCCTCGCCCTGCTGGTGCTGCCGACCGTGATCCTGGCCGGACGCGAGGCGATCCGCGCGGTCCCGCCCTCGATCAGGGAGGGCTCGCTGGCGCTCGGCGCGACCGAGTGGCAGACGATCCGCAAGCAGGTCCTGCCGGCCGCGATCCCGGGTGTGGTGACCGGGGTGATCCTCGCGATCTCCAGGGCCGTGGGCGAAACCGCCCCGCTGCTCCTGGTCGGCGCGGCGGCCTTCGTCACCTTCAACCCGACCTTCTTCGGCGATGACGGATATTCCGCTCTGCCGGTGATGATCTTCAACTACGCGGCCCGCCCCCAGGACGAGTTTCGCGTGATCGCGGCGGCGGGAGTGATCCTGATGCTGATCGTGCTCCTGGCGATGAACTCATTTGCCGTTTGGCTGCGAAACCGATATGAGCAACAGTGGTAGGAGCGACCGAATTGAATTCGAGAGTGAACGGACAGTTGACGCAAAATGACCCGAAAGACGAGATGACCCTGACCCCCGAACCATCCCGCGAGAAGGGCCTCAGCCAGCAGATCGCCGTGAAGAACGAACCCGGGCCGGATGCTGGGGACGTCTGGAGCAAGGACAAGGTCTTCGAGGTCAAGGACGTGACCGTGTCCTACGGCGGCAAGGCCGCCGTCAAGGATGTCTCGATGGACATCTTCCGCAACGAGGTCACGGCCCTGATCGGTCCGTCCGGCTGCGGCAAGAGCACCCTGCTGCGCTGCCTCAACCGGATGAACGACCTGGTTTCCAGCGCCAGCGTCGAAGGAGAGATCCTCTACCACGGCCATGACCTCTACGGTCCCAAGGTCGACCCGGTCCAGGTCCGCAAGATGATCGGCATGGTCTTCCAGAAGCCGAACCCGTTCCCGAAGTCGATCTACGACAACATCGCTTTCGGGCCCCGCGTGCTCGGCCTGAAGGACATCGACGAGCGGGTCGAGAAGGCCCTGCGCGGCGCCGCTCTTTGGGACGAGGTCAAGGACCGCCTGAAGGACAACGCCTACGGCATGTCCGGCGGCCAGCAGCAGCGGCTCTGCATCGCCCGGACGATGGCGGTCGACCCCGAGGTGATCCTGATGGACGAGCCCTGCTCCGCGCTCGATCCGATCTCCACCGGCAAGATCGAAGACCTCATGGACGAGCTGAAGCAGAAGTACTCGATCGTGATCGTCACCCACAACATGCAGCAGGCGGCCCGCGTCTCCGACAAGACCGCCTTCCTCATCGTCGAGATGAGCTCCACCGAGAACAACCGCTGGGGCCAGCTGGTCGAGTACGACGAGACAGACAAAGTGTTCACCAATCCGCAGGACCCCCGGACCGAGGATTACGTCACCGGGAAGGTCGGCTGAGCGAGATGGGAGAGCTTCACGTGAGTAACAGGATCAGGGTTCAGTACCAGGAGGAACTGGCCCGGCTCGAGGAGAAGACCCTGGGTGGTTTCGATCTGGTGATGACCTCGCTGGACCGGACCCTGGAAGCGGTTTCCAACCAGGACATCGAGCTGGCCCAGATCGTGATGGGCGACGACGACCAGATCGACGGCCGGTACCTCGAGGTCCACCAGGGGCTGATCACGCTGCTGGCGACACAATCACCGGTCGCCACCGATCTGCGGCTGATCTCGGCCCTGCTGCACGTCATCAAGAACATCGAACGCATGGGCGACCAGTGCGTGAACGTCTGCAAGCTGATCCCGCTGGTCGGGCACGAGCCGCCGGTGGACGAACGCATGGTCAAGAACATCCTCGAGATGGGCGCCCAGGTGAGGATGGAGATGATCCAGGCGAAGCGGGCCTTCTCCGAGCGGGACGTCGCCCAGGCCCAGGATCTCGTCCATCAGGACGACAAGGTCGACCGCCTGAACAAGGAGTGCTTCACGCTCGCGATCGAGATCGGCGACGAGCCGGACCGGCGCGAGTGGGCGATGACCATGCTGCTGGCCGCCCGCGCGCTCGAGCGGATGGGTGACAACGCGGTGGACGTCGGCGAACAGGTCGCCTTCGTCGTCACCGGACTGTTCCGCGAATTCGAGGATGCCTCCCATCCGGTTTGAGCGTTTCAGGTGCTGAGGGTCCGGGGCCTCCACGGCGGCAGGCGGGGGTTCCGGCCCGGTAAGGGCGCATCCGGCCCTTCTGCGAAGATCGTTCCAGAGAAATCGATGCTCTGTGCCGCGATCGACATAGGTTCCAACACGACCCGGATACTGGTGGCCGAACCCCAGGAGGGCCAGCTCACGAAGATCATGGAACAGCGGGCCTACACCCGGATCGGCAAGGCCCGCGACGGCAAGGGGCGCATCTCGAAGGAGAAGATCGAGGAAGTCGCCGAGGTGGTCGACACCCAGGTCCGTCTCGCCCGCGAACTGGGCGCCGAGTGCTTCCGCGCGGTCGCCACCGCGGCGATCAGGGATTCCGGCAACGCCGGCGACGTGGTCAAGGCGATCGAGGCCAAGGCCGGCATCCCGATCGAGATCGTCAGCGGCGAGGAGGAGGGCCGCCTGGCCTTCATCGGTGCCACCAAGGCGCTCGGGCACCCGATCGACGGCAGCGTGGCCGTGGTCGATGTCGGCGGCGGCTCGACCGAGATCACGTTCGGAACGGTTCCCGGCGGAGTCAACGAAGTGATCTCGTTCGCGATCGGCTCGGGAGCCCTCGCCGACGAGCTGATCGAGAGCGATCCGCCCTCGGCCTCGGAGATCCGCAAGATCCGCGACCGGGTCGAAGACGAATTCAAGGACGTGAAGATCGAGACGAAACCGGACCAGGTGGTCGCGGTCGGCGGCAGCGCCACCTCGCTGCGGCGCCTGACCGGTGTGGTCCTGGAGTACGAGACGCTGGAACGCGGCATCCGTGTGCTCTGCGGGGATCCCGCGGCCGATGTCGCCAAGCAGTTCGAACTGGACCCGGTGCGGGTGCGGATCCTGCCGACCGGCGTGCTCATCCTCGAAAAGCTGTCCGAGCTGCTCGGGCAGCCACTGCAGATCGGCAAGGGCGGGATCCGTGAGGGCATCGTGCTCGACATGCTGAATGACGACAAAAATGTCACCGACCCCGCACTTGCGAGTTGAGCACCATCGCGAGGTAGGCTCCTGATCGATGAATGCTCGCGACGCATCGAAAGCCGGCTCAGGAACAGATGAGCGCTTTCGAATGGCGGCCGCGGTGGTGCTGGAGGACCGGGTCGACCAGATCTCCAACCTGAGCAAGGGGCTGCTCGACGTCACCGACACCGAGCCGGCCGAACTGATGTGGCTCGCGACCCGGAGGATGCGGGCGGCACTGGAGCTGTTCCGTCCCTGCTTCCCCAAGTCCCAGTACCGGGGAAGCCGGGAAGAGGTCCGGACGCTGATCGACACGGTCGGCCGCCGCCGCGACACCGACCGGGCGATCGCCACCGTCGAGGAGGTGGGGGCCGAGATGGGGCTGGCCGAGCAGGAGGGGATCGCACGCATGATCGACCGGCTGCGGCGGGAGCAGGCCGACGCCAACCGGGCCCTCGCCCAATCGATCCACGGACGGAGGATGCAGGCCTTCCGGGTTCGGATCGAGGATCTGAGCGACGTCGCGGCCGAGGACGGCGACGGCGAGGAACGGGATTCGCACCACTCCCTGTCCGAGGTCCCGGAGAGCGCGACCGATCTGGTCGCCAAGCGGCTGGGGCGCCTGCGGGCATGTGTGCCGGCGGCGCTGGAGCCCTACGCGATCAAGGACCAGCACCGGATGCGGGTCGCCGCCGAACGCCTGCGGTACGCGCTGGAGCTGACCGCTGAGGGTCTCGGAACCCAGGCGCATACGGCCCGGCGGGCTGCCCGCGGGCTGCAGGAGATCCTCGGCGAGATCCGTGACTGCGACATCGTCCTGCCCGAGGCCCGCGAGCAGATCCGCCTGCTGGAGGAAGAGGACATCGCGACGATCGTCGAGCGGGCACGCGGAAACCGGGATCTCGATCCGATCCTCGTCCAGGCGGCGCCCAACCGCTCCGAGTACCGGGGACTGGAGCTGCTGGTCGTGCACCTGCTCGCCCGGCGCCGGATCATGTACGAGCGCTTCAAGCGGCTTTGGCTGGAACAGTCCCGCCAGGGTGTCTGGGTGGCTCTGGAAACCTCTCTCAGGTAAAGAGATTTCACAACCGGACGGCGATCAGAGAGTACGATGGCGTCTTGGCTGACCTGAGCGATCCTTCCCTCTATTTCAACCGTGAGCTCTCCTGGCTCGATTTCAACCAGCGTGTGCTCGAACTGGCCGAGGACGAGACCGTCCCCCTGCTGGAGAGAGTGAAGTTCTGCGCGATCTACGCCTCGAATCTGGACGAGTTCTTCATGGTCCGGGTCGCCGGGCTGTGGGACCAGGTCGACGCCGGGATCGACGCCCGCGGACCCGACGGTCTTTCACCCCGTGAACAGATCCAGGCGATCCGCAGCCGCTCCCTGGAACTCGACCGCCGCCTGCGCGACTGTTTCGACGGGACGCTCCGTCCGGAGCTGATCAACCACGGCATCAAGATCGCCCCGCTCGACTCCCTGAGCAAGGAGGAGCGCAAGGAGGTCGGACGCCGTTTCGAGCAGCAGGTGTTCCCGACCCTGACCCCGCTCGTGATCGGGCAGGGACGCCCCTTCCCGTACATCTCCAACCTGTCGCTCAGCCTCGCCGTGATGCTGCGCGATCCCGAGACCTCGAACGAGGTGCTCGCCCGGATCAAGGTGCCGAAGGAGCTGCTGGGCCGGTTCATCGAGGTCGGCCACGAAGACGATCACGTGCTCGTCCCGCTCGAGGATGTGATCGCCGACAATCTCGAGTCGCTTTTCCCCGGCGTGGACGTGATCGACCACGGCTACTTCCGGGTGACCCGTGACGCCGACTTCAACGTCAGCGACGAGGCCGACGATCTGCTCGAAGCGGTTCAGGAAGAGGTGCGCCGTCGCCGCTTCGGCGAGGTCGTGCGGCTCGAGGTCTCGGACAACATGGATCCGGCGCTCAAGGAAAGCCTGGTCGAGGTGCTCAGGCTGCAGGAGAACGAGGTGTTCGACATCTCGGGAATCCTCGACCTGAAGGACCTGTGGGACGTGGTCAAGCTCCACGGATACGGCGATCTTCGCGACGAGCCCTGGAATCCGGTCACCCAGCCCCGCCTTCGCGGCGAGGACGGCGATCCGGTCGACATCTTCGCCGCGATCCGCCAGGGAGACGTGCTCGTCCACCATCCCTACGACTCGTTCACCACCTCGGTCGAGCGTTTCATCGCCGAGGCGACCAGGGATCCCGAGGTGCTCGCGATCAAGCAGACGGTGTACCGGACCAGCGACGACTCGCCGCTGGTCCAGGCCCTGATCCGCGCCTCCGAGCGCGGCAAGCAGGTCGTCTGCATGCTGGAGCTGAAAGCCCGCTTCGACGAGGAGGCCAACATCGAGTGGGCCAAGCGCCTCGAGGAGGTGGGGGTGCACGTCGTCTACGGCATTCCCGGGCTGAAGACGCACATCAAGGCCCTGCTGGTGGTCCGGCGGGAGGGCGACCAGGTTCGCAACTACGTCCACATCGGCACCGGCAACTACCACTCGACCACCGCCCGCCTCTACACCGATCTGGGCCTGTTCACTGCGGACCCCGAGATCGGGGCGGACGTGGCCGAGATGTTCAACGTGCTCACCGGATATGCCAAGCCCACCGAGTACCGGAGGGTGCTGGTCTCGCCCGACACGATGCGCTCCCGGATCCTGGCCGAGGTCGACAAGACGATCGATGCCCACCTCGAGGGGCGTGAGGCCAAGATCTCGATGAAGATGAACTCGCTGGTCGACCGCCGCTGCATCGAGGCGCTGTACCGCGCCTCGATGGCCGGGGTCGAGGTCGAGCTGAACATCCGCGGCATCTGCTGCCTGAGGCCGGGTGTGGCCGGCCTCTCGGACAACATCCGGGTGGTCTCGATCGTCGGCCGCTTCCTGGAGCATTCGCGGATCTACGCCTTCCGGCGCGGCGATGAATCGAAGGTGCTGATGGGATCGGCCGACCTGATGCCGCGCAACCTCGACAGCCGGGTCGAACTGGTGACCCCGATCGACGACGAGACCGCGCGCGACCAGGTGCTCGACGTGCTCGAGCGCTGCTTCGCCGACAACACCAATTCCTGGGTGCTCGACAGCTCCGGAAATTGGTCGAGACTCAGCCCTGAAGGCGGCGAGGAGCGCAATGTTCAGGAAGAGCTGAGGGAGCGTCACCTCGCGCTGGCCTCGACGGTCGCGCATCAGATGACCTCCTGACAGGTGGGCAGGGCCGAAGCTCTGCTAGGTTGGCCCCCGTCTTCATGCGCTTCTCACTTTTACCTCGCGACAGCACCTTCTTCGATCTCTTCAACGAGGCCGGTCACAACACCCTGCGTGCGGCGGCGATGCTGGACGAGATGATGCAGTCCTGGCCCGACGACAACGGGCTCACCCGCGAGATCCTGCTGACCGAGCAGGAGGGTGACCGGATCACCCACGACATCATCAAGCGCCTCAACTCGACCTTCGTCACCCCGATCGACCGCGAGGACATCTACGGTCTCGCGACCAAGCTCGACGATGTCGTCGATTACATCGAGGAAGCCGCCGACTTTCTCGGTCTCTACAAGATCGAGGCGCCGATGTCCCAGGCGCAGGAACTCACCAAGATCCTGGTCGGCTGCTGCGAACAGCTCGCCGCCGGCCTCGAGAACCTGCCGACCTTCAAGGACCTCGACAAGTACTGGATCGAGATCCATCGCCTCGAGAACGACGGGGACCGCGTCTCGCGTGACGCCGTCGCCTCGCTCTTCTCCAACGGCATCGACCCGATGGTCGTGATCCGCTGGAAGGACATGTTCGCGGTGCTCGAGAAAGCGATCGACGCCACCGAGACCGCCGCGCACATCCTCGAAGGCATCGTCATCAAGAACAGCTGAGGCTTGTGGACGCTCATCTGATTCTGGTCATCGTCATCGTCACCGCGCTGGCCTTCGATTTCACCAACGGATTCCACGACACCGCGAATGTCGTCGCGACCTCGATCTCTACCGGTGCCGCCTCACCAAAAGCCGCGATCGCGCTGGCCGCGATCCTCAACTTCGTCGGCGCCTTCATCTCGATCGAGGTGGCCGCGACGATCGCTTCCGGTGTGGTCAGCGCCGAGGCCATTTCCGGTCCCGACGCGCTGAACATCGTCTTTTCCGGTCTGATGGGCGCGATTGCCTGGAACCTGATCACCTGGTACTACGGGCTCCCGTCGTCCAGCTCCCACGCGCTGATCGGCGGCATCGTCGGATCGGCACTGGCCGCGGTCGGCACCGGCGCGATCGAGGTCGAAGGTCTGGTCGGCAAGGTTCTCGTGCCCGGTGTGGTCGCTCCGCTGCTCGCCTTCGTCGTCGCCGGAATCGCGATCAGCATCTGTTACCGGATCGTCAACAACCTGCGGCCCGGCCCGGTCAACCGCGGCTACCGGGTCGCCCAGATCGCCTCCGGCGGGCTGCTTGCGCTCGCCCACGGAACCAACGATGCTCAGAAGACCATGGGGGTCATCACGCTCGCCCTGATCGCCGACGGTGTGCTCGACGTCGGTGCCGATCCGCCCTTCTGGGTGGTCTTCTCGGCCGCCACCGCGATCGCCGTCGGCACCTACAGTGGCGGCTGGAAGATCATCAAGACCACCGGCACCAAGATCATCAAGATGGACACGGCCCAGGGCTTCTCCGCCCAGGGAGCCGGTGCCGCGGTGATCATGGCCTCCTCCCATTTCGGCTTTCCGCTTTCGACCACCCACGTCATCAACGGCGGCATCATGGGCTCCGGCATCGCCAAGCGGCTCTCGGCGGTTCGCTGGGGCGTCGCCGGAAACATCGTCACCGCCTGGGTGCTGACCCTGCCGGCCGCGGCCGCGATCGGTGCCGCCGTCTACGGGATCACCGTGATCTGCGGCAGCGGTGTGGTCGGACCGATCCTGATCAGTGCGATCTCGATCCTGATGATCGTCGCCGCCTTCGTCCAGCGCGCCCGCCGCGGCGCGCCGGTGGAGGCGGGCTGAGCCGTGCTGCCGATCGCCGAAGTCGTCAACTGGGCCGAGCTGGGTGAGTCGGTCGCGGCGGGGGCGATCGCGGCGATCGCCCTGACCATCGTGGTCTCGCTGGGTATCCGGGGCACCGCCAAGTATGTCGACTACAGCCTCGAGGGCCGCATGGGGATCGCCTACCTGTCGTTGGCCATCGGCGCCCTCTCGGTGGTGCTGACCGCCGGCATGATCGTCACCGGCATCTACCTGATGGTCGCTGGATAAACTGAACCCCATGGCGACGGTGCGCAATATCGCGATCATCGCCCTGCTGGCCCTCGGAGTCGCTTTTCTGCCGGGCGGCGGGGATTTCGCGGATGCCGTGCTCGCCGCGATCACGATGGGCTTTCTCGCCGTGATCAGCTTCGCGGTCTTTCAGGCGTACCGGGCCAACCGGCTGACCATGCTCGCCCTGCCGGATTCCCGGCGGCTGGTCCTGCTCTCGGCGGTCGGGCTGATCGTGCTCATGATCGCCGGGTCCTCACAGATGTTTCAGACCGGCCTCGGAACGCTCGCCTGGATCCTGCTGATCGCGTCCGGCGGGATCGCGATCTGGCTGGTCTGGTCGGAGGCGAAGAGCTACTGAACCGCCGGCTGCTTTCCTGGAATCTCTTCCATGGACGCGACTTCCCGCCGGAGCCCGAGGCCGGGGAAGGCGGCTTTTCGTGGAAGGTGATGGGCCGCGCCGTGCCCGGGCGGAGCCACGTACTGCTGAATCGTGATCTCTTCGACGAGTTCGCGGCGCTGCTGGCCGCGGCCAAGTGGGACGTGGCCCTGCTCCAGGAGGTGCCGCCGCGCTGGGACGAACGCCTGGCGGCGGCGACCAAGTCGACCCGTTTCCGGGCGTTGACCTCGCGCATGTGGATGTCCCCGGTCTGTTCGCCGATCGCGCGGGTCCGGCCTCACCTGCCGGGCAGCTGGGAGGGGGGATCGAACCTGATCCTGGTGCGCAAGGAGCGGCCCGGATCGGTGATCGCGCAGAAGGAGAACCGGACCCTGACCTGGACTCCGGAGCGGCGTGCGCTCTCGCTGGTGCGTCTGGCCGATGGGCTCTGTGTGGCGAATCTGCATGCGAGTACCGGGCGTGAGCGCGGCGAAAGGGACGTGCTGAAGGCCGCGGAGATCGCGGTTCACTGGGCCGGTGAGTCGCCGTTGGTGTTCGGCGGGGATTTCAACATCCGCCCGCGGACCAGTGGTTCCGTGTTCGGTGAGCTTCACGAGTACTACGGCTTCACGGAGCCGACCGAGCCGGGCTCGATCGACCATCTGCTGCTGCGCGGGGGCGAGGTGCTGGAGCCGACGGAGAGTTGGAAGCCCGAGCGGCGAGATGTACCGGATCTCGATTCCGACCTCATGGTCCGGTTGTCGGACCACTCGCCGGTCGTTTCACAGATCTCTTCCTGATATTTCACGGAATCGTCGCGCCTGTCGCGCAATGGTTGAGCCGAAACCCGGCAGATTGGGCGCATGGAGAAAGGACTCTTCAGGCGGATAGCCGGTGACCAGCGCGGGACCGTCTCGATCGAGCTGATCGGTTCGATTCCGATCGTGCTCATTTCGCTGCTGGTCGCCGGCCAGATCGCTGTCGCGGGACATGCGTTCTGGTCGGCGGGGCTGGCGGCACGGGCGGGGGCTCGGGCGGTGCTGACTGGCAGGGAGCCTCGTGGGGCTGCGGAGCATGCGTTGCCGGGTGTCCTGCGGGATGGGGTCAAGATTTCTCGGGGGGACGGGGTGGAGGTCGGGGTGCGGATTCCTCGTCTGCTTCCCGTCTTTCCGGAGGCTTTCGTCTATGGATCGAGTTCTCTCGGTGAGGGCTGAGAGCGGGCAGGCCTCGGTTGAGGCCGTGGCCGGCATCGCCGTTCTGGTGCTCGGTGGTCTGGTCTGCTTTCAGCTGCTCGCGACCGGCTACTCGGTGACCGTGGCGGACGGGGCCGCGACGGCCGGTGCGGTGGCTCTGGTCCGAGGTGACTCGGTTAAGGCCGCGGTGAAGGAGGCATTGCCGGGATGGGCGAACTCGAGGGTGTCGGTCCGGCGGGTGGGCGAGAAGGTTGAGGTGAGTATCCGGCCGCCCTCGCCTTTCACGTGGCTGTCGGAGCGGATCGAGCTGACCTCCGGCGCTTCCGCGAGGTCGAAGTGAGCGGGGCCGGGGCGAAGCGGATCCTGGTCACCGCGATCGGTGGGGCGAAGGGCGCCGAGGCGGTCGGTGCCCTGGCGGCCCTGGGAGCGATCGAGAGTGATGGGGCGGCGGTGCTGATCGAGGTCACGGCCGCCAAGCCGCGGTCCGCGACTGTGGTCGCGGCCCGAGAGGCGAAGGCGCTCGAGGCTTCCCTGGCGGTGGTCGACCGGGAGCTGAGGGCGAAGGCTCGGGGCGGCATGTGTTCGGTCTCGATCGGTGATGGCGATGAATGTGTCGAGCGACTTGAGGCGGTGGTTGCCTCGCTGCCCGATGGGGTTCCCTGCGCGATCGTCGCTCCGCCCGTTCGGTACCGGCGGATTCTGGAGAGTGAGGAGATCCGGGTTTCGCGGGTGCTGATTCGGGCCGATGCGAGCGAGGAGGAGGGCGATCGGGCACTTTTGGAACTCGTCCGGCGCGAAGCCGAGGATCTGGTCCCGGATGTGGATGTGGTCGCCGAGCCGCCGGGGTGGCTGGCTTCGAGGCGGGCCCTGGGTGGTTCGGTGGGTTCAGGCGAGAGCGGCCAGGCGACGCCGCTCGTGCTGGGCGCGCTGTTCGTGCTGGTGCTCGGGACCGTCGCTCTGCTCGCGATCGCCGGTGCGATCACGGGGAAGGCGCGGGCTCAGACCGTGGCCGATCTCTCGGCGCTCTCTTCCGCCAGGTCGATGAAGGAGGATCTGCCGCGGCTGTTGGCGCCGCCGACTCTGCCCGGTGGCATGCCGAACCCGGCACACATGGGCAAGTTCGAGTATTTGGCCCGGGCCCGGAGGACGGCGGTGCGGATCGCCGTGGCGAACGGAGCCTCGCCGTTGCGGGTTTCGGTGCGGTTCCCAGACTCCCTTTCCTTTGCTCCGGTCAGGACTCGGGTTTCGATCCGGTCGCGGGTCGAGGGTGCAGGGTCGGGAAAGACGATCACTGACTGGGCCGAGGCCCGCGTGGGTGTTCCCGTCACGATGGGCGCGGTTCCGGCCATCGCCAGTGGCGGCGGGTACAGCGGGCCGCTGGTCGAGCGGCAGGGGCATGGCATGCGGCCCGACGTTGCCGCGGCCTTCGATCGGATGGTCTCGGCGGCGAGTGCGGCCGGGGTCGCGCTTGCGATCAACTCCGGCTTCCGGTCCGATGCCGAGCAGGCGGCCCTGTTCGCCGCGAACCCGAACCCGACCATGGTGGCCCGGCCCGGACAGTCGCTTCACCGCTGCGGAACCGAGCTGGACATCGGTCCGCCGGCGGCGTACGGATGGCTCGCGGCCAACGCGACCAGGTTCGGGTTCATCCAGAGGTACAGCTGGGAGGCTTGGCACTATGGGTACACCGCCGGGCCGGAACCGTGCTCGGCCGCGGGCGACAGCGTCGGGCCGGGCGGTGATCCCAAGAGCAGTCTCGGCGGATCGCTGCCGGCGTTCGTTCCGAGGCGGTTCCGCAGGGCGATCCTGGCTTCGGCGATGAAATGGAATGTTTCAGCGACCCTGCTGGCGGCGCAGCTCTATGCCGAATCGAACTTCGATCCGAATGCCGGTTCTCCGGCCGGGGCTCAGGGGATCGCTCAATTCATGCCGTCGACCGCGGCGGCGTACGGACTCACCGATCCCTACGACCCGGACCGGGCTATCGATGCCCAGGGTCACCTGATGTCGGACCTGCTGAAGCGGTTCGGGTCACCGGCCCTCGCTCTCGCCGCCTACAACGCCGGGCCGGGAGCGGTTTCGCCCTGCGACTGCGTTCCCGACTACCCCGAGACCCAGGCCTACGTGGCGAAGATCCTCGGCCTGCTCGGCGGGGTGGGAGCGATCGCCCCGATGCCGATGGAAGTGGAGCTGGTCAGGTGACCACGCGCGCTTGCCCGCCACCTGCACTAGTTCCCGGGCAACGTGCGCTTGTTGCCCGGCACCGGTTGGTCGGCGGTTCGGCGCTGCCCCGTCGGAACCAAACGCGATTGCACCGAGTATCTCGTTGCTATCGCGATTGGTTGGTGTGCTGAGTGGAGGAGAGGTTCGTTGGTCTCGTGGTCACAATCGGATGAGGTTTTCGGAATCAAGTTATGATTACGGTATGACCGAGAAGATCGACCGGCGACGGCGGAAGACTCAGAAGGCCGTGCTTGACGCGGCCGAGGCGCTTTTCATCGAGCGTGGCTACCGGGCCGCGAGTTTGGAGGCGATCGCCGAGCGGGCCGATGTGGCCGTCAGCTCGATCTACTTCAACTTCTCCGGGGGCAAGAGCGACCTCTATCTCGCGCTGGCCAAACGGGCGGCCGCGATCAATGAGGAAGTGCTGGATCCCGCCTACGATCCGGAACTCGACCCCTTCGAACAGTTGGTCGCGGTCGGTCGGGCCTACTCGAGGTTCCATCTCGACAATCCACTGGCCCTGCGCCTGCTCTCACTTCACGACGTCGATCGGGAAGGGGACGAACGGGTGGACGCGGCACGGGAGGAGATCCGGGCTTCGATCTTCTCGATGCTCGAACGACTCGAGAGGCTGGTCGAGCAGGCCCTCGTCGCCGGGGGCAACGAGGGCGTCTCCGCACGAGCCGTGACCGTGTTCGTCTTCGGATCGTGGAACGGCGTGCTCTCGATGCACAGCCGCGACCAGCTCACCACCAGAAACCTGAAGGGCGTCCTCCACACCGGCGAGCAGCTCGTGGTCGGTGCGATACGCAGCGGCAACGCCGCCTCACTCGACACAAAAGGAGCAGTCAGCTGATGGAAACCTCGAACGCCGGAGGCATCGGTGTGGAAGTCCAGGAGGGCGGTGTCGCCGTCGTCCGCATGAAGATGGGGGAGAACCGCTTCAACCCCGACCTGCTCGATGGTCTCGAAGCCGCGCTCGATCAGATCGAGGCGATCGAGGGACCGGCAGCCCTGGTCCTCACCGGGGAAGGCAAGTTCTTCTCGAACGGGCTCGATCTCGAGTGGCTGGGCGCGGCCGACGACGATGGCCGCCGGCAGACGCTCGGCCGGGTCTATGACCTGTTCGCCCGCCTGCTCGAGTTCCCGGCTCCGACCGTGGCCGCGATCAACGGCCACGTCTTCGCGGCCGGGGGCATGATGGCGCTCGCCTGTGACTGGCGGGTGATGCGCGAGGACCGCGGCTTCTTCTGCCTTCCGGAGGCGGACATCGGACTCATCTTCGTTCCCGGCATGACCGCGCTGATCACCCACCGCCTCACCCACGCGACCGCACGGGAATCCATGCTCACCGGACGGCGCTACGACGCGGAAGAAGCACTCCGGGCCGGGATCGTCGATCGCACCGCGTCCGAGGCTGATGTCCTGGCCGAGTCGATCGCGATCGCCGAGCCGCTGGCGGGCAAGGCGAAACAGGTACAGCAGGGAATCAAGCGGGGCCTGTCGGCCGAGCCGATCGCCGCGCTCAGGGCAGAGGCCGAGACGGCCCGGGGCGCCTGAGGATCAGTCCCGGGCGGTGGTCGGCATTCGGGTCCCCAGCCCCGAATGCCGGCCACCACCCCGACGCGGCACCGTTGGGATCAGCCGATCTTGTAGGTCGCCAGTGACTTCGCGACCAGACGCTCATTGACGGCGCTGCGAACCTCCACCTCCGACATGCACAGGCTGGCCCCGCGGCGCAGCAGGGTTCCTTCGGCGGTCAGGTCCTCGCTGTTGGCCGACTCGATGAACTCGGTCGAGAGGGAGACGGTCACCCCTCGCAGCTTCTCCGGCACGGGCGCTCCGGCCCAGGAAGTGGCCATCGCCGTGATGTCGACCAGGGCCGCGATCGCGCCGCCGTGAACCATGTCACCGATCGTGACCAGCTCCGGCCGGAACGGCATCAGCAGCTTCGCCCTGCCATCACCGATCTCGATCAAGCTGATCCCCATCTCGACCACGAACGGCGAGTTCGGCAGGAAGATCTCCATCAGCTCGCTGCCGTTCGAAGGCAGGTCCTTTTTCGATACCTCTGTATTCACGAGTTCTCCTAACTTGACTACGTTTTCAGAAGTGGATTCCGATAAATGTCAAGCCTATACGACCGCTAGGGTTTTGGCATGGATCGACTCGAGATAACCGGACCGGAATCAATCGCCGACCTGATCGGCCGGACGGTCGGCCCGACCGGATGGCGGCAGGTGACCCAGGAGATGATCGACACCTTCGCCACTCTCTCGGGCGATCAGCAGTGGATTCATGTGGATGTGGAGCGGGCCGCGACCGAGAGCCCTTTCGGCACGACCATCGCTCACGGCAACCTCACCCTCTCGATGATCGACGGTTTCCGCGACCAGCTGATCGCGGTGACCGGCGGCTTCCAGCTCGGCGTGAACTACGGCTGGAACAAGGTGAGGTTCCCGGCCCCGGTCCCGGCCGGCTCACGGCTCAGGGCGTCAGCCGAGCTGATCGAATCCGAGGATCTCGGCAACGGCTGGATAAGCAACGTCACCCGCTTCACGATCGAGATCGAAGGCGGGAACAAGCCGGTTTGCGTAGCCGAAAGCGTCACAAGACTGCTCAAGCACGCCTAGGCACTCCGAGAGCTAACAGATATACCCACTCACGCGGCGGGTACTTCGAAATCCGGATTGGCTTCCGTGGGGCTTTCGTGACTTGTCGGGATTCCTGGATGTCAATCCGGATTCCTTGTTCTTCAGATATACCCACTCACGCGGCGGGTACTTCGAAATCCGGATTGGATTCCTTGTTCTACTGGCCCTTGAATTCGGCTTTCTCGCCGGCGAGGAACGCTGTCACGGCTCCCTGGAGGTCCTCGGTGGCCATCGACTCGGCGATTCCGTGGCGCTCGTACTGGAGATGATCGGCCAGGGTCCGGTCGAGGCTGCTGTGGACCAGCCGCTTGGTCATCTTCACGTAGTAGGGCGACATCGCTCCCAGCTTGGCGGCCTTCGCCTTGGCGCGATCCATCAGCTCGTCGGCCGGCACGACCTCGGAGACCAGCTTGTCGGCCAGGGCCGCTTCGGCGGTCAGGTTCGGGTCGTTCAGCAGCAGCTCGACGGCGCGGCTCGGGCCGACCACCCTCGGCAGGAAGTAAGTCATGCCGCCGTCGGGTGAGGCGCCGATCCGGCCGTAGGCGCAGGCGAGGAACGCCTTGTCGGAGGCGATGCGGATGTCGCAGGCGAGGGCGAGCGAGAAGCCGGCGCCGGCGGCGGGGCCGTTGATCGCGGCGATCACCGGGTAGGAGATCCGCTGGAGGTCAACGATCGCCTGGTGGAGCCGCTCGGCTCCGGCACGGACCCCGGCGACGATGTCGACATCGGGATCGGTCAGGCCGTTCTTGAACCAGTTGATGTCGCCACCCGAGCAGAAGGCGGCACCGGAACCGGTGACGATCAGTGCCCTGAGTGGCGCCTGGTCGGCGAGCCATCCGAAGGCCACGGCCAGCTCCTCGATCAGCTCCGGGCTCATCGCGTTGAAGGAGTCGGGACGGTTCAGCGTGAGGGTGCCGATGTCACCCTCGATCGTGATCACGAGGGTGTTGAAGTCTGGGGGAGTGACGGTGCCGTTGCTCATGGCGGGAGCCTATTCGAAGGAATCGCGCGGTGGCCTACTCTGTGAAGGATGGCCATCACCGGAGAATCCGCCGAGGACCGTGCGGAAAGGACCGAGCGAATCGTCGCCGAGCGCCGATCGCTGCCCGATGCCCCGGGGGTGTACCTGTTCCGTGACCGCGACGACGAGGTGATCTACGTCGGCAAGGCGATCTCGATCCGCAAGCGGGTCGCCTCGCACTTCAGCGGCGGCAACGCGGAGATGACCCGCCTGGTCGAACGGATCGAGTTCCTGGTCACCGAGTCCGAGTCCGAGGCCCTGATCGCGGAACAGTCCTTCGTCAAGCGGTACCGGCCGCGATTCAACATCAAGCTGCGCGACGACAAGTCCTACCCGTACATCGCGGTCAGCATGGACGAGGAGTATCCACGGGTCTATTTCACCCGGGAACGGCACCGCAGCGGCCGGGTCTACTTCGGCCCGTTCTCCTCCGCCCGCCGGGTCCGCGACACGCTCGACCTGCTCGGCAAGCTGTTCCAGTACCGCACCTGCGAGGGCAAGGAGCCCGGGCGGCGTTCCGGCAGCCCCTGCCTCGACTACTTCATCAAGCGCTGCGGCGCACCCTGTGTCGATTACATCGACCGGACCGAGTACCGCAAGAACATCGAGGCGGTGGTCGATTTCCTCTCCGGCCGCTACGACCAGATCGAGAAGGATCTCGCCGGTCAGATGGAGGAGGCGGCCGCCAGCCAGGACTTCGAGGCCGCCGCGATCTTCCGTGACCGGCTGCAGTCGGTCCGCTCACTGTTCGAACGGCAGAGGATCTCGGGATCGAACGTCGGCACGGCCGACCTGATCGGTGTGGCGGCCGAGGGCACCGACGCCAACGCCCAGGTCTTCCAGGTGCGCGACGGCATCCTCGCCGAACGGCAGAGCTTCTATCTGGAGAACCCGGCCGAACGCGACCTGGCCGAGGTCACCGCCGAGTTCATCGAGCAGTTCTACGCCTCGTCGCCCTCGATCCCGAAACGGATCGTGCTCGGCCCCTACATGGCCGATCGCGCCGAGACGATCGAAGCCTTCCTGACCGAGCTCCGCGGCTCCTCCAAGATGGAAGTCCGGATCGCCGAGCGGGGCGACGCGAGACGTCTGCGTGAACTGGCGGAACGGAACGCGAAACTCGCCCTGGACCAGGACCGCCTGAGAACCGAGCACCGCCAGCAGCGGCGGGTCGAATCCCTCTCCGCGCTCGCCGATGCCCTGGGCATGGCCGAGCTGCCGATCCGGATCGAGGGATTCGACATCTCGAACCTGATGGGCAACCACACGGTCGCCTCGATGGTCGTGTTCGAGGGCGGGCGCCCGAAGAAATCCGACTACCGCCGGTTCAAGGTGAAGGGCGATTTCGGCCATCAGGGCCCGGACGATTTCGCTTCGATGGAGGAGATCCTCGGCCGCCGCATGAAGCAGTACCGCGAACAGGTCGACCTCTCGCCTCACGACGGCAGCCGCGACGAGAGCTTCGCGGCGCTGCCTTCGCTGATCCTGATCGACGGCGGCAAGGGGCAGCTCGCCGCCGGCATCCGCGCCCTCCAGGAGTTCATCGAGATGGGGGTCACCGTGATCGGGCTCGCCAAGAAGCTCGAGGAGGTGTTCATGCCGGGCAGCTCGGATCCGATCGACCTGCCCGCCGACTCGGAGGGATCGCAGTTGCTTCAGCGGGTGCGGGACGAGGCCCATCGCTTCGCGATCACCCATCACCGCGGCCGCCGCGACCGGGCGATGACCGAATCGGCACTGGACGGCCTGCGCGGGGTCGGACCCTCCCGGAAACGAGCCTTGATCAAACATTTCGGCTCTCCCGACCGGGTATTGAACGCCACCCGCGAAGAGATCGAGGCGGTGCCCGGACTGCCCGGTAAGGTTGCCCGTGAGATCCACGAACAACTGAACAGAATCGGATAAGAAAGCTTGCTGGACCAAGAAGAGCAGCCGGGGGAGGATGGCTCCGAGAAGGACGTCACGATGGTGGTCATCACGGGCCACTCCGGGGCGGGCAAGTCCGAGGCGATCGCCGCCTTCGAGGACAACGGCTACTTCTGTGTGGACAACCTGCCGCCGCAGATGATCGGCGCCCTGGGCGAGATGTTCCGGCTGCCGGGCAGCGGCGTCGAACGGGCGGCGGTCGTGTCCGACGTACGCAGCGGCGAGTATTTCGACCAGCTGCTCCAGGTGCTCGAGGATCTCGAACAGGACGGGCTGCGGCCCCAGGTCCTCTTCCTCGAGGCCAACGAGGAGATCCTGACCGACCGCTACAAGGAGACCCGCCGCCGCCATCCGCTGGCGCCCGAGGGACGGATCCTCGAGGGCATCCGGGCCGAACGGGAGCTGCTCGCGCCATTGCGGGTCCGGGCCGACATGGTGATGGACACCTCGACCGACACCGCGGCCCAGCTTCGCCGCCGTATCTCCGAGGAGATGGTCGCGGTCGAGGACGAGGGCCGCATGGCGGTCACCCTGCTCACCTTCGGTTTCAAGAACGGACCGCCGCGTGACGCCGATCTCACCCTCGACGTCCGTTTCCTGCCGAACCCCCACTACGACACCCGTCTTCGGCCGATGACCGGGCTCGACGCCGAGGTCCGCGAGTACGTGGAGGCCGGCACCCAGGCGGGCGAGTTCTACGGCCGCCTGATGCCCCTGCTCGAGTTCCTCGTGCCCGCCTACGTGGCCGAGGGCAAGAGTCATCTGACCATCGCGATCGGCTGCACCGGCGGCCGTCACCGCTCGGTCACGGTCGCCGAACGGATCTGGCGGGACCTCTCGGCCCGCGAGGACGTGGTGGTCCGCGTGACCCACCGCGACCTGGGCTGACTAGCACACCGGCCCGGCCCGGGCTGGCCCCGCCCGATCGGCTTCGAGTCGTAGGATCATCTCCGTGCCCGAACCGGTCATATCCATTCAGGGACTGCGCAAGTCCTATGGCGAGCTGGAGGCTGTCAGAGGTATCGATCTCCAGGTCGAACCGGAGGAGATCCTCGCCGTACTCGGTCCCAACGGGGCCGGAAAGACGACCACCGTCGAGATTCTCGAGGGTTACAGGGACCGTGACTCGGGCGAGGTCAAGGTGCTCGGAATCGACCCGGCCAAGCCGACCCGCGCCTGGCGGGAACGCATCGGGATCGTGCTCCAGGGAACGGCCCTGGAAACCAAGCTGACGGTTCGCGAGTCACTGGAGCTCTATGCCGGGTACTTCTCGAATCCACGGCCGGTCGACGAGGTGATCGGATTGGTCGGGCTGGAGGACAAGGTCGACGCCAGGGCCGGAAAGCTCTCCGGGGGCCAGATGCGCCGCCTCGACGTCGGCATCGCGCTGATCGGAGATCCCGAGCTGCTCTTCCTGGACGAGCCGACCACCGGCTTCGACCCTTCGGCCCGCCGCCAGGCCTGGGAGATGATCGCCGGACTGCGCGATCTCGGCAAGACGGTGCTGCTGACCACGCACTACATGGAAGAGGCCCAGTTCCTGGCCGATCGGGTCGCGATCATCAACGAGGGCCGGATCGTCGCCGAGGACACCCCCGAGAACCTCGGGGACCGGGATCACCTGCCGACCAGGATCACCTTCAGGCTGCCCGAGGGCGCCGGCATCGAAGGGCTTGCCGGGTTCGAGAAGATCACGTTCGACGAATCCGGTCCCGAGCCCGGGGTGCTGGCCGTGCTCGAGAGTCACGACTCGGTCAATGATTTGAACCGGCTCACCGGCTGGGCGATCGAGAACCGGATCGAGCTTTCCGGACTCGAGGTGCGCCGTCCGAGCCTCGAGGACGTCTACCTTCAGGTGACCGAGGAGAAGGCCGGAGCATGAGGTCGATCCGGCTGGTCCTGCATGAGTTCAAGTACACCCAGAAGGTGTTCTGGCGCAACCCGGCATCGGTCTTCTTCACCGCGCTGCTGCCGGTCATCTTCCTGCTGATCTTCGCCACGATCTTCGGCGACGAGAAGATCGAGTCGCTCGGGAACATCCCGACCACGACCTACTACATCCCGGCGATCGTGACCCTGGCGGTGGTTTCGGCGACCATGGTCAGCCTGGCGATGAACCTCACCATCGCCCGCGAGGCCGGACTGCTGAAACGCGGCCGTGGCACGCCCCTGCCACCCTGGGTCTTCATTGCGGGCCGGGTCGGCAACGCGATCGTGATCTCGGTGCTGATGGTCGTCGTGATCACCCTGATCGGCAAGATCCTCTACGACGCCCCGATCCCGTTCGACCGGCTGCCGGCCCTGCTCGTGACGCTGGTGATCGGCGCCGCCTCCTTCTGCTGCCTCGGGATCGCGATGACGGCGATCATCCCGTCGCGTGAGGCCGCGCCCGCGATCACCAACCTGATCACGCTGCCGCTCTACTTCCTCTCGGGCATCTTCATCCCGGAAAGCGAGATCCCGGACGGCGTCCTCTCCTTCGCCAACCACTTCCCGATCAGGGATTTCTTCGAGGCGTTCTTCGCGGCCTACAGCCCGAACACGGTCGGGGCGGGATTCGAGTGGGGCGATCTGCTCGTGGTCGGTATCTGGGGCATCGCCGGACTCTTGCTGGCGATTCGCTATTTCCGCTGGTCTCCCAGAAACTAGGCGCCCCCACTAGCACGGAGGCGGCAATGTGGTCGCGACCCGCTCTCCATTAGCCTGGCAGGGTGCTACATCACATCGTCTTAGAAGTTTCGAGTCTTCAGCGTGCGTCAGAGTTCTATGACGCGCTTCTCTCTCCGTTGGGCTGGCGGCGTCATGTCAATGACGCCGGAGCGATCGGCTACGGGATCTCCCGCCCGATCCTCTTCGTCACGGAACGGGCCGGCGCCCGGCCCGAGGGAACGCTGGTCAGTCTCGGTGCTCCCGGCATCGCCGCGGTCAAGGCGGCCTGGGAAGGCGGCTGTCGCGTCGGTGGCTCGAACGTGGCCAAGCCGGGTGAACCCGGCGGACACGGTTCGGGTCCCTACTCGGCCTTTCTCCGGGATCCGGACGGGCACGACATCGAGATCACCGTCGGCAACGACTGAAACGCCGGCGAACCGAGTCTGTTTGACATCGGGCGGCCGAAATACGGCTGCCCCGTAGAATCCAAGCTACATCCCGCATCAATCACTGATCGATCAATTACAGGAGGCAGCAGCGCATATGGCCGTCAAGGTGGCAATCAACGGGTTCGGACGAATCGGACGCAACGTATTTCGCGCGGCCCAGGCGGCCGGTGCGGATCTCGACATCGTCGCGATCAACGATCTGACCGACAACGAGACCCTGGCGCACCTCCTGAAGTACGACTCGATCCTCGGCCGCTTCGACGGCACCGTCGAGGCCACCGAAGGCACGATCATCGTCGACGGCAAGGAGATCAAGGCCCTTTCCGAACGTGATCCGGCCCAGCTGCCGTGGGCGGAGCTCGGCGTGGACGTCGTGCTCGAGTCCACCGGATTCTTCACCGCCCGTCCCGACGCCGCCAAGCACCTCGATGCCGGCGCCAAGAAGGTCATCATCTCCGCTCCCGCCAAGGATCCGGACGTGACCGTCGTGCTCGGCGTCAACTTCGACGAGTACGACCCCGAGAACCACAACATCATCTCGAACGCTTCCTGCACCACCAACTGCCTGGCGCCCTTCGCCAAGGCGATCAACGACGCGGTCGGCATCGAGCACGGCCTGATGACCACGATCCACGCCTACACCTCGGATCAGCGTCTCCAGGACATGCCGCACTCCGACCTGCGCCGTGCCCGTGCCGCCGCGCAGAACCTGATCCCGACCACCACCGGTGCCGCCAAGGCCGTCAGCCTGGTGCTGCCCGAGCTGGCCGGCAAGCTGAACGGTTTCGCGGTCCGCGCCCCCGTGATCACCGGCTCGGTCGTCGATCTCACCTTCAGGCCGTCCAAGGCGACTTCCGCCGAAGAGGTCAACGCCGCCGTGAAGGCCGCCGCCGAAGGACCCCTGAAGGGAATCCTGGCCTACACCGAGGATCCGATCGTCTCGACCGACATCGTCGGCGATCCGCACAGCTCGATCTTCGATGCCGCCCTGACCCAGGTCATCGGTGACGGCGAGATGGTCAAGGCGATCTCCTGGTACGACAACGAGTGGGGCTACTCGAACCGCTGCGTCGAACTGCTCGGCAAAGTCCTGTAGGAAGACCACCGGGACTCCACGACAGTGGCATTCAGCAAGGCTTCGGTCCGGGACGCTGACCTGAAAGGTCAGCGTGTCCTGGTCCGGGTCGATTTCAACGTTCCCCTGGATGACGGCCAAGTCGCCGACGACACCAGGATCCGGGCGGCATTGCCCACGATCCAGCTGCTGATCGACGGCGGCGCCAAGGTGATCCTGATGTCGCACCTCGGCCGTCCCAAGGGACAGCGGGTCGACGCGCTGTCGCTGAAGCCGGTAGCCGAGCACCTTTCCGGGCTGCTCGATTCGAAGGTCCGGCTCTCACCGGAACTGACCGGGCCGATCTCCAAGGCCCTGGCCGAATCGCTGGAACCGGGCGATGTCCTGCTGCTGGAGAACACCCGTTTTCTCGCGGGGGAGACCGAGAACGACCCCGAACTGGCCCTGGCGCTGGCGGAGCTGGCCGACATCTACGTCAACGACGCCTTCGGCGCGGCCCACCGCGCCCATGCCAGCACGGCCGGTGTCGCGGCCCAGCTGCCCTCATACGCGGGCCTGCTGCTCCAGCGCGAGGTCGAGAATCTCGACGCCGTGGCCGACGATCCGGCCCGTCCGCTGGTGGTGATCCTCGGTGGAGCCAAGGTTTCGGACAAGGTCGGCGTGATCGACCGTTTCATCGAACTGGCCGACCAGGTCCTGATCGGGGGCGCGATGTGCTTCCCGTTCTACCGGGCGCAGGGCATCGAGACCGGCGATTCGCTGGTCGAGGAGGACGGCATTCCCCTGGCCAAGGAGGCTCTCGAAAAGGCGGCCGGGTCCGACTGTGAACTGGTCCTGCCGTCCGATCTTGCCCTCGGACGCGAGTTCTCGGCCGACACCGAGTTCAAGGCGACCGACGGCACCGCGGTGCCGGACGGCTGGATGGGACTCGACATCGGGCCGAAATCAGCGGCCGATTACGCCGCGCGGATAGCCGGCGCGGGCACCGTCCTCTGGAACGGACCGATGGGGGCCTTCGAACTGGAGCCCTTCGCGGCCGGCACGAAGACCGTCGCCGAGGCGGTCGCCGCGGCACCCGGTTTCACGGTTGTCGGGGGCGGCGATTCGGTCGCGGCACTGGTCAAGTTCGGTCTCACCGAAGAGGTCGACTGGGTATCCACCGGCGGCGGTGCCTCCCTGGAGCTGTTGGAAGGCAAGAAGCTCCCGGGCGTCGAAGCGCTCGACGCGGCATGATTGACGCATGAGCCGCCGTCAGTACATAGCCGCGAACTGGAAAATGAACAAGACGGCAGGTGAGGCCGACGAGTTCCTCGACGCCTTCCTGCCGACCCAGAACGGCGACGGGGCCGAGGTCGTGCTCTGCCCGACCTACCTGGCCCTGAGCCGGGTCGCGGAGCGCTGCTCCGGCACGCCGGTCAAGGTCGCGGCCCAGAACATGTATTTCGAGGACTCGGGAGCCTTCACCGGCGAGGTGTCGGCCCCGATGCTGCTCGATCTCGGAGTCGACGGCGTGATCCTCGGCCACTCCGAGCGCCGCCAGTACTTCGGTGAGACCGACGAGGCACTCGCCCGGAAGGTCCGCCGGGCGATCGAGGCCGGTCTGGAACCCATCCTCTGCTGTGGCGAAACCGAATCCGAACGGGAGTCCGGTGACACCGACGCGGTCCTGTCGCATCAGGTGATCACCGATCTGGCCGAGATCCACACCGACGATCTCGACAAGGTCGTGATCGCGTACGAACCGATCTGGGCGATCGGCACAGGCAAGGTCGCCACTCCGGAACAGGCCCAGGAATCGATCCACTTCATCAGGAACCTGCTGCGCTCCCGTGATCCGGAGGCCGCCCAGCGGGTCCGCATCCTCTACGGCGGTTCGGTCAAGCCGGACAACGCCGCCGAGCTGCTGGCGCTCCCGGACATCGACGGTGCCCTGGTCGGAGGCGCCGCGCTCGACCCGGCGGACTTCGGCGCGATCGTCGCCGCCGCACCCGCGAGCTGAGCATGAGCCCGAACGGACCGACCGAGCTGCCGGTGCCGGCCGTGGCCCTGGTGATCCTCGACGGCTGGGGCCTGGCGCCGGACGGTCCCGGCAACGCGATCTCGCTTGCCGACACGCCGAACTTCGACCGGCTGTGGTCCGAGTACCGGACCACCCGGCTGAGCGCCCAGGGTCCCGACGTGGGCCTGCCCGAGGGGCAGATGGGCAACTCGGAGGTGGGGCACCTGAATCTCGGTGCCGGCGCGATCGTCAAACAGGACCTGGCCCGGATCGACTCCGCGGTCGCCGACGGCAGCTTCTTCGACAACGAGGCCCTGGTGGCCGCCTGCCAGAGGGCAGTGGTCAGCCCGCGCGGCCGGCTCCACCTGATCGGTCTGGTCTCCGACGGCGGCGTGCACTCCGGCTGGGAGCACCTCGAGGCCTGTATCGAGCTGGCCTCCCAGGAGGGCGTTCCCGACGTGGTCTTCCACGCGATCACCGACGGCCGCGACACCCTGCCGAACGGCGGGGCGCGATACGTCGAGGAGCTCGAACGGTGGCTGCGTTCGGCCGGCCGGGTCGGCACCGTGAGCGGCCGCTACTTCGCGATGGACCGCGATACCCGCTGGGAGCGCGTGAAGCTCGCCTACGACGCGATGGTCCACGGCGAGGGCCCCGGTTCCCCGGATGCCGAAACGGCGATCAGGGAGGCTTACGCGAACGGCAAGACCGATGAGTTCATCCCGCCGACCGTGATCGGCGGCTACGACGGCATGGCCGAGGGTGACGTCGCGATCTTCATCAACTTCCGGCCCGACCGCGCACGTGAACTGACCATGGCCCTGGCCGATCCGGATTTCGACGAATTCCCGCGCTCGGGCGGTCCGGTGGTCGACCTGACCACGATGACCGTCTACCGCAAGGGCTGGCCCTACCCGGTCGCCTTCCCCGAGCGACGCCCCGAGGTGACCCTCGCCCAGGTGATCTCGAAGGCAGGCGGGCGCCAACTTCATGTCGCCGAGACCGAAAAATACGCCCACGTCACCTACTTCTTCAACGGTGGCCGGGAAGAGGAATGGGAGGGCGAGGAGCGCCGCCTGGTCGAGTCACCGCGCGACGTGCCGACCTATGACTTCAAGCCTGAGATGAGCGCCAACGCCGCCGCCGACGCCTTCGTCTCCGGGTGGCGGGAAGAGAATCCGCGCTTCGGCATCATCAACTTCGCCAATCCCGACATGGTCGGACACACCGGGGTGATCCCGGCCGCGGTCAAGGCGATCGAAGCGGTCGACGCCTGCCTCGGACGCGTGGTCGAGGCGGTCCTCGCCTCCGGTGGCGCCTGCCTGATCACCGCCGATCACGGCAACGCCGACAACATGCTCGAGCCCGACGGCTCCCCGAACACCGCCCACTCCCTGAATCCGGTGCCGCTGATCCTCACCGTGCCGGGACCGCCGCTGGCCGACGGCGGCATCCTGGCGGACGTCGCGCCGACGGTCCTGGATGCGCTCGGGATAGAGCAGCCGGTGGAGATGACGGGCCGCAGCCTGATTCGCTGAACAAGGCATCCGACCCGGTATCTCCGAAGGAGTCTGAGACGCGGAAACGTTTGTAGAACCGGCTCGGATGGTGAGTACGCCGGAACGCTGGTCTATTCGCAGCTACCCGTATGGGCAAACAACGGGGCTTGGGGAGGCCGGATACTCTGCGGTCTTGCGCCACGACCCGGACCGCCTGACATTTGAGATTCATGATCGCGACGGGATGGCCCGTCGCGGCACTCTCCAGACCCCGCACGGGCCGGTGGAAACTCCCGCCTTCATTCCCCTCGCGACCAAGGGCAGCGTCCGTGGCATGTCCTCCCGCGAGGTCGCGGGGTTCGGCTACGAGATGGTTCTCGGCAACACCTACCACCTGCTGGTCGCGCCCGGACCGGAGCGGATGATCGAAGCCGGCGGGCTGCACAAGTTCATGGGCTGGGACAGGGCGATCATCACCGACTCGGGCGGATTCCAGGTCTTCTCACTGGCCCACGGCGGTGTCGCCGAGGAGATCAAGGGCACCGGGCGCAAGATGCAGGGCCTGGCGAAGACGCTCGGGATCGAGGAGGAAGGGGTTCGCTTCCGCTCATACAAGGACGGGTCCGAACTGATGCTCTCACCCGAAGCCTCGATGTCGGTCCAGGCCGCGCTGGCCTCGGACATCGCTCTCGTCTTCGACGAATGCACCCCCTTCCACGCCGACCGTGAATACACGGCCAGGTCGACCGAACGCACCCATCGCTGGCTCGACCGCAGCCTGAAATGGCATCAGGACAACGCGCCCGCGGGCCAGGCGGTGTTCGGGATCATCCAGGGCGGCACCTACGAGGATCTGCGCCGGGAGTCCTGCCAGTACGTCGGTGAAGCCGAGGTCGACGGCATCGCGATCGGCGGCACGCTCGGACGCGACAAGGACGAGATGGCCGAGGTGCTCGGCTTCACCGTGCCGGCCCTCCCGGTGGAAGCTCCCAAGCACCTGCTGGGCATCGGCGAGGTCGACGACCTCATGCACGGCATCGCGCTGGGGCTCGACGTGTTCGACTGCGCCGTACCGACCCGGCTGGCCCGTCACGGCATGGCCCTCGCGCCCGACCCCGAGAAGCGCTTCCGCATCGACATGCGCAAGGGCGGCATGGCCGGCGATCACCGGCCGATGGTCGAAGGCTGTTCTTGTGTCTCCTGCGAGGACTACGATCGCGACTACATCAACTACATTTCGCGCTCGGAGGAGCTGACCGCGGTGAGACTGCTGGTGGAGCACAACCTGACCTACATGGAACGCCTGATGGCCGGTGCCCGGGCCGCGATCGCCGACGGCCGCTTCTCGGAGTACAGCGCCCGGATCCTGGTCGGCACCGCCCCCTGGGACGCGGCGTGAGCGAAAGCGCGCTCGTCTCCTCGCTCGCGTCACTGGACGGGGTGACCCGCCGTTTCGGCAGCACCGTCGCCCTGAACGAACTCTCGCTCGAAGTGGTAGAAGGCTCGGTCTGCGGGCTGCTCGGCCCCAACGGCTCCGGCAAGACGACCGCGATCAGGGTCCTGCTCGGCCTGAGCCGCGCCAACGCCGGGCGCGCCTCACTGCTCGGGGTCGAGACCGGCGCCAGCGGCTTCCACGAGGCGGTGAAGATGTCCGGAGCCCTGATCGAGGGCCCGGCGCTCTACGGACGGGCCAGCGCCCGGCAGAACATGGAGATCCAGGCGGCCGCCCGGGGCATCCACAACCCGAAACCGGAGATCGAGCGCCTGCTGGAGATGGTCGGCCTGAGCGCGCGGGCCGAGACCAACGCGAAGAACTTCTCGATGGGCATGAAACAGCGGCTCGGACTGGCGATCGCGCTGGTCGGCAGCCCGCGTCTGGTGATCCTCGACGAGCCCACCAACGGGCTCGACCCGGCCGGGATCGTCGAGATCCGCGAGCTGATCAAGCGCCTGCCCGAATCCGGGGTGTCCGTACTGGTCTCCTCGCATCTGCTCGCCGAGGTGCAGCTGATGTGCGACCGGGCGACGATCATCAACCGCGGATCGCTCGTGGCCGACGGGACGATGGACGAGATCCTCGGCCAGGCGGGGATCGAAGGCGCCTACCGGGTCCGGGTCGCCCCGCAGGAGGCAGCGCCGGCGATCTCCACTCTCGGCGGGATCGGCCTGGACGTGGCCGATCTCGGAAGTGGGGAGCTATCGGTCTCCGGGCCGATTGAGGACGGCTCGCAGATCAGCTGCGTGCTGGCGGGCTCCGGCATCTACCTTTCCGAGCTGCGCCGCGACAACCCCGACCTCGAGAGCGTCTTCATGACGCTCACCGGCGGTCCCGACACCGAAGGGGGGATGAGCGATGCGGGCTGAACTGCTGAAGGTCAGGTCGATGCCGACCCCGATGTGGTGCCTGATCGCGGTCGTCATCTGCTTCGTGCTCGGCATCGTCGGCACGGTCCTCTGGGGGCCCGGCGCGGATTCCGAGGTGGTCGACATCGCCGTCGGAATCCCGACCCTGATCGCCTCGATCGTGTTCGGCGTCTGGATGGTCGGGGTGGAGTACGGACAGAACACGCTGCGACGCACACTCACCGCCGATCCGAGACGGCTCCGCCTGGTGTTCGACAAGCTCGCGGTGATGCTGCTCCTGGTCGTGCTCGTCACCGCGGTGCTCCACCTGCTGGCCCTGCCGATCTATGACCTGGCCTCACAGGGCCACGACCACTCGGTGTCGGCCTCGGCGGTGAAGGACGCCGCCCTGGCCGATCTGATGTCCAACTTCGCCTACTCGATCGTCGGCTTCGCCTTCGCGCTGATCACCGCCAGCATGGCCGGCGGGGTCACGATGGCGCTCGTGTTCATCTTCGTGATCGACACCGTGGTCTCGATCGTACCCAAGATCGAGAACGTGGCGATGGGCCCGGCCCTGGAGAAGGTCAGCAGCAGCCTGCGCGGATCGGACGTCGGAGCGTTCGGCGAGAACGTCGACGCGGCTCACGCGTCGGACGTGCTGATCGTAGCCGCCTGGCTGATCGGCCTGCTCGCTCTGGGCGCGCTGCGTTTCCTGCGCAGCGACGTGAAGTAACGGAACAAACGATCGGATTCAGTTCGCTTCGCTGTGCGAATACGATCGTTTCGCCTACTGCGTGTTTTCCTTCAGGAAGTCCTTGAGGTCCTTGGTCGTGTTGTCGACCGTCTTCGAGGTCCACTCACGCACCTTCACCTTCGCCGCCTGATCGGTCAGTGAGATCACGATCCCGGCGACCGCGCCGGCGATCAGGATCAGCGCCAGCATGCCCATGACGAACCGCATCGCGCGGGAGAAGAACGAGCGCTTCTTCAGCGTGGGGCGGGGCGGCGGGCCCTGATAGCGGGGCGGCGGCGGGGCCGGACGGTGGGCGGTGCGGGCGGTTCGCTCCAGCGGACGGGTGGCCGTCTCGGCCATCGGGAAATGCTCGGGGGTGCGGGGGCCGTCGTCATCCATCTGGATGGTCACATCCTCACCGCGCAGGCCCCTTTCGAGACCATCGGACAGCGCGCCCGCCGTGTGGAAACGCAGGTTCTTGTCACCCTCGAGCGCCCGCATCACCGATCCGCTCACCGTCTCCGGCACATCGGCGTTGTAGGTCCGCGGCGGCAGCGGCTTCTCGTTCTGCTGGCGGATCGCGAGCTCGGCCAGCGACGAGCCCTCGTACGGAAGGCGGCCGGTGAGGAACTGGTAGAGCACGACGCCGAGCGCGTAGACATCGGTGGCGGGGGTGGCTTCCTCACCCCGTACCTGCTCGGGCGCGAGGTAGGCCGCGGTGCCGACCACCGAGCCGACCTGGGTGATCCTCGTCTGCTCGGCGGCGCGGGCGATGCCGAAGTCGGTCAGCTTGCAGGTCATGTCACCGCCACCGGCGGGACCCCCGGTGATCATCAGATTGCCCGGCTTCACGTCGCGGTGGATGATCCCGTGCCGGTGGGCGTACTCGAGCCCCGCGCAGGCCTGGACCCCGATCTCCACCGTGGTCTCCGGATCGAGCACACCGCTGCTCTTCAGGAGCTGGGCGCCCGAGCGGCCCTCGACGCATTCCATGACGATGAAATGGCGTCCGCTGTCGACACCGGTGTCATAGACCTGGACGATGTTCGGGTGGATCAGCTTGGCGACCGCCAGGGCCTCCCGGCGGAAGCGGGCGACGAACCGGTCGTCGTCGGAGAGATGCTCGGCCAGCACCTTGACCGCGACGATGCGCTCGAGGATCCGGTCGGTCGCCCGGTAGACATTCGACATGCCTCCGGAACCGAGCTTGTCGTGAAGCTCGTAGCGGTCGCCTAGAACGGTTGTGTTGGTCATTGCGTGGGTGTCAGCTTTACTGATTCGGGGAGATGCCGCCGGAACCGGGGCCCGTGCTGGGCGGCGGTTCGGTCTCCGGCTGGGTCGGCGGGGTGGGGGTCGGCTTCGGGGTGGGGGTCGGTTTGGGTGTCGGCTTCGGTTTGGTCGGTTCTTCCTCCGGCTGGCTGTTCGTCTTGCCGGTGGTGCCGGTGGTTCCGGTCTCTTCGTCACTCGGGGTGACTCCGGTATCGCCGGTGGGTGTCACCTCGGTGTCGGGCTCGATCACGTCGGTCGTGCCGGTCGTGCCGAGTGAAGGATCGTCCTCGCACTGCCTGCCGACCTGGATCGTGAGGGTGACTACACCGTCGATCAGCGAGCGTTTCAGCTTGGCGTCCACCGACTTCGGCAGCGCCTCCACCTGGCTCTGGACCGCATTGGCCGCGTTCAGGGCGTCGAAGCACCGGCCTTCGTCCACCAGCTGTTGAACCGTATCGATGTTGGCCGATATCTCCTGGACGTCCTTGCCCGGCAGCAGATTGCCACGGTCCTCGCCGCATGCGGTGATCACGATCGCCGCGCCGGAGACGAGAACCAGGGAAAGGGCGATTTTTGCCGCACGAAGCACCTTGGCGAGTCTAGAGAAACCGAAGGGAGGGACTGTGAGCTTTAACGGCCATTAATGTCCCTGCGCGAGCCGGTCGGCCAGATGGGCCGGCAGTCCGGCCTTCCTGATCGCGGTGGCCGCCTCCTCGACGGGGTACTCGATCCGGTGGAATGTGGCTTTCTGGGACTCCGTGTCGAGGGAGAGCCAGGCCGCCCGGGGGTCACCGTCACGGGGCTGGCCGACGCTTCCGGGATTCACCAGCCACTCGCCGCGGCCCATCGCGATCTCGGTGCCGTCTCCGGCGATCACCGACGAGGTCCGCGACATCTCGTCGAGCCGGGTGAAGTAGAGCGAGATGTGGGAATGGCCGATCATCGCGATCCGTTCGGGCTGGGCGTTGAGGTTCTCCTCGGCACGGTCCGTTTCGATCACGTATTCCCAGACCGGATCGCGGGGGGACGCGTGATAGAGCCCGATCCCCTCCCGGACCGCGGACGAGCCGTCGAGTCCGGCCAGCCGGTCGAGCTCGGCGCGGCCGAGATTCTCACGGGTCCAGAGCGCGGCCTGGGCGGCACTGGGACTGAAAGTCGAGATGTCGATCTCGCCCAGGGCGGCGAGATCGTGATTGCCGACGAGGAACACGCTGCAGCGATCGAAGAGGATCTCCAGGCACTCCGCCGGACTGGCTCCGTAGCCGACCGCGTCACCCAGGCACCAGACCTCGTCCATGCCGGCCTCGTCGATCGCGCCCATCACCGTGGTCAGCGCGGGAAGGTTGGCGTGTATGTCCGAAATCACGGCTACGTTCATCGAGGGTGGGCGAGCCCGGGATGGTGGGGGATCGAACGGCTCGCTCGGTCTATCGTAGAGACCGATGAGTGCCGACCGGAAGCGCCGGGACCTGTTGAAAGCGTCTTCCCTGCTCTGGGTCGGCCTGGCGGCCCTTGCCTTCGCCTACCTCCTGGTCTGGCTGCTCAGTCCGGGCCCGAACTTTCACGGATCGCCGGTCGACGCCGCCCGTTTCTTCGATTCCGGACTGATCGACCGGGCCCGGGAGTTCCGCTCGGAAAGACGGCTGATCGGGCTCGGCTCGATGGCGATCGAGTTCGCGCTGCTCGGCTTTCTGGCCTTCTACCGCGGCCCGGTGGTCGAGCGCGTGATCCGCCGGCTCGAACGCCGGCCGTTCGTCGGTTCGGCACTGGCCGGTGCCGGCATCGCCTTTCTGCTGGCTCTGTTTCAGCTGCCGTTCGGGCTGGCCGCGTTCGAGCTGGGGCGGGACTACGGGCTGATCACCCAGAGTCTCGCGGGATGGCTCGCGGACGTGCTGATCTCCACCCTGATCACCTGTCTGCTGGCGGCGATCGGCGCTCTGGTCGCGATCTGGATGTGGCGGAGGTTCAAGCGGCGCTTCTGGATGGCCGGCTCGGTCCTGGTGATCGGCTACGCGGTGCTGTTCGTCTGGCTATGGCCCGTCGTCGTCTCACCGCTCTTCAACGATTACGAGCCATTGCCCGACGGTCCGGTCCGGTCCGAGGTGATGCGCCTGGCGGACCGCGCGGGAGTGGACGTCGGCGAGGTGTACGAGGTCGACGCCAGCCGCCGCTCCTCGACCCTCAACGCCTCGGTGGACGGCATCGGCTCGTCGAAGCGGGTGGTGCTCTACGACAACGCGATCGATCGGCTCTCGGACGCCGAGCTCTCGGCCCTGATCGCACACGAACTCGGCCACGTCGAATCGCACGACCTCTATCGCGGACTCGGATTCGCGATTCTGGTGATCCCCTTCGGGGTCGTCTTCGTGCAGATCGGAACCACGGTGCTGGTCCGCCGTCGCGGGGACGACGAGGCCGGTCCCGGGATCATTCCCCCGCTGGCATTGATGATCGCGGTCGCCACCCTGGCCCTGTCGGTGCCCGGAAACGTGCTCTCCCGCAACATCGAATCCCATGCCGACACCTTCGCGATCGAGCTCACCGGAGACCCCGCGGCAATGGTCGGTCTGCAGCGCGAGCTCGGCCAATCGAACCTCACCGACCCCGATCCGCCGGGGCTCTACCAGTACGTTTTCGGCACCCACCCGACCGTTCTCGAGAGAATCGCGGCCGCCGAGGCCGCCCGATCCGGCGAGGAGCCGAAATGAAGATCACCGTGCTCGCCGTCGGCCGTATCCGCGATCCGTTCGCGGACGCCGAAGCCCACTACACGAAGATGCTGCGGACCAAGCAATCGGTCGAGGTGGTCGAGGTCAAGGACGACGAAGCCCTGAGCCGGCGGATCGACGAGAACAGCCACCTGGTCGCCCTCGATTTCGATGGTCCCCAGATGAGCTCGGAGGGCTGGGCGGACTGGCTGGACCGGCGGCGCCACGAAGGACGGAAGATCACATTCCTGATCGGCGGGCCGACCGGACTACCGCCCGCCGTGCGATCCCGGGTGGACGAGCGGGTGTCGCTCGGCAAGCAGACTCTCGCCCATCAGCTGGCTCGCATCGTTCTGCTCGAGCAGATCTTCCGGGCCTCGAAGATCCTCGCCGGGGAGAGCTACCACCTCTGAGTTCGGCCGCCTCCCCCTAGGATGGGTGACCGTGAACCAGACCGACCCCGTCACCCGCCTGCACGAAGTCCTGACCGCCACCGCGAGAACGTTCAGCGGTGACGAGAGCCTGAGCCCCGGGCTCGATGTCTCGCCGAAGCCCGAGATGGGTGACTACAGCAGCAACGCGGCGATGATGATGGCGAAGCCGCTCGGCCGCCCGCCACGCGAGATCGCGGCCGAGCTGTCGGAGGAACTGGCGCGTGAGCTGGGCGATTCGGTCGAGAAGATCGAGATCGCCGGCCCCGGATTCATCAACTTCTTCCTGGCTGACGGCTGGTACCGCGACGCGGTCGGGAACATGACCGGAACGGGCACCGCCGCCATCCCGCAGCTGGCCGACCCCGAGCATGTCCTGGTCGAGTTCGTCTCGGCCAATCCGACCGGCCCGCTGACTGCCGCCTCGGGCAGGCACGCCGCGTTCGGTGACGCGCTGATCCGGCTGCTGAAGGCGGTCGGGCATACCGTCGACGGCGAGTACTACGTCAATGACGGCGGCACCCAGGTGGAGAACTTCGCCGCCTCGATCGCGGCCCGCATGGTCGGCGAGGAACCGCCGGAGAACGGCTACAAGGGCGATTACGTCAACGATCTGGCCGAGCGGGCCCGGGAAGAGCGGATCGAGCCGACCGAGCTGGAGCGGCTCGCCCTGACCGGGGTCGAGTGGATGGTGGACAGCATCCGTGCCTCACTCGTCCAGTTCGGTGTCGAGATGGATGACTTCTTCTCCGAGCGTTCGCTCTATGCCGACGGTCTGGTCGAACGGGGTCTCGACCGCCTGCGGGAGACCGGTCACACCTTCGAGGCCGACCAGGCCCTCTGGCTGAGGACCACCGACTTCGGTGACGACAAGGACCGGGTCCTGGTCCGCTCCGGCGGTGAACCGACCTACTTCGGGGCCGACGTCGCCTACCACGCCGACAAGGTGGAACGCGGCTATTCGCGCCTGATCGACGTGCTCGGCGCCGACCATCACGGCTACGTGGCCCGCATGTCCGCGGCGATCCAGTGCTTCGAGCGCCCGGTCGATTTCGAGGCCCAGATCCTGCAGATGATCCATCTGGTCGAGGGCGGGCAGCGCACCAAGATGTCGAAGCGGGCCGGTGACATCGTCACCCTCGACGAGCTGGTCGGCGACATCGGCACCGATGCCGCCCGTTTCTTCATGCTGCAGCGCAGCCACGACAGCACCATGGATCTCGATCTCGACCTGGCCCGTTCGCAGTCCTCGGACAACCCGGTCTACTACGTCCAGTACGCGCATGCCCGGATCCAGAGCATCCTGCGCAAGGCCGAGGAACAGGGCAGCTCCCGCGACGGTGCCGCCGACGCGACCGCGCCGGTGGAGCCGGCAGAGAAGGCGCTGATCGCCAAGCTGCTCGCCTATCCGGCCGAGGTCCACGAGGCCGCCGAGCGCCGGGCCCCCCACCGGATCGCCACGTACGCGAGCCAGGTGGCCGCCGCCTACCACGCCTTCTACCGGGACTGTCAGGTGATCGGAGCCGAGGGTGAGGGAGTCGAGGCCGCGCGCCTCAACCTGTGCGAGGTCACGGGCCAGACCATCAAGGCATCACTGGGCCTGCTCGGAATCTCCGCACCGGACCGGATGTAGCCGCAAATCCGTTCTGGGTCGAATAGGCCACGAGATAGCCGTCGGATTCGACCCAGAATGCTCCTTGGTGGGGCTAGAGGTCGTAGCGGGCGAGGTCGGCGTCTAGGCGTTCCGACTCGCTCGATGGTGGGCCGGGGCCTGGCTTTCCGGCCGGAGGGTCCTTTTTGCGGTTTCGTCTCATGCGGACCACCGCCCAGACGACCGCGAGTCCGCCCAGGATGAAACCGAGGATCGGCACCAGGTAGGCGTACAGGTTGATTCCCTCATCATCGGGAAGGGCGAGCACCTGGGGACCGTACTCGGCGACCAGGGCGTCCTTGATCTCTTCCTCGTCCGCGCCGTCCCTGATCATCGCGCGGATGAAGACGCGCTGGCGCTCGGCGGCGGGGGAGCGGGACAGGCCGAGCAGGGTGCCGCAGATCGGGCACATCACCTCGTCCTCCAGCTGGGGCAGGCTGGCCTGGGGTTCGGCCGCCGAGGACGTCGCCGGGAACGTCAGCGCGACCAGCGCGACGGCGAGAAGGGCGAGCAGGCCCGGCAGGCGTTTCACTTCGCCTCGTCCCCGGCGGCCGCGGTCGCTTCGAGCGCCGGGGCCGCGAACTTCTCGATCGACTCGATGTCGTTGAAGGCACCCGGGTAGTGGGCGACCAGATTGCCGTCCGGATCGACCAGGAAGGACTCCGGCACCCCGGTCGTCTTCAGGTCGTCGGCGTAGTCACCGTTGCCGTCGCGGATCTGGGCGTAGGTGATGTCGTACTCCCGGATGAACTTCATCGCGTCCTCGCTCAGGTCGCGGGTGTCGACCCCGAGGACCTTCAGCCGGTCGCGGTTCTCCCGTTCGAACTGCTCGAGTGCCGGGGACTCGAATCGGCACGGGCCGCACCAGGAGGCCCACACGTTGAGCAGAACCCAGTCGCCCTTGAAGTCCGCGAGCGACGCCTCACCTCCCTCGGGAAGGGTGGGGAGGGTGGCGACCGGGACCGGATCGCCGACCGTCAGGCCGCTGTCCCCGGCACTGATCAGCCCCCATGTGAGGAAGGCAAGCAGGCCGGCGACGCCGAGGATCACAACTGAGGTGCGCAGATTCAAGACAACCAGAGTACGAAAGAGAGACGCTCGACGCTCGCGTAGTATGCGCTCGGCGCGGACGTAGCTCAGTTGGTAGAGCGCGAGCTTCCCAAGCTCGAGGTCGCGGGTTCGATCCCCGTCGTCCGCTTTTGGAAGCCACCCTTTCGGTTGTCATCGTCGCTCATGATTCGGCCGGGGACCTGGCCCGGACGCTTCCGGCGGTGGCCTCGGAGCTGCGTCCCGGTGATGAGGTGATCGTGGTCGACAACGACTCGGGCGACGACCTGGCCGGGGTGATCGCGGAGGCCCTGCCGGCGGCCGTGGTGCTGGCGATGGGCGCCAACGCCGGTTTCGCCGCGGCGGTCAACCGGGGCGCCGAGCTGGCCTCGGGGGACCTGTTGCTGATCCTCAACCCGGATGCCCGGCCCGAGCCCGGCTTCGGCACCGCGATCCGCGAACCGCTGCTGGCCCATCCCGATTGGTCCGCCTGGATGGGTCTCGTGATCTACCGGGAGGACGGCCGCGAGCTGATCAACTCGGCCGGCAACCCGGTCCACTTCACCGGCATCTCCTGGGCGGGGGGGCATGGGCTGCCGGCCACCGACGCGGGGGAGACCAGGGCGGTGCCGACCGCGTCCGGCGCGAGCCTCGCGGTCCCGCGGGACACCTGGAAGCGCCTCGGCGGGTTTCCGGAGGAGTTCTTTCTCTACCAGGAGGACACCGACCTTTCGCTGCGGCTCCGGTCGATCGGCGAAGGTGTCGGACTGGTCCCCGGTGCGGTCGTCGATCACCAGTACGAGTTCGACGGCGGCGGCTCGAAGTGGTTCTGGCTGGAGCGCAATCGCTGGGCGATGATCATCCGGAACTATCCGGCGGCGCTCCTGCTGCTGCTCGCCCCGGCACTGCTGGCGACCGAGCTCGCGCTCGTGGTCGCGGCCTCGTCTGGTGGCTGGCTGCCGCAGAAGGTCCGCGCCTGGTGGGCGACGATTCGCTGGCTGCCCCGCCTGATCGCCGAGCGCCGCCGCCTCCAATCGGTCCGGTCGATTTCGGCCGGGGAGTTCGCCGGGATCCTCACCCCGGATCTCGATTCACCGTTCCTGCCGGAGATGGTGCGCGGCCGGGCGATCCGCACGGCACTCAGGCTCTACTGGCGAGCAGTCAAGGCCCTGCTGCCCTGAAAACCCAAGGGTGGAGACGATTTCCTCCCCCAGGGGGAGGAAATCGTCTCCACCCGAACTCGCCGGCGCTCTGGTCGGCTGTGGCTTCGGTCTTCCGGCTCGGTCTTTGCCGTCGCTCAGGTCGGCTGGGTTATCGGCCGGATCAGGATCTCGTTCACGTCGACCGAGTCGGGCTGGCTCAGCGCGTAGGCGACCGCCTTGGCGATGTCCTCGTCGGCCAGGGCGCTGTCGCCGGGACGGTTGTCGAAGAACGGCGTGTCGACCATGCCGGGCTCGATCAGGGTCATCTTGATCCGGTTGCCGTCCTCCAGGCCACGCAGCTCCTGCCGCAGGGCCTCACCGATCGCGGTCGCCGCGTGTTTGGTCGCCGAGTACATCGAACCCGGCAGCACCCGCCGCCCGGCGATCGAACTGGTGACCAGGAAGTGGCCCTCGCCGCGCTCCAGCAGATGGGGCAGAGTAGCCCGGATAGTCAGCGCCGGACCGAGCACGTTGGTCAGGACCATCGAGCGCCAATGCTCCGGTGTCTCCTCCAGGAAACCACGGGTCGCGCCGAAGCCCGCGTTGGCGAAAACGACGTCGATCCGCCCGAACGCCTCGATCGCGGCGGCGGCCATCGCCTGGACCTGATCCCACTCGCCGACATCACAGACGGTCACGATCGCGCGCTCCGGACCACCCAGCTCCGTCGCGAGCTCATCCAGCGGTTCACGTCGTCGGCCGGCCAGCACCAGACGGAATTCTCCGGACAGGAGACGGGCCGTCGCGGCGCCGATCCCGCTGCTCGCGCCGGTGATCAGGAGGACCTTCTCTGGTTCGCTCATGAACCGATTCTGGCACGACGAAGGCACCGGATCGCCCATCTTGCGATAATGCGCCTTGCCTATGGATCTTCCCCGCAAGCGACAGATCCGGCTCTTCGTGGCACTCGGCATCGCCCTGGCCCTCGCAACCGGACTTATCTACGTCTCATTCAACGCCTCGAGCGAGGCGCGTGAGCCTTCCGAACTGCAGGACGCCGTGCCCGGAAAGAGCTATGAGATGACCGGCAAGGTCATCCCCGGAACGATCACCAAGACCGACGAGGGCGCCGACTTCCAGGTCAGCGACCGTGACGGAGAAGGCTCGATCGACGTCACCTACGAAGGTGTCATCCCGGACCCGTTCCGCGATGGCCGTGAGATCGTGCTGCAGGGAAGCGTGGATGAAAACGGGGTCTTCGTGGGGGACAGGGACACACTCGTGACCAAGTGCCCATCGAAGTTCTCGGAGAAGAAGTATCAGTAGCCTCGGCAACGCGGCGCTCTGGCTTGCCTTTCTGACCGCTGCATTCGGAGCCGCCTCGGCTCTGATCGGCTCGCGCGGAGATCGGCGCTGGATCGACGTTTCCCGCCGCTCCACCTACGCCCTCGCGGGGCTGATGCTGATCTGCGTATTCGCCATCGAGTACGCCTTCCTCACCGATGACTTCACGCTGAGCGTCGTCGCCAACCATTCCTCGATCGAGACGCCGAACTTCTACAAGTTCACGGCGATGTGGTCGAGCCAGGAAGGATCGCTGCTGCTCTGGGCGTCGCTGCTCTCGGTGGTCGCCTCGATTTCGCTCTTCATCACCCGGCACAAGCTCCGCGATCTGGTGCCGTACGCGACCGCGATCATGCTTGGGGTCTTCCTCTTCTTCACCGGGATCATGCTGTTCGCCGGTGACGTCAACCCGTTCGGGACGCTGAGCGAAGTCCCGCCCGACGGCACCGGCCTCAACCCGCTGCTCCAGCATCCGTCGATGATCATCCATCCGCCGATGCTCTACACCGGCTACGTCTCGCTGACCGTGCCCTTCGCCTTCGCGATCGGCGCCCTGATCGCGAGAAGGGTGGACGCCGCCTGGGCCAAGTCGACCCGTGCCTTCGCTCTGATCGCCTGGACCTTCCTCACGATCGGGATCATCCTCGGCTCTCGCTGGTCCTACACCGAGCTCGGCTGGGGCGGCTACTGGGCCTGGGATCCGGTCGAGAACGCCTCGATCATGCCCTGGCTGATCGCGACCGCCTACATCCACTCGATCATGGTCCAGGAGAAGCGCGGCATGCTGAAGGTCTGGAACGTCAGCCTGATCGTCGCCAGCTTCACGCTCGCGCTGCTCGGCACCTTCCTGGTCCGCTCCGGCGTGCTCCAATCGATCCATGCTTTCGGCGACTCGACCGTCGGCCCATACTTCCTGGGTCTGATCGGGGTGGTCCTGGTCGGCTCGACCTGGCTGATCATCTCGCGGCTCGACATCCTCAGATCGGAGCGGCGAATCGATTCGCTCGCCTCGCGCGAGGCGATCTTCCTGATCAACAATCTGCTGCTGGTCGCCCTCTGCGCGGTCGTCTTCTGGGGCACCTTCTTCCCGCTGATCTCCGAGCTGATCACCGGCACCAAGTCGACCCTGGCCGCACCCTGGTTTGATCGCTACACCACGCCGCTGGCCGTGCTGCTCGTGCTTTTCACCGGCATCGGTCCCCTGCTCGCCTGGCGAAAGCTCTCGTGGGAGGGAGCGAAACGCGTCTTCACCGCGCCGCTGATCGCCGCCGCGATCGCCCTGGTGGTCCTGATCGTCTTCACCGACGCGCCCAACAGCATCTGGGCGCTGCTGGTCTTCACCCTGGCCGCGTTCACCGTGGTCGCGCTCTTCCAGGACACCTGGCGGGGAGCGAAAGCGAGACGCTCCAGCGCCGGTGGTTCGGTGCTGGGCTCGATCGGGGCGGTCGCGGTTCGCAACCGGCGGCGCTACGGCGGCTACATCGTGCATCTCGGCCTGGTCACGCTGCTGGTCGGGGTCGCTGCCTCCTCCAGTTTCGAAACCAAGGTCGACGAGAAGCTGGCGCCCGGTGAGACCGCGACCGTTCACGGCTTCGACGTCACCTACGTCAAGCCGACCGTCGAACGGAAGAACCAGGCGCTGGTCTTCGGGGCCGAGCTTCAGGTGGACCGCGACGGTGAGAAGTTCACACGCGTCTACCCGACCCGCCAGTACCACCTGAACACGTCCGGAACCCGCACGATCAGCAGCTACTTCGAGGGTGAGGCCACCTCCGAGGTCGGTCTGAAGGCCGGCCTGTTCTCCGATTTCTGGGTCGCGGTCGAGCCCGACACCGGTGTCATCCAGGACCGGGCGAAATCCGCCGACCGCCGGTTCGGCGCGTACATGCGCGAGAAGGTCCTGCCGGTGATCCAGGAGGATCCGTCACAGACCGAGGAGCTGACCGCGCAGCTGATCAAGGTGCAGAACCTGGCGACCGACGAGATCCTGAAGGACTACACGAACCCCGAACAGTCCGTTCCGGTGACCTTCCGAATAATCGTCAGTCCGATGGTGACCTGGATCTGGATCGGCGCGATCATCTCGATCCTGGGCGCGCTCTTCGCGGTCTGGCCGAGCGGCACCTTCCGGCGCCGGGGAAGGACCTGATGGAAATCGTCTACGTACTGATCCTGGGGGCGGCCGTCGCCGCCTTCGTCTCGTATCCGTTCTGGGGCAGGAGCGAGGCCAGCACGGTCGAGGATCCCGCCCTGGCCGGTCTCGAGGCGGCCCGTGAATCGAAGTACCGGGAGATCCGCGATGCCGAGGCGGACCTGGCTTCGGGCAAGCTCTCCCAGGAGGACTTCGATCAGGTGAACGCCGATCTGCGAAGGGACGCGGTGGCGATCCTGAAGGATCTCGACGCCGCCCGTGAGGAGGCCGGAGAAGCTCCCGGCGAATCGGATGATCCGGCCCCGGATCCAGGCGACTCGTCCCCGAAGTCCGGGGACAGCTAGACTTCGACGTCGCATGTACACGATCATGGCCGTCATCCAAGTTGGTATCGCCGTTCTTCTCGTCTTCCTGGTGCTCCTGCACTCGGGCAAGGACGCGGGTCTCTCCGGTGCTTTCGGCATCGGCGGCGGTGGCAGTTCGGTCGGAGGCGGCTCGATGGTCGAGCGCAACCTCTCCCGCGCCACGGTCGTCACCGGCGTGCTTTTCTTCCTGAATACGATCCTGCTGCTCAAGTTGTGATTCAGGTGGGGCGAATCGGCCCCGCCACCCGAGAATCCAGCTAGGGTCACGAGCCATGAGCTCGAACACGAAACAGGTTCTCGCGATCACTCTCGGTGCCCTCGGGCTCGTGATCGGCATCTTCGGGGCGATCACCGCGTACAACGCGAAGAACGCCGCCAAGGACAACGAGGACGTAGCGGCCCAGGTCCAGCAGGAGTTCGCCGATGCCCAGGCCAAACAGGACGCGAAAGAGGCGGCTCAGGTGTCCGGGGCGGAGAAGCTGGTCGATCAGCTCTCGACCGCGGAGAAGTCCCTGGTCAAGAAGATCAACGGCAACTCCAAGTCGATCAAGAAGATGAAGAAGCAGAACCGGACCTTCAGGAAGCGGCTGAACACCCTGTCAAGCAGGGACGGTGAGCTCGACACCGAACTCACGCAGCTGGAAAACGATCAGCAGAGCGACTTCAACAAGCTGAACAACCGCATCAACAAGACCAACCAGCAGGTCTCGAATCAGGGCAAGAAGATCAACCGCCTCTACAACCGGCTGAACCTCGATGAGGCGATCGGCGGCGGCTGACCGCTCGCCCGCTCCTCCATGCGCGTCCTGTTCGTCTGTCTCGGCAACATCTGCCGGTCACCCACCGCCGAGGCCGTGATGCGCGACCTGATCGAACGTGAGGGTCTCGCCGGCGAGATCGAGATCGACTCGGCCGGGACCGGCGACTGGCATGTCGGCAAGAGCTCCGATCCACGCGCGATCCGGGCCGCGGCGACCCGTGGCTACGAGATGACCAGCCGGGCCCGCCAGGTGAGTACCGCGGATTTCGAAGATTTCGATCTGATCGTGGCGATGGACCGGAGCAACCGGGACGACCTGGTCGCGCTGGCCGGCGGCGATGAGTCGAAGGTCCGGCTGCTGCGCTCCTACGCGGGAGATCCGGACCCCGACGTGCCCGACCCCTACTTCGGCGGCGAAGACGGTTTCGAAGAGGTTCTGGACATCCTGGAGCGGAACTGCGAGCTGCTTCTGGCAGAGATTCGTCCTCCGGAATAGTTTCCTTCGAGGTCTGAGAGACTCCGGCTGTGTTCGAAGAGATGATGCTGCGTTCACTCCATGTCCAGTCGATGAGGGCCGGGGAGCTTCACGCGGGCCACGATCCGCATCTGCTGTTCCAGGCATCGACCGTTTCGGCACTGCTCGACGGCGCCTACGACGGTGATCTCAGCTTCGCCGAGCTGTCCCGCCACGGGGACACCGGGCTCGGCACCCTCAACGGCCTCGACGGCGAGATGATCGCGCTCGACGGAACCTTCCTCCGGGCCGATGTCAACGGCGACGTGACCGAGATCGCACCCAACGCCTTCACCCCGTTCGCGGTGGTGACCGAGTTCAAGCCGACGATCGAGTTCACGATCGGTCCGGTCCCCGGATTCGACGATCTGCAGGCGATCCTCGACGAGAAGCTGCCCGAGGAAAGCCCGGCGGCGGCGATCCGGATCGACGGAAGCTTCCGCTCGGTGACGGCCCGGTCGGTGCCGAAACAGTTCCCGCCGTACCGGCACCTGGACGAGGTGGTCGCCGCCCAGAACGTGTTCGAGATCGAGGCGTGTTCCGGTTCGCTGGTCGGCTTCCGTTTCCCGATCTACAGCGAGGGGATAGAGATCTCCGGCTACCACCTCCATTTCGTCGACGACGCCCGGAAACGGGGCGGACACGTACTCGGCGTCGAGATCGATTCCGCCACGGTGAGGGCGGCGCTCTTCTCGGATCTCCACGTCGAGCTGCCGCCCGGGCTGGATCTCGCTTCGCCCGACCTCGCCGGCGATACGCACGAAGCGATCGAACGGGCCGAGCGCCTGCACCCCGGCGAGTAGACCACTACGGGTAGTCTCGGAACCAGATGATCCCGTCCCATGCTCTCCGGCGGATGGCCCTGCTCTGCCTGGCCATCCCGGCATTGATCCTCGGCGCCTGCGGAGGGGACGGCTCGCCGGAACCGGACGGTCAGGGCACCGGACAGGCCGAGATCGAGACCGGCCCGGACAACTGGCCGCACTTCGGCCGTGAATCGCAGCGGACCCACTTCCTCGCGGCACCGGACAGGCTCAACCCGCCGCTGAAACAGGAATGGAGTTTCAGTGACCGGGTTCTGATCGAGTTCCCGCCCGCACTCCACCAGGGGGTGGCATACCTGGCCGACAAGTACGGCGACGTCCGTGCCCTTCGCCTCTCCGACCAGAAGGTTCTCTGGGACATTCAGAAGGATCATCGTGACGTCGGACCGCCGACCGACACCACCGCGCCCGCATACGCGGACGGTCACGTCTACGTCGCCTTCCAGGGCGGAACGCTCGTCTCCCTTGATGCCGGCACGGGCCGGATCGAGTGGAAGCGCAACATGCAGACCGGGCTGCAGTCGTCGCCGATCGTGATCGACGGCAGGCTCTACCTGGGATCCGAAAAGGCGATCCTGTTCGCACTCGATGCCCGCAACGGCCGCACCATCTGGACCTACAAGGCGCCGACGCCGATCAAGACGAGTCCCAGCGTCGATTCCGGCACGGTCTACTTCGGCGACTACTCCGGCTCGATCTTCGCGCTCGACGCCAGGCGCGGAAAGCTGAAATGGAGGACCGACACGACGAACACCAGACCCGGCGGGGACGGTGGCTTCTACTCATCTCCGGCGATCGCGGGAGGCAAGGTCTACGCCGGCCGCGACGACGGCATCGTGTACGCCTTCGACCGGAAGACCGGCCGGCAGTCCTGGTTCTTCCAGACCGCGGGGGACATCTACGGATCGCCCGCCGTGGCCGAAGTGCCGGGAACGCCCCTGACCGTCTACATCGGCTCCTATGACTCCCGCCTCTACGCGCTGAACGCGAGCAATGGCCGCAAGGAGTGGGATTTCGACGTGGGCGGCCCGGTTCCCGGCACCGCGACCGTGGTCGGCAGGACCGTCTACACCTCCAGTTTCAAGACCGCCAAATCGATCGGGATCGACATCCACAGCCGGAAACAGACCTTCTCCTACGACTCACCCGGGTACACACCGATGATCTCCGACGGCGAGAACCTATACCTGGTCGGCTACTACACCCTGCACGGCTTTCGGCCAGAGTGAACTCCTAGGCGAGGCCGTGCGGCAGGGAAGGCAGGCCCCTGGTCGCCTTGGCGACGATCGAGTCGAGATCGTCGGCGACCGTGAACAGCTCGAAGTCCTCGGGGCTGACGCGTCCCTGCTCGAGCAGGTTCTTCTTCATCCACTCGAGCAGTCCCAGCCAGTACTCGGAACCGACCAGCACCACCGGGTGGGGCCGGGCCTTGTCGGTCTGGATCAGGGTCAGCACTTCGAACAGCTCGTCGAGCGTGCCCAGTCCGCCGGGAAAGACCACGAAAGACCACGAGTAGCGCACGAACATCAGCTTGCGGGCGAAGAAGTAGTGGAACTCCTTGCCGATGTCGACGTACGGATTGATCGACTGCTCGTGCGGCAGCTCGATGTTGAGTCCGACCGAGGTCGCGCCGGCCGACCTGGCACCGCGATTGGCGGCCTCCATCGTGCCGGGGCCGCCTCCGGTGATCACCGCGTAGCCGGCGTCGCCGATCGAAGCGCCGACCTCGCGGGCGAGTTCGTATTCCGGATGCCCCTCCGCGGTGCGGGCCGAGCCGAACACGCAGACCGCCGGGCCGACATCCTCGAGCAGCGCGAACCCCTCGGCGAACTCGTTTCGGATCTTCGCGAGGCGCTCCGGATCGGAGAGCTCGGAGATGATCTCCGGCTCGGAGCAGCGGATGATCTCCTGGTCGAACGTCGATGGGGCGAGGGGGCTCTTGCTCATGGGCGCAGCCTATTGAGCGGGCATCTCACTCGACCGCGGCCCGGTAGCGCTCGATCGCGAAGCGCCGTTCCTCGGCGTGCTCGACCACCGGGGCGGGATACTCGGTCCCGATCCGGCATCCGCTGCGCCGCTGCTCGTCTTCGTTCATCAGCCAGGGCCGGACCAGGTGCCCGGCCGGCACCTTCCCGAGCTCCGGCAGCCACCGCCGCACATAGGTCCCGTCCGGATCGAAGCGCTCCTGCTGGGTCATCGGGTTGAACATGCGCTGAAAGTAAGGAGCGGGATCGGTGCCGACCGAGGCCACCCACTGCCAGCCGCCGTTGTTCGACGCGACATCCCCGTCGATCAGCCGCTCCATGAACCAGTGCTCGCCCTCGCGCCAATCGAGATGAAGGTCCTTGGTGAGGAACGAGGCGACCACCATGCGCACGCGGTTGTGCATCCAGCCGTCGGTGAGCAGCTCGCGCATGCCGGCATCGACCAGCGGATAGCCGGTCCGTCCCGCCTTCCATGCTTCGAGCAGCTCGTCGTCGCTCTGCCAATTCAGGGTGCCGCGGTAGCGCTCCTGGAACTCCTGGCGGGTCACCTCGGGGAAATTGTCGATCACCGCGGCGTAGAACTCCCGCCAGGCGAGCTCGGCCCGGAAGACCCGCGGTCCCTCGCCCGATCCGATGCCGAGCTTCCGTTCGAGCTCGAGCGGGGAGAGGCAGCCCCAGCGCAGATACGGCGAGAGACGGGAGGAGCCACCGGAGGGGGTGTTGCGCCGCTCACCGTACGCTGCCACCCCGTCGTTCCGGAAGCGTCGCGCGGTCTCGCGGGCGGCGGTCTCGCCGGGCTCGAACGAGGTCCGTTCCGGTGGCAGCTCGAAGCCTAGATCCTCGAGTGTGGGGAGGTCACCGGGATCGAGGTCGCCCGCGAGTGACAGCCGCTCCGGCGGGTTCTCCGGCTCTCGCCTCTCCACCTCCCGCCAAGCTTTCACGAAGGGTGAATACACCGTGTAGGGGCGGTCCTTGCCGGAACGGATCGCGCCCGGCTCGTCGACGATGTAGGCGCCGGCCCGTGGGTGGGAGGCCATGCCCGCCGCGGCCAGTGCGGCGCCGACCGCCGCATCTCGCCGCTTCGCCCAGGGTGAGAGGTCGGCGGTCCAGTGGACGGCTCCGGCGCCGATCTCGGCCGCGAGCCGCGGCAGGATCTCCTCCGGGCGTCCCCGCCGGAGGATCAGGTCCGCTCCCAGGTCGCGAAGCGAGTCACGCAGATCCCGCAGACAGCCGAGCATGAACTCGGTGCGGACCGGGGAGGGGAAGTGTCCCTGGGCGAGCAGCCGGTCGTCGAAGACGAAGCAGGGCAGGATCGCGGGCGCCGTCGCCGCCTCCGCCAGGGCCGGCAGGTCATGGGTTCGCAGATCCCGCCGGAACCACATGATCGCCGGCCGGTCCGGCCCGTCTGAGTCGGGGCTCATGGTCACATCCTGAACTACGGGGCCGGCCGGTGAGCGGATCGCCCGGCGGGAAGAACGAGGGGCCGGTCGCTTGACCGGCCCCTCGTTGATTCGGATGATGCGGAGCGGACCTGGTCCGCTCCGTCTCAGTTGAGTCCGACCGAGATCGAGCCCGTGACCGGAATCGTGGCTGCCAACGGCAGTCCGAGTGCTTTGGCCTCTAGTCCGAAGAAACCGATCGATCCCGAAGTCACCGGCAGGCTGAGGCCCGTGCAGGTGAAGTAAGAGATCGTGCCGACGGTGATGAGGCCGGTCAGGCCCGGTGCGGCCGTGCACCTGGTTCCCGGCATCTCGGTCGGGGACGAGAAGGCGTCGGAGCTCACGTACATGCTGCCCGTGAGCTCGACCGTGGTGCCGATCAGCGAGAGAGCGACATCGTTGTAGAACCAGCCCGATATAGACGTGACCACGCCGTCCCTCGGAATGGCCTGGGTAACACCCTTGACCTGGTTGAAGGCGATTGGTGTGTTTGTCGACTGGGACTGATCCAAGGTCCCGGACAGAGGCAGCAGCCCGATCTGGCCCGGCAATCCTCCGATCAGGGTCGTCGGGACCATGGGGCCGTTTCCGGTCAATACCGCGGCCCCGCCGTCCGTGCCGGGAGCACCGGTTGCGCCGGTGGCGCCGCTCGCACCCGTCGCGCCGCTCGCACCGGTCGCGCCGCTGGCACCGGTCGCGCCAGTGGCACCCTGCGCTCCCGTGGTGCCGTCATCGCCGGCCGCGCCGGTCACGCCGGTGGGGCCGATCGGTCCCTCCGGTCCGGTCACACCGATGAGGCCGGTCGCGCCGGTCGCGCCGGCGGACCCGGTGGCCCCGACGGACCCGGTGGCTCCAGCGGAACCGGTTGCACCCGCGTTGCCTTGGGCGCCGTCCTGGCCGTTCTCGCCGTTGGCCCCGTTGGCCCCGTTGGTGCCGTCACGGCCGTCTCGCCCGTTGAGCCCGTTCGCACCGTTGGCGCCGGCCGAGCCGGTCTGCCCGTCCCGCCCCGGGGCACCCTTGGCGCCGCGGGCTCCCTTGGGACCGCGGGGTCCGCGGATCCGCCAAGAGATCTTCTGTTCGCCCTTCGGGCATCCGGCTCGTTTCGAGGTGAGCGAAAGCGTGCTGAAGTCCGCGTTGACGCAGGCGTAGATCCGGTTCTGGGCGGCGGTCGCGGTGTTCGGGAGTGAGAGCCACAGCAACAGGGCTCCCAGGGCGGACGCGACCAGCGTCCCGCGTATTCTCGTGCTTGAGTGTTGACGTGATGTCATGAAGTTCGAGTTCCTCTCTGGGTGGACGATTCGGTTGGCTATTCATCCGGACCGGCTCCGAGCTCCCCGCGTATCCGCTCGGTCCCGTCCGGGACAGTTGATGGATCGACCGCGAAGTCGAACCCCCTGATCCTGCCCTGATCCTAGCCGTACCGCACACCGTTCTGTCCAGGTTCGCTGTATAAGCCGGACATGGCGAATCGAAATCCCTCCGTGGACGAATATCTGGCCGAACTGGTTCACCCGGACCGGGAGGGCATCGCCTACCTGAGGGAGAAGATCCTGGCCTCAGACGAGCGCATCACCGAATCGATCAAGTGGAACGCGCCCAACTTCCGTTTCGATGGTAAGGACCGGGTCACCTTCAGGCTGAAGCCCGGGGACCGGTTCCAACTGATCTTCCACCGGGGTGTGAAGCCCGCCGGGGATGGTGAGGCTTTCGCCTTCGACGACGAGACGGGGCTGATCGAGTGGGCCACGCCCGAGCGGGGAGTCCTGACGATCGAGGACACCGCGGACGCCGAGGCGAGGCAGTCGGAGATCGTCGCCCTGATCAACCGCTGGATGGCCGCGGCCGCCTGATCCACCGAAAAGGGCCGAGTCGTGAGACCCGGCCCCTCGGTATGGACGAGCTGTCCGGGAAGCAAGGTCCCGGAGGCCGGCGTCAGGGGGTGAAGGTGACCTTCGCGCCGATCCCGCCGGCACAGGTGGTCAGCATCTGGCTACCGGTGCAGGTCATCGTGTAGGTCTTGCCGGTGTCCGGGCTGTAGGCCGAAACCGAGGTGCCTTCGTTCTTCTTCCAGGCCGCGACCACGTTCTTCGCGAAGGCGCAGGAGGTGACCGCGTTCACCTCGATGCCGCTGCCGCAGTTCTGGTTGCCGCCGGCGCTGGCCGTCCCGCCTCCGGATCCACCCGAGTTCGATTTCTTCGCTGCCGCCGCCTTCGCGGCCGCCTCGGCGTTCGCCGCCTCGGTGGCGCTCTCGCTGGCCTGGGCCTCCGCGTCCTTCTCGTTCGCCTCGGCGGTGGCGGCGGCCTGCGCCTGCTTCTTCTCCTCGGCGCTCATCGCCTGAACCTTCTCGGCTTCCTTCTTCGCCTGCCGCTTGGCTTCGGTCGCCTGCCGCTCGGCCTGGGCCGCCTGCTCGTTCGCCTGTTTCTCTTCCTTGGATTCTCCGCCGCATCCAGCCGCGAACACGGCGATCGTCAGGACGGTGGCTGCGGCGAGAAACTTCTTGTTTTTGCTCATCTCCGCCTCTTGCTTTCGGGCGGCCCACATCCTTTTCCTGAACGTCCTGATGCGGCCGGTGATTCGAGGAGATTTCCCGCCGTGGCCGAAGGAATGCAGATGTCAGGAAGGCAGAAGCGGCGGAAAAAGCGGACGAAGCGGGAACGAAAGAACCGGATCACGCGGGCCGAGGGCCGGAAGCGCATCCGGGACGCGTCCACGGCCGTGGCGGTCGGCCTCGGTGCCGCGTTCCTGTTCTTCTCGATCGCCAAGTCGGATCACCTGGCCGAGTCGCTCGCGCTGGCGGCCATCATCGTCTCGGGTTTCCTGGCCAGTCCGGCACTGCTCGAACGGTCGGGGATCTTCACGGCGATGATCAAGATGGTCCCGTGGTTCCAGCGGCTCGGGGTGGATCGGGCGAACCGCTGGGCGGGCCGGGCCGAGCGATATGGGGCACCCGGCTTCGGCCGCCATGTGCTTCCGGCGATCGTGGTGGTGGTCGTGGTCGGTGCCGTCATCGGGCCCGACGGGTGGTGGGCGCTCGGCTCGGTCGTCATGTTCGCGGTCATGGCGGCGGGCCTATGGCTGCTGGCCGTCAACCTGATGGGCGCGGTCGGTCTGATCTCGGTGATGGTCCAGACGAACCAATCCCTGCCCCGTCCGCCCGCCTTCGACTGGCGCATGGCCCTCGCCTCGGTCCTGCTCTTCGGCGGATTTCTGGTCCAGTGGATCCAGTCGCTCGGGTGAAGCGAAGTCCGGCCGCTCGGATGCCACGGTGTTCCCGGATGAACGAAGGCCCCCTTGCCGCGGGGGCATGGAGGCCTTGGTCATGAGTCTGATGCGGCTGAGAGGAGTCGAACCTCCACGTCCTTTCGGACACAAGCCCCTCAAGCTTGCGCGTCTACCAATTCCGCCACAGCCGCATGAGGGGCGAGGGATATTAGGCGAAGCGGGGGTGGTGGGGCGGTGTCGTCGTGGGCGCGGAGTTTCGTTTCGGCCGCTTTCGCGGCAGGCGTCCGCAGGGCCGGTTAGTGTACGAACATAGGTTCGCTGCTCCGAACCAGAGTTTTCATTCCGATCCAGGCCCGAGTGGCCGACTAAGGAGAGACGTGGTTGATCTGACCAAGCGGCAACGCGAAATCTTTGACTACATCGGCAAGTACGCCGACAAGATGGGATACCCACCCACGGTCAGGGAGATCGGCAAGGCGGTCGGCCTTCATTCGTCTTCGACCGTGCATGTGCATCTCGCCAACCTGGAGAAGGCCGGGGTCCTGCGCCGGGATCCGAGCAAGCCCCGGGCGCTCGAGATCCTGGTGGAGAAGGCCAAGAGCGCGCGGGACGCGACCGTGGACGCGGTCGAGAACGCGCTGCCCGGCAATGGTCCCGGCCTGCCCCTGCTCGGACGGATCTCCGCCGGTACCGGCATGCTCGCCGAGGAGAACATCGAGGACTACGTCGAAGTGCCGGCCGTGATCGGCGGGCAGGATGGCGACTACGTGCTCGAAGTGCGCGGCGAATCGATGAAGAACGCCGGGATCATGGACGGTGACTACGTGATCGTCCACCCGACTCCGGAAGCCCGCAACGGCGAGATCGTCGTCGCGATGCTCGACGAGGAGGAGGCGACCGTCAAGCGCCTCTTCAAGGAAACCGATCACATGCGGCTCCAGCCGGAAAACGACGAGTTCGAACCCATCATCTCGACCGATGCTCAGGTGATCGGAAAGGTAATCGGCTGCTTCAGAGCCATCTAGGCCGGCCTGGCTGATAGCCGGAATGTCGACAAGGCCGCCCCTGGTGGGGCGGCCCTTCTGCATGTGGGACGGTGGGCGAGCGGTGCCCGGGGACGTCCTATGCGGGAACAAGGAATCCGGATCGCTTCACGATCCGGATTTCGAAGTGCTCGCTGAGTGAGTGGGTTCGATCTGCTGTCTCTCGCAGTGCCTGAGCCAGCAAATCGCTTCGCCGGATCGCTCTATTCCTCGCCAGGCGAGCCTAGGACGTCCCCGGGCACCACTCTTAGGTGGAGCTGAACGGCCGAGTCGCGGGGCTGGGCCGTGTTTCGGGGGCTGGGGTTGTTGTGTGGCCGGGTCTCGGGGGCTGGGGTTGATGTGCGGATGTGTCTCGGGGGCCGGTGTGGGGTCTCGGGGCCGGAGGTTGGGTCGGGGCTTGTGGTTGATCATTGCCAGACCTTCGCGGGGCAGATGCGTGGTGGGTGGTGTCTCGGCTGGTGGGTGGTTGGGGTGGAGACGATCAGCACGCAAATAGC
>DATJUB010000063.1:0-78453 GCA_035502775.1 Solirubrobacterales bacterium | reverse complement strand
GAAATCGTCTCCACCCCCGGCCCACCCGGGCCTGTGTGACCGATCGCACGGGCAAAACCGGACTCTGGGGTCCGTTTAGCTGTTACTATCCGGACCTATGAGTCCACTTAGCCCCCCTCGTCCCAAGCCGATGCGCACCCTGCTGATCCTCGGCCTGGCGGCTCTCTCCTTCGCCCTCGCCCAGACCACCCTGATTCCCGCCCTCGCCGAACTCGCGATCGAGTTCGACACCAACGCCAGCGGCGTCGCCTGGATCCTCACCGGATACCTGATCGCCGCCGCCGTATTCACCCCGATCTTCGGCCGGCTGGGCGACATCTTCGGCAAGCGGCGCATGCTGGTCATCGCCCTGCTGATCTTCGCCGCCGGATCGGCGGTCTCCGCCCTCGGCAGCTCGGTCCAGACGATCGTCATCGGCCGCATCCTGCAGGGCGTCGGCGGTGGCATCTTCCCGCTCTGTTTCGGCATCATCCGCGACGAATTCCCCAAGGAACGCGTCGCCGCCTCGATCGGCCTGATCTCGGCGACGGCCGGTATCGGCGGCGGGCTCGGCCTGATCCTGGGCGGACTGATCCTCGACAACGCCTCCTACCACTGGATCTTCTGGATGGGCACAGGAATGGCCCTGATCGCCGCGATCTCGGCCCACTTCCTGGTTCCCGAATCCCCCAACCGCACCCCCGCCAAGGTCGACTACCGCGGCGCGCTGGTCCTCGCGATCGGGCTGACCCTGCCGATGTACGCGATCTCGCAGGCCAACGAGTGGGGCTGGGCCAGTGGCAAGACGATCGGACTCTCACTGGTCGGCCTGCTCATCCTCACCTTCTGGGTGTGGCTCCAGCGCCGGACCGAGGATCCGCTGGCCGAGGTCAAGCTGATGGCCTCACCGCCGGTCTTGATGACCAACGTCGCCACCCTGTTCATCGGCTTCGGCATGTTCGGATCCTTCGTCCTGATCCCGCAGCTGGTCGAAGCGCCGGTCTCCACCGGCTACGGATTCGGCTACTCCGCCACCCAGGCCGGCCTGGTGATGCTCCCGGCCGCGCTGATGATGCTGGTCGCCGGACCGGTCTCCGGAAACATGGGAACCCGCTTCGGCAACAAGATCCCGCTCGCGATGGGCGGAGGGCTCGCCGGCATCGGGCTGCTCGGCATGGGCTTCATGCACGACACGGTCCTGCCGATCATCCTCTGGAACATCGTCTCCTCGATGGGGGTCGGCCTCGCCTTCGCCGCGATGCCGAACCTGATCATGGAGTCGGTCCCGATGAGCCGCACCGGCGAGGCGACCGGCTTCAACGCCCTGATCCGCTCGGTCGGCTCCTCGCTCGGCTCGCAGGTCGTCGCCTCGATCCTCACCGCCAGCATCGTCGCCGGTGCGGTCCTGCCGACGAATTCGGCCTTCCGGACGGCGTTCTTCGCCGCTGCCGGCGTCTCTATCCTTGCCGGCATCATGGCTCTGCTCATTCCCAGCCACGGTCATGCCCACCGCCCCGCGATCGACGAGGTCGGTGCCGCGTCCCCACTGGCCGAGCCGGCCTACTCGGGTGAGTGATGAGTGGCGTCGTGAAGATCGGGACCGAGCCTGCCCCCGGCGACGTACCGCGCCGTGCCGATGCGGTGCGCAACCGCGAAGCGGTGATCAAGGCGGCCGAAGAGGTGTTCGCCGAACGGGGAATCGAAGCCGGGGTACCGGATGTGGCTGAACGGGCCGGGGTCGGCAAGGGCACCGTCTACCGGAACTTCGAGACCAAGGACGAGCTGGTCGCCGCGGTCCTGACCGCCCGTCAGCAGCGCTTCACCCAGCAGGTCGAGATCGCGCTCGAGAAGGACGATGCCTGGCTCGCTTTCCGCGATCTTCTCCAGGAGACCGTGCGGGGCAAGATGAAGAACGGCAGTTTCGGGTTCGGGCTGAAGGCATTCGAGGAGAACGAGGCCCTGGCGACCGAGCGCAAATGCTCGCATGAGCATCTCGAGTCGCTGATGAAGAAGGCGAAAAAGCAGGGTGCGATGCGGAAGGACGCCCGCCCCGACGACGTGAGCGTGCTGTTCGGCGGCATCTGCCGGATTCTCGACGAGCGCGAGATCGACGACCCGAAGGTCTGGCGCAGGCACGTCGACCAGGTGGTCGACGCCTTCCGCGTCCAGCCCGCCTGAGCACAGCCCTGGGTAGGGGGCGATACCTACCAAATGATGATGCGATCCGAGTGCCGGAATGTGAATCTGGTCGCATGAGAAGCAATGGGTCACAGTCCAGTTCGCAGATCCGTACGGCGGTCGGAATCGAATCCGTATCCGCTCCCAGGCTGCTCGGTTCCTTCGCGGGCCATCTCTCGGTCCTCGGCCAATCCGCCCCCGCCCGGGAATGGCGGAGGGAGACTTTCAGGCGAGCTTTAGCTGGCGCTCAGAAACCATCGAAAGGATGGAGCGATGAAAGAACCATCTGACCCCAATCTGGCGGCTGCCCGCCGGAATTCCAGTCGGGATCGCCGCATCAGGGCGATCCGGGGGGCAACCGCGGCACTGTCCGTCTCCCTTGTCATCGCATTCAGCTCCACGGTCGCTCAGAGAGCCGATCTCGAAGGAACCGCTTCCGCGGCCGGCATGCCGAACTCATCGGCTCCCGCGGCCGGTCCGTCCGCCACCGCGACCTTCATCCAGCCCGAGCGTCTGGTCACCAGCCAGTCATGAGCCCAGCCCTCAACAGCCGGGAATTTGCGGCTCTGGGCGGGAAGGTAGGAATCTCTGTCGCCGATCCGGCCTCGGATGAGCTCCTGTCCGGGGCTCAGGAGATCGTCGGCCGGGTCCACAGCGACCTGTCCCGCTTCGATCCGGATTCCGAACTCAGCCGCCTGAACGAGGATCCGCGGACCGAGATCGAGATCAGCCCCCTGATGTCCCGATTCCTGCTCGACGTGATCGGTGCCGCGCGAATCAGCGGCGGCCTGGTCGACGCGACCTGTCTCGATTCGCTCGAGCGCGCGGGCTACCGTGCCTCGATGGATTTCGCCCGCGAGTCCGACGCGATCAAGCTCTATCCGAGCTCCGAGCTGCCACGGCATCCGGCCGCACCTCACGGTGAGGCCCGCTGGGCCGAGGTCGAGGTCGATCCCGACCGCGGGGTGGTGCGGCGCGCGCCGGGGATCCGGTTCGACAGCGGCGGACTCGGCAAGGGCCTCGCCGCCGATCTGGTCGCCGAGTTCCTGGACGAGGCCGCCTACTTCTCGGTCGACTGCGGCGGCGACCTCCGGGTGGGTGGCCTCACCGCCGGCGACGTCACGATCTCGGTCGCGAACCCACTCCGCGGCCAGGACCCGTTGGCCGAGCTGAGTGTTCCGGCGGGCCACGCGGTCGCTACCAGCGGCATCACCCGCTCCGCCTGGATCGGACCCGAAGGCGAGTACAGCCATCACCTGATCGATCCGGGCACAGGCCTGCCGGCCTTCACCGGCATCGTTCAGGTCTCGGCGGTCGCGCCGACCGCGGTCGAGGCCGAGGTCAGGGCGAAGGCGGCCCTGCTGGTCGGTCCCGCGTCCGCGGCCGAATGGCTCGAGTACGGCGGACTGATCATCCTGGAAGGCGGGGAGCTCAGGCGGATCGCCTCGGCGGACTCCGCCGCCACGACCGCCGGCTAGAGGAAGGTCAATCCTTCGCCGCGGTAGGTGGGCACCTCGTCCACGATCGCGCCGCCTTCGATCAGTAGGAGAGTCTCGAAGCGCTCACACAGCTCGCCCGCCTTGCTGTGGCGCATGTAGACGTTCTCACCCAGCCTGAGCCGGTCGGCGGCCGGGCCGAGCAGCGGGGTCTGGACCTCGCCGGCGCCCTCCTCTTCGTCGAGCGAAAGACCCGCGGGCAGCCAGGGAACCGGCAGTCTCGCCGGTCCGGCCGCGCCCGAGGACAGGTAGCCCCCGCCCAGCGCGGTGACCACGCCCGGCCCGGGCCGGCGCACCACCGGGATCGCGTAGGCCGCGGCCGGGCTGAGGCTGAAGCGCGAGTAGTGGTCGAACTGGGCCGGGGCGAAGAACCCCGAGCCGGCGGCGAGCTCGGTCACGGCCGGCTCGGTCGAGGTGAGCTCGAGGGATCCGGTGCCGCCGCCGTTGACGATCTCGATCTCGGCCACCTCCCGGACCCGCCTGACCACCTCGGCCCGTCGTTCCCGGATCTCCTCGGCCGAGTGCTTCTGCATCCACTTGATCATCCGCGCCCGGACCGGCTGTCCGGGAGGCTCGTCCCCGACCCCGGCGATCTGGCCCTCGTAGGCCATGATCGCGACCAGCTCCAGCTTGTCCCTTCGGGCGATCTGCTCGGCCAGGGCGACCGCCTGCGTGCCGGTGCGGATCGGTGAACGCTTGGCGCCCGCGGTGAGCCGTCCCTTCAGTCCGTGCCAGGCCGCGTCGAGCTCGATCGAGAGCCGCACCGGTCCGGCCCGGCTGCCGAGCACCGACTCGATCATGTCGAGATGCTCGACGCAGTCCACGGTGAGGATCGGCGCCTCGCCGGGGGTGGCGACGTTGCGGATCGCCAGCTCCCGCAGCGCTTCCAGGTCCGTCGTCGGATAGGCGAGCAGCAGGTTCTCCAGCCCGCCCTCGGCCAGCCACAGAGTCTCGGGCAGGGTGAAGCTCATCACTCCCCGGAAGCGCTCGTCCCGTGCGAGCACCCGCTCGATCAGAGCCCGGCAGCGAATCGATTTCGAGGCGACCCGGATCGGTTTGTCACCCGATCGGGCCAGCATCGCGTCCGCGTTCGCCCACATCGCGTCGAGGTCGACGAAGGCGAACGGCGCCTCGATCTCGGCGAACATCTCCTCGTAATACGCGTGGTCGCGAACCGGGTTCGGCATCTGCTTTCGCAGACTACCCGGCGCATCCCACGGCAAGACGGAGAGGGAGGGATTCGAACCCTCGAGAGAGCTTGCGCCCCCTACTCGCTTAGCAGGCGAGTGCCTTCAGCCACTCGGCCACCTCTCCGGGTCGGGTGATTGTATGGATTCGCCGTGGAGAGGGAATCCAGGGGATGCGCCGCCATCCGGCATCCGGCCTAGGTCAGCCCCGCGTCCCTTACCTTGAGGGCTATCTGGACCCGGTTGTCGGCGTCCAGTTTGCTCAGCAGCTTGGTCACGTGGCCCTTGACCGTGGCCACGCTCATGAAGAGCTCGTCGGCGATGTCCTGATTGGAGCAGCCTCGCCCGACCGCCACCGCGACCTCGCGTTCGCGATCGGTCAGTGAATCGATCGCGGCCTTGGCGGCCTCGGCGCCGCCGCCGTCCTCCCCGGTGGAGAAATGGTCGAGCAGCTGCCTGGTGACCGTGGGGGAGAGCATCGCCTCGCCGGCCGCGACCAGTTGGATCGCGCGCAGGATGTCGGCCGGTGGTGTGTCCTTCAGCAGGAAGCCGGCGGCTCCGTGGCGCAGGGCCGAGAAGATCATCTCGTCGGCGTCGAAGGTGGTCAGCACGATCACCTCGGGCGGATTGGGCCGGGAACGCAGGCGCCTCGTCGCGGTCAGGCCGTCGACCTCGGGCATGCGGATGTCCATCAGCACCACGTCGGGCCGGTGTCCGTCCACCGCCGCGGCGACCTCGGAGCCGTCGCTCGCCTCACCGACGATCCGGATCGAGGGATCGCCGCCGAGCATCATCCGCAGCCCCGAACGGACGAGCGCGTCGTCGTCGACCAGCAGCACCTTGATCGGGGTCATGTGCTCGAACCGCTCAATCTGTCCAGGGAAGCCACACCTGGAGTGTGAACCTTCCGTCGGCCTGTGGGCCATGACGCAACCTGCCGCCGGCCAGTTCGACCCTCTCGGTGAGGCCGATCAGGCCGGTTCCCGAGCCGGGAATATCGATCGGCGACTCGGGTTCGATTAGCGGCCGGCGATTGCTGACCTCGACCGTGAGGCCGTCGCCCGGGGCTCCGGCGACCGCGACCTGGGCGGCACCGCCGGGCGCGTGCTTGCGGGCGTTGGTCAGACCCTCCTGGATCACCCGGTAGGCGGTCCGGCCGGTCGAGTCGGGAACGAGCGAGATCCCTTCGACCTCCTCCGCGAACTCGACCTCCACACCCGATTCCCGTGACTCCTGGATCAGCGCCTCGACATCGATCAGCGTGGGCTGGGGTGGCTCGTTGGCCCCCAGCTGGCCCTGGTCCTCCTCGCGAAGCACGCTGATCACGTCGCGCAGCTCGTCCAGGGCCTGATGGGCGTTGCTGCGGACGATCGCGGCGGCCTGCCGGACCTCCTCCGGCGAGGCGTCGGGCCGGAACTCGAGCGCCCCCGCGTTGAGCGCGACCAGCGATATGCGATGGGCGAGCACGTCGTGCATCTCGCGGGCGATCCTGGTGCGCTCCTGCTCGCGGGCCTGGGCCAGTCGCAGGTCCCGGTCGGCCTCCGCCTGGACCGCCCGCTCTCGCAGCGACTCGAAGAGCTGGCGCCGAGCCCGCACCCACATGCCCCAGGCCACGATCCCGGAGATGAACACCGTGACGGTGACCATGTCCACCCAGAGTGCGTTCTCGCTGGTGTACATCGAGTAGTAGATCGGGTAGGTCGCGATCGAGACCGCCGCGATCGCGGCGGCGATCTTCCACTGCCGATGAATGGCGACGGTGAAGATCGCCACCAGCGCCGCACCGCTCGCGGCAGGGCTGAATATCGCGACCAGCATGGTCGCGATGCCGATCTGGACCGGCCAGCGGCGCCGGAAGAAAAGGGTGAGGCAGGCGAGAATCCCCGCCGTGATGATGAGCACGTTGCCGAGCGTGCTCGGATCCATCTCGAAGGTGGCGTCGAAGTAGGTGAGCGTGCCGAACAGTGCCGCCGCGACAACGGCGGCGGTGTCGACGAGGGCGTTCCGCCGGGGCGACCTCTTCGGTGAGGGGCAGTCCGCCGGTTCGCGGCTGGGCAGAGGGAAGAATCGCGTCACGGAACCAGGCTAGACCAAGCGATCCGATGGCCCCACCGACTTTGGTCCGCACCGATCCCGACCCAGGTAGGGGAAGAACTCGACCTGAAGCCGATGTGCGCGGTCCGGAGGGCTGGAACGTTGGGGCCATGAAAACGAAACGCAGCGACGACGGGGGTCCACGATGACCGCTCTGGCGACATTCGATGGCCTGGTCAAGCAATACAAGACCGGAACCGCGGTGGACGATCTGACCTTTCAGGTGCCCGAGGGCCAGGTCTGCGGTCTGCTCGGCCCCAATGGTGCGGGCAAGACGACCGCGATCCGGGTCCTGCTGGGGCTGGCCCGTCCGACCAAGGGCAAGACGACCCTGCTCGGCCTTTCGCCGGGCGACCGGGGATTCGGTGACGCGGTCCGCCAGGTCGGCACCCTGATCGAGGGTCCGGCCCTGTACGCCAAGGCGACCGCCCGCCAGAACCTCCTGATCGAGGCCGACGCGATCGGCATCGACCGGCCGAAGGGTCAGATCGACGATCTGCTCCGGCTGGTCGGCCTGTTCGATCGTGCCGACACCCGGTGCGGATCGTTCTCGCTCGGCATGCGCCAGAGGCTCGGGCTCGCCGTGTCGCTCATCGGCAGCCCCCGCCTGGTCGTGCTCGACGAGCCGACCAACGGGCTCGATCCCGCCGGGATCGTCGAGATCCGCGAACTGATCAAGAAGCTCCCGGAACGCGGAACCTCGGTTCTGGTCTCGTCCCATCTGCTTTCCGAGATCCAGCTGATGTGCGACCGGGCCGCGATCCTGCAGCGCGGACGGCTGATCGCCGAGGGCACGATCGAAGAGCTGCTTTTCGGGGATGGTTCCGCGGGCTTCACGGTGACGGTCGATCCGACCCTGATCGAACAGGCGATGGGAACGCTCTCCCGGGTCGGTCTGAGTGCGCGCCCGAACGGCGACGGGACCCTCGCCGTGGCCGGTGATATCGAGAACGGCCTCTCGATCAGCCAGCCGCTCGCCCAGGCGGGCATCTACGTCTGGGAGCTGCGCCAGGACAAGGCGGACCTCGAGCAGGTGTTCCTGCGGCTCACCGATGAAAGCCACACGAACGAAACGGAGGTTGCGAATGCGGCCTGAACTGAGAAAACTGTCGGTCCTTCCGACCCCCCGCTGGACCGCCGCGGCAGTGCTGGTCGCGATCCTGATCGCGACCGTGGTGGTCGCCTTCAAGGGAGCGGGCCGGGACTCGCTCGCATTGACCTTCGGGGTCGGTGTCCCCACCTACATCGCCTCGATCGTGATCGGCGTCTGGATGGCCGGGCTCGAGTATGGGCAGAAGACGATGAAACGGACCCTGACCCGCAACCCGAACCGGCTCGAGGTGGTGTTCAGCAAGCTGGCCGTGGCGATACTCGCGGCGACCGCGCTCACCGTGGGTGCCGCATTGGTGGCGACCCCGCTGTTCGCGCTGGCCTCTTCCGGCCACGACCTCACCATCCCGGCCGCCGACACGATCAAGGTGGGGCTGGGCAGTCTCGCCAACAACATCGTCTACGTGATCGCGGGATTCAGTCTCGGCCTGGTCACGCGGAGCATGGCCGGCGGCATGACGCTCGCCCTCGGCTTCTTCTTCGTGATCGATTCGCTGCTCACGGCGATCCCCAAGGTCGGGGATTTCATGCTCTCGGCGGTATCCGGTGAGATCTTCCAAGAGATCGTCGGCAAGGACATCGCGGGCACCGATCTCGAAGTGAAGATCGTCCAGGCCGTGTCGATCACGGTTCTGTGGGTGGTTGCCTTCGTCGCGCTGAGCTCGGCCAGGTTCCTGCGGACCGACATCGATTGATCGGGGTGGGCCGGCGAGATCCATTCGCCGGCCCACGTGGTCCAACCAGATAGCTCAATCTGGAGGCCGAATCGAATGATGTGCGATGGTGTTACAGATATTGGTGAACCGCCAACGCGGCGGGCACCCGCTTATTGCCCGAGAGTCTTAGGAGAAATTCATGCGTCGTCTGTCCATGGCCCTGGCCATCCTGTTCTTCGGAGTCGCGGTCCAATCCGCCCACGCGGTCGGCAAGGACTACGCGGCCACCGCGCTCAACATCATTCCGTCGGGCCAGTACCCCGGCATCGGCGCCCCTCCCGGGGCCAACGTGTCCGAGCAGGCCGAGATGTACGACGGGCTGACCCCGCTCTTCAACTCGGTCAAGAACTCGGATCTGACCAAGTACTTCAAGTCGGAGCGCTTCGGTATCTCCACCGATGGTCCGGCGACCACCGAGGTTGTGCCTCGCGAGGGTGTGACGATTCTTCGGGACCGGTTCAACGTGCCGCATGTCACCGCCACCACCTATGACGGCGGCATTTGGGCCGCCGGCTGGATCGCGGCGAAGGATCGCGGTCTGCTGCTCCAGCAGGCCCGCTACAACGCCCGTGTCGCGGCGATCGACGCTCCGCATCTGAGCGCGATCGGGCTCGTCTCCAGCCTCGCGAATTTCGAACCGAGCGCACAGACCGAAGCGGCCGTCGCCAAGCAGACCCAGGCCCTGCAGGCCGAAGGCAAGGAAGGCCGCGCCGTGCTGCGCGACATCGACACCTACATCACGGGCATCAACGACTACCTCACCTCGACCGGTTCGGGCAACGCGCCCTGGACCCGGAACGACGTCTACGCGGTGAACGCGCTGAAGGACCAGTTCCTCGGAGTCGGCGGCGGCGACGAGGCCCGCCGGTCGCAGTTCCTCGGCGGACTGAACAAGCGCCTCGGCGCGAAGAAGGGCTGGAAGGTGTTCAACGACCTCCGCCAGCACACCAGCGACCGCAGCCCGACCTCGATCGACGGCAAGTTCCCCTATGAGCGCCTGCCGAAGAAGAGCCGCAAGGGCAGCGTCGTGCTCGATCCGAACAGCTTCGTCAAGACCTCGGTCACCGGCGATCAGCTGCCCGCCTCGCTGCAGGCGCCCGCGGCCCGCCAGCCGGCCAGCAACACGCTGATGATCACCAAGAAGGCTTCGGCGACGGGCCGTCCGCTGATGGTCGGTGGACCCCAGATCGGCTACTTCTACCCCGGACTCACCTACGAGATCGACATGAACGCCCCGGGCCTGAAATGGCGTGGCGCGACCTCGGCTCCGTTCCCCGGATACATGCTGATCGGCCGTGGCGAGGACTTCGCCACCACCCTGACCTCGGCCAGCGGAGACGTGATCGACCAGTTCGCCGAGACTCTCTGCGGCGGCAGCGACACCAAGTACCTCTACAAGGGCAAGTGCCGCGAGATGGGCACCTTCGACGCCGGCACCCTCACTCAAGGAATCGGCGGCGATCCGAAACCGGTCACCTTCCGTACGACAGTGCACGGACCGGTCGTCGGCTACGCGACGGTCAAGGGCAGGAAGATCGCGCTCTCCTCGAAGCGCTCGAGCTACGGCAAGGATGTCGTCGACCTGCTCTTCAACCGCAGGCTGTCGAACGGCATGGTCAAGAGCCCCGAGACCTTCTACAAGGCCGCGGCCAAGACCCCGCAGACCTTCAACTCGTTCTACATCGACAACAAGCACGTGGCCGAGTACACCAGCGGCCTGCTGCCGATCCGCCACAAGGCGGTCGACCCCGGTCTTCCGACCAAGGGCACCGGCCAGTTCGAGTGGCGCGGCTTCCTCTCGGACAAGGGGCATCCGCACGGCAAGGATCCCAAGTCGGGAATGATGGTCAACTGGAACAACAGCGTCGCCCGTGGATTCGGCTCGGCCGATGACGAATGGGGCCGGGCCGGCACGGTCGGCCGGGTCGACATGCTGACCAAGAACCTGAAGAAGAACAGGCGAAACGGCAAATGGACAATGGCCGCGGTGACCTCGGCGATGAACGCCGGCGGCACCCAGGACGTGCGTTCGGTCCTGACGACCCCGCTGCTGGCCCGCCTGCTGAAGGGCTCCAAGGCCCCTGATCCGACCGCCGCCGCGATGCTGAAGCAGATGGTCGCCTGGAACAAGTCGGGCAGCAGTCGGCTCGATCGTGAACTGGACGGACTGATCGACGTTCCCGGAGCCGCCTCGATGGACGGTGCCTGGAACAAGATCGCCGACGCGTTCATGAAGCCGGTTCTCGGACCGCAGCTCGACGAGCTCAACTCGCTGTTCTCCAGGTTCGACGCACCACCCCTGGGCCAGTACTCGGGCTGGTACCAGTACTTCGAGCGTGACATCAAGAAGCTGCTGGGCGAGAAGACCGACCCGTTCAAGGTCAGCTACTGCGGCCACGGCAAGAAGGCCGCCTGTCAGAAGGCGGTGTGGGGTGCGATCTCCGAGGCCGGTGCCGAGCTGACGGCGAAGTACGGAACGTCCGATCCCGCCTCGTGGCGAGTGAATACCGAAGAGCGGAACGAGTTCATTAAGTTCGGACCACTTGAGCTGATCAAGATGCGCTACACCAACCGTCCGAGCGGAATCCAGCAGGTGATTTCGTTCAAGGGGCATAGGTAAGGAATCCGATCTGACATTCCCGCGCCGGAGCCCAGCAGGGCACCGGCGCGGTTGGTCTTCGGGAAAGCCAAATCGGATTTCGACGGTTCGCCGCGCGGCCAATCGAGTGGGACCCCGCATCCTTGAGGTGTGACTGAGAGAATCCCGGGCATGCTCGATGTCACTACAACCGGCTGGATCGTCACAGTCGGAGTCGTCCTTGCCCTGTTCGTGATCGATCTGGGCATGGCGGTCGCTCGCCCCCATGAGGTCGGCTTCCGTGAAGCCGCGCTCGCATCGACCTTCTACATCGCGATCGCGATCGCGTTCGGCATCGTCTTCGGCACGATCGCGGGATGGGAGTTCGGCGGCGAGTTCTTCGCCGGATACATCCTCGAGAAGAGCCTCTCGGTCGACAACCTCTTCGTCTTCGTGGTGATCATGACCACGTTCGCGGTGCCCCGGCAGCATCAGCAGCGGGTGCTGATCATCGGAATCTTCCTCGCCCTGATCCTGCGGGTCATCTTCATCCTGCTCGGGGCGACCCTGCTCGAGACCTTCTCCTTCATGTTCCTGCTGTTCGGGCTGCTGCTGGTCTTCACCGCGATCCAGCTCTTCCGCCATCGCGACCAGGACCCCTCGGTGGAGGACAACGTCGTGGTCGGTTTCGCCCGCAAGCGCCTGCCGATCACCGAGGAGTACGACGAGGGCCGGCTCTCGACCAAGATCGACGGCAAGCGCTTCTTCACGCCGCTCTTCCTGGTGCTGCTCGCGATCGCCAGCGCCGACATCCTGTTCGCGCTCGATTCGATCCCGGCGATCTTCGGCATCACCGACGAGGTCTTCATCGTGTTCGCCGCGAACGCCTTCGCGCTGCTCGGTCTGCGCGCGCTCTTCTTCCTGGTCACCGGCCTGCTCGACCGGCTGGTCTATCTCTCGACCGGCCTGGCGCTGATCCTTGCCTTCATCGGGGTCAAGCTCGGACTCCATTGGGGGCATCTCCAGAGCGATTCGGTGCCGGAGATCTCGACCAGCTTCTCGCTGGGAGTGATCGGCGTGGTCCTCACGATCACAACGATCGCCAGCCTGGTCAAGTCGAAGCGCGATCCCGACGCGAAGGCCCATGCCGGTTCGCTCCGCGACAACCCGTCGAAGGACCGTCCGGACGGGGGGTAACGGCGGGCCGTTCGGGCCTGGATAACAGGGGCGCAACGAGCCCGAGGGTCGCGCTCGTCAGAATGTGGCTGTGAGCGATACAGCAGTGAGAAAAACGAAGATAGTTGCAACAGTCGGGCCGGCCAGCTGGGACCCCGACACTCTGGTGGAGATGATCGAGGCCGGGGTGGACGTATTCCGCCTCAACTTCTCTCACGCTGACGTAGCGCGGCACAAGCAGACCGTGGACGACATCCGTGCGGCCTCGGAGAAAGCCGGCCGGGAGGTCGGCATCCTCGGGGATCTGCCCGGACCGAAGCTGCGCGTCGGGCACTTCCCGGACGGTGTGGTCGAACTGGTCGTAGGTTCCGAGGTGACCCTCACCAGCGGCGACGACGACGGCAGCGCCACGCACATCCCGGTGCCCTGGGACGAGATGACCGACGTGCTCGACGTCGGCGCGATCATCTACCTGGCCGACGGCTCGATCCGGCTGAAGGTGACCGGAAAGCGTGAGGGCGCACTGGTCGCGGACGTCCAGGTCGGCGGCCCCCTCTCCTCGAACAAGGGCATGAACCTTCCCGGTGTCGATTCGGGGCTGGCCGCCGTCTCCGACGTCGATCTCGGCTGGGTCGAGTTCTCGGTGGAGAACGAACTCGATCTGCTCGCGGTCTCGTTCGTGCGCGAACCGACCGATCTCGACCCGGTGATGGAGCGGCTCGAAAAGCTCGGCTCCGATCTGCCGGTGATCGCCAAGATCGAGAAGCCCCAGGCCGCCGGTGCGATCGAGGAGATCGTGCGGGCCGCCAACGGCGGCATCATGGTCGCCCGCGGCGATCTCGGCATCGAGGTGCCGCTCTACGAGGTCCCGGTCCTGCAGAAACGCCTGATCAAGGCCGCCGGCCACATCTCGAGGCCGGCGATCACCGCCACCCAGATGCTCGCGTCGATGGTCTCCGCCAAGCGGCCCACCAGGGCCGAGGTGACCGATGTCGCGACCGCGATCTTCGATGGCACCGACGCGGTCATGCTTTCCGAGGAGACCGCGGTCGGTGCCTATCCGGTCGAGGCGGTCAAGGTCATGGACGAGATCGCCCGCGCGACCGAGCCCGACCTTCCCTACTGGGATTGGCTGCTGAACCGGACCAGGCAGGACGCGATGGACGTCTCCGAGTCGGTCACCCAGAGCGCGGTCGTCGCCGCCTACAGGCTGGACCTGAAATCGATCGTGGTGCCGACCTCGACCGGCCGCACCGCGGTCGTCGTCGCGGCCCACCGGCCCAAGGTGCCGGTGCTTGCGGTCACCCACACGATCAAGGCGGTGCGCAGGTTGCGGCTGGTCTTCGGGGTCGAGCCGGTGCTCTACGACCAGGTCACCGAGATCCGTGACCTGCTCTACGAGTGCGCCGACGTCGCGATCGCCGAGGGTGCGGCCGAGTCAGGCGATCTGATCGCGATCGTCGCCGGACTGACCGACCTGCGGCTCGGAACCAACCTCTTCGAAGTCCACCGGGTCCCGTGAGTTCGTCTGGAAAGGCCTTCAGGCGATTCTGCCTGGGGGCCGCAACAATTCTGGCACTGACCATCGCGCTCGCCGCCTGCGGCGGGTCCGGCGATGACGACTCCGGGACCACCCAGAATCCGGTCAAGGCGACCCTGGTCCTGGACTACCTGCCCAACGGCGTTCACTCCGGCATCTACCGGGCGCTGGTGGCGGGCTACTACGAAGATCAAGGCATCGAGCTGAAGGTGATCACCCCGACCTCGACCGCCGACACCCTGCGTCTGATCGAGGCCGGCAAGGCCGATTTCGGGCTGGCCGACGGCATCGACATCGCCACCCAGATCGATTCCGGGCTGGGAGCGAAGGGAATCATGGCGCTCACCCAGAGGCCGTCGGGCGGCCTGATCACGATGGCCGACGAGAACATCGAGACCCCGGCCGACCTGGACGGCAAGACGGTCGGCGTGACCGGGGTTCCCTCCGACGACGTGGTCTTCGAAACCATCGTCCGGGACGGGGGCGGGGATCCCTCGTCGGCGAAGGTGGTGACCATCGGCTTCAACGGCATCCAGGCCCTTCAGGCCGGCCGGATCTCGGCCTTCACCGGCTACGTGCCGGCGGACGCGACCGCGATCGACGAGTCCGGGCAGAAGACCCGCTCCTTCCTCTTCGACGAGTTCGGCGGACCGTCATATCCCGGCCTGGTGGCGTTCTCGACCGAGACCCATATCGCCGAGGATCCGGAGTTGATGGCAGGGTTCGTGGAGGCGACCACCCGGGGATACAGAGATGCGCTCGAGGATCCGGACCGGGCCGTCGCCGATCTGGTCGATGCCGGCAACGGAATCGACCCGGAGCTGGCCCTGGCGACCTTCGAGGCATACCGTCCCTTCATCGGCGAGCCGGCCCGGCTGGGAACGTTCGTGGATGCGCGGCTCGGGGAGCTCTCGAGCTTCATGGTCGAACACGATCTGATCCAGAAACCGATCGCTCCGGAAAGGTTCGCCACCGGCGAGTTCACCGACCCCGAGGACGGCTAGGACCGGGGAACGCCCGATCCTGCTGCGAGAATTGATGCGATGATCATCGATTGCGCGTTCTATGAGAAGGGAAAACGCCAGGACGGTGATCTGACCTACGAACAGGCGGCCGAGAAGACCAGGTATTCCGGCCATGCGGGAGCTTTCGTCTGGCTCGGTGTCGTCGATCCGGCCGAGACGGAACTGAAGCGGATCGCCCATCAGTACGGCCTTCACGAGCTGGCGATCGAGGACGCGATCGAGGCCCATCAGCGGCCTAAGGCCGAGATGTACGGTGACACGCTGTTCATCGTGGTGAAGACCGCCACCTACGCGAACCCCGAGGATCTGATCGAGGTCGGGGAGCTGCTGATCTTCGTCAATCCCAAGTTCGTGATCACGATCCGTCACGGCGGCCGGTCGCTCGAGGATGTGCGGCGCCGGGTCGAGGATCGTCCCGACCTGGTCGAAGCGGGTCCGGGCGCGGTGCTTCATCAGATCCTCGACCGGGTTGTCGACGACTACGGTGACGCGGCCAAGTCGTTCGACATCGATCTCCAGCATGTCGAGGAGCTGGTCTTCGCCGCCGACCGGCGCAATCCCGCCGAGCGCATCTATCGCCTGGAGCGCGAGGTGATCGATTTCTATCGTGCCGTCGCCCCGCTCTTGGACGTAGTGGATGGCCTTGCGCGCGGCCAGTTCGACATCGTCAACGATCCGCTTCACGAGTATTTCCGTGACGTTCACGATCACCTTCAGCGGATCAACGGCGAGATCCTCGGCTTCCGTGACCTGCTTTCCAGTTCCCTCCAGGCGAACCTGACCCAGGTATCGGTCCGCCAGAACGAGGACATGCGAACGATCTCCGCCTGGGCGGCGATGGCCGCGGTGCCGACCGCGATCGCGGCGATCTACGGCATGAACTTCGAGCACATGCCGGAGTTGAAGTCACCGCTCGGCTATCCGCTCGTGCTGCTGCTGATGCTTTCGATCTGCCTGTATCTCTACTGGCGGTTCAAGAAGTCCGGCTGGCTTTAGGCAAAAAAACGCCGCCCCCGGAGGGACGGCGTTTCGTGAAGCGGATGTGGTCGCGGTTCAGTTCGCCTGCTGGACCCGGAACACGGCGCCGCCTGGTCCGCCACGGAAGCGGGCCTTGGCGGGGTTGACCTTCCAGGGGGCCGGCAGCCTGCCGTCGGGGTAGTTCAGGAACTGACGGAAGTAGGCCGAGGCCTGGCTGCAGGACAGCGGAACCTTGGTGCCGACGTAGATGTAGTACGGACCCTTCGGGAGGACGAGGGCGCCGATACGGTCGTTGTGCTGAACCTGGAACGTCGCGGGACAGCGCGCGTACTTGGTGTTCTTGTCCGGGTTCGGCGAGGGACCGTAGGCCTTGTTGATGTTGAAGCCGACCGACGGGTTCTTCGGCTTGTAGAAGGTGGCGCTCGAACGCTTCAGCTTCCACGACTTCGGCAGGACACCGTCGTAGTCGAGCAGGAACTCCTGGAACCGCTTGACCGCCTTGGCGCAGGTGAAGGCGTCGGGGTCGATCAGGGTGATCCGGTAGTTGCCCTTCGGCACCTTGAAGCTGCCGATGCTGTCGTTGTGGACGACCTGGAAGTAGCCGGGGCAGGATGCCGAGGTGGAGCCGCCGCCACCGCCGCTGGGGGTGGTGGTACGGGAGACCTTGAAGCCGGTGGTCGAACCCTTGCCCTTGGTGAAGCTCGATGCGGCCACGTTCACGACCCAGGGCGAGCGGAGCTTGCCGTCGTAGTCCTGGAGGAATTCGGCGAACAGCTTGCTGGCCGAGGCGCAGCTCAGGGTCGCGCTATTCAGCACGGTCACGTTGTAGTTGCCGGCGGGCAGGTTCAGCTTGCCGATCCGGTCGTTGTGCAGCACCCGGAAGGTGGGGCAGCTCAGCTCGGCGGCCTGTGCCTGCTTCGGGCTGCTTCCGAGCACGAGAACGAGCAGCGCGGCGAACGCGAGGATCGTGGCTGCGGACAATTTCAGATATTTCGCGGTGACATTCATTACTTGGTGCTCGCTGTCTTAGGAGGGTTTGATCGAAGTCTCGATGTATCACCTGTCATTGAAACCGATCTGCGGGTTCAAAGCCAGGAAGTCATATGGAGATACAACCCTAGATCCGGTGTCAAGTTCCGCATTCTCAAGCCGAATTTGCCCAGACGAGCAGGGCCCGGGTCCCGGCGGTTCAGCCGAGCTCGATCGTGGTGATGCCGTAGATCCGGTCCAGGGGAAGGGAAGGGGCGGGCCCGCGGTACATGCGGGTGGTCTCGAAGGAACGTTCCATTCCGAGTGAGCCGACCAGTTCTACCCCGGCCAGATTGGCTTCTGGCAGATCGATCGCGACCGGACCATCTACCCCGGCAGCCAGTTCGAGGATCAGTTCACGGGCGATCTCGGGATCGTCCGCGAAGACCGGCCCGATCCGGTGACCGGGGTCCGCGCGCCGGGACGCCGCGAAACCGGTGATCTCTCCGTCGCTGGTCGTGACCACTGCGTCACGGTCCTCTCCGGCGATCCAGTGCCGCAGGAAGTCGGGTCTCGGCCCGAAGAAGTGACGGCCGTCATATGCGGTCAGTTCATCGAGATCCAGATCCGCCGCGCGCCCGACCTCGATCCGGCCATCGGGGGCGGGCAGATCACCCGATGAATATCTGGCGTTCACGTGGCTGATGGCGAAACCCGCGGATTCGTAGGCGGATATCTGGGCGGGAACCGCGTCGAGTCCGAGCGTGAAGCCCTGGTATCGGGCCAGCACGTCCTCCCAGAGGGCCTTGCCGATCCCGATCCCCCGATGTCCGGGCTCGACGATGTAGAGCCCGACGAAAGCAAGTGAGTCGGAGCCCCGAACCGCGGACAGGGTCGCGACGGTCTGTCCATCCACCCGCGACCGGAAGAAACCCTCCGGGTCGGCCGCAAAGAAAGGGGTCGCGTCACCCTGCCCGGGCTGCCAGCCTTCGGCCCGCGCCCACTCGAGGGCGAGCCGCACCCCTTCGCGATCCATCACTTCGATCCGCGCGCCGCTCAACGGCCCGTACCGTCCGCCAGGAGCACCTTCATTCGTCTGAAGCGAGGTTCATTCACGTTGACGCGGCAGAGCCTAACGGCCCCGGTGGCGCCCAAACCGCATCGCACGGCCCGGACGCATACAATGCCCCGCTCAGGGCGATGCTCCAGGCACCCAAGCCGCAGTCTCGTCCGACAACCCGCGCCCGTAGCTCAGCTGGATAGAGCGTCGGTCTACGAAACCGAAGGTCACTGGTTCGAATCCAGTCGGGCGCACTCGCAGGGACCTCGCTCTACAGGCGGGATTCCCTTCCACAGTGCGGGGTCTGCCGCTTCAACCGCGCCGATGCGCAAGCGGCGACGGGACCGCAACGAACCGCAACGAACCGCCGCGTTTGCGGCACCACTTTCCCCCGGCTTTCCCCCGAGTGGCTGTTCCGGGGCTGGACCTTACCGCTCTTCTCGATCGCTTCCGCGACGGGATTCGGGCCTGGAGGCGCACCGAAGTAGAGGCTGAGCAGGACCGCTTCCACGAAGAGCTGCTCACCCGCCCCTGGCCTTGCCAGCCGTTCTCCCTCGCTGGCTGTCGCGGACCGACCTGCTCGGAGTGTGGCCACCGGACCAACACGGACAGCTACTGCCGCCGATGCGGGGTGCAGCTGTGATCACGGACTCACCGTCAGATGTCTCACCCACCCAAAAAGATCGGGTGGCTCAGCTGCCCGAGAACGGAGCAGCCGAATGATTCAGATCAAGTCGTGGAGAGACGGCAAAGTTCTCTACACAGCCGAGACCGCCAATGACGTGAAGACCGCGTTGGAGGAGGCGGTGAAGGCTCGGGCCGACCTGGGGTACGCCAACCTGCGGTACGCCGACCTGCGGTACGCCGACCTGCGGTCCGCCAACCTGGGGTCCGCCAACCTGGGGTCCGCCGACCTGCGGTCCGCCGACCTGCGGTCCGCCGACCTGCGGTACGCCGACCTGCGGTACGCCGACCTGCGGTCCGCCAACCTGGGGTCCGCCAACCTGCGGTACGCCGACCTGCGGTCCGCCAACCTGCGGTCCGCCGACCTGCGGTACGCCAACCTGCGGTCCGCCGACCTGCGGTACGCCAACCTGCGGTCCGCCGACCTGCGGTACGCCGACCTGCGGTCCGCCAACCTGGGGTCCGCCAACCTGGGGTCGCTACCCGACGACTCTCACAAGCATCCGCTGTGGGTCTTCCGCGCAGATTTTTTCGCTGTGCTCGACTCAGCACCCAGTGAAGTAGCTGGCGTCAGGAAGGCTCTGGTTGAAGGCAAGGTGAACGGATCGACCTACCGGGGCGACTGTGCTTGCTTGGTCGGAACGATCGCCAACGTCGCCGGGCAACCGATCAAGGATGAGATACCCGACATCGTCTGCGGCATCAAGCCCGACTCTTCCCGCCCGGCCGAGGTGTGGTTCATGCCGATCGCGGAGGGCCACACGGCCGACCTCGATCGTGCCGAGCATCAGTATGAGGGTGAGTTCCGCGCCACTAAGGCGCTGGAGTGGCTGGACGAGTGGACCGTCAGCCGCAAGGCGATCGCCAAGGCACTCGCTCCGAAGCGCAAGCGTAAGCCGAAGGGCAAGGCGTGAACGCCTTCCGGCGCGCACAGCTCGGCTGGAATCCAAAGCCTGCAACGCAGGCCCAGCTCGACTATCTCGCTCGCCTGTCCGAGCAACTCGGGGTGGAAACACCCCGGGTTGCCTGGGCGCGTGATGCCAGCCGGGCGATTCGCGGCCTGATCAAGTACCGCGACTCGCGGGCTCAGATGAGATTGGCACTCGCATGATCGAGGCAACCTTCCGGCCGATCGATCGCTGGCCCGAGCCACTCGGCCACCCTCGCCGATCGATGTTCAAGCGCGGTCACTACACCGCGACCCTCACGCTCCTCGAACGCGAGCTGAGCCACCTCGGCGCCAAGAACGTTGTCATCCAGGTCGACCTCCGCGAAGACCAGATCAAGGTCGACGGTTGGCCCAAGGCAGGCGTCCGGTGGGGAGATCACCCCGGCGTGATCGTCGCCTTCGACTCGAAACACGGCCCGCTGAAATACGCGACCGCCGAGTTCGATCGGTGGGAGGACAACCTGCGCGGCATCGCCAAGGGCCTCGAAGCCCTCCGTATGGTCGATCGATACGGCATCACCAAACGCGGCGAGCAGTACACCGGTTGGAAGGCACTGCCCGCCGCCGGCGAGACCGAGCAGTCGCAGATCGATCGAGGCCGCGGACTGATCGCCGACTACCACGGCGTGAACGCCGCGCTCCGCGCCACCCACCCCGACCATGGCGGCGACCCCGAGGACTTCATGGCCGTCCAGGCAGCCCGGAAGGCGGACCAGTGAACTTTCCGGTCAAACTGAACGACTCCTACACGTGCCAAGCCCGCGATGCGGACGGCGTGAGCGTCGCCTTCGATGACCTCCTAGACGTTGGGGACGAGGTCGCGCACCACTCGGATAACCAGGGCAACTGCTACCCGCCGATGGGTACGGTTGTACGCCGCGAAGACGGTCTCTGGATCGAGCTGAAGGTCGACGGTTTCCCGAGCGCCGAAGCGATCGAGGCGGTGGCCAGGCACCGAGCGATGAAGGAGCTGTACGGCCATTGGGATGACTTCCACACGCCGATGGGCCTGGGGAGGGCGCGAGCCCGGCTGGACCAACTGTTCGAGAGGAGCCCGGCCGTTCGGTCGAGCTGGCTGATCGCCGCCGAGCGAGACCTGACGATCGCGGTCATTCGTGACTGGAGGGCTCAGTGAACTTCAAGCCCGAAATGGTCGAGCAGATCGAAGCCGGCCAGAAGACGCAGACCCGCCGACCGGTCAACTTCGACAACCCGCGATCGCACTACGCCAACGCCGGCACGTTCTTCAAGGTCGGCCAGGAGTACGCCGTGTGCCCCGGCCGCGGCAAGCCCGCAGTCGCCCGGATCCGGATGACCGACATCCGCCGCGAAACCTTCCGCGACATCACCGAAGACGACGCGATCGCTGAGGGGCTCGCCGGGAACAAGAACGGGGTCTGGAAAGCCCGCGACCTATTCTTCGACCTGATCCTCCGCCTCCACAAGGGCTTCGACCTGGACGACGAGTGCTGGGTCTTCGAGTTCGAGCTGGTGAAGCCGTGAGCCCACTCGACATCGGTGCCTCGATCGTCGTCATCGCCGGCGTCCTGTTCCTAATCTGGCTCACCCGCGACCCGATGCGGGGATCTCGATCGTGAGGAGGAGATTCATCGGCATAGGGGACGCCCCCGTTGACTGCCACTTCGCCGACTGTCCCGACCGGGCCGAGGAACACGTCCCCGGCTTCGGTGACTACTGCGCCCACCATGCCGTGATCGCCCGCCGATCGGCCGACCGGATCCCGACCGCCGCACCGACGCAGCCCGACCCGGCGCCGGACCCCACCGAACCGGCACAACTCGACCTGATCGACAGCACCGAATGACCCACCCGGCCACCACCCTCGAACTCGTGATCGCCGCGCAGGCAGGCGACGATCGCGCAGCCAGCATGATTGCCCGCCATTTCGAGCGTCTCGTCAGAGCGATCGCTGCGCCCTACTACATGCCCGGTGCCGAACCGGAAGACGTTGTCTCCGAGGGCATGATCGGGCTCGTCAAGGCGATCCGAACCTACGACCCCGATCGCGACTCGGGATTCCCGCACTTCGCGGCGCTCTGTGTCCGCGCCGAGATCCAAACGGCAGTCACCAGATCACGTCGCGAGAAGCGCCTGATTGGCCTCCAGGCACGATCACTCTCCGAGCCAACCATTCAGCCCGACCCGAACGGCGACGCGACAATCGGCGCGACGATCGCCGACCGGACCTCACTCGGCACCAATCCCGAGCGTGCCGTAATCGATCTCGACACCGCACGAGCGATCCGCGAGCTGATCCGCACCGGGATGTCCGCGATGGAGTCCGAGGCGCTGATCGCCGTGATGAGCGGCCGCCCCTACGTCGAGCTTGTCCAGACACTCGGCGTGCCCGCGAAGACGATCGACAACGCCGTCCAGCGAGCTCGCCGGAAGGTCCGCAACTTGCTCGACCCCACACAACCAACCCAAGGAGGAACCGGGAACCATGAACACGCACACGACGCGATCGATCAGGCGGCATGACCAATGCTCGTCCTGACCAGAAAACCAGGTGAGTCGATCGTCATTGACGGCGGAATCAACCTCGACATTCTGCACGTCAATCACCACCAGGTGAAGATCCGCTTCTCACGGCCTGTGGGATCGAGTTGGGAATCCGATGTGCTGGAGCTGGAGTCCGAGGAGGTCTTCACCCCGCGATCCAGCGTCCACATAACGGTCTGTGGAACTGCCCCTGGCAGGGTCCGTCTCGGCTTCGAGGCTCCGCGAGAGATCCAGATCATGCGGGAGGAGGTCCCGCGATGAAAATCAGGGACCAGATCGATGACGACCTGAGCAGCCGCCGCGCCGCGGAACTGGTCTGCGAAATCGAGCGCTGGCAGACCGACAACCCGCAGAACCTGCTGCCTCGCGACATCGCCCATGCGGCGGAGGCGGTGGGCGACGGCGAGAGCCCGACCGAACACCTGATCGCCCAAATCGATGCCTACGAGAAAGGCGCCGATCGGGCCGGGACGTGGCTTCCGCAGCCCATCCGGGAGGCGAACCGTCGACTGAAAGACCGGCAAACCGAACCTGATTCACCCACCCACCAAGAGAAAGGCACCACCCCATGAAGAGATTCATCAAAGGGCCCGTCTTCCCGATCGCGGTCGTGATCGTGATGGCCGCCTTCACGACGGTCCTGTTCGGCGGCTGCTCCGAAGAGTCGTCACCCCAGAGCAAGGCGAAGAGCGAGGTCAGCACCAAGGCCAAGGACCGGACGCCGTACATCCCTCAGAACGACGTCGAGTTCGACAACTACAACGCTGCGCAGAAGCTCTACGACAGCCCTGACACGATCATCTGGTGTTCGGTGATGCCGCAGGCCAGCTCCGCGCCGATCCTGACCGTCCCGATCACCGGCAAGCTGACATCCAGTTCGACCACCTACTTCAACCCCGAAGAGGAAAGTGGCCCGCGTGAGTCCCGCATCACCCTCCCGGCGCGATCGGTCGATGGTCTCTATCACCCGAACCCGCCGCAGTATCGGTACGGCTTCACCCCCGGCGGCCAGTACGTCGACTTCTTCAACATGCCGACGTTCTGTACGACCAAGCCGCTCGACTTCCAGAAGGACTCGGTCGCGGTCAGCGTCGACGGGAACCTCACCGCGGCGACCACGAAGGCTGAGGCCGCACTGAAGAGCGGCGACCAGGCTGCCGCTCAGGCGATCCTCGAGGCGGCCGCGAATGAGTAGGGCGTTCAAGTACACGGCGGCGGCGATCGGGGTCTTCCTGGTCGTCTTCCTCGGCCTCAGCGCCCTGGGGTTCGGTCTCAGCTGGTTCAACACCGGCAAGGACATCGTCAGCCCCGAGAACGTCAAGACGCAGTACGCCGCGGTGATCGAGGGCTACGAGTCCCTCGAAGCGACCGCCGCGAACGCCTGCGCCGCCACCGGGGCCGAGACCGACAACACCCTGCTCGAAGACCCCGAGTTCGCATACGCGGCGCAGTACCGGAAGGTGGCGATCGACTACAACCGCCGGACCGCGAACGTGTTCGAGGCCGGGAAGGTTGGCCCGCCGGGCTACCCGGACCGTGCCCCGGCCCTGGCCGAGATGCAGGCGAAGGTCTGCCCGTGACGAATGAACAGGTCAACTTCAAGGTCGCAGGGGCCCGGCGCATGGCCGCGGTCTGCCGGAATCTCGACGTGGCCATGAGGAAGCTGGGGCGCAACGTGCGCTCCAGTACCTCGGCCATGTCGGACCTCGGGCGGCTGGCGGAGAAGGCCAAGCGAAGGGCCCGCTACGAGCGAGCACATGGGGTGAAGGGTCACCGTCGTGGCTGATCGAGACCACCCGCGGGAGATCACCGACCTCACCGTCCACTCGATCGGCCCTGTCGCCATCCTGGATGAGCTGACCGGCGTCAGCGAACGGTGTCCGTTCTGCGACGCCGAGTTGAAGGGCACCGGTGAAGACGGCGAGCCGTTCAACCACCTCGTCGCGATCCACGACGCCGAGAGCGATCGCCTGGTCGCTTGGCAGTGCCCGGCCTGCGAGCGCACGTCTGACACGGCCGCCGGCCGCCGCCAGAAGGCAGTGACGACAGCCGAGGCCGAGGGCCTACATGAAAAGGAAGGTGATCCCGTTGAGCGATGAGCACGAGCCGCGCTGCTCGACCTGCAAGGACCTGGGCGTGATCCCGGTCGAGTTCGAGGGCTTGAAGGTCAAACCCTGCCACGACTGCGACCAGGCTCCGCCAGAGGCGTTGAAGGCCGAAGAGGCTACCGAGACCGAGGGGGGCGACCATGAGCCTGCCGGGTGAGAGCACGACAACGATCGTTGAGCAGTGGGAGTTCGACAGCAAGGTCTGGATCCCGGATCGCCGCGGCTACGTGTCGGCCGGTGACGTGTATCTCGCCGACACGTGTGACCCGCCGAAGGCGCTTCGGTGTGTGTCAACTCCTGTTGGCCATCCGGGCAGCAAACGTCTGATTCTGAAGCCGGAGGTCTCCGATGCCTGACCGAGAGGGACGGGAGGAGCGGGTGGCGAAGGCGCTGTTTCTGAACGAGCGCAGAGAGCCGACACCAGATCCTCTGCCCGCGCATTGGTGGGAGCAGGTCCGGCCGGAGACTCGCCGGATCTATCTGAGCGATGCCCGTGCCGCTATCGCTGCTCTCTCCGTTTCAGGAGAGGGAGGCCAGTCGGCTCAGATGGTGCTTGATGCCGACGATCTTGTCGCGTTGGAGTCCTCACCTTCTGTCTCAGACGAGGAGGAAGGGCGGGGACTGATTCTTAGTCCGGCCGAGGCCCGGAACGTTGTGGACGCGGCGCTTGGTGATGATCACGATGCGGATCAGCTGGAGGCGACGATACAGCGGATCGGTGATGCTGCTGATGCGTTCTTGTCCGGGGCAGGCGAGGAGGGCCGGAACGATGAGTGAGGTTAGGGGCGCTGACGCGCCGGGATCTCGTGGACCGAAGCAGTTGCCTCGATGGATGCGGATCTTCGGGAAGCCGTACATGGGTTCGTGCCCGGTGGACCGCGGTAGCTGTTATCGGGTCGGGCTTGGCTCTGATCTGAACCGGCTGTGGTCCTACTATCGGTCTGGCGATTGGTGGGGTATCCCGATCACGCTTCGCACCATCGGTCAGTGCCTTCGGAGCGGCAACCCGTCGTATCGTGGTTTCTGGCAGGTCGAGTGGCCGGGGTGTCAGAGGGCTGCCCGTGGCTGGACCAAGGGGCATGCGCTCTACCGGGCCAAGAGGCGTCTGTCGGCCGCGCAGCATCGAGATCACGAGCAGGCCAACGAGCCCCGACGCGGAGCGTCGCTAACCCAGAACCCGTCGTCGTCCTCTACCGGGGAGAGCGGAGGGGACCAGTGAGCGAGCAGAGCCCATATGCCTCGATAGCGCCCGGTTCTCGAATCTGGGAGGCGGTTGAACCCCAGGACGGACCAAGGGTGAAGCTGGACTCACCGTGGCTGGAGAAGGACAGTGGCGGTCATTGGTGGATCTGCGCGACTGACAGCATGGTCGCGGCCCGCATTCCGGTGGAGGGCGACACGTCGTCTTTGCGGGAGGTTCTACTGCCAATCAACGGCCTGAAAGTGATTTCGTCCGACGCCGAATCGTTTATTGCTGCGTCGGGTGTGATCTCGGACCTGACTCATCAGATCGGCTTGGAGCCGGACCCGGTCGTGTTCCGTCTCATCAATGACGGGAAGACCTTGGAGGGAGTCCCGAACTTCTACAACCGGCGGTATCACTGGCCGGTTCCGGAGGGTGATATTCCCTTGCGGTTGGAGAAGGTTTGGGCGACCATGCTGTCCCCTGAATTGGTGGCGCTCGATCAGGTCGGCGTGTCTCCTGAAATCATGGCGCGGGCCGGGAAAGCTGTCGGCTGGACCAATGTCGAGTTGACCTTCTACGGGCCGGTGGACCCGATTCGTGTGCGCCCGATGGGTCATGCGGGGATGGACCGGTATCCGGAAGCACTTGTGATGCCGGTGAAGAAGCGTGTCTCGTCTTCCCCTGAGAGCGAGGGGGATCGGTGAGCGGCTTCGACAAGCGGGCGGCAGATCGGATGGCTGCGGCGATCGACGTAATGATCAACCGGGGCCAGGTCAATGCCCGGTCCGTAGCTGGCGATGCGCGTTTGGACTACGGCGATCCGTTCAGCCGCGAAGAGGCCGAACGGATCGTCTTCGGCACCAACGAGACCGGAGGAGGCGACGATGAGCCTGCCGAGTGACTTCATCCCGCAAGAGGAGATCCTGCTGCGGAAGATCAAGTACGCGATCGTCGGGAATCTCGGATCGTCGGTAGTCGATTCGGCGGAGCTCCGGCAGATGCAGGATCTGATGATGGACCGCATGGCCTACCGGCTGCAGGTCGAGCTGCTGTCGAACGAACTCGGTCGGATCGTCTTCACCTTCCCGGCGACACCCTGGGATCACTGGAAGCGCGATTGGCTCCCGCGCCTCGGACGCCTGGGTCGGTGGTATCTGCGCCGCCATCCCATTCGAGAGTCCGCGTCGGTCACCTCAGCCTCAGCGACCTTCCCGAAGGCGCACGTCGCCTATCCGAAGGAGTTGGGCGAGATCCGCTTCCTGCTCCAGACCGAGCCGAACTACCGGTTGGAGCGATGAGCGCTCTTCGCCACAAGCAAACGCAGGTCTCGAGCACGGCGCTCCACCTTCGCGAGACCGAGCGCGAAGCGATCAGGACCGGCCAGCGGGAACTCCGCCGGCCGGTCCGGCGCCGGAAGAAGGGACGTCGGCTGCCCTTCAACTGCTCGGTCAAACGTGGCCAAGTGGCCGACGTCGACGGCGTCGTGGTCCGGGTCCGCGAGGTCCGGCAGATCGACGCCACCGAGGACCACCCCGGCGAGTGGCTCATAAAACTCGAGGACGCCGAATCCTGGGCTGTCCCGAAACGAGCAGAACCCGCCCCGGTCACAGGGCCTCTCAGCGACGATCACCGTAAGCAGGTCCTCGCCTTCGCAACGCATCTGGAGTTCCCTGACCCGTGCCCGGTCTCGAAAGGCGACGTGATCGAGGTGATCGAGGACGTCGAGGTCCTCATCGGCCAGGCCATCCCGGTCAGGGGCAAGGCCGCCCACAAGGTCAAGATCACCGTCCGCGATTTCCGCCCCGAGCATCTGCTGCGGCGCAGCCTGCCGGCGACCAACACCGGCCGCATGAAGGCAATGACCAAGGCCGAGAGAGAAGCCGCCCGCCTCGACGGCGCGTACACCGATCGCCCCGAGCTGTCCCTGGGCGGCGACGATCGCGGATCACGCACCGGATCGGCCGCGAACCTACACGGCGACAATCAATCCGCCCAAGACCCCGGGGAATCCGTCCCGCCCGGCTGGGAAGATAAAGGAGTGGCAGAGCGAGTGACCAGAATGAAGGAAGCGCAGTCCGAGGCCGAGCGAGCGAAGCGCGAGGCCGACGCCCGAGCGAAGATCGGGCGGACCTTGAAGGGCCTGAATCCCGCTCAGTCGATCGCCCTGCTCGCCTACATCGAGAAGGGCTGCCAGATGGCCGAGAGCGGCGAACTGGACGAAGCGGCATGACCGACCCGCCCGCATTTCCGGGCTCGCTCACGGGAAGAGTGTTCTTCCCGGAAACCCGCGACCCGCTTCGGTGCCCGAGGTGTGAGACGCCCTGGAAGACTCTCGGCCTCAGCACGGGCGATGATCGGGAAACCCTCGCTCACCTCGCCGCGTCGGTCCCGGGGCTCATCGGGCTGACGCCTAGAGCGTTCCCGGTTCGCGACATCACCGTGAGCTGCGTCAACGATCACCAATTCCCGATCGAGAGAATCCACCGAGACCCGGATGGCGGCGAGATCACCGGCGTCGACGTCGGCGACGAGATACGTACCTGACCGAGCAACCCTGCGGTTGCGTACCGCCGCTCGACCGTCTATTCTGCTCGGCAGTCGGATCGGGACTGCCACACACGGATGGCTCTTCCGCAGAACTATGGGGTCATTGCCCCTTCCCTGAAACGACTCCTCAGCCTTTCGGCCTGACGCAGTAACCGCCCCGCGGTCAGGCCCATCAGCTTCACGCAAGACGCGTGCCGCGCACACGATGTGCGACCACTCGGCCGACGCTTCTCCCTACGTCGGCCGAGGAACTTACCGCTGGCAGGTTGGACCACCAAGGGTTACCGGACCCTAGGCGCGTGTTCGATTCCGCAACGTCAGCGACCCCTTCCTTCGCGAAGGGCAGCGCGCCAGCCAACCAACCGCACTGGAGCGGGAAGGGTTCGAGCCCCGGGGGCGCGCTGCCACCTACTTCTCATGCTGAAAAAGATCCCGATCACGGACATCCCGCCCCGGAATCCCGGCATCTACCCGGCCAACCGCATCTGCGATCGGCCTGGCTGCGGCGCGGTTCTGTCCCGAAACAACCCGAACGATCGCTGCTGGCCTTGCCTCGGGCCAGAGAGCGGCACTGTCGAGACGAGGCCGGAGGAATCACCATGAAGCAGCAATACCAAGTCGATGTGAACCTGACCGCCCAACCCATTGCTCGCGAGGAGCAGGACAAGCTCGGTCCGTACATCCCGTCGCTTCACGACGTAGAAGCCACTATCACCGTCCAGGTCGAAGCCGAGGACGGGCAGGAAGCGATCCGTGTAGGGATCGACAAGGTCCGGGACATGGTCGAGCCGCTCGAAGACGACGCGCCTGAAGGACCGACGTTCGGTCCCGAGGAACCCGAGACCTGCACCGACTCGAACGCCGAGGGTGAGGCCGAGGGCCACACCACCGGCACGATGACCCTCGACGTCGGTGACCTGGTCGCCCCGCTCGGCCAGCTCGTCATCACCACGGACACCGGACCGAACGGAGACACCACCATCACGGTCAGCCACGTGCTGCCCTTCTCGGCCGTCCCGTTCGCGTCCGCCCAGATGAGGTACTGAGATGCCGACGCATCGAGTTACGGCCCAATTCAACGTGGTCGCCCAAACTCCCGAGGACGGAAAGCGTCCGCAGGCGTTCTACGGTGACGGCCTCACTGTTGATATCCAGCTGGACATCGAGGCAGACAACCTGACCATGGCCACAGTCAAGGCCGCGGACGAAGCGATCGACAAGGTGGCGCAGCAGCTCGGCGTCACGATCGTGACCGACGAAGCCGAGCGCCCCGAGCCCGACCAGGCGAGCTGACCATGGCCGCCGTCGACCCGGTCACCGTTCAAGTCAAGGTCGAAGTAGCTGAGGTCGAGCGCATCAAGCTCGAACCCGGCGACGTCCTGCACCTTCACTTCGAGGACCCCGTACCGATGGCCACGATCCAGGCTGCGGCGGAGCAGCTTCGCGAGATCTTCGGCGAGGGCAAGACGATGGTCACGCAGGGCAACGTCAGCACCGCCATCGTGAGGTGTCCCTGATGTTCCGGACCGGTCATACAATCTTGCGGGCGGCACGAAGCGGCATATGGCGTGGCCGTGGCAACCAGACAGCCGCGGGTCCAATGAGGGGTCTGGATTTCCCTCGGTCCCGCTGGGGTTCGAATCCCCCTGCCGCCCATGATTCACCCCCCGTCCCCGGCTTTTTTTGAGGACGTGGGGGCTGTTGACTCCGCAGCCAGTCACTTTTCTCTCCCCGATAGCAATGGGTCGCGAGCTCTCGCACCGCCCCTCCCCGAGATTCGGCCTGTGATGCCGAATCCCTCACGGTCCTGACGGGACCTTCACCGGTCGATCGAGGTCATCTTGGCTCGCTCGAAAAATAATCGGCGGCGGGTCGTCCTGATCTGTGGTCCGCCGGGTGCCGGCAAGACAACGATCGCCCGAGAGATCGCCGAGATGGAAGGGCTTCGACTCTTCGATCGTGACGACCCCGAGTGGGTGTCTGAGAAGCAGTTCACCACGGCTCTTCGCGAGGTTGGTCAGAGCCGATCGGCAAGGGCTGTCGTTATCCGGTCCGGCGCAACGCGGTCCGCCCGCGGCCGGGCAGTGAAGATGATCCGGCCGGACCTGGTCCGCATTGTGGACACACCCTTGACCGTGTGCGTCGATCGAATCCGCCAACGGGCACGGCCGGGGAACATGCGTCGGGAGATGGCCGCCGCCGAGAAATGGTGGCGAACCTTTGAGCCCGGCGAGCCGATCGCACCGCCACCGAAGATGAAGACCGCCGGCACCGCGGCGCGAGGGTACGGCAGCCGGCATCAGAAGCTCCGCGACCAGTGGGCTCCGAAGGTTGCCGCTGGCGTCGTGAACTGTGCCCGGTGCGGCGAGCCGATTCCGCCCGACGCCAAGTGGGACCTGGGCCACGTCGACGGTGACCGCACCCGATACCAGGGACCGGAGCATCGTCGCTGTAACCGGGCGACCGCGGGCAGGCGCAAGGAGAAGAAACCGGGCCGATCGCGGGAGTGGTGAATGACCGTCAAAGAACTGAAAGCTGAGGCGAAGCGGCGAGGGATCACCCTTCCGTCGCGAGCCAAGAAGGCCGAGATCGAAGAGCTGCTCGGCATCGGCGTCGAGCGCACGGTCGTCGCCGGTGTCGAGCGCGACCTGGCGGAACTCGCCAAGCGCGCCCCGGCTCTGCTGAATACCGCGCTCGCCGCAACTGCACTCGAGTTGGCCAAGCAGCTGGACAGCAAAACGAACTCGGCCACGTCGAAGTCGATGTGTGCGAAGTCGCTCACCGAGACCATGGACCGGCTCGACGAACTGGCTCCGCCGAAGAAGGAAGGCGACCGACTTGATGCTCTCGCGGCTCGACACGCTGATCGGCGCACGTAAGCCCCGGATTCGCCAGATCCCCGAACGCGCCGTCAGCATGTCCACCGGAGATGCGGCGGTCGAACTTGCGGAGATCGCCGGCCTAAACCTCGATCCCTGGGAGCAGGATGTTCTCCGGGAATCGCTCGGGGAGACCCCGGAGCGGAAGTGGGCGGCCTTCGAAGTCGGAATCGTCTGTGCGCGCCAGAACGGGAAGACCGAGATCCTGATCGCCCGGATGCTCGCCGGCCTCTTCCTGCTCGAAGAGCGGCTCATCATCTTCTCCGCCCATCAGTTCGACACCGCGCTCGAAGCGTTCCAACGACTCCAGGACGTGATCGAGGCGGTCCCGGAGTTCTCGGCCCGGGTCGCGAAGATCACCATCGCGAACGGTAAAGAGGGCATCACCCTGAAGTCCGGCCAGAAGGTGAAGTTCAAGGCCCGCACGAAGAAGGGCGGCCGCGGGTTCACGGCCGATTGCCTGATCTACGACGAGGCGATGGACCTTCCCGATAACGCCCACGGCTCGACCCTCCCGACCCTTTCCGCCCGACCGAACCCGCAGGTTTGGTACGCAGCCTCGGCCGTCGATCAGTGGCAGCATGAGAACGGGATCGTCCTCACCCGCATTCGCGATCGAGCCATCGAGGGCGACGACGACGCACTGGCCTACTTCGAGTGGTCGATCGACGCCGAGAATCCCGAGGAAGTCACGGCGACGATCGCCACCGACCCGCTGAACTGGGCCGAAGCGAACCCCGCGCTCGGCATCCGGATCTCTACGGAACACGTTGCTCGCGAGCAGCGAGCGATGGGAAACCGCGAGTTCGCGGTCGAACGGCTTGGCGTGGGCGACTGGCCGCGCACCGATGGTCTGGCCGAAACGGTCCTCGACACCGGTGCCTGGGCTGAACTTCTCGATGTCGATTCTCAGATGCTCGATCCGGTCTATCTCGCCTGGGACACCACCCCCGACCGGTACATGACCGCGATTGCTGCGGCCGGGAAGCGCGAGGACGACCTATGGCACGTCGAGGTCATCCGACACAAACGCGGTTCCGGATGGCTCGCCGCTGACCTGGCCGAACTCGTCAAGGCCCACAAGCCGTCCGGTGTCGGGGCCGACAAGGGCTCGCCTGCCGGTGTGCTGATCTCCGATGTGAACGACATGCTGTCGATCGAGGTCGAAGAGTTCAACGGTCGCGACTACGCGAACGCCTGCGGCATGTTCTTCGACGCTGTCGCGGACCGAACCCTTCGCCACCCCGGCTCCCCCGAACTTGACGACGCGGTCTCCGTTGCTACGAAGCGATCGCTCGGAGAAGCCTGGGCCTGGGCCAGGCAGTCCGGCGATATCTCCCCTCTTGTCGCCGCCAGTCTCGCTCTCTGGGGAGCCCGAAATGCCGAAGGAGCGTCCGTCTACGAAGACCGCGGCGTGATCGTCCTCGACTGATTTCACAGATCGGAGCACCACCTATGACGTACATCTTCCTCGGCGGGCTCGCCGCGATCGTCGCCGGCATCGCCATGATCACCATCCCCGGTGCGCTCATCATCGGCGGAGCAATGGCTGCGGCCGTCGCGTATCTCAGCGAGCGCGAGAAGCTTATGAAGAGGTCCGCCGCGATGGACGGCACTCAGTGAGTTTCCTCGGTGGTGTGATTGTCGGTGCCGAGGGCAGGTCCGGCACATGGACGCTGGAGGAACCCGGAGAGATGCTGGAGACCCTCACCGGTGGCCGTACCTATACCGGCCGCCCGGTCAGCATTCAGGGTGCCCTTCGCTTCCCTGCGGTCCTGGACTGCGTCGTGCTGGTCTCCAGTTCGGTTGGCGGGATGCCCCTGATCGTGTACCGATCGGACAGTGACGGCGGGAAGATCCGGGATCGAAATCACCCGACCTGGCCGATGCTTCACGACAACCCGAACCCGGAGATGTCGGCGGACGAGGTCTGGGAGATCGTGGTCTGCCATCTCCTGCTGTGGGGCAACGCCTATATGGCGAAGGTCCGGGACAGCCTCGGCATCGTTCGGGAACTGTGGCCGATCTCACCGCACCGAGTCAGCGTCAACCGTGACGCACAGAAGCGCAAGGTCTTCCATGTAGACGGCGCACCGTTCTACTCGCAGGACATCCTTCACTTCCGCGGCCTTTCCTCAGGTGGCTTGGTCGGGCTTTCTCCGATACAGCTCTGCCGGCAGACCATGGGAATCATGGCCGCTCAGGAAAAGTTCCAGGGCGAGTTCCTCCGGAGTGATGGCAAGCCGAACGTCATCCTTCGCCACCCGAAAGAGCTTTCGGAGCCTGCGGCCAAGCGCCTCAAAGTGTCTTGGGACAGCGTCAAAGCTGGCGGAGCAGCGATCCTCGAAGAGGGGATCGAGGTCGACAAGTGGACGATGCCGCTCGACGATGCGCAGTTCTTGGAGCAGCATCAGTTCTCCGACCTCCGTGTGGCGCAGATGTTCCAGGTGCCGGCGGGCAAGATCGGAGCGAAGTCGGGCGATTCCCTGACCTACTCGACCAACGAGCAGAACGGGATTGATCTGGTCACGTACACCCTTGGCCGCTGGATGAAGCGGATCGAGGGAGGCCTGAAGATCGACCCGGCGCTCTACCCGCGCTCGGTCGGTCAGGCGTCTTCTCACTTCCCCGAGTTCTTGGCTGACGGTCTACTCAGGACCGACGTCAGGACCCGGTACTCCGCCTACATGCTCGGCATCAAGGCCAAGTTCCTGACGGTGGATGAAGTCCGCCAGATGGAGAACCGACCGGCCCTGACTGCTGAACAGATCGCCGCCTTCGCCGGACCTGTCGAGCCCACCGAAGAGAACCCTTCTGACGCGCCCTCAAAGGAGAGCTGACATGCCGCGCATTCCCTCATGCATCACGACTGTCGATATTCGGTCCCGTCCCGAGCTGCTCCAGGAACTGCGAAGCCAGCCGGGCGCACATCCCGAGCGGCGCATGGCTTCCACACAAGTCGAGGCCCGCGCCAGCGATGACGGCGACAGTTTCACGATCGTCGGCATGGCTGCGGTCTTCAATGACCTGTCGGTCAATCTCGGCGGCTTCCGCGAGAAGATCGACCGCGGGGCATTCCGAAAGGTCCTCCGAAAGGATCCCGACTGCTACTGCCTACTGAACCATGACGGGAACCTGATCCTTGGCCGGACCCATGCCGGCAGCCTCTCCCTGAGAGAGGACGGGAAGGGTCTCGCCTATGAGACCACACCCGGCGACACGAGCGTTGCCAGGGATGCGCGGGAATGGATCGACCGCGGCGAGATCAACCAGTCCTCGTTTGGCTTCCGAGTCGCTGACGACTCTTGGGAAGAGGATCCCGAGACCGGTGTTCTGATCCGGACGATCCATGAGTTCTCGGAGCTTTACGACGTGAGCCCCTGCGTCTATCCGGCATACCCAACGACCGATGCCGGGCTCAGGTCTCTCGACAAGTTTGTTCGTGGCGAGGAAGTCACGGCCGAAGAAAGGGCGGAGATTCAGTCTCTGCTCGACAACAGCAGTACCTCAGACGAAGAGGTTCCCACGGAGCAAGACCCCCCGGCCGATGGCCAGGAGCGGGGCGGCGAGGCCGGGGAACCCGAAGGCCATTCAGAAGCTGAGGCAACCGAAACGCAGGACGGGATCTCTCCCGTAGCGGCGCGTTCTCGGATTCACGGGCTCACCGCCCAAATCTGAAAACAGACCGCCCGAAGGAGGGCTATCCACATGACCCCCGCACAGCTCGAGGAGCTGCGGCACCGCCGCGCTGCTCTCGTAACCGACATGCGCGGAATCAGCGATACCGCTGAGACCGAGAACCGCAACCTGACCGCCGAGGAGACGCAGGAGTTCGAGCGTCGCGAAGCGGACTTCCAGGACCTGACCGAACGCATCCAGCGCGCCGAGACGCTCGACGGCATGGAGCCGAGGATGACTCCCGCTGCTGCCACCGGCAACGACGATGTCGACCCGGACGAAGTCCGCTCCGGCACCGGTACCGAGGAGTATCGCTCGGCATTCGAGTCGTTCCTGCGGAGCGGCTTGGGCGAACTGACCGATGAGGAGCGGACCACGCTCAACACCGCGACCGACGCCGACGGTGGCTTCGCCGTGCCGGAGACGTGGGGTGGGCTGATCCAGCCGCTGCGCGACTACGGAATCATCCGGACGCTCGCGAACGTCATCCAGACTGAGGACGGCGGGAAGATCCACTACCCGCGGGAGAAGGATCTGATGAGCGACTTCGCGATCGTCGGGGAGGAGCAGCCGATCCCGAACGACGGTTCCGAGTTCGATGAGGTCGTGTTCGACGCGTACAAGTACGCGAAGATCATCAAGGCTTCGGAGGAGATGGTCCAGGACGCCATCTTCGATGTCGAGGCATACGTGCAGGACCGGGCGGGCTTCAAGCTCGGGCTGTCACAGAACGCCGATTTCGTCAACGGCAACGGTACGGGCAAGCCGATGGGCCTGTTCGCCGGTGCCGTGGTCGCTAAGACCGTCGCGTCGCCGACCACGATCACCATGGACGAGGCGATCGACCTGCAGTACTCGGTCATCGGTCCGTACCGGGCAAATGGCGTCTACATCGCCGCCGACGCCTCGCATGCTTCCTTCCGGAAGTTGAAGGACTCGGATGGTCAGTACCTCTGGCAGCCGAGCGTCCAGGAAGGCCAGCCGGATCGTTTCATCGGCAAGCCGATCTACGCCGATCCGTCCGTCCACGCGATCGCTGCATCCAAGCGTCCTCTCGGATTCGGTGACGTGAAGCAGGCGTACACGATCCGTGACGCCGGTGGGGTCTCGATCAAGTTCCTCGATCAGACCTACGCCGAGAACGATCAGGTCGCCTGGAAGGTGAAGCTCCGCTCGGACGGTGACATCACCGATCCGAACGCCTTCAAGGTGCTCGCCACTCCGGCCTCGTAGGAGGCCCGCAGTTCCCCACCCTCGGCCGGGTCAAACCGGCCGAGGGTCTTCCCCTGTCAATCCCTCGCCGTCAAAGGAGAACCTCGCCATGGCGAAGCAGCAGAAGATCAAGATCAGGCACCTAATCGGTGCGGCCGGTCCCGGTGGAACCGTCATCAATGCGGGAGATGAGGAAGAGGTCGACAACGATCTCGCCCTGCGCTTGCTCAACGAGGGTCGAGCCGAGGCCATCGGTGGCAAGGTTCCCGCGAAACGGGCCGAGCAGCGTGACGGAAGTGCCAAGAAGCCGGCGGCCAAGAAGCCGGCGGAGAAAGCTGAGAAGGCTACCGGCGATGGCCAGGCACGGATGGCCGCCGAAGCCACGAAGTAGATGGCTACCGTCGTCACAGTCCAGGAAGTCAAGGACTTTGTCGTCGGTGTTGTCGATGATGTTCCCGAGGATCCCAAGATTCTCGAAGCAATCGAGCTGGTCCAGGACCGTCTCGAAGACGCCTGCCGGTGCGCGTTCATTCCACAGACCCGCACCGAGCAGGTTGAGGCACACGACGGGAAGGCACTGCTCAGCCGCCCACTCGTGATCGAAGTATTGGAGGTCGACGGCGAAGAGTCCTCGATCGCCGGTCCTTTCCCGACCGGCCGCATCCCACTACACAACGGTGACCGCGTCGTGAAGTACCGGCACGGGTGGGAAGAGACCCCGCGGCCGATCAAGCGAGCGGCCCTGCTGCTGATCCGTGATCAGTTGACACCGGACCCGAGTGACTTCAATAGCCGGGCCACATCTGTCAGCAACGAGGAAGGCTCCTTCGCGCTCGTCACCCCCGGTGTGCGCGGCGCGATCTTCCCGATCCCGGAGGTCAATCAGATCGTCCGAAACTACGCCTATGTGGGTGACGTCGTATGAGCAGCTCGGTCCCGAAGGTCGCCCTTCACGTGGAGCAGCTCTTCATCGACGCTCTCACCGGCGAGGACGTGAAGGTGTTTTTCGGATACGGCGAGGCCAGTGAGATGGTGACGATCTCGATGGGCTCAGACTTCAGCCGGGAGTTCAAGCTGCTCGGTCCGAGCCCCGTTCCACTCGAAGAGAAGTTCAACATCGAGATCTCGGTCGAGGTTTGGAAGGCCTCAGGCAAAGACTTGAAACCCGCCTATGTCCGCTGCTGGGACATCTTCGACCTAATCGAGGACGCGGCCCGGGGCGACCACGAACTTGACGACATGTCGTTTGACGCCCTTCTGAGCAAGGGCGACCAAGAGTTCTTCACGGTCGACAAGGCCCAGATCTGTCGAATCCGATCCACCCTCGCGGGCACCGCTCGCATATAGACAAAGGAGGGCCCCTCTCATGGAGGTCCAGTTCAACGAGGGGCCTGAGTCCCTTTCTATTCCCCTGCTCGGTGTCATCGCCAAGCGGGGTGAACCGATCAACGTGCCGGACTCTGTCGGCACCAACCTGCTCGATCAGGGCTGGGTCAAGGCCGGCGGCACACCGTCGCCCGAGCCATCCCCGGCTGCGATCAAGAAGGCCGAGGAACTCGGTATTCCGATCGCTTCGGTCGAGGGCACCGGTGCCAACGGCAACGTCACCGTCAAGGACGTCAAGGCCGCTGCCAACGTCGCGGAAGCCGACGACGGCGAGAAGCCGGAGGCGTCCAATGCCGACGACGGCGAGGACCCCACCGACCCGGAGGCCGACGCCGCCGGCGCTGACAACCAGGTCGATGAGACCGCCAACGAGGAGACGAACTAATGCCGCACGGTTCAGGGCTTGATGCCCAGTTGGGTGTAGCACTCGAGGCCACGTATGGCACTCGCGTAGCCCCCGTCACTTTCCTGCCCTTCGAGTCGGAATCTCTGACTCTCAACAAGACGTACATCGAGACTCAGCCGCTGATGGCGGGCGTCATGGTCCAGCCCGAGGGCTACCACGTGTCGTCCACCCGCTCGGTCGAGGGTTCGATCGAGCTGCAGTACTTCGACCGCGGCATGGGGAAGTTCCTGACCATGCTCACCGGCGGGGTGATCCCGATCGTCACGCCGGGTGGTGCGGTCGCGGCCAGGACGCAGACCTTCCCGATCGGTCTCACATCGCCGGTCGGCAAGTCACTTTCGCTCCAGGTTGGCAGGCCCGACACGGACGGTGTGGTTCGTCCCTTCGACTACTTGGGCTGCAAGGTCACCGAGGCGGTGATCTCGATCGAGTCCGGCGAAGCAGCGACCTTGTCGCTGAACATCGACGGCCGTGATGAGAAGACCGATCAGACGCTCGGCACCGCGACCTACTCTGCTGCGGCCCGTCCGTTCGGCTTCCGCCGGTGGGAGATCTCGATTGCCGGTGCCCCGCACATGAAGTGCAAGACGCTGACGATCACGGTTCCGGTGAACATGGCGACGGACCGCCACAACCTCGGGAACTCTGGGGTGAAGGACGAGCCGCTCGTGAACGCTCAGTCCGACATCACCATGGCCGCAACGTTCGAGTTCGCGTCCCTGGCCGACCATCAGCGATACCTCAACGAGACGATCGTGTCGCTCGTTGCCAAGGCCACGAACGATCTGATTGAAGGGGCGTTCAGCTACGGGTCCGAAATCACCATCCCCTCCGCGAAGCAGATCAGCTCCGGCCCGGTGGTCGGTGGCGCTGACCTCCTCACCGTCGATGCTGAGTTCAAGGCGCTCTACAACGGGACGAACGCCCCGATGACGATCGTCAACACGAACACCGACACAGCGCTGTAACCAATGCCCGGCAGCACCTACCGCCCGCCGGCGGGGTCTGCCGGGTCAAGGGGCGGGGTCGCCAATTCCTCGGATGCGTTCGAGATTGTCGGCCTCGCCCAGTTCCGCCGCGACCTCGGGAAGATCGACAAGGATCTGAGCAAGGAGATCAATCGGTATCTCCGCCAGATCGCGACCAGCGCCCGGGACACGGCTCGCTCCAACGCGCCGCTCGGGGCGACCGGCAAGCTCCGCAGGTCGATCAAACATTCGGTCAAATCAAAAGAGATGTCCCTGTACTCCGACCTGGAGTATGCCCCCGCCCACGAGTGGGGAACGTCGGGAAAACCGGACTCGAAGGTCCAGCCCCGAGGCGTGCCGATCCGCATCAAGCGCTCACAGATGCTCGGCCGTGCCGTCTTCACGAGGGCCGACGACATCGAGAACCACCTACTCGGGCTGGTTGATCACCTCGCCCAAGTCAACGGATTTGACGACTGACCAAACGTGGTGCCCCCGGCCGTCTCGACAGGGCCGGGGGCTACCGCGAACTGTCGAGACCTGTCGAAACAAAGGAGATTCACCATGGCCAAGAAGCTGAACGCAGCAACCGATCTTTTCGAGATCGTAGAGGTTGACCTCTGGGGTCCGACCTACACCCTCCGGCAGCCGACCCGCAAGATCGAACGCCAGATGGACGAAGTCCTCGAACAGCTCGAAGGGCTCCCGGCCGACGCCACTGACGAACAGACACTCGCGGCAATTGCCGAGGTTGTGAACGTGCTCCTGGAGCCCGTCCCGGACGAAACCGGCAAGAAGACGGCCGCGAAGACCGTGCTGAAGAACAAGTACAAGGACGAGTCGATCGGACTCGGCCACGTCAACCAGCTCTTCAACGGCCTCATGGAGATGCGCTCAGAACGCCCTTCCTGACCAAGGGGCAGGAAGACGAGTTCTTCCTGTTCCGAAAGTTCTTCGGCATGTCGGCCGAAGAGGTCGACAACACGCCCCTCTGGGAGATCGACGTTCTGACACGCGGCCTCTCGAAATACCTGCGCAGAAAGTAGCCCGAAAGGAGGGCCGACCTGATGGCGAGATCCAGTGCCAAGCGCCGTGCCCTCGAAATCGTGTTCGGCGTCGATTCCACTGGAGTCAGCGCCGGCATGCGTCGCGTATCCCGGGAGACCGGCAAGTACAACACTCAGGCCAAGAAGCAGGCATCCACGACACGTCAGGTGGGGTCCAGCATGGCATCGGCCGCGAAAGCGGCCGCTGGTCTTGCAGCCGCGTACTTGTCGATCTCGCAGGGCAAACAGGCCATCGTCACAACGCAGGACCTCGCCCTGACCACGATGGGTCTGAACCGGAACCTGGGCCTCGCCACGAAACAGGCGTCCCGCTGGGCGGTCGTATCCAAGGCACGCGGTGTCGACTCGAAGGCGCTGGTCATGGGATTCACGACCCTGTCGAAACGGATCGAGGCGACGAAAGACGGAACCGAGTCGGCCCTGAAACCGTTCAAGGAACTGGGGATCACACAGAAGGAACTTGCCTCAGCTTCAGGGAACTACTCGAAGCAGATCGACATGGTCGCCAAAGCCCTCGGGAACGCGGAAGGTTCCACGAAGCGCCAGGCAGCCGCCCAGACCCTGCTCGGCCGGGGCTACGCCACGATCCTCCCGATGTTCTCGAAGGGTGCGGCGGGACTGAAAGATCAGCTCCGCTGGGCCGACGAGTTCGGCGCGACCCTGGACGAAAAGACGATCGCGAAAATGGATGCGCTCACAATGGCGCAACGCCGATCGAAGGTCGCGACGATGGGCCTGCAGATCGCGTTCGCGAAGCATGCGACACCGGCGGTCACCGAGGCGTACAACGCCTACGGCGATTTCGTCAAGCTGATCAACAGCAACGATCTGACCCGCGACCAGAAGGTTGCGCAGATCCGGAAGCAGTACGAGAAGTACAGCGAAGTGATCCTCGACACGATCACGGACCTCGCTCCGGAGATCGCGCAGCGCGCTGGTGAGACCGGTGTCGAGATCGCCAAGGGCATCGGCCGTGGGTTCATGGACACCGGGATCCTCGGCAAGGCCGCAATCGGTGTGTGGCTGTTGAAGTCATTCGGCGGTGCGAGCGCGATCGTCGCCGCCGGCAAGACGTTCGGCAAGCTCTATGGAGGGGCGGCCGCGAAGACTGCAGCGACTGAGATCGCAGCGACTTCGGCGGTAGCTTCGATGGGAGGCGGAGCGGCCACTGGCGCTGCCACAGCCGGGGCCGCGGCCGGCGGAGTCATCGGCAAACTGAAGACGTTCGGCAAGCTCGCGGGCAAGGCCGCCCCCTGGGCGGCGGCTATTACCGCCTCACTTGACGTAGTCGATGCTGCCTTCCGGGACAACACCCCCGAGAAGAACGCCATGGACGAGATCGACCGTCTGATCGAGGGTCGCAAGAAGAACCTTGCGTGGCTCGAAGAGGCGACGCAGGACGTGTCTGACTTCATCGGTCCAGACGACGCGCAGAAGACCAGCGTCGACATCGCTGAGGACGCCCAGAAGTTCAAGGACGTACTCGAAGAAATCAGGAAGACGAGTGGCGCTCAGGCGTTGACACTCCGCAGCCAGGGGATCGAGTATCTGAAAAACCTCGACATCTCCGTTCAGCAGGAGAAGGTCCTTCGCCGCATCCTGAACGCGACTGCGAATGCTTCGGCGCACGGTGGTAAACCGCAGCTTCGGATTGACCAGTTCTCCGAGCTTATTCGGGGCGGAGAGTTTGTCGGCGGAGACCTCCAGAAGGCCACCGACAAGCAGCTCGCCATGGTCTCGCGGAGCTACAACAAGTTCACGCCGCAGTGGCGGAATGCCGTCTGGCAGACCTTGAAGGCCCAAGAGTCTGCGGTCCGCCGGAACTGGACCCGCAACGGGAAGTTGACGAAAGAGGGTCTCCAGCGGATCAAGCAGATCCAGGAGCGCCGGAAGAACATGCTCGCGGGGGCCGACCCGATCGGTATCGCCAAGGGCATCGTCAACGGCTGGAAGAAGGCGAAGAACGCCAATCAGATCAACATGGGCCAGATGGTGCGGCAGCTCCGCGACTTGCCGCCCAAGGCCCGTCAGTCGGCCGCGAAGACGATGCTCGACTACGCCCGGGAACTGGAGAACAAGCAGAAGCTTCCCGAGGGGACGGTCAAGCGCCTGAGGTCCAAGATCCTCCTCAGTCTCGGGCCCAAGATGTGGAAGTCGATGAAGTCGGACGCCACCGGCGGAATGGACGGCGTCGCAGATGCGTTCAAGCGAGGGTCGGACAAGTCCGACAAGGCCATGGGGAAGCTCTCCGATTCGGCCAGGAAGCACGCTCGGAACGTCAAGGCGGCGGTTCGCGGAATCAACTCGCCGGTGAGAACCGCTTACGAGGGGCTGGCATCCGACGCCAACGTCGCCGCCGGCGCGTTCGGAGCGAAGAGCCAGGTCAAGCTCGCATTTCGCCGCGGGGGTCCTGTACCTCTCGGCAAGGGCAAGTTGGTCCCCGTCCGGGTCTCTCCCGGAGAACGTGTCGATTACCAGGGCCGGTCGTGGACGGTCCCGGGGCGCCCCGAGAAAAAGGACTCCGTCTACGCCGAGTTGCCCCAGGGTGCGGCGGTGATGACCTGGGATGGCCAGGCCAGGATGGCGAAGGGTGAATCGCGGGCGAAAGCGATCCGGAATCAGCTCCCCCATTTCTCCACCGGTGGCAAGGTCGGTGCCCCGAAACTGCGTGGTGGAAATCCCCATGCCACGAGCGTCGGGCAGGCCAGCATCGACACGATGCGAAAGGCCGCCCTGAAATGGGTGGAGGAACATTCCGCGACCAACACTGGGGCGATCCGGAACTACAAGGGTGTGCCGATGGCCGACTGGGTTGCCGGCGCACTGGAATACGCAGCGAAGAAGGGTGCGTCTCCGCAACCCACATCCGGCTACCGGTCCCATGCGTACAACGTGTCTCAGGGCCGGTTCTACTTCTCCGAACACGAGGAAACGAAATATCCGGGCGGCGCAGTCGACTTCGGTGGCTACACCACCGGGCTCTCGGCGAAGATGTCGGTGGTCAACGCGACCCGGGACTACAAGTACCCGTTGCTCGCACCGATCGGATTCCGCGACGATGGTCACGCCTCCGGTACCGGACATCGCAAGGGTGGACTGATCCGGGGCTACCAGTTTGGTGGTCGTGTCCGGGCGATGACCGACGCGCTGATCCGCCGCGGCTACAGCCCGAAGGCGGCGGCCGGAATAATCGGGAACGCCTACCGGGAAGCCGGACCCGACCTCAACCCTTACTCGGTCGGAACCGGTGGCGGTGGCCTGTTCGGCTTCACGACCTCACCGATCAGCCTCGCCGACTTGAAGGCGGACGCCGCCCGACGCGGTGTGGACTGGGGTGACATCGACTTCCAGATCGGGTTCATGGACCGGCACATGCCCGCCGACCTGAAGGCGCGGCTCAACGCATCGAGCGTGGCCGAGGCCACGTCCCTGTTCATGGCCGAATGGGAGCGTCCCGGTATTCCGGCCGAGGACGACCGGCAGCGCGGAGCGGCGATCGCGTGGGGTCTGATGCGGGAGCGTCAGAAGGCGAAGATCAAGGGCACCAAAGCGAATCTGCGGCAGACGAAAAAGCTGTGGCGGCGGATCAAGACCGGTCCGAACTCGAAGATCCCCGGCGCGGGACCGAACGCGAAGCGCCTGGCGAAGAAGTCGAGCAGGGCGATCCGGCGAGCGATGAAGGCCGCAAGAAACTTCGATTTCGAGGGCGCGACAGAAGGCAACATCAAGGGCCGGAAGGCTCGCAGGAAGTCCCATGAACTGACCACCCGGCGTCGGAACGCTGTGCGTGACCGCCGCAAGGACCGGAACAACAAGCCCGATCGGCCGACCGCCCCCGGTCATCATCCGCCGGCCGTGCCGCCGTCGCCTGGAGGCTGGGATCCAAGCAAGCCGTTCAGTGCGACCAACGCCCCCGGTCGCGGCTACCTCTCGGATGAGACTCGCAACATGCTCGGCCTGTACGGCACCGGCTGGCAGGCTGACCGCAACACCCTTGATACCGGTCTCACCGTCGCTCAGACCACAGCCAGGAAGGACGATGACGCGGCCTACTTCCGGGCGATCCTGGAGATGGAGCGCGCCCGGAAGAACGACAACAAGAAGAAGCTGCTCGATTCGACCCGGAAGCTGAAGAGGCTCGGTGGCGCGAAACGTCTGGACGAGATCCGTGAGGAACTGAAGGACCCCAACGCCAGGAAGGCCCGGCTCGAGAAGCGCCTGGAAGAGATTGACAAGGAACTCGGCAAGTCGAAGATCTCGAAGGAGCGTAGGGCCGCGCTGAGGGCCGAGCGGGGCAGGGTGCGCGGGAAACTCGGGTTGGCGAAGGATGACATCCGCGAACTGAACCAAGAGCGGAAGAGGATCAAGGACACGATCAGTGTCCAGGACACCGCCCTCGACAACGTAAACAGCGCGACGAGCGAGGTCAGTTCGGCCGAGCAGGGCCTGGCCGATCTGAATGAGGACACCGGTTCCGACTCGTCTGCCTCGGACATTCTCGCGGAGCTGAAAGCGATCAGAGAGTCGAACGAGAAGCTGCTCGCGGAGCAGAAGGCGATGTCCGCGATTGGTGGGGCCGAGTTCGGCCGCTACGTCAAGGACTGGCTGTCCGGCGAGATCGTCGGCAAGCAGAACGTCGGTCAGTCCAACCCGACCATGAGGTACTAGATGGCGAACGAGGGCCTGAAAATCAAACTTCCCGGGGCCGGTGGTGCCGAACTCGATCTGAACGGGTCGATCTGGGGTCTCTTCGAGCTGAATCTGGGGAACGGTGCGAAGCGTGACGAGATGGTCGCCTCGACCGATGCCAACGGCGCTCTGCCGGCGCGGATTCCATTTCGCGACAACCGAGAGGTCACGGCCCGTCTCCAGCTGAGACCGCAGTCAACGATGGATCTCGCGCTCACTGCTGTTGGGACCCTCGAATCATTCTTGGAACAGGCCGAAGTCAACGCCGGAGCGCAGGACCCGGCGATCGACACGGTCCGGTTCATCTACCAGCCTGCCGGTTCAACCAAGTCATTCACCCTCCCGATCTATCAGGCCTCGATCGAGGATGTGCCTAAGGTCGTTGAGGGCGGCGATGCCGGGTTCTTCCTGAAGGCCCCGGTCGTCTTGATCAAGGCGAGCTGTGATCCCTACGGCTACGGTGCTCTCCGCACCTATCTGGATACCACCACCAGTGCGGCCGCGATCGCACCTTCCGTGACGATCCCCGGTGGTCCGGGTGATGCGCCACCGTGGCTCCGGATGAAGGTGAAGGACGTCTCCTCCCGTCTGCGTGGCCGCCTGGTCGTCGGTCTTCGCAGACGCGAAGCCGGTGTGAACCCGACAGTCCTCGCGAGCGCCATGACGCCGATCGCGGGAACGATCGCCTCAGGTTTCATGTTCGGCACTTCGGCCGACTGGTCTGTTGTCGGCCAGGTGCCCCGCGAATCACGTCTCGGTACCTTCCGGTTCTATCTGATGACCGCGTTCGGTTCCGGTCAAGCCCGGCTGTGTTGGGCAGAGGCAGGTGGATCCCGACGTTCCCTGCCCGCGGTCGATGTCGGCGGCGCAGGGGTCGCGGACATCCTCTTGGGAAGTGTCTCCGCAAAGGCGCCCTGGGATGCTTGGATCGAAACTAAAGGTGACGTTCGTTTCTTCAGTCGGACGATCATCCCGAACGACTGCCTCATTGAAGCAACAGGACCGATGGCAGGAAGGCAACTGGCGGGCGCCGGCTTGCTCACCGATGATCTGGCCACGGTTTCCACCCACATCGGATCCCGGACCGGATGGACCGCCGCCGGGTCCCACAACGCCTCGCCCAGCTGGCCGGTTTCGGTCGCGAATGGTGCGACCCGCACCGTTGTGTCGATGACAGCACCGGCGTTCGCGTATGCCACCGGCATCAACGCGCTCGAAGCTGACCTGCGTTTCAGGACGAAGACGATCCCGGGCGGGAGCTTCAGCGTGTTTGACTTCTCGAAGCCGTTTCAGGGCGGGTTCGTTCGGTGGAAGAACACCACGAATTTTCTCGTTGCTGGCTGGGCACTCAACGGAACTTTCTCCGGCAAACCGGGCCTGTGGGCCTGCATCGGTGGTGTCTACTACCTGCTTTGGATGGGACCGGCGACCGACGTGATGAACCCCTGGTTCACGCTCTTCGGTGGCTACTACGAATGGCGAATCCAAACTACCCTTGATGGCCGCTGGTATGTCAGTGTCGAGGCCCGAAGCACCGTCACCGCCGGTGTGTTCTGGAGCGCCACAGCCTCCGGTGCCCATGGTGCGCTCATCCAGGGTGAGGACCTCGGGGATCCCGCGAACGCGAGAGTTGGTCTCTACGACAACTACAGCTACGCAACCCCCGGATTGGAACGCCGCTCGTTCGGAGTCCAGGCCTCCTCCCTGGCCGGCGTGACCCCACCCCCGATCCCTACAGACGGAACGCTCACCCTCGACGGGCCGACCATGTTGACCTCAGGCGGGGCGGAATATCTGTACGCCGGATCGTCCGGCCTCACGATCGCTCCCGGCGTCGACAACAACCTCACGCTGTTCGCCCGTCGAAGTGCCGGGCGACACAAGGACTCCAGCACCGGCAACACCGACCCGCTCGACATCGACATCGAGGGCCACCCCCGATATCTGACGGTCCCTCACTGATGATGGTCGAAGAGAAACCGCCGGCGGAAATCACCGCCGAAGTCTTCACGGCCACCGGTGAAGGGTTCCGCTGGGACCCGGCCGCCCGCAATGTCGAGAAACGACCGCTCGACATCGCGTTCGAGACCGAGGCCGGGGAGGGATTCGCGTCGTCCTCGGTGACATTGAGGCGTCCCGGCGACCAGGAATACGCCGACCTGTCTCTGCTCAATGAACTCCGCTTGAACACCGGTGGCGGCCAGCGGGCCTATGAAGGCCGGGCACAAGGCGTGCCGGTAGGTGAGGCATGGCAATTCGACTGTGAGGGCTGGATGTCTCACGGCCGCCAAAGAACCTTCACTGACTTTCTGGTTGAGCGCGACACCTCGCAGCTCGGCGAGATCAGCACCTACCGCCGACAGGTTCTCCTTGCGTTCACCCAGACCCTCGATAAGGCGTACACGGTCGCAGCGGACCGTGCCCTGAACTGGACCGGGGAGGCTGGCCAGTCAATCCCGGCCGGGTCCCGGGCAGAGCTCGCATACATCGCCCCCCTCGGAACGCGCATCGGGAAGGTGATGTACCAGGGCACGCAGGGCAACGCGGCCAACGTTGCGGCCCCCGACATGGTTACGGCCGACGACGACCAGATCAACAACCAGGTCACCTACGGCATGACCCTAGACGGGACGCTTCGCACCATCAACCTGACGGACAGCAAGCGCGCATTCGTGCTCGGTGCGCTCGCATCGGCAACCCACACTCCCGCGGCTACCGCTGGGTTCTGGCGGACGATCGCGCTGCTCGCGACCTACAACGAAAGTGGAGTCCCGACGATCACACGAGACGGCGAACCTGACGGCATCGCCGCATCGGACGGGATCACCTACCTCGCCAACAAGTACGCGCCGAAACTCAGCACCGCCGGGGTCGAAGCCACCAGCTACCCGATTCCACACGCCACATGGCGCGACCCGGTCACCTTTCACGAGGCAGCGAAGCAACTCAACAGCTTCCACGGCTGGCGACTCGGAGTGTGGGAGAATCGCACCCTGGAGTTCGGTCCCTACGATCTCACCACCTCAAACTGGCAGGTCCGCAACGGCATCAACGGCGTTCGGGTCGAGACCCCCGGTGACACCACCGAGAACATCTTCAACGGCGTCTGTGTCACCTTCACCGACTTCACCGGCGTTCAGCAGCGAATCACCCCGCTCGACGCGGCCGACCTTCACGACACGTCGGACTGGATCGCGGCGAACCAGTGGGGTGACCAAGCATGGTTCGATCTCCCTGAGATCACCTGGCGCTGCTCGAAGAACGATGCCGTGGCAATCGGCGCGATCGCCCTGACCGAAGCGAACCGGGCGAAGCGCCCATCGACCATCACCGTCCCGATGTACATCCAGGACATCGAAGGGCACTGGCAGCCGTCATCCCTGGTGCGAGCCGACCAGACGATCAGCGTCCTCAACCAGCACTCCCCAACGCCTCGGAAGATCACCAAGACAAGCTGGCGAAACCACGAACTGACCGTGACGACCGACAACGCGGTCGGCAACCAAGAGGCCCTGAACGCCCGAATCATCGGTGCGCTACAAGCCGCAGGCCTGATGTGAAAGGAGAACAGTCGTGAGCCCTTCCGATGTCGGCCAGATCCTTGATCGGCTTGCCCGAATGGAAGTCAAGCTTGACAACCAGAGTGAGGACGTTCGAGAAGTGAAAGACCTCGCCACGAAAACGAATGGGCGAGTCACAAAACTCGAAGCGTCCCGCGAGCGAGACAAAGGTTTCCTCGCAGCCGTTGCCTTGCTCATGCCGGTGGCCACCGCCGTCATTTCGGCGTGGGCTGTCTCGGCACTTTTCTAGTCGCCTGAAAAGGCCTACATATAAGGAGGGCCCATGGCCCAGAAGAGAGAGGTCCACCGAGGCCTTGGTCTAACGACGCCCCTTACCCGGGGCAAGGATGTCGAAGTACTCCAGGCCGAACTCAACGAGCAGTTCAAGCACTTCGAGGTCGATCGTCGCATCCTGGTCGACGGCGAACTCGGACCCGCGACGATGAGCGCGGCCCGCCAGATCGCCTACGCGATGGGCGTGACCGGCAAGAACCGGCGGAAGCTCCGCAACGGCCGGATCACGCAGCACACGCAGAAGCTGATCCGGGAAGGCCGCGAGAAGTCTGCACTCGAGCGGATGCTGACCGTCCGGCGGAAGCCGTACCGGAAGAAGCTGCGCAAGCAGTTCGACCGGACTGGTGGCGAGAAGGCCCTGGCCGAGGCGAAGCGCCGCAACGGCGTAGTCGAGATCCCGGCCAACTCGAACTGGGGCGGCTGGGTCCAGAAGTTCATCGAGTTCACTGGCTACACCTTCCCCGTCTACTGGTGCGGCTGTTTCGTCGCCTGGTGCGTGGTGAAGTTCGGCCTCGCCCGCATCGAGACCGTGATCAGGCTCGGCTTCAACGAGTACATCGTGGCCGACGCACTAGCCCACCGGAATGGCCTCGTCGCCGTTGGATTCTCCGAAGCCCGCGCCGGCGACATCACGGTCTACACCTACCCGCATATCGGGCTCGTGGACCACCTGATCGACAACGACACGATCGCCACTCAGGAGGGCAACACGTCTGCTCAGGGATCCGGCGGATCTGACTCGAACGGCGGTGGCGTCTACCCGCGCACCCGTTCTCGTGGCGAGGTCCGTTGTATCGCCCGTCCCAACTACCGGTAACCCGCCGACAACTCGAAGTAGGAAAGGCAACATGCCTAGGAAAAACCAGTTGGTGAAGAGAAACCGCATCGGCATCCATGAACCGTCCCTCCCAATCGCCGCCCCGTCGATCATCGAATCCCCGACCGCGACGCTGACCAGCTTCATCTCTCTGGTCATGGCATTCGTCGTCGGCTTCGGTGGTGACGTGTCCTGGTATTGGGTCGCCGCTCCGATCATCGTCGGCGCCGGGATTCTGTCGGCCTTCAACCCGCGATGGGCCGAGGCCCACGGGGTTTTCTACCGGCACCCGGCCCTATTCACCGCCGCGCTCGGATATCTGATCATGCTCGCCGCCGAGCTGCTCAACCAGTGGGCCGGCACGAGCATCCCGATCACGGACGATCTCGGGGCTCTCGTCATCGGCGCGCTCACCGCGATCGTCGGCTTCGCGTTCCCGAAGAACGGATACCCGGAGTGGTTCGCTGTCCTGTTCGGCCCGAGCGAACCGAACCCGCGGGAGGAGTAGGCGGTGGGGCGGTGGTGTCAATACTGGCCGTGCCCTCGTTCTCTGGAGGGCCGGTCAGCCAAGGTGAAGTACTGCTGCGAGTCACACAAGACCATGGCCAACCGAATGAAACGGGAAGGCGGACCACCGCCCTCTGACGGACCAGAATCGTTCTGGAAGGGTCTTGGTCGGGTCAGGCGTCCTGTTCACGGTCAGTACCCGGTCCCGTCCAATCTATGAAGGGTTCACGATCGCGGTTCGATCGAGCTTGTGATGATCGCGAACGGTGGGCCGAATTGAAGGGGTATGACGGATGGACCCGCTCACCCGCCGTGATCGCCGAGGAGATGCAGGAGGAAGCCGTCGACATACCCGTTTGGGGGAAGGGGATCAGGCAGCACCCGATCACCGGCCGCCAACGTCTACTTCTCTGGTCGATCCGTCAGGTGGCCGCTCTAGCTTGGTATCTGACCGATCATCTTCGGCGATCACTGGAGCGACCATGAAGACCCGATAGAGCAATACAGAAGCACTGATGACGAGAGCCCCCGGCGCACACCGCGCCGGGGGCTCTCGGTGTTTTCAGCCAGGCTGTCCACCCTGAATCACTTTGATGGCATCCAGGGGGTCGCCTGTCACATCCTTGGCGTCAACGGAAGTTGCGAATTGTGGAGCACCATCGAACGGCCCTTGCCCGACCTCGTAGGCGGCGCTATCGACGTACACAGGGGACCCCGCGGCAAAGGTCTTGCGCACGAGCGCGGCCGACTGTTTCAGCGCGGTAGCGTGAGCAGCCCGCCCGGCCACCTTGAAGGGAAGGGTCCACGAGAAGCTGACCCCGCCGTCATCCGTGGCGATCGCAGAGATAGTGATCTTCCCGAGTACTGACGCGGCTATCTGGCAAACTTCGGGGAAGGAATCGGCTTCGCATTTCTTGGCAGGGAGGGTGGGTAGTGGGCCGCCTTCGGTCTTGGCCGGCAGACGCTCACCTCCGCTGAAGATGCTCTTGATTCTCCATCCCTCGCCCTGGTCGAAAAGGCTCACGGTCATCCCGCTCTCCGCAAGCAGGACAGTTGCCGCTTTCCCGAACGTCTTGGACTGAGCTACTGCGACATTGCGGTAGTTGGCCAGGCCCGACTCCGCGACCTCTGCCTGAGTGAACTTGACGAAACCTGGACAGTCGAAAGTGTCGGCCCGAGCGCGTCCACCCAACATGAATCCCATCACGGACTTTTCGCCAGCGGGGCTGAGTCCTTTGCAGAACGCGCTGTCATCACCTCGACCGAGCGCCTGGAATGTCTGGATCGTGACCTGTTCCGGTGTGCGTGAGTCGGCAATGACGTCGCTGGAATCACCACAACCGATTGCCATTGTGGCTGCCATCAGACCCAAAATGATCGTCGCATTTACTCGCCTCACAGATTCCCCCTCTTAGTTAGTCCGGCTGTATAAGTCTGGGCGCCGTCGTGGCAGCCCGCAATTTCCGTGAAATCTGGCAGTCGCCCCAGTCACTTTCCACACCCTCGGCCAGAACACAGGTTTGATTGAGCAATCAGGCCATTGGGAGGCGCTGAGTCTGGAGATATGAACGCCAGGACGGCGCGGCCGATCAAGGATGAATGGAGAACCAAGACGATCGTAGGAAACGAGAGTTGGAGGCACTCTGGCGGCTGGAGGATCTCGGCCCAGACGTAGCCCCCATAGTCAGCCACGTCCGCGTTCACCTTCGCCAGAACCTCGGCCTCGATCCCGATCCCGCTGAATTTCCAGACCCAGCTCGACCTCGTCCGAAGTTGTATCGCGTGAAATAGCCTCGGCCTGACCATGGCGCTCGAAGTGGATGCGCTCACGGATCGGCGCGGCTTCCATCCGTGCCTGCCGAAGCTGGAACTCCTCGTCGCCCAAGTATTTCTCCCCGGCCTCGCGTAAGGGTTCGTCGGTTAGTGCCGCCTCCCATCCCCACCGGATGAACCATCTCGGGACGCCGCACATTTCGGCAATCACCGGTAGCTCTAGCCGACCTACTTCCCGCTTCCCGAGTTCGATCGCCCGGATCGTGTCGCCGCTCCGGTCAATCGCTCTGCCGAGTTCCTCCCTGGACAGACCCGCGAAGGTCCTCGATGCCCTGATCCGTTGTGGAATGCCATTCATCGGGGAAAACCTATTGGGAAATCGCGGGAGGTTTTCGGGGAATTTCTCCATGTTTCGGGAGAATCTGCTACGTTTCGGGGAATGAACCAACGAAACGGGAGTCGAAAGCGTTTGCCGAATGGCGAACCCTGCGAGACGAATCGCGAGTTCTTCACGCTGATGGTCAAGAAAGGGATGTCGCCGCGAGCCCTAGCCCGCAAGTCGGGGGTCTCGCACAAGACGATTGAACTCGTCATCGACGGTTGGATACCCTCGGCCCGCGTCCAAGGGGCCCTGGCAACTCAGCTCGGAGTTGATCCCGACGAACTGTGGTCAATCGAAGCCCAGCTACGGATACGCGCCGCGAAGAAACGGGCCCGAACATGAGCGGCGCAGCTCCAGTGGATTTCGTTGGTCTGCGTCGCGACCAGGGTAAGACCTTGAAAGAGAAGGCCGAGGAGATCGGCGTTACCGTCGCCGCCCTACAGCGCGCTGAGAAGGGCACTGTCCCGACCCCCGGCAACGCGAAAGCGATTGCCGAACATTATGGGTTCACCGTCTCCCAAGCGTGGCCGCTCGAAGAGGCGAAGGCTGGCGTCGAATGATCTGGTTCGGTATTGCGCTTGCCCTCACCTTCGCCGCTGTGATCGGTTTTCTCAACGCCGAGCGCAAGACCCGCGCCGCACGCCGGCGACAGGCGAAGATCCGACCGTTCGATCGGGAACTCGAACTCGAGAACCCACTGCTGATGGACGCAATCCGGTTTTGCCGTGGCCGCTCGCCGATCGACCTTGAAGAGGCACGTAGCCGGTCATGAAGTCTGCGGACATCACAGTCGATTTCGCGAAGGCCCTGCGCCGCGCCCACAAGCGTCAGCAGGAGACCCTCGGTCCGCTCTTCGAGGCGTTTGAGGAAGCCACCGATCCCGTCGCCCGGTATGACATCGCGAAGGACATCCTAGAAACGAGCAATGAAGCGGCGGTCACGTTCAACCAGGACGTCCGCCGAGCTACCGACATCGCGGACACCCGGCGGAAGACCACGCCTGGGGATCTCGAAGCTGCTCTACGCGAAAGGGTGGCGGGTGGCCCGACTTGAGTCTCGAACCAGCCGATCAGCTTCCCGCATTCCTGCTCTACGCGAAGGACTGGCTCAACTCCGAGTCGGTCTCGACCATGACCTACGAAGAGAAGGGCGTGTATATCGACCTGCTCTGTATCGCTTGGACGAAGGTCGGTTTACCGAAGGACGAGGCGAAGATTGCCCGGCTTCTCGGGCTCACCCGCCCGGCTTTCAGGAAAATCTGGCGGACGATCGGCGAGCATTGGGAACCCTCCGGCGAGCGCCTCTTCAACCCTCGCATGGAGGAGGTCCGCAAGAAGGCGAATGCCAACGAGAGGGTCAAGGAGATCCGGCGGATCCAAGCCAAGGAAGCCGCAGACAAGCGGTGGGCGGCGGAGCGCGCCAGGAACGCGGAGGCTGCGTGAGTTCGATGCGACCGCATATGCGTCAGCAATGCGACCGCATATGCGCGGGCATATGCGTCGGCATATGCGACCCCCCCGCTTTCGGGATGCGACCGCATATGCAAAACCTTAAACCTCCAATCTACGAAGTGGTTAACCAACCTTGTGGTGAAAAAAGGAGCCTCGTTGGTCGACCAACCACCTTGGAGTTGTCGATTACCGGCGCGGGCGCGTGTGCGCGAGGCCGAAAGGGTCGCCGGTGGATTGCCGGATAGAACAATTCCTGACCCGGTATCCAACTCGCGAGTCCTTGCCCCCGGCTCACCGGGAGGCGAATGTGACTCGCGACCAGATCCAGCGAGCAGCCGAAACCGTCCTCAGCGACAAGCTCCCGCTCCGCGATGGTCTCGTGTTGCGTCAGGCTCTCGCAATCGCCGAGTTCGACGCTTCCGGAATCACAGCCGTCTGGAAGGAAGTCCACCATCAGCTCGAAGCGAGCCTGCCCGAGGCGACCTACCGGATGTGGCTCGCTCCAGTTCACGTCGCCGCAGTCCGGGGCGGAACGATCCACCTCGCCTGCGCCGACTCCATCAGGACTTGGGTCGAGCGTCGGTATCGCCCGATGATTCTGCGGGCGCTCAAGCAGGCAGCACCGGAGTTCATCGAAATCACATTCGAGGAGGTCACCTGAGATGGGCCAACCAAAGGAACAGGTCGAGCGTCGCGTGACCATCACGTTCAAGTCCACACAGGTCATCACCGTCATGGCCCAGAACGCTGCCGAAGCGAAACGAGCGTCCAGGGACCCCCGCAACTGGAAAACGATCGGCCTACCGAAGCGCGACGACGTTTCAATCCGAGCGGCCGCCGGCATCAAGGGCAACGGTGACCCGTCGTGAGCCTCACGATCGAACAGGCCCGCGCCGATGGCTTCGATGATCTCGACGCCGCAATCAGGGCACAGGAGACAACCAAGCCGTTCTGGACCAAGCGAATCCGAGAAACGATCCACGAGATCCTGATCCGCAAGGGCACTTTCTCTGCCAATGACCTCGCGTCGATCGAGATCCCCGCGATCCACTCTGGCCTGATCCCCGGCCAGGTGCGTGGCGTGGCCACGAAGGGACTGATGCGAAAGATCGGACACACAACCTCGACCATCCCCACCAGGCATGGCGCTGAGATCAGGACCTACGAAATCACCGACCTGGGGCGCGAACGCCTCGCCGGGGTCGGGGCTGGAATGGACTCTCCTCCAGGGGCCAGCTCCGATCCGGGCGAGGAAGCGTCCGACATCGCCGCCGATTCCAAGACCGGCAGCGAGGTGGGGTCAGAACCGAGCTCGGAGGAAGCCCCCAACTCCCTGGCCTCCTCCGAGCCGGTCCCGCTCTTCGACCTGGGCCAACCTGGCAGATTCACCGATCCTGATCAGAGGAACGACTGATGGGGAACGATCAGATAGCCGTAGTCCTGTGCGCGACCGACGACCACGAGACCGTCTGGGTCACCCGCGAGGGAACCACCAGGGGCCAGGCGCAGCGAGCCGCTGCTGACGAGATCGGATGCGACTTCACAGAGGTTCGAGTCACGGTCGGACACATGCGGCAGCTGCGCTCGGCCGAAGCTCGCGAACTGCTGCCGTGGGCCGATCCGGAACATAGCTATTGGGGCTGCGAACCCGACCACTCTGGAGCCATCAAGGTGTGGCAGTGCGACCACAAACCGATGCCATTCATCGTGCCCGCGTCCACCGCCAAAGGAAGCTCCTGACCATGGCCAAGAAGGCGAGAGACGCAGACGTGATCCCGCTCCTCTACAACCGCAAGCAGGCCGCGAAGGCTCTGGGCGACATGAGCATCGACCACTTCGAGCGCCACGTCCAGGCGGAGCTGCCCTGCGTCTACTCCGGCCAGCTCCGGATGTACCGGCCGCAGGACCTCACCGACTGGATCAAGCGGAACCTGTCGAGCCCCGGCGAGTCGAGGGCCGCGTGATGATGGCCGGCCGCGACACGAAGTCCAGGTACCAGGGAGTCTTCGGTCGCCACTCGATCAACTGCCCGAAGACCCCGAACCCGAAGGCGAAGTGCAAGTGCTCGCCGCGGTATTACGGCGCGGTCTATGACAAGCAGCTCGGGCGGGTCCGCCGCACCACCAGGTTCGACCTCGCGATCGAGGCCCGGAACGCCCGGAATGACCTCCTGAAGCTGGTCGAGTCCGGGGTCCCGCTCGGACGATCGGATATGACAGTCGAGGACGCGACCGAACGGATGGTCCAAGCCGCCCGCGACGGGGTCTTCCTGAACAAGCACGGCCGCCGCTATCAGGACTCCGCGGTGGTCAACCTCGAATCGAGCCTCAACCGCCTGCCTGAGTCGATGAAGGACCGCCGCCTCGACATCATCGCCAAGGGCGATGTCCAGCGGCTGATCGATTCGCTGCTGGGGGAGGGGCTGTCCGGATCCCGCATCCGCTCGATCGTCAACTCGCTCCGGGCGCTCTACCGGTACGCGGTCGATCGCGACTTCGCCTTGGCGGACCCGTCCGCCAACATCAGGCTGCCCGCCCTCAACTCGGTCGCCCGAGATCGGGTTGCCACGCCGACCGAGATGGTCGCCTTGATCGACGCGCTTCCGATCGCGGACCGGCCGGCCTGGGCGATCGCCGCGTACACCAGCGCCCGCGCCTCGGAGATCCGCCGGCTCGACTGGACCGACGTCGATCTGAAACGCGGGATGATCCGGCTGCCCGGCCAGAAGTCCGAGGCCGCCATGCGCATCCTCCCGATCGTCTCGCCGCTCCTCACCACCCTGCGAGCCGAGCACCTTCGCCAGGGCCGGCCTGACGACGGAAAGGTGTGCCCGCCGCGGCGAGCGTCTAAGTCGGGGATGTTCAGCACAAACATGCTCTTGAAGCGCGGCTACCGGGCATGGGAGGAAGCGAAACTCACCCCGATCAAGCTCCACGAGTGCCGGCATACGTGCGCGACGTGGCTCGATCACGCGGGGGTGAGCCCCAAGGTGGTGTCCGTATGGATGGGTCACGCCACCCCCGGCGCGCAGCCCGGCGCGGCCTCGATCACCCTGCGCCTCTACACCCACATCCTCGACGGCGAGCTGGTGCGCGCTGGCCAGCAGCTCGACCAGTTCATCGCCGATCGCCTCGAAGCCGATCGTGAGGTTTCGGGATGAGCATGCCGAAGCATTCGCTCTTGGTCGCCACCTACGGATGGCACACCGTTCACCTCTGGCGGCGCGTGGTTGACGGGAACGACGAAACCCCGAGGACCGCCTACGACCATGCCCGCCGGTTCATGCCCGAGAGCACACCGGTGCTGGAAATGACCAGGACCACGGCGCGTATCCGCCACCTGATGACCGAGCCCGGTCTGTGGGCAAAGGTCCGCGAGAGCCTTGACGAAGTACCCCTGCCCGTCCCGACTCCCACGGAGAGCGAGAACGCCGGATGAAAACTCTTTCCCCCATCCTTTCCCCCCATCTGAAAGGTGGCGCTACCATGCCCCCTCCGCCACGTAAACCCCGGTCTACGAAACCGAAGGTCACTGGTTCGAATCCAGTCGGGCGCACTAATTTTCCCCTAGTGCTGCGGAATCAAGATTTCGCGGAGGCACTACCTCTCAGGTCAGCAGATGTTCCGTCGTGGTTGGAGAAGCTGTCCGTCACACCAGCTAAGTTCGGCAAGTGAACGGTTGCGGTCAGATATCGGACGTCCTAGCACAAGGTTTGTTTGTCGTCGGCTGCGAGGTACTGGACACTGCCCTGTTGCGATATTTCCGAGGGGAAGCAGACCAGCAAAGTTCGTTTCCGGATCGGATCCCTTGATCCTGATACTCGGACGAGGACACGGAACGGACGATACAAACGCCGAACTACGAGGCTGGACGGCGCAAGTGCCTCTTGTCGGAATTTGGTCCACTTGGACCAGGAAGGACGGTAAGAGGCATTGAGGTTGCCCGATGGGAGGTTCAATCAAGGGAGGACATGCCGTCGAAACTCTGACTAGGGAACAGGAAGTAGCTCTGGCATATGAGATTGACGCCCTGTCAACCTTATTCAGGCATGGCTTCGCAGCACTGCACTCATACCGATTTGCGCTCAGGGATGCCGAGGTAATTTTTGCCTGTTTGTCGAGCGGATGCGAAAAATTTCTCAAGCTGACGTACGGTTTGTTAGTTCTAGACGAAACAAGATCGTGGCCTGAGAAGAAGGCCATGATGAAAATTGGGCACGGCATCTCTGCGCTAAACAATGAAGTCTGCGAGAGGATCATGAAGCGGCGAGAGCTTAGTACTGCGCCCGGTCTAGTTGTCGAGCTGCACGAGGCTTCTAGGCCGAATCCTGGAGTTATTCTACTTTTGGAAACCTTTGATAGATACGCCTCTGGGGGAAGGTTTCACAATCTAGATGTTCTTTCTTCACTTCCACCAAGCGAAGAATCGGCACATGATCTCTGGGAAGAGTTGAGCTTGATCGTGATCGAGGCCAACCCGGAGTTCCTGGATGAACTCTCTGGACCTAGTAGCGGCAAGGTTCGTAGTCAAATGAACGAAATAATTGGTAAGGCTCTAGGGAACTGGTGTGAACTAGTCAGGCGAGCATGGCTGACTGGTATTTGCGGGGAGGTAGCGAAGGTTCATGGGCACTCTTTGGATCTGGGAAATCCGACCTAGCGACTGTGGTCTGGGAGTCTTAGTTTCGGCGTGAAGGTCACCAGATTGTGCTCTCTGAGACGAAACATTGAGATGAAGATGTGGTGAATATCTTTCGTCCGATCGAAGGTGTCAATTCGAACTGAAACCAGCCCGAATCTAGTGGAGGCACATCCGGTAGAAATCTTGATGACATCTGAATCTGCTGGTTTCCGGAAGACGCTATTTCCGGTTCTGGTCGAGTGCTGATCGCAGATCTGTATTGGTGAAGTCGCTGCCCTTGAACAGAAGTGGTCGGTCGGTTCGTTTGGCCAGGGAGTAGCTGAGACAGTCGCCGAAGTTCAGGCCGGCGGGGCTGTTGCCACGGCCGTATTTCTTCCAGGCTTCGTGAGCAAGGTCGGCCTGGGTTTCATCGAACGCGACGGTACGTATTCCACCGGCTTGAAGAAAGTCATCCAGCAACGCCTTGCCCTCGGTACCCAGTCTGGATTCGGCGACCAGGCTGGCCTCGACCATGGTGGCGGCGGAGATGATCGGGTCGGGGTGGTTGGCGATCACCTGGATGAACTCATCTCGCTCCGGCTCTCCGAGGAGAATCGCCATCAGGGCGGAGGTGTCGATGACCATGGGCTATTCCGGCAGGCCGCTGTCGCCATAGCCGAGGATTTCGTCCTCGGAGCGAGTGTCGAGAACCGGAAGGGAGGCGGTTCCCTTGGCTATCTGAAGCATCTCGTCGGCGCGTCGTTCGCTGGGAACACTGCCGCTCAGACGCTCGAGACGATCCTTGAGGGCGGTGCCGACTGCGACCGTGATGCTCTCCCCGGTGAGGTCGGCCAGTTCGCGGGCGAGGCGATCGGTCTTGGGGTCCTTGATATTCAGGGCCATTGATAAAGAATAATGCCTATTTTCTTCCTGTCAACTTGGCGAATGGGTATGTCAGCTCGTGCGAGCAGTTCAGGTGGTGGACACGTTTCATGGTGCTCGATCCGTCATCCAGCGGGTAGGGTCCCCCGGGCAGGGATGCGTTCCAGACAACACTCAGGCACCTGAGTCGACAGTTCCAGTCTGTCGGTGACAAGGGTGCCCAGAACGCCAGACAGGGATACGAATGAAAAGAATTGCCATCGCGGCCACCGCCGCGGTCGGACTCGCGATGCTGACCGCCGTGTCGTCCGCGGGTGCGGCGCTCTTGCCGGCAACCAGCTTCGACGCGGGGGCGTCCCCCACGTCGGTCAAGGCCGCTGATCTGAACAAGGACGGGAAGCTCGATCTGGTGACCGCCGGTTCGACCGATATCTCGGTTCTTGTCGGCGATGGTGAGGGCGGTTTCGCCGCGCCGGTCACCTTCCCGGCCGGATACTTCGTCAGATCGGTCGACCTCAGAGATCTGAACGGCGATGGCAACGTGGACGCCGTGGCCGGGGCCGGCGGGAACGGCCTGGCCCAGACGGTCAAGGTTCTGCTCGGTGACGGAGAGGGTGCTTTCGGCATTCACACCGAGGTTTCGGCCGGTTCTGATCCGTGGGCGGTGGTGACGGGAGACTTGAACGGAGACGCCTACCCGGACATCGCGTCCGCCAACCGGAACGGCAATTCGGTTTCGATCCTGCCGGGCAACGGTGATGGCAGCTTCGGTGAACCCACCGAGTATCCGGTCGGTCAATTTCCGACCTCGATCGCGGCCGGTGACCTGAACGGCGACGGCCGCTCTGATCTCGCCGTCGCCAGTGCCGATTCCGACAATCTCTCGATCCTTCTCGCCAACGGCTCCGGGGGTTTCGTACCGGCGGCGAACTATGGCGCGGGCTACTACTCGTTCGGGGTCGCGATCGGCGATCTGGATGCGAGTGCCGGGCTCGATGTAGCGGTTGCGGACTACGTGGGACAGGACCTGCGGGTGTACGGGAACAGTGGCAATGGCGCCCTGTCGGCGCCCACCATCCACGAGACCGGGGCCAGCTCGACCGCGCTGGTGGCGGACGACATCGACGGCGACACGCACGACGATCTGCTCATGACATCCGAGGAGGGAGAGGGATTGGTCGTCCTCCCGGGCCGGGCGAACGGCAAGTTCGGACCACTGGAGAGATACCGGGTCGGCCGGCTGCCGCAGGCCGTTACGACAGCGGACGTGAACGGTGACGGAAGGCCGGATGCGATCACCGCAAGCCAGGCCGGCCGCAGCGTCTCGGTCCTGCTCGCGACCGAGCCGCCCTCGATCACCGTCGCGCCGGAGGCATTGGCTTTCGAGGATCGGCTGGTCGGATCGGAAAGCCAGGCCGAGCCCGTGACGATCACAAATCCGACATCAATTCCCGTGACGATTGAGAACCTGAGGGTCGCTGGTCCCGACGCCGGCGATTTCGGCCTTCGAGGCGGCTGCGGTTCGACGACCATCGAGCCCGGGGGCAGCTGTCAGATCACCGTGGCCTTCAAGCCCGTCGAGAGCGGAGCAAGGTCAGCCGCCATCGAGGTCAACCTCAATGGCCTCGATACCGCGACATCGATCCCCTCACGGGTACCGGAATCGCCCTCCCGGTCAAGCCGACGGCGGCCAGGATCACTTCGCTGCAGATCCTCGCTCCGAACAAGGTCCGGCTCGGTCGGCCGCTCACCCTCCGTGTCCGGGTACTGAATGGAGGCGATGCCATCGCCACCGGCGTGAAGGTCAGGCTGACCGGACGCAGGGTGCCGACCACGGAACGCACTACGGCGATACCGCCCGGTCAAGCGAAGGTCCTCAAGTTCAAGATCAAGCCCCGCAAGACCGGCAGGCTCACACTCAAGGCGAGAGTGACTTCAACCAACGCCGGCGGCAAGACCGTACGGAAGGTGGTCAAGGTGCTGGGAGGCAAGAACTGACAGGCGGTTGAGCCCGCGGTCCTGCGAATCCGAAGATCACGGGTTCGAATCCAGTCGGACGCACTCCGGAATGTCGCCCGCAGTATTTCTTTGAGATCGCGTCCGTCCTTCGACCGGTGCTTCGTCGGGGCTAGTCTCACTCCATGAAGTCTTGGAAAAAGAGTTTCCGAGTTGGTGTCGGATGGGCGGCCGCGCTTTCCATGGCTGTGCTCTTCGGGTGCGGAGGCGACTCAGACAACGACCCGACGACGGAGGCCGCCGTCTTGGCCGGAGAGATCGCGGTCCATGCAGATCGACCCGCTGACGACAAGACCGGAAAAGACCTTCGGGCACACCTGGATCGCAACTGCCCATCGGCGGATTCCGCGGTGGGGGAAGAGCCGCAGACAACTCCGAATGTGCTCGTCGATGCCACTGAGGCGATCTGCCGGGACACGGAGACAATTTCGGTGGCTGATGGCCAGGTCACCGTCCAAGCCGATCTGGCGGATGATCTCGACGGCAAGTCTCTGGAGGTGGCGTTCTGTTCTCTGATTCAAGGGGCGGACGTAGCGGATTTCACCAAGGGGCATGAACTTCAAGACATTGAAGGCAAGACGATGGTGGTCTGTCCGGCCCGGGCCGGATGACTGTCGTGAGGCCATCGCCTTGTCGAGAGGTGTCCTGACAATGAAATCTCCAAGCGAGCGAAATCCCTATCCACCTTTCGAAATGGCCAACCGGGTCAGTGCACTGCCTTCGGATGACCGTCAGGGGATGGACTTCTATGAGTGGCTGGGTGCCTACACGAGTCAGAAGCTGATCGAACTGGGCCCTGGCGATGTTCCGTCCGAAGGTCGGCGGTGGCTTGATTTCGGATGCGGGGCCGGCCGCACCATGCGTCATTTCCTTGCGCAGGCCGAGGTCGCCGAGATCTGGGGCGCCGACATCGACCGGCCCAGCATCGAGTGGCTGAACGACAATCTCTGTCCGCCGCTGAAGGCGATCACGTGTGGTGTCGATCCGCCGCTCCCTTTCGAGTCCGACAGCTTCGACTTCATCTGGGCTATCTCGGTCTTTACGCACCTGACCGACAACTCGGCGGACTGGTTGCTCGAACTCCACCGGATTCTCAAGCCCGGCGGGATCCTGATGGCCAGCTACATGGGCGAACTCAACTCCGAAGAAATCGCGGGCGAGCCCTGGGACGAGAATCGAATCGGCATGAACGTAATGAGACACGACCAGTCCTGGGACGATGGCGGTCCGTCGGTGTTCATGTCCGACTGGTGGGTCAGGGAGCACTGGGGGCGGGCCTTCGAGATCGAGTCGATCCACCCGGATATCAACAATCAGACTTGGCCGATCCTGCGCAAGAAGGAGGTCACGATCACGCCTTCCGAATTGTTGGAACCGAGCGACGATCCACGAGAATGGCAAGCCCTGAAACACAATCTCGTCCAAAGTCAGCGTGAGGTTCGGGAGTACTCGGAAGCATTGGCGGCGCAGCGGACATCACCCGATTTTGAGAGCACCCTCAGCTGGAGGGTCACAAGGCCCCTCCGGAAAGCCGCGGACGCACTTCGGCAACGGCGCCCTGGGTAGATGCCCGGAACGGAGGGCTCGTATCGCGTTCTCGGCTAGTAGGGACGACCAGAGCGACTCGCTCCGAGGTGCGTTCGGTTGGTTCTGTCGCCGATTCTGGCAAGCACGTTTCACTGCGCGGGATCTTCTGCGAGGAAACCTCACCTAACCTAGGTTCACGGCATGCCCTCCATTCGCGCTCTCGTGACTTCAGCCGTCCTGCTGGCCTTCCTGGCCGCTGCCCCCGCCGCCCAGGCCAAGACGGTCAACGGATGTGTGCTGAAGCAGAAAGCCAAGTGCGCTTCGAAAAAGCTCAACTGGAAACTCAGCTTTCACGGCAACCTGAAGGGCGCGAACTTCTCCAAGGCGAAGCTTCGCGGCGCGGATCTGAGGAACGCCAACCTGAGCGGTGCCAATCTCCGCTCGGCCGATCTCACCGGAGCTGATCTCGCCGGCGCGAACCTGAAGGGCGCGAAGCTGAACGGGGCGGTGCTGACCAGCGCGGACTTCACCAACACGACGCTCTCCAGCGCCAACCTCTCCGCGGTCAAGGCGGAGAACTCGCGGTTCTATGGCGCCGAACTCGAGAAGGCCACCCTGAGCAACGGTGATTTCAGCAACGCCTCCTTCTACGGCTCGGATTTCACCAACGCGAACCTCGCCGGATCGAACCAGCCGCCCCCGCCGCCACCGTTCTCCAACGCGACCCCGAAGACGACCACGAACCTGATCAACGCCAACCTCTGGGGCGCGACCCTCACCGGCACCAACCTGACCAACGTGAACCTGGAGAACGCCAATCTCTACGGAGTGGTCGCCCAGCCGGCCCCGGCCAACTTCACCGGTGCCCTGCTCTACTCGGCCAATCTCAGCAGCGCGATCTTCGACGGTGCGAACTTCACCGACGCGTTCATGCACGCCAGCTCCATCCAGATCACATCGCTCGAAGGGGCGAACTTCACCAACGCCTCATTGGGCTCGGTGGTCCTGATCAACACCAGTTTCGCGGGAGCGACCTTCACCGGCGCGATCTTCCCCCACGCCGTCTGGATCAACGTCACCTGCCCGAACGGGACGCTTCAGAGCACCGCCTGCCCCACCTAGCCGAGGTTCGACCAGACCAGCTTCGAGATTCCCTGGATCGTCTCGATCCCGTAGCTGAACCCGTATGTGTCACCGGTCCCGACAGGGTTCCCGGTGGTGAGAACGCTGAGGGCGTAGTCCCGGCCCCGGCCGGTGACCCAGCCGGTGCTGTTCACCTGCCAGGGACACTGCGGAATCGGGTCGGTGCAGGTCGGCAGGGTCTTCCATCCGTTCTTCAATGAAACGGTGACCTCCGGATCGGGCGTCGCCCAGTTCGGCGGATCGCAGGTGGTGCCCCATGGGCCACAGGTGATGCCGAAACGCTGATCCGGTTCCACATTCCGCATCAGGCCGAGTCCGTACTCCCTGGCCGCCTGGTTCAGGATCGGCCTTCTCGCCATCCGGTCAGCCTTCCGACTGACCCTGCGGACGCAGGCCCGGCGTTTCGCCTGTTTCTTCAGGCGCTTGCATTTTCTCAGTGACTTCCTGGTCGCTCCCGGCAACACGGTTCTCGTCGCACCGTAGGCGTAGACCTTCATCAGCCTCAGCTGATCGGCCGCCGTCGTCTGGGTGTTTCCCCACCCGTAGTAGCTGCTCGACTCGCATCCGACCTTCGTGTCATTCATCGGGATCAGCCGATTGAACTTGGTCAAGGCTTCACAGCCGCCGCCGAAATGAAACAGGCCCGTGGTCGCGGCGTTGTCGCTGTTCTGGATCATGCGGCCCATCAGATACCTGATCGAGTACGGGATCCCGTCCGGGATCTTCACGCCCCGGCGCTGGTAGCCATTCAGCCACTTGGCGAGAACATCGACCTTGGCGATGCTCGCCGTGTACTGAATGGCATCGCCGGTGCTCAGGAGATAGGTCTGGTCCGTCCTGTTGTCGAAGATCGCGGCCTGTTTCACGCCCTCCCGCCCGGAGAGGTATTCGCAGACACCATCGAACGGGGCCGGCACTCCGACCGGCGGTCGGGGTGTGATCTCACAGACCGGGTCGCCGGGGGCGGCGTTCGCGATCGAGCTGATTCCCAGGGAGCCCAAGCAGATGAGGACTGCCACGACCGGGATCAGGTACAGCCATGCGCGAGGGGGACGCACCCCCGGTGTGACGGACAGGCTGATCTCGCGCACGGACCGATCCTCTCGTTGACTGCCTCGAGGCTAGCCGAACGGGACCCACCCGCCTAGAGCGCGAAAAAGGATGCCGGGCCGGCCATCCGGCCGGCCCGGCATCGAAGGGATCAGGCCAGATCGAACCGGTCGAGGTTCATGACCTTGGCCCAGGCTGCCGCGAAATCATCCGCGAACTTCTGCTTCGAATCCTCGCTGGCGTAGACCTCGGCGAGGGCACGCAGCTCGGAGTTGGAGCCGAAGACGAGATCGACCCGGCTGCCGGTCCACTTGACCTCACCGCTGCCGTTTCGAGCCTCGAAGGACGAGGAGTCATCCGAGGTCGGCTTCCAGGTGTTGCCCAGCTCGAGCAGGTTCACGAAGAAATCGTTGGTGAGTGAACCCGGGTTCGAGGTGAGAACACCGGTCGGCGAGTCGTCGTGATTCGCGCCCAGGACCCTCAAGCCACCCACGAGCACGGTCATCTCCGGTGCGGTCAGGGTGAGCAGGTTGGCGCGATCGATCAGGAGATACTCGGCCGGCATCCGGTGCTCGCCCTTCAGGTAGTTGCGGAACCCGTCGGCGCTCGGCTCGAGCGGAGCGAAGGAGTCGGCATCCGTCTGATCCTGCGAGGCATCGGTGCGGCCGGGAGTGAACGGAACTTCGACCGCATTGCCTCCGTCCTTCGCGGCCTTCTCGACCGCGGCCGATCCGGCCAGCACGATCAGGTCGGCCAGCGAGACCTGCTTGCCGCCCGCATTCGCACCGTTGAACTCCGCCTGGATGCCCTCGAGGGTGCTCAGCACCTTCGCCAGCTCGGCGGGCCGGTTGACCTCCCAGTTCTTCTGCGGCTCGAGTCGCAGACGGGCGCCGTTGGCGCCGCCGCGCTTGTCGCCACCGCGGAAGGTCGAGGCCGAAGCCCAGGCGGTCGAGACCAGCTCCGAAACGGAGAGACCCGAGTTCAGGATCTGTTCCTTCAGCGCCGCGATCTCCTCGGATCCGATCAGTTCGTGATCCACCGGCGGTACGCGGTCCTGCCAGATCAGCTCCTCCTGGGGAACCTCCGGACCGAGGTAACGCTCGATCGGACCCATGTCGCGATGGGTCAGCTTGAACCAGGCGCGGGCGAACGCGTCGGTGAGCGCATCCTGATCGTCCTTGAAGCGGCGTGAGATCTTTTCGTACTCGGGATCGACTCGCAGCGCCAGGTCGGTGGTGAGCATGCGCGGCTCGCGATGCTTGTCCGGATCGTCCGCTTCCGGCACCAGGTCGGCTCCGCCGTTGTTCTTCGGACGCCACTGGTTGGCGCCGGCCGGGCTCTTCATCAGTTCCCATTCGTAGGCGAAGAGGATGTGGAAGAACTCGTTGTCCCAGCGGGTCGGATGGTAGGTCCAGGTGACCTCGAGGCCACTGGTGATCGCGTCGCCGTGAGCACCGCTGCCGTAGCTGCTCTTCCAGCCGAGACCCTGCTCTTCGAGCGGGGCGGCCTCTGGCTCGGGGCCCACGTACTTGTCCGGGTCGGCGGCGCCGTGGGTCTTGCCGAAGGTGTGTCCGCCGGCGATCAGGGCCACGGTCTCCTCGTCGTTCATCGCCATGCGGGCGAAGGTCTCGCGGATGTCCTTCGCGGCGGCGAGCGGATCCGGTTCGCCGTTCGGTCCTTCCGGGTTGACGTAGATCAGGCCCATCTGGACCGCGGCGAGGGGGTTCTCGAGGTCGCGGTCACCGGTGTAGCGCTTGTCGCCGAGCCACTCGGTCTCCGGGCCCCAGTAGACGTCCTCGTCGGGCTCCCACACGTCTTCGCGTCCCCCGGCGAAGCCGAAGGTCTTGAAGCCCATCGATTCGAGGGCGACGTTGCCGGTGAGGACCATCAGGTCGGCCCACGAGATCTTGCGGCCGTACTTGCTCTTGACCGGCCACAGCAGGCGGCGGGCCTTGTCGAGGTTTCCGTTGTCGGGCCAGCTGTTGAGCGGCGCGAAGCGCTGCTGTCCGGCACCGGCGCCACCGCGTCCGTCGCTGATCCGGTAGGTGCCGGCACCGTGCCAGGCCATGCGGATCATCAGCGGGCCGTAGTTGCCGAAGTCCGCCGGCCACCAGTCCTGCGAGGTGGTCAGCACCTCGTTGATGTCCTTCTTGACGGCGTCGAGATCGAGGCTCTCGAACTCCTTGGCGTAGTCGAAATCGTCGCCCATCGGGTTCGCCTCCGCCGGGTTCTTGGCGAGGATCTTCAGGTTGAGGCGGTTCGGCCACCAGTTCTGGTTTCCGCCGCCTTCGGCGGGGTAGCGCGCGCGGCCATGGTCGACCGGGCAGCCGTCCGCGAGGTTGCGGCCGTCGGATTCATCATTCATCTCGCCAACAACGGCGTCGGGTGTATCAGCCACGGGGTCCTTTCAGGGAGAGGTAGTCAATGTGGAAACGTTTGCGGTGGAGCAGTCGGGGCAGAGGCCCCGGTGAACGACCTCGGTCTCTTCGATCACGAATCCGTGGTCGTCGGAGGCGGTCATGCACGGTGCGTCGCCGACCGCGCAATCGACATCGGCGATGGCCCCGCAGGACCGGCACACGATGTGATGATGGTTGTCGCCGACCCGCGATTCGTAGCGTGCCACCGAGCCCGGGGGCTGGATGTGGCGGATGAGCCCGGCATCGGTCAATGCCCTCAGACCGTCATAGACCGTCTGGTGGGAGACTTCGCCGAGATCGTCGCGGGCGGCGCCGATGATCGAGTTCGTGTCCGCGTGGGGATGCCTGTAGACCGCACTCAGGATCGCCACCCGTGGCCGGGTGACGTTCAGATCGGCCCGACGCAGCATGGCCTCGATTTCGGGGATGGTCGGCACGCCAATGACAATACCCCTTTTCTGGAATCATTCAAGTTTTCGATTCAGCCCGCCGCTCGTGCTGGTTTGATTCCAGGAGAGCGCGCGATTTCGTCCCGGTTTTCGATACGCGTGTCCTACGTAGGCCGTCAATTTTCGAGAAAGCGAGTCATGATGCCCGATTTCCGCTGTGTCGCCAGTCGTTCGCCCATCCTTCTCATCGCTCTGGCCGGGCTGCTGGGAGGTATCTGGTCGCTCATGACCGCTGAGGCGCGGGCCTCGGCGGGCGGCCAGATCGAGTCCAACGGCTACCTCAAGGCGGGCGGCAAGAAGGTGCTGGTGGGCGGCACGACCCCGGACTGCCGAAAGGGAGCGGCGTACGTTCTCGACTTTCGGCTGCGCCAGGGCGGCCAGGTGGCGAAAGGCAGATGGAAGAGCGAGAAGTGCGTCGGAGGTCCGGCGGGATGGACCGCGGCGCTCCCGGCCACCGAGGGAGGACGGTTCGACGCCGGGCGGGCCCGGGTCGATGTCACCGCCAAGCTGAGGAAGTCCGGCCGCACGGTCTCCACCAGGCGATTCGGCCGGAACGTGAGGCTTTTCTCGGGCGCGCGGCCCGTCGGTGACCGTGAGATCTACGGCGGTGTCACTTTCGTCCTCGGAGAAGGGGCCGACGTCAAGATCGTCGGCGGTGGTGCCTTCCCGAAAAGCAACTGCACCAGAGACGAGACCACCACTTCGTTCCAGACCACCGAATACAGCCAGCGCAAGGTCTTCCAGTTCGTCGCGAAGGACGGCGGATCCTGCTGGACCGAGGCGAGTTGGAGCAACTTCAAGGTGACCGTGAGCCGGCCGGGTATCAGCCACACGGGAACCATGTACCTCGGTCAATCACCGGGCGGTCCCTACTACGTCAGCTGCTACTCGGGCAATTCCTTCGAAGTGAGCGAGAAGTACCGCTACGACTGGACCGGATCGGGGCTGAGGTGCGCCAAGACCGATGACTACGAATTGAAGATCACGGTCGGCTCCTAAGGCCCGCCGATTGGGAGGGGGGCAAACGGCTCGCCCCGGCTACGTCTACTCAGATGACGAAACCGGGGGCGAGTTTGAGCCTCGCTCCCGGGGTCGTCTCTTTCCCAGGCCCGTTGCGGGTCATACTCAGATCGATGGCCTCTCGAATCGCCACCCCCGAGGACCTGGACGGAATCTGTGAGACCCTGGCCTCCGCCTTCGCCGATGATCCGCTCTGGGGCTGGGCCTTCCCGGGCGGCGAAGGGCTCGAGGAGTGGTGGCGGTTCTTCGCGGGCAGTGCGCTGCGCTATCCGTGGAGCTGGATATCCGGAGAGTGCGCGGCCGTCTCGGTCTGGATCCCGCCGGGTGGGATCGAGCTGACCGAGGAGGAGGAAGCGGCGATGGAGCCGCTGCTCCGAGACCTGATCGGTGAACGCGCCGTGGAGGTCATGGGCTTAATGGGGGCTTTCGACGAGCGGCATCCCTCAGATCCGCCCCACTACTACCTGAGCCTGCTCGGCGTTCACGAGGCTCACCGGGGCAAAGGACTCGGCATGGCGCTGCTGGCCGAGAACCTCGAGAGGATCGACGCCGAAACCGGGGCGCCCGCGTACCTCGAGTCGAGCAACCCGGCCAACGACGCCCGCTACTCCCGCCAGGGATTCCGGCCGGTTGGTGAGCTCGAGCGGCCGGACGGAGGGGCGAAGGCGACCACGATGTGGCGGGACGGCAGGGGCCGATGAGTTCTCGCCGCCGGCCGCGTCCTACTGGTGACGGCCCACCCGGTGCCGCGAAAACAGAACCAGGAGCGAGACATGGCTGAAGAAAAGGTGAAGGGACCGGCGTCATACTTCCCGTCGATCGAGAAGAAGTACGGCGAGCCGATCGAGCATTGGCTCGAGCTGGCCCGGGAACGGGGAGATGAAAAGCACATGGAGACCGTCAACTGGCTGAAGTCCGAACACGGTCTGGGTCACGGACATGCCAACGCGATCGTGGCCTACGCCAGGAAGGGGTAGACGGCGAAGCTAGGATCACCTGATGCTCAGGGTCCTTTCGTTCTGCCTTCTCGCTCTGCTCACCGGGTTCGTGTCCTCGGCCTCCGCGGTCGTGAACGGAACCCCGGCGAAACTCTCCGATTTCCCGTACTTCTCGGTCGTCGGCACGGGCTGTGGCGGCGCGCTGGTCAAACCGGACCGGGTGCTGACGGCGGCCCACTGTCGTGACGCCCTGAACGAGAGCGACAAGGTCCGGGTAGGTCCCGACCGCGTCCGGCGCACCGTGAAGCTCAGGGCGATGCTGCCCCTGCACGTCCGGGAACTGGCGAAGATGGAGCGCGAGTACCCGCCGCCGGCCGGTGACCTGATGATCCTCGCCCTGAACCGGCCCGTGAGGGGTGTGCCTCTGGCGAGAATCGCCACATCGGCCGACGATCTCACGACTCCCGGAAACTCGGTGACCACGATCGGCCGAGGTGCCATCGGCAGCGACGGCAAAGGACAGGGCACCTTCCGGTCCGGTGTGGTCGAGATCCAGCCGGGCTCGAGCTGCGAGGAGGCGCTCGGCACCCCGCTGCTCCGCAAATGGTCGATCTGCACCCGCGATCCGCGGATGGACGACCCGGCGGACCGGGGGCCATTCGTCTCGGCCTGCGTCGGCGACAGCGGCGGACCGCTGCTCGCGAACGGCGGTGCGGGCAACCGGGTGATCGGGGTGGTCAGCTGGGGTCCCAGCTGCGGTGAGCAGCGCGACCCGGAGATCTACGCGAACGCGGTCGCGGGCCGCGGGTTCGCGCTCGCCCCGAAACCGGCCTGGGTACCCCAGGCGAAAGGAGCGCCCAAGGTGATCGGCCGGACCGCGGTGGGTGAGACCGTCCGCTGCCGGGTGCGATGGGTCCAGAAACCGACCCGTGATCTTTCCTACGGCTTCTATCTCGACGGACGCCAGGTCCAGGCGGGCGGGAAGGCGACCTACCGTCTGCGCCGTGAGGCCCGTGGCAGCCGGATCAGCTGTGACGGCCAGGGCGCCACCGCCGGTGGCCGGGGCGGCTCCCTGAAGCTGGCCCCGTACCGGCTGGTGCGCTAGCTCGCCGCCCGATCGGTGGCACTGGGATAATCCGGGGGCAAGACGGAGCACAACCGCGGGGCCCGATCGCCGGACCGCGTTCCGAAACACTAGGACGCTGGTATCGGCGTGAGGAAGTGAGCATGAGCGAGAGAATTCGAATCGGCATCGCCGGATACGGCAACCTCGGGCGGGGCACGGAGGCGGCCCTCGCCAAGAACCCGGACATGACCGTGGCCGGGGTCTTCACCCGCAGGGCACCCGAGAGCGTCACCCCCGCGTTTGCCGAAACGAAAGTGTTCGGTTGGGGTTCGCTCGCCGACCACGCCGACGGGATCGACGTGATGATCCTCTGCAGCGGCTCGAAGGAGGACCTGCCGCAGCAGGGTCCCGAGCTGGCCGCGATGTTCAACACGGTCGACAGTTTCGACACGCATGCCCGGATCCCCGAGTACCACGCCGCGGTCGACGCCGCGGCCCGGGCGGCCGGCAAGACCGCCGTGATCTCGACCGGATGGGACCCCGGAGTGTTCTCGATCAACCGCCTCTTCGGGGAGGCCATCCTGCCCGACGGGGAAACCCACACCTTCTGGGGCCGTGGCCTCAGCCAGGGACATTCCGACGCGGTGCGCCGGGTTCCCGGTGTCGCCGGGGCGGTGCAGTACACGCTGCCGGTCGAGTCGGCCGTGGATGCGGCACGGGCCGGCGGTGGATCGGAGCTGACCACCCGTGAGAAGCACACCCGTGAATGCTTCGTGGTGCTCGAGTCGGGCGCGGACGAGGAGCGGGTGCGGGACGAGATCGTGAACATGCCCCACTACTTCGACCAGTACGACACCACCGTCAATTTCATCTCGGCCGAGGAGCTCGCCCGGGACCACTCGGCGATGCCGCACGGTGGATTCGTGCTGCGCTCCGGTGATAGTGGCGGGCAGCACCGCCAGCTGATCGAGTACGGCCTCACGCTCGAGGACAATCCCGGCTTCACCGCCAGCGTCCTGGTCGCCTACGCGAGGGCGGCCCACCGGCTGTCCGCCGCCGGCGATCACGGCGCGAAGACCGTGTTCGACATCGCGCCCGGGCTGCTCTCGCCGCGCTCGCCGGAGGATCTGCGGGCCGACCTGCTCTGATCAGGGGCAGGGGCACCGGAGCGGTTGCGGCCCGCGTGCTTCGGCCATAGGCTGATTCGATGGATCAGATACTGGTCGCGGACAGGTTCAACGGACCGATCGGAAGTGGCAACGGCGGGTATTTCTCGGGGATCGCCGCCACTTGCCTGGAGGGTCCGGTCGAGGTCTCGCTGCGCGCCCCGGTGCCCCTGGACACCCAGCTGAATGTCGAACCCGACGGAGACGGAGTCCGGATCACGAGCGGCGACACCCTGGTCGCGACCGCAGATCGGTCGGGTCCGGTCGACCTGGAGATCCCGCCGCCGGTCGATCCGGACACGGCCCGCCTGGCGAGCGAGGGCTACATCGCGCCCGCCGAGGGCATGTTCAGCCAATGCTTCGTCTGCGGCCGCGGACGGCACGATTCGCTCGGGGTCTTCGCCGGCAGCGTGCCCGGCCGCGATCTCGCGGCCTCACCCTGGACGCCGCCGGACTGGACCGCCGACGAATCGGGGCTGGTGCGTGAGGAGTTCATCTGGGCGGTGCTCGACTGTCCGACCTATTTCGCGATCTACACCGACGAGATGGTGACCTCCTTTCTGGTCAGGCAGAAGGTCGAGATCCGGAGGAGGCCACGGGCCGGCGAGCTGACCGTCGTGATCGCCTGGCCTCTCGGATCGGAGGGGCGCAAGCGGTTCGCGGGGGCGTCCCTGCTCTCGGCCGAGGGCGACGTTCTCGCGGTCGGTGACGCCCTCCTGGTGGAGACCGGCGGTAGATCCGGGATCCACCTATCCTTCCGGTCTCCGGCCCCTCACCGAAGTTGACCAAGGAGACATCCATGCGGCGCACGATGCTGAAATCGAAGATCCACCGCGCGACGGTGACCGACTGCGATCTCCACTACGTGGGTTCGCTCACGGTCGATCCCGAGCTGCTGGAGGCGGCCGACATCCTGGCCGGTGAGAAGGTCAGCGTGGTCGACGTCGACAACGGCGAGCGCTTCGACACCTACACGATCGCCGGCGAGCGCGGCGGCGGTGAGATGAAGGTCAACGGCGCGGCCGCACGCCTGGTTCATCGCGGTGACACGGTGATCGTGATCTCCTACGGCTCGTACGAGCCGGCCGAGCTTGAGGAGTACCGGCCGGTGGTGGTTCATGTCGATCGGGAGAACCGGATCGTGGCCGTGGACGCCGAAGTGGAGACGCTGCTGAGCTGAGCGTTCGGCGGCCGGTGCTCGGTATCTCGACCCTGTGATTGAATCGCGCCATGCAAAGGATGCGATTCGAAAAGGACTTTGACCTTCCGCCGGACCGCGTCTTCGCTTTCCTCTCCGAGCACGAGAACCTCGGCGGGGTGCTCGGCGCGAAGGTCACCCGCCTGAGCGACGGAACCGACGGCACCCGCAACGGCGTCGGTTCGGCCCGCCGCCTGAAGCCGCCGGGGCCGGTGCCCGCCTTCGAGGAGACGGTCACCAAGTCGGTTCCGGACGAGATGATCGAGTACAGGGTGACCAAGGGAACCCCGCTCAATCATCACGTCGGCGTGGTCACCTTGACGCCGACGGAGTCCGGCACTCACATGGACTGGAGGATCGAGATCGGAACGGCCCTGCCCGGACTGGATTTCGTGATCGCCAAGGTCCTGATCCGTCAGATCGGCGGCGGGCTCGACAAGCTCACCATCGTCTAGCGCCGCCCGCCCGTCCTTCGTTCCGCCGGACCTCAGCGGAGACGCTCGAGAGCGTTGACGACCCGCTCGACGGCTCCCGGACCACTTTCGTAGATCCGGAACCTGCCGTCGATCCGGCAGATCACCAGGCCGGTTTTGCGCAGAACCTTGAGGTGCTCGGATGTGGCCGGTGCCGAGAGACCGGTCGCTTCGGCGAGCTCTCCGGCGGTGCGGCTCCGGTCCGCCGTCAGCGCGACGATCCGGCGGCGTGCCGGATGGGCAAGTGCCCGCAGGAGCTCGTCGAGCTCCCGCTCGTCTTTCACTTCTGGATCAGGGAGAGCGGGTTCCCGGCCGGATCGTTCACGCCCGCCTTGGTGACCCAGCCGTTGTCGACCGGCTCCATCGTCACTTCACCGCCGAGTTCAAGGACCCGCTCGAGGGTGGCCGCGAGGTCTTCCACGACGACGCCGAGAACCACGCCGGGTGTGTCGCCCTCCGTGATCGAGCCACTGGTCTCGCCGGCCGGCGGTGTGACCAGCGCGTAGCCGGGTCCTTTCGATTCGATCTCCCAGCCGAGCACCCCGCCGTAGAAGGCGTGCAGAACGCTTTCGTCGGGGCCGCAGATGTCGAAATGGGCGAGGCTTCCATTCGCGTACTCGTTCATCCTTTCATTTCAACATATCTTGAAATGAGGGTCAAGTGATCGTCACCGGATGAGGATCACCGGTTCCGGAGATATAGTGCGCACCAGGGTCATCGAGGGAGAGGACCGAGTGGAGAGAACGCGGCGCGAACTGTTACGCGATGGATCGAGGACGGCGGCAGGGCTCGCCGTCGCCGGTGTGCTCGCGCCGGGCGGCCCGCTCGGCATCGCCGAAGCGCCGGCGGCATCGCCGAAGAAGCGTCCCGGCTTCAACCTCGGTTTCAAGTCCCTCAAAGCCGAGACCTACCTGCCCGACCTCGAGGTCGAGGGCCGGTTGCCCCGGTGGCTCACCGGCACCCTGCTCAGAAACGGTCCGGCGCTGTTCGAGATCGGCGAGGAATCCTTCAACCACTGGTTCGACGGGCTGGCGATGCTGCACGCCTTCGCCTTCACCGGCGGACGGGTCAGCTACCGCAATCGCTTTCTGCGTTCCAGCGCCTACACCGCCTGGAAGCGGGAGGGGCGGATCAAGTATTCGGAACTGGCGACAGATCCGGCACCCGACCCCTGCCGCCAGATCTTCTCCGGCGTCTCGTCCCTGCCGGTGCTCGGCAGGGTGCCGAACGCCAACGTCTCGATCGAGCGGCTCGCCGGCCGGTTTCGCGCCCACACCGAGATTCCGATCCCGGTCCGGTTCAACCCGAAGTTCCTGAAGACGCTCGGGGTCGGTGGCGACTCGATGCAGGGCAGGCTGGGGACCGCCCACCCGCACTTCGATCCGGCGACCGGTGAGCGATTCTCGTATGAGGTCGAGCTCGTGCCTCCGAGCGGGCTTCGCATCGTTTCGGAGAGGCGCGGCAAACGACGCGAGCTGGCCTTCATCCCGCAGGCATCACCCGGCTATCTCCACTCCTTCGGCCTTACCCGCCGCTACGTCGTGGTCGTGACCCAGCCCTGGAACTTCAATCTGGCGAAGTTCCTCGGACCCGATCGCGGCCCGATCATCACCAACTACGAGTGGCATCCCGAACTGCCGTCACAGGTCATCCTGGTGGATCGTGTCCGGGGAGGAGTGGCGGCGACGATCGAGACCGACCCGTTCTTCGCCTTCCATCACATCAACGCCTACGACCGTGGCGGCAAGGTCGTGATCGACGTCTGCGCCCACGAGGACGCGGGGGTGATCGAGGCGCTCTATCTGAAGAGGATCAGGCGGGAGAACAAGGTGCCGCAGGCGCGCTACCGCCGGCTCGAGGCCGATCCCTCAAGCGGGAAGATGACCCAGCGCGACCTGATCGAGGCCGTCTTCGAGCTGCCGCAGAAGAACTATGACGCGGTCAACGCTCGCCCCTACAGGTACGCCTACGGGGTCGGCCTGAAGGGCCGTGGCAGCGGATTCATCGACCAGCTGGTCAAGGCGGACGTGAAGCGGGGCGAGTCGAAGATATGGCGCGAGCGCGGTGTCTATCCGGGCGAGCCGGTCTTCGTGCCCCGGCCCGGGGCGCGGCGTGAGGATGACGGGGTCGTGCTCTCGGTGGTGCTCGACGGAATCAGGCGCCGGTCCGGCCTGGTCGTACTCGACGCGCGGTCGATGGAGGAGATCGCGCGGGCCGAGGTTCCACACCACATTCCCTTCGGGTTTCACGGCCTTTACACAGACCGTCCCTGAGCAAAACGGCGGTGGATGAGGGATTCTCGCGTTTCGAGGAATTTATGTTCGTCAAGAACCTCTGTGTTCATAGTCGTCCGGATTTTCGTATAGGCTCTTCGCATCAAGTGACTTTCTCCACGGATTCACCGTGAAGGGCGCTCGTGGGGACTGAGAAAAAGGGGACGAGGGACCAGGATGAAAAGCATCCGCGTGTATCTGACCGCTTTGGCCGCGACCGTCGTCGGGCTCGCTCTGATCGGAGGAGCGGTCGCGTCGACCGCCACCGCCCAGCCCGCGAAGCAGGGGCAATCGGCCAAGAAGAAAAAGAAGCCGAAGTTCAAGGTGGCACCGAAGGTCACGTCGGCGGCGCCGTACACCGCCGGCGGCAGTGTCGGTGACGCCTTCGTCAAGGGCGCGACCCCGGGCACGAAGCTCCTCCTGGTCAATTCGAAGGGCAGGATCGTGCGCACCGGCAAGGCCGACTCCTACGGCTCGTTCATCTTCTACGACGTGACCCCCGGCGCGACCTTCACCGTTCGCACCCCCACCGGCAGGAAGAGGATCAAGCCCAAGGTCAGGAAGAAGGCCCTGAAGAAGTGCAAGAGGATCGAGAAGAAGGCGAAGCGCAGGGCCTGCCTGAAGCGCCTGAAGCGCAAGCGCACGGTCACCGTCGGTCAGAGCACGCCGAAGTTCCAGACCCTGAAGCCGGGCGAGAATCCGCCGGCCGCCTTCTATGAGAACAAGGAACTGAAGGCCGGTCTCAATTACGTGACCATGCGGGACGGCACCGAACTCGCGATGACGGTGCGGCTGCCGATGGGCAAGACCTCGCTCTCGCAGGGACCTTTCCCGACCTTCATCGAGTACTCCGGCTACCAGACCGCGGCCCCGCACGATCTGCTCGCGGCCTTCGTCGGCGGTGCGGCCGGGCAGAAGGACGATCTCGCTCCGGCCAGCTCGACCGCGGTCGGCGGCCTGATCGGGCCGCTCACCGATTTCGCGACCGTCAGCGTGCAGATGCGCGGTTCCGGCTGCTCGGGCGGTGCCTTCGACCTGTTCGGCTGGCCGACCACCTACGACGGCTACGACGCGATCGAGACGGTGGCCGCGCAGGACTGGGTCCAGGGCAAGGTCGGCATGGGCGGCATCTCCTTCTCGGGGATCACCCAGCTGTTCACGGCCGGCACGCAGCCGCCGAACCTGGCCGCGGTCGCGCCGCTGTCGGTGACCGATGACGTCTATTACGGCACCGGATTCCCGGGCGGCATCTTCAACAACGGCTTCGCCTACAGCTGGATCACCGAACGGGCCGAAGACGCCGAGCCCGCGCCCGAGGGCGGCCAGCCCTGGGCGAGGGAGATGAGCACCAACGGCGATCCGCAGGTGTCCGATCCGGCGCTTCGCGAGGAGCAGAAGCAGCACTGCCTGGCGAACCAGACGATGCGGCTCCAGACCAGGGACTACAACCACCTGATCGAGACGAACCCGTACCGGACCCCGGGTCTCTTCGAGAAGCGTTCGCCGGGTGCCTGGCTGAAGAACGTCGACGTGCCGGTCTTCATGGTCGGCGCGTTCCAGGACGAGCAGACAGGCGGCCACTGGACCGAGGCGGTCCAGAACCTGCCGAAGTCGAACCCTGACGTCTGGGTCACGATGCAGAACGGGGTCCACGTCGACTCGCTCGGCCCGAGCACCTTCACCGGGATGACCGACTTCCTCAACCTGTTCGTCGGCAACGGCAGGGTGCCCCGGCTGAACCCGCTCGTGACCACGCTCTCACCTGTGCTCTACCAGGCGGTGGCGTCGTCGGCGGCACTGCCGATCACTCCGACCAAGTACGGGCTCTGGCTCGACACGCCGGCTGAGCTGAAGCGGGCCAGGGCGGACTTCCGCCAGAGCAATCCCCGGATCCGGGTGATGATGGACAACGGCGCCGCGATCCTGGGACAGCCCGGAGCGATCGGCGCCAAGTGGGATACGCAGTTCTCCGACTGGCCGGTGCCGAGCCTGAAACCGACCACCTGGTACCTGGGTGACGGCGGCACGCTGACGTCGTCGAAACCCGCCAAGGATTCCTCGGCCCGGTACCTCTCCGATCCCAAGGCCCGCCCGGCCCGGACCCTCGGGGAGAACGCCCAGAACGATTCCTGGCTCGCCCAGCCTCCCTACCAATGGCAGCCGCTCGCCGATGGCAAGGGACTCGGGTTCATGACAGGTGCCCTCGGTGAGGACACGTTCATCGCCGGTCCGTCCAGCCTCGACCTGTATCTGAAGTCGAGTGCGGCGAACACGGACCTGCAGGTGACGCTGACCGAGGTCAGGCCCGATGGCAAGGAGACCTACGTGCAGAACGGCTGGCTCCGGGCCTCGCACCGGAAGATCGACCCGGAGAAGTCGACTCCGAACGATCCGGTCCAGACCTGGCTGAAGCAGGACGGCGCCCCGCTCAAGAAGGGCAAGTACAACTACACCCGGGTCCAGATCTTCCCGGCCGCGCACGTCTTCCGTGCCGGCTCGAAGATCCGGATCAACATCCAGGCCCCGGGCGGTGACCGGACGATCTGGGATTTCGCCACGATCGAGAAGGGCCAGACGACCAACACGATCGGTCTCGGCGGCGCGATCCCATCGAAGCTGGTGCTGCCGGTCATCCCGAACCAGACCGCCCAGGGCACCCCGCTGCCGGAACCGACCGCCCTGCGCGGCCAGCCCAGCCGGGCCTACGTCCCCGCGGGCAACGGTGGCTGACCCGGACGGTGGTTGCGAATACGGACGGTCACGGGGCGAGCCGTGACCGTCCGTGATTCATTCGCTCCCATCCGTCCGGGGACTCGGGTTCAGCCTCCGTTTGTGGCGGGTGTGTAGTCCCGGCTGGGCTGGCCGCGAAGTGCGGTCGGTGGGGGCAGGGGGTTACCTTCGGCGGTTGCGCCCTTGACGATCGGGAGCACGAGCCTGGAGGCTTTCTTGCCACCGAGCCAGACGGTGTTCTTCGTCTTGCCGTTGTCGACGGTGTCGAAGTCCCAGCGGGGCCTGTCACCACCGACCGCCTGGACCGTGACCCGGATCTTTGATCCGGCC
>DATJUB010000062.1:0-80182 GCA_035502775.1 Solirubrobacterales bacterium | reverse complement strand
GGCCAATCTCCGCAAGGTGATCGAGACCTACCTCGGGGAGAAGCCGGCGATCTCGGCCCAGAAGTGCACGCTGCGCAAGGCGACCCCCGACGTCGGCGGCGGCTGGCATCAGGACGGCCGCTTCATGGGCGACGTCCGCTCGATCAACGTGTGGCTCTCGCTCTCGCGCTGCGGTGACGTCGCCCCGAGCATGGACGTCGTTCCGGTCAGGCTCGAGGAGTTCGCCGAGATCGGCGGCCCCGGCACCTACCTCGACTTCCAGATCTCGGACCAGACCGCCGACAAGCTGGCCGGCGAGGTCGGCGTCGTGCGTCCGATCTTCAACCCGGGCGACGCGCTGCTCTTCGATCACCTCTTCCTGCATCAGACCGGGTCGGACCCGAGCATGCCGAACAACCGCTACGCGATCGAAAGCTGGTTCTTCGGGCCTTCTTCCTACCCCGAGAACTACGTGCCGATAGCTTTCTAGGCGGATGTTCTTCCGGGGCAAGAAGAAGCGCGAAGGCGGTGCCGCGACCGCCGTCGATCCGGCCGAGCTGTTCGCCGAGATCGATCGCCTCACCGAGTCGAACCGCGCCGAGCGCGACCCGGCCAAGGAGTTCGAGCTGCGTCGTCTGCGTCACCTCGCCGGCATCGCCCTGGTCGATGCCCCGGCGGGCGATCCCGTCTTCCCGGAGCCGGCTCCGGCGGCGCCGTCGCTGAACCCGGAATCGGGCCTTCCGGAGATCGCTCCGGAAGACCTCAGCCCGGAGATCCTGCGGGCTGCGATCCTCGAGCACGGCTGCCTGCTGGTCCGTGGCCTGATGGACGAGAGGACGGCGACCGGTCTCGCCGCCGACATCGAGCGCTCGTTCTCGGTGCGCACGCAACTGAAGGGCACGGATCGCACCGATCCCGAGGGCTTCTACGACGAGCTCGATCCCGAGGCGCCATACGAGGTGCAGAAGCGCGACTGGATCGAGGAGGGCGGCGGTGTGCTCGCCGCGGACTCACCGAAGATGTTCAACGAGATGCTCAGCTCCTTCGAGTCGGCCGGTCTGCGCCGGGTGATCGAGGGCTATCTGGGTGAACGCCCGGCGGTATCCGCCGACAAGTGCACGCTGCGCAAGGCGACCCCCGACGTGGTCGGCGCCTGGCATCAGGACGGCAAGTTCATGGGCGACGAGATCCGGGCCATGAACGTGTGGCTCTCGCTTTCGCATTGCGGCGGCGACAACCCGGCGCCGGGCATGGATCTGGTGCCCCGCCGCCTGGACGGACACGTCGCGGCCGGCACCGAGGGGACCTTCTTCCCGTCGCAGGTGTCACAGGCCGTGGCCGAGGAAGCAGCCGGCGATCTCGGGATCGTCAACCCGTCGTTCGCCCCGGGTGACGCGCTGCTCTTCGACGAGCTCTACCTCCACCAGACCGGTGGGCGTCCCGGCCTGACCGAGCCGCGCTACGCGATCGAGAGCTGGTTCTTCGGTCCGTCGGCCTTCCCCGAAATCTACGTACCCCTCGCCTTCTAGGGATCGCTTGAGCCGGCGACGGACGGCCAGCCTGCTCGGCCTCCTGGTCGCGGTCGGTTTCGTCCTGCGGCTGCTTCAGTACGACCAGTCCCTGATGGGGGACGAGGTCTCGACTCTCTGGGTGGTCAGGAACCACTCGCTCGGCGGGGTGCTCGACGTGCTTCGCGGCGACGCCGAGATCACCCCTCCACTCAGCTTCGTCCTCAGCTGGCTCGCCTCAAAGCTGGGCTCCGACCCGAACCTGATCCGTCTGCCCTCGCTGATCGCCGGCACCGCCTCGATCCCGCTTCTCTACCTGCTCGGCAAACGCACGGTGGGGCAGGTGGCCGGTCTGGTCGCGGCCGCGGTGCTCACCCTGAGTCCCTTCATGACGTATTTCTCCGGCAACGGCCGGGGATACGCGCTGCTCACACTGCTGCTGATCGGCTCGACCCTGACCATGCTGATCGCGACCGAGAGCGGCCGGAGCCGCTGGTGGTGGGTCGCCTACGGTGCCCTGAGCTGCCTCGCGATGTACACGCACTACACGGCGATGTTCGTGCTGCTCGGACAGCTGCTCTGGCTGCTCTGGGCCCGGCCCGGGCTCCGGCTTCCGGCGCTGCTCGCCAACGGCGCCGCGGCGCTCGCCTTCCTGCCCTGGCTGCCGGGACTGCGGGCCGACCTCGATTCGCCGACCCAGCCGGTTCTCGAGGCACTCCAGGGTGACGGTTTCGCGGACAAGCGCTTCGCTTTCGAGCAGTGGGGCTTCGGGCATCCCCTGATCGACCCGGCCTCGGTGCCCGGGGCGGCCGTCATGATCGTGATCGCGGCGGGGATAGCCGCCGCCGCGGTACTCAGCTTCCGCCGGATCTGGCTTCGCACCCGTGCGGCCGACGGAGCGGGACTCCGGGAGGCGGCCGGCGACGGGCTCGTCCTGGTCCTGGTGCTCGCGGTGGCCACCCCGCTCGGCGAGCTGCTGTTGGCCCTGACCGGCACCGATCTGCTCGGCTCGCGGAACATGACCGCCTCGTGGTACGGCCTGGCTCTCTCCCTCGGCGCGCTGATCACCATTCCGGGCGGGGTCGCGGCGATCGTCTGCGGCGCCCTCGTGCTCGGGGGGTATGGGGCCGCGTCGGCGAACCTCCTGCGGGACGAAGGCAAGGTGCTCGACATCAAGGGTCCCGCCCGAACGATCGACGCCGAGATCGAGGACGGCGACGTGGTGGTCGACTTCAACGCGGCGCTGACCACGCCGACCCCGCAGATCCCGCTCGAGGCGTACCTGGACGCGGAACCCCCGGCCTTCTATCCGGGCCTGCCCGCCGGTGACCCGCCCTTCCTGCCGACCACCCCGATCCCGGTGGCGAACGATCTGCTCGAGCGGGCTTTCGACGAGGCCGCGGGACATCGGGTGCTGCTGATCGCGCCCGACGCGATCACGGTGAAGGAGCGGGAGATGGGTGAACGCCACGCCGACCGGCCGGAGCTGGAGGGCGTCACCCTGACCCTGCCCTCGGACGCGCGGATCACCGAGGTCGATTCCTTCCCCGGGTTCAGGACGACGAATCTCTACACGATCGAAGTCGGCTAGCGGCGGATCGCTCCCCGGCCCCGGCGGAGACGGGTCGCAACGATGAACTGGATCATCCTCAGGCCGAGCAGGACCGCCTTGATCGGATGGCCGGTGACCGAAGAGGTGCCCACCCGGGGCAGGTAGTTCACCGGAACCTCGACCAGCCTGGTTCCGGACGTGATCGCGAGCAGCATCATCTCCGGTCCCGCGTGGCTGCCCCCCACCGACATCGTCTCGGCCATCCAGCGGGCCGTGTCCTTGCGCATCAGGCGATAGGTGCAGCCGACGTCGCTGAGATGGCTGGTGTTGAAGAGGACCTCGACCATCTTGGCGACGGCCCAGTTCCCCCATTTGAGGAACCAGCCCATGTTGGCGCCGTCCCAGATCATCTCGCGCGTGGTCCGGGTCCCGAGGACGACGTCGCAGTCTTGGCTGTAGGCGAGCAGTTTGATGATGTCCTTGGCGAGGAAGGTGCCATCAGGCTCGGCCAGGACGATCAGGTCGCCCTCGGCGTCGCGCAGGCCCCGCCGCACGGCGTTGCCGTATCCCTGCTTCGATTCGAACACCTGCCGGGCCGCGGTCTTCTCGACCTCTTCGCTGGTGCCCTCCCTCGCGTTGTTGTTGACCACGAGGACCTCGTCGACGACACCGGTCTCGAAGAAGTCGTCGATCACGCGCCGGATGGAATCGCGTTCGTTGTAGGTCATCAAGACCACTGACACACTCTCTCCGAGCCACATGGGACGCGATCCTAACGAGGAGCCGCGAGCGAACCAGTGCGGTCCATAGAATCGGCGGAAGATGGCCGAACCGATCGACGTCGCCGTCTGCATGGCGACCTACTCACCGAACCTGGATCTCTTCCGGGTCCAAGTCGATTCGATTCGGAACCAGACCGAGACCGGATGGCACTGCTTCATCAGCGACGACCATTCCGGGGAGGAGACCCTCGCGGCGATGCTCGAGGTGATCGGGGACGATTCCCGGTTCACGGTCTCGGTCTCGGACCGGCGCCTCGGCTTCTACCGGAACTTCGAGAGGGCGATCATGATGGCGCCGCCGGAGTGTGAGCTGATCGCGCTCAGTGACCAGGACGACCGCTGGCACGAGGACAAGCTCGAGACCCTCATGGCCGGCATCGGGCCGGCCGAGCTGATCTACAGCGACCAGCGCCTGGTGGCCGAGGACGGCAGCCTGATCGCACCGACCTACTGGACCACCAGGAAGAACAACTTCACCAATATCGCCTCCCTGCTGATCGCCAACACGGTCACCGGGGCGGCTTCGCTCTTCCGCCGGTCGGTGGTCGAGCGGGCCCTGCCCTTTCCGGAGCTGCCCGGCGAGCAGTACCACGACCATTGGCTGGCGATGGTCGCCCTCGCTCTCGGCGAGGTGAGGTACGTCGATCGCCCGCTCTACGACTACGTGCAGCACGGCGGGGCCGTGCTCGGGCACGAGAAAGCGAACGAGGGCATCATCAGCGGCGGCTGGCGTCGGGCCGATCCGCGCCGGTGGCGGGAGATCTTCGGCGGCTGGGCCTCCTGCTATTTCGACGTCTATCTGCGCCTGAAGGCGATCAGCCAGACGGTGCTCGCCCGCTGCGGCGACCGTATGGCACCGGCCAAGCGCCGCGCGCTGAAGCGCTTCGCCGGCAGTGATCGCTCAGCGATCGGATTGGCCTGGCTGGCGCTCCGCCCGATGCGCTCGCTCGCCGGCCATACCGAGACCATGGGTATCGAGCGGGTACTTGCGCGCGGGGTTCTCTACCGGCATCTGGCCGGCATCAAGCGGCGCCTGCCGCGGAGCGTTCGGGACCGGCTGTCGGGAGATCCGGGCGAGGCGGCGGAGGGCGGGCTCACACCGCAGATGCGGATGAAGGTGGCACCGCTGTTCCCGGTCGTCTCGAATGACGAGCCGGTCCGGATCAACCTGCTGATCCCGACGATCGACCTCGAGCACCTGTTCGGCGGCTACATCGCCAAGTTCAGCCTGGCCCGCCGGATGGCCGAGTCCGGTCTGCCGGTCCGCATCGTGACCGTCGATCCGACTCCTCCCCTGCCGAAGGACTGGCGCCGGCAGGTCGAGTCATACCGTCAGCTGGATGGCCTCTTCGACCGGGTCGGGATCGCTTTCGGACGTGACGGACGGGAAGCCCTGAAGCTGAGTCCCGATGACCGGTTCATCGCGACCACGTGGTGGACCGCCCATATCGCGGCCCGGTTGGCCGCACAGAACGGTGATCGCCGGTTCCTCTACATGATCCAGGAGTACGAGCCGCTGACCGTGCCCGACGGAGCCTGGTCGAGACTGGCGGAGGAGTCCTACTCGTTCGATCACGAAGCGCTCTTCTCGACCGAGATCCTGCGTGACCACTTCGCCGACCGCCGGATCGGGGTGTTCGCGGGGGGCCGTGAGGCCGGAGAGGGACGCTCGCTGGCCTTTCGCAACGCGATCACGCCGATCGAGGCGCCGTCCGCGGGCGAGCTGGGCGCGCGTCAGGGTCGGCGCCTGGTCTTCTACGGCCGGCCGGAAGCGCATGCGGCCCGCAATCTCTACGAGCTCGGCCTCGACGCCCTGAGAAGAGCTGTGGCCGAAGGGATCTTCGGTCCGGAGTGGGAGTTCTTCGCAATCGGCTCGACCGGATCGGACGGTGAGATCGACCTCGGCGGAGGGCGGTCGCTGAAGACGCTGCGGCGCACCGGCCAGGACGCTTACGGGCGGTTCCTCGCCGGGCACGATCTCGGGCTGGCCCTGATGGACGCGCCCCATCCGAGCCTGGTTCCGATCGAGATGGCCTCGGCCGGCATGGCCGTGGTCACGACCACCTACGGTGAGAGCAAGACCGCGGAGCGGCTCACCGCCATCTCTCCCAACCTGATCGCGTCCGAGCCCGAGGCCGGAGCGGTGCTGGCCGGGCTGCGGGAGGCGGCCGCACGGGTCGAGGACTTCGAGGGCCGGGCGGCCGGTGCCGGGGTCGATTGGCCGAAGGACTGGGACGAGGCGCTCGACGATCGCCTGATCGCCGAGATCGCCGCGGCCTTGAAGTTCGGGTGAGGCGCGAACGGCCGGGGTGCCGGGGTCGGATAGCCTTGCCTTCGCCGGGATGTACCCGTGCCCGGCGGCGAACATCTTGAATCCGGCATCCTCAACAGATCAACAGACCCCTGCCGAAGCCGCGGCCGAGGTTCTGGCCAATCCGGTCGTGGTCGAGGCGCGCGGGGTCGGCAAGACCTTTCGCATCCCCGAACACCGGATCGATTCGATCAAGGAGCGGGCGGTCCATCCCTTCCGCCGAAATCCGTATCGCGAGCTTCACGCTCTCGACGATGTCTCCTTCGAGGTTCACAAGGGCGAGTTCTTCGGCATCGTCGGCCTCAACGGATCGGGCAAGAGCACCCTCCTGAAGATCCTCGGCAGCATCTACCGCGCCGACCGGGGCAGGATCCGGGTGGCCGGGCGGATCGCGCCGTTCATCGAGCTCGGAGTCGGCTTCAACCCGGAGATGACCGCCTACGAGAACATCGTCCTGAACGCGGTGATGATGGGTCTCTCCCGCCAGGAGGCATCGGAGATCGTCGAGCCGGTGATCGAGTTCGCCGGTCTCGAGGAGTTCGCCAGCCTGAAACTGAAGAACTACTCGTCGGGCATGATGGTGCGGCTGGCCTTCTCGGTGATGGTCCAGGCCGAGGCCGACATCATGCTGATCGACGAGGTGCTCGCGGTCGGTGACGCCAGCTTCGCCCAGAAATGCGAGGACGTCTTCCATGAGATGCGGAAGGCCGGTAAGACGATCATCCTGGTGACCCACGATATGAACGCGGTGGAGAAATTCTGCCACCGCGCGATGATGATCCACGACGGCAAGGTCAGCACGATCGGCACCCCGCAGGACATCGCCGAGTGGTACATGCGGGCCAACTTCCGCGAGGTCGACGAGCGTCCGGGTTTCCACGCCGGCGGCTCCGAAGAGGGCGACGACGCCCACATCGTCGATGCCTGGCTGGAGACTCCCGACGGCGAGCGCGTGCTCAACGTCGAGAAGCACGCCCCGTTCCGCATGTGCGTGATCGTCGAGGCGATCCGCGAGATGCCCGGGCCGGTCTTCGGATTCGGTGTCACCGACGAGGCCGGCTACCAGGTGTTCGGCTACACGAGGCGGCTCAGCGAAGACGGATACGAGTCGCTGGCGCCGGGTGAGCGGGTCCAGATCTCGGTCGACGTGGACAACATCCTGAAGCCGGGCCGCTACTACCTGAGCTCCCGCGGCTATCGCGACGACGGCATGCACGACATGCGCATGCAGGTGCTGCGGGCGATCGACTGGGTGATCTTCGGTACCGCGATCGAGCCCGGCGTGGTCTCGTTGACCGACGAGATCGAAGTCTCCCGTCCGGAGGAGAGCTGATGTCCGCTCCGGAGGTGAAGTCGGATTCCGGTGAGGAACTGGTCCTCCGGGACGTGACCGGGCCTTCGGCGGTCGGAGGCGGCCACAAGCGGTTCTTCGACCTGCTGTTCCTGATCTCCGTCAACGATTTCAAGAAGACCTACTTCGGCACCGTGCTCGGATATTTCTGGTCTCTGCTGCGGCCGCTGGCCCTGTTCGCGGTCCTCCTCTTCGTCTTCACCCGGATCTTTCGGGTCGGCGACCAGGCCGAGTTCTATCCCGTCCTTCTGCTCTTCAACATCGTCCTGATCTCCTTTTTCCAGGAGGTGACGCTGGCCTCGGTGATGTCGGTGGTCAACCAGGAGAGCGTCGTGCGCAAGACGCACTTCCCGCGCCTGGTGATCCCGCTGGCCACGGTGCTCACCGGCCTGTTCAACCTCTGCACGAACATGCTGGCGGTGCTGATCTTCCTGCTCGCCTTCGGGGTGGCGATCGTCTGGACCTGGCTGCTCTTCCCCGTGATCATCCTCGCTCTGTTCACGATAACGCTCGCGATCTCGATGATTCTCTCCTCGCTCTACGTGCGCTACCGCGATGTCGGGATCATCTGGGGTGTGGTGGTAACGGCGCTTTTCTACGCGACACCGGTCCTCTACCCGCTCGAGATCGTGCCGTCCCAGTACGTGGACTGGATCCTGCTGAACCCGCTGACCCCGATCTTCATCGAGGCCCGCCACTGGATCATCGATCCCAACGCGCCGAGCGCCGTTCAGGCGGCCGGTGGATTCGCGCAGCTGCTGCCTTCGATCGGGATCTACGTCGCGATCTGCGTCGCCTCCGTCTGGATCTTCAGGCGGGAAGTGCCCCGGATCGCCGAAGAGCTCTGAGGATCCGCCCGGGGGCTACGCGGCTTTGCGCAGCGTGAGCGCCACCTGGTACATGTCGCCGGTGAGCACGCTGACGTCGAGCAGATCGAACATCGGGGCCCACTTCTCCCGGATGTAGGGCAGCGTGATCACGGTTTCTCCGTAGCTCATCGGATCGTCGGCGGCATCGTCGTACTGGGGATGTCCGTCGGTGTCATGAGGCACGAACACGTAGTTGGGCTTGCGCAGCTCCTCGAGGCGGCTGGGGCCGAGCCGGTCGACCGCGGGCCGCATCAGCGGATTGAAGTCGATGTAGGCCGGCGGCCGGATGGTGACCACGAAGAGGCCGCCCGGATTGAGTCCGTCGTGGATCGCCTTCAGCGAAGCGAGGTGGGCCGCCTCGGAGATATGGGTGAAGACCGAGAAGGCGAAGACGAGGTCGAACTTCTCGTCGAAGGGCAGGCTCTCCGGAATGAACTCGCTCTGGGCCAGCTGGGCCGGAACGCTGGTCTGGCGGCTGACATCGAGAATGCTCTCGACCGGATCGCAGCCGTAGAGCTGTCCCGGGTTCAGGTCCTTGGCCAGCATGCGGGTGAGCCGTCCCCAGCCGCAGCCGAAATCGAGAATCCGGGAATCGGCGAGCGCACCGCTGCCGTGGGTGGCCTGCATCTCCTTGACCTTGCGGTAGAAGCAGACGCTCTGGGCGGCCAGGGTCGGTCCGCTGGTGCCGTTCCACATCGCCTGGAGCGCGGGCTCCGGAAGGCCCGGCAGGAACGAACGGATGCCGGGGTAGGCCTCGTACTCCTTGGTCAGCAGCAGGGACCAGAGGTCGTCGTCGAGATCGCGGAACTCGGCGTACCCTTCGAGACCGGCGTTCTTCACGGCGGCGTCGATCCGGTTCAGCTCCTCGCCGAAGAGCGGCACCAGCCACTCGTCCAGCTGGGCCGGGGTCGGGTCGGTTCGCAGGGTCGTGACCGCTCGCCGGCCGATCGAGGTGCCGGCCAGCCGGCGGGCGACGCTCTTCGCGGCATGAATTGACTTCTGGGCCAGGGGCCGCTGGGAGACTGTGGATGGCATCGCGGGCGATCCTATCCTCATGGGAGTCACGTTCGACTGGTTCCGGCCACCTGATGCCGCCGGGTGGGGTTGTGAAAGTCTGTGCGGATGGGTCCCGTACAGCCGCGCATCGCCGTGGTCATTCCCAACTGGAACGGCGTCGAGGACCTGCGAGCATGTCTCGCCTCCCTGGAGTCGCAGGAGGGGGTCGAGATCGAATTGATGGTGGTCGACAACGGCTCGGTGGACGGTTCGATCGCCTTCCTTCACGAGGAGGGGATCCCGCACATCCCGCTGCCGCGGAATCTCGGGTTCGCTCCCGCCGTCAATCTCGGATTCGCCTCGACCACGGCCGAGGCCGTGATGACGATGAACGCGGACACGATCGCCGAGCCCGGCGCGCTGCTCGACATGTATCGCGCGCTGGTCTCAGATGAGCGGATCGGCGGGGTCCAGCCCCGCATTCTCTCGATGATCCGCGGCCGGGACCGCGATCCCGACGATCCTGGGGTGCTGATCTACAGTCTCGGTCAGGCATTGACCGCCGACGGCCGCGCCCGCGAGGACGGCATCGGCCAGCCCCAGGGAAGCCGCGGGTACGAGGCGCGCGAGATCTTCGGAGTCTGTGGTGCGGCCTGCATGTTCCGGCGGCAGGTGATCGCCGACGTCGGCGGCTACGACGAAAGCTATTTCGCCTTCTACGAGGACGTCGATCTGAACGTGCGGGCCCGGGTGGCCGGCTGGAACTTTCGCGTCGTTCCCTCGGCGGTCGTCTGGCATGTCGGCAATGCGGCCTGGCATGCGGGTTTCGCCCGTCCCGACGCCGAGAACGCGCGGCTGGTCGCGAGGAACCGGATCAGCACCCAGGTCAAGTTCATGCCGGTCTCCCAGATCCCCCGGATCGCGGTGGTCGAGCTCGGCGCGATCATCAGGGCGATCCAGGCCCGCCGCCTGCTCCTGACTCTGGCCGGAAAGGGAGCCTCTTTCCTGCGGCTGCCCGAGCTGCTGAGGAAACGGCGGGAACTTCAGCGAAGCGGTGATCTCTCGCTGGCGCAGTCCTGGCTGGGTGAGAGCCGCCGGGGCGCGGCCGAGGTGCTGAAGCATCCGATCCCGCCTCCCGGGACTCCTCCGCCGGTCTGATCAGACCCGGTTTCGCCAGTCGTCGAGCAGATCGGCGAGACTGCGCTCGAGCGGGATCTCCGGTCGCCAGCCGATTGCCTCCCGGACCTTCGAGCTAGAGCCGTGGACGCTGAGGATGTCAGCCTTGCGCGAACGGGCCGGATCGGTCCCGAGTTCGACATCGATCCGGGTCCGCTCGGACAGGATCCCGGCGATCTCGGCAAGACTGGCCGGGTTCCCGGAACAGAGGTTGAACACTCCGGGGGCTCGTGCCTCGATCAGCCCGGCGAGGGCCCGGCCGGTGTCACGCACGTCGGTGAAGTCCCGCGCGGTCCGCGGATCTCCGACCGTGAGCCGCAGCCCGGCGTCGCCCCGCTTCTCGGCAAGGGCGATCTCGCGTGAGAATTCGGCTGGAGCCTGGGCGGCGCCCTGTCCGGGGCCGACCTGGTTGAACATCCGGCAGATCGTGACCGTGAGTCCGGCCTGCCGGGTGAATTGATGGCAGAGCACCTCGGCCGCCGCCTTCGATGCCGCGTAGGGAGAGGCCGGTCTGACCGGCGAGTCCTCGCGGAAGGGCGACGAGCCGGAAGGGCCGGGGGCGCCGTAGACGCCGGCCGATGACGCGATCACGATCTGGCTCGAGGGGGCCAGGCGCCGGGTTCCGTCGAGCAGGTTGAAGGCTCCGGCGGTATTGGCAGTGAAGGCTCCCGCCGGGTCCTCCCACGATTCGGTGACCGAGGCGATGCCCGCCGCGAGGATCACGGCGGCGGGTCTCACGGCGACCAGAACCCGATCGACCGACTCCGGGATCCGGATGTCGCAGGCCAGGTCGGAATCGTGACCGGTGGTCGAGGCGCCGACGACCTTCCGTCCTAGCTCACGCAGTGATTCGGTGGCCGCCCGTCCGACGAAACCGGTCGATCCGATGACCAGAACCGGGCCGTCGGGCACGGGGCCCAGCTCTCGTGTCGATCCGGTTTCGGGCATTTCCGGGACTGTATTCGGCCCGGCATCGTCCGGTTCCGAACCATGCCGGACCTCGCTTCCGTCGTGGTAACTTCGCGTCATGCGACGCAAGGTGATGACGGTGCTCGGCAACCGGTCCGAGATAGTTCGGCTGAGCCGCGTCATCGAGACGCTCGACCGCTGTGCGGAGCACGTGGTCGTCGCGATCGGCCACAACCACGATCCCGAGCTCGGTGAGGCCTTCCTCGAGGAACTCGGGGTGAGGGCGCCGGATCATCATCTGGGAATAGACGCTCCGGGCTCAGCCGGGCGGATCGGTCAGATCCTGGAGCGGATTGAGTCCCTGCTTCAGGAGCACAGCCCCGATCGGCTGCTGGTAGCCGGTGACGCGGACAGCGGACTTTCGGCTCTGGTGGCCAAGAAGCAAGGCATACACGTTGTACACATGGATGCCGGTAGCCGCTGCTTCGACGATCGGGTCGCCGAAGAGGTCAACCGGCGGGTGATCGACCACTCGAGTGACCTGCTGCTCCCCTACACGGAGGGCGGCCGCCGGAACCTGATCGCCGAGGGGATCTCACCCGAGCGCGTGATGGTCATCGGCAACCCCGTGCTCGAGGTGATCGAACACCATGAGGGGAGCATCGCCACAGCGGCCGAGACGGTGATCGAACGCCTCGAACTGACCCCGGGGGAGTACCTGCTGCTCACCGTCCACCGGTGGGAGACGATCGAGGTCGAGGAGCGGCTGCGCTCGCTTGTCGACGGAGTCCGGGCGGTTTCCCGCGAGCTGGACCTTCCGGTGGTCGCCTCCGTCCATCCGCGCACCCGGGTCCGTCTCGACGAGTTCGGTATCGACCTGGCCGGCGGTACCTTCGGCTTCTTCGATTTCGTGGCGCTGGAGATGGGCGCCCACCTCGTCTTCACCGACAGCGTCACGGTTCAGGAGGAATGCTGCCTGTTCGGGGTGCCCGCCGTGACCCTGCGAGATTCGACCGAGCGTCGCGAGACCCTTGAATGCGGCTCGAACATTCTCAGCGGCGTCGAGGCCGGGGCGATCGAGCGTGCGGCCAGGGTCGCGCTCGACGGCGATCCGGAGTGGACCCCTCCGGAGGAGTACCAGCGGACCGACGTGAGTTCGACCGTGGCCCGCCTGCTGCTGGCCGGGAGCTAGAACCGCTCGGCGCGGCCGGCGCCGAGCGGGTTGTGTCTCTACTCGATATCGCCGATCAGACGGCCGCGGCCGGACTGGTCGATCGTCTTGCGAAGGCCGTCACTCAGGGAGATGGTCGGCTCCCAGCCGAGGATCTCGCGGGCCCGGTCGATGTTCGGCTGGCGGACCTGGGGATCGTCGGTCGGCAGCGGCTCGAACACGATCTTCGAGTCCGATCCCGACGCCTCGATCACCGCGTTCGCGAGCTGAAGCAGCGTGTACTCGTCCGGGTTGCCGATGTTGACCGGCATGTGTTCACCGGACTCGGCCAGGCTGATCAATCCGCGGACCAGATCGTCGACGAAGCAGAACGATCGGGTCTGGCTGCCGTCCCCGAACACGGTCAGAGGCTGGTTCTGCAGCGCCTGCCGCAGGAAGGTCGGGATCGCCCGGCCGTCGTGGGCACGCATGCGCGAGCCGTAGGTGTTGAAGATGCGGACGATCGAGGTGTCGACTCCCTGCTGGCGCAGGTAGGCCATGGTCAGCGCCTCGGCGTAGCGCTTGGCCTCGTCGTACACGCCACGCGGACCGATCGGGTTGACGTGGCCCCAGTAGCTCTCCTCCTGGGGATGGACCTGCGGGTCACCGTAGACCTCGGAGGTCGAGGCGAGCAGGAACCGGGCGCGCTTGAACTTGGCGACGCCGAGCATGTGCCACGTGCCCTGGGCACCGACCTTCAGGGTGTGGAGCGGCAGCCGGGCATAGTCGATCGGGCTGGCCGGTGAGGCGAGGTGGTAGACGAAGTCGACCTCACCCTCGATCCTGACCTCCTCGGTGATGTCCTGGTTGGTGAAGAAGAAGTCGGGCGAGCGGATGTGCTCGATGTTCTGGAGGGAGCCCGTATCGAGGTTGTCGATGCAGATCACCCGGTTGCCTCTTTCGAGAAGCTGCTCACAGAGGTGAGACCCGACGAATCCGGCTCCGCCGGTTACCACGCATGTAGTCATATCGAGGGATGGTATTGGAGAATCCGTACCCCGAGCCCGTGGGGCGGATCTGGGGCCGACCGCCGCAACCTGATCTGGCTTCAGACTCTCGCTGAGCTGGATCGGGTCGCGGCGGAGGGCTCCTGGGAGATCAGCCGTTCTGGGTGATTACGGCCAGACAGGCGACCTCGCCCCCGCGGGGAGCATTGACGGTGGATTGCATCGCGTAAGGGCCATCGGTCAGCTGGACCCGGACCTTGCGGTCCTTGTACATCTGCTTGTTGAGGTCCTTGATTCCGGGTGATCCCTTGTAGACCGCGATGTTGGAGCCGTTGTCTTCCGAGTAGGGGCAGGCGAACTGATGCGCGAAAGCCGCGTCGCCCTTGGTCGCGCGGAAGATCATCGTTCCCTCCGCCCCGAAGAAGCCGACGTTCTTGTCGGCGAAGTAGAGGCCCGCGTAGTACACGTTGTCGGGGCTGCCCGGCTCGATGATCGCGCGTCCCTTGATCTGGACCTTGTCGCTGCCGAGGCCATCGGCGTTGTCCTGCATGAAGTCCACCATCGATCCGTGGTCCATGTAGAGGTCGCCGCCCTCTCCGCGGAAGCCCTTCACGACGAAGTCGTGGTCGGTGTTGTTGAGCACGATGCCCGCGAGCTTCTTCGGATTCTCGAAGATCAGCCAGGCGATCAGGCCGAGCAGCACCAGAGCCACCGCGACCACGACGGTCGCCATCGAGACCGCCCGGATTCCGGCGATGGCCGCCGCCCGGATGGTCGCTCCGCCGATCAATGCCCGCACCGCGGCGATCACCGCGGGGATGCCGACCGAGAGGATGCCACCGCCGACCAGGGTGGCGGCCAGGGCGGCGATGTCCTTGGTGAGCGACGCCCGTTCCAGCCGTTTCTGGAGGTCCACGACGTGGTCCATCAGCTCCTGGCCCTGGAGCTGCATCAGGTAGGGCAGGTCCTTCTCCGTGTAGGCCCAGTTCGGGGAGACCTCCATCTCCGCGGCGAGATCGAGGGTCGCCTTCAGCTGGTCGGGAGGCAGCTGAAGCTCGGTCAGGCTCTCCCGGTCGGCTCGTGCGAAGATCGCGGCCACGAATTCCCTTCGTGCGTTGCTAAGCCGCTGCTCCTCTGGTTCGTCGGTGGTGAGCAGGGCGTATATGTCCACGTCCAGCTCCGCCTTTATCCGGGCGCAAGCCGCCATTCCGTGCTCGTGCAGCATCGCCTTGTCGGCCGTCGCATCTTCTCCACTCATGAGGTCCTCTCGAATCCGTTCGTTTTGCTCAAGACTTCTTGAGCAAACTAGTGCACCCCCTTCTGACTTGCAAATGGGAGCCGACTGGTATCGGGGTTTCTCCTGTCCGGGCGCCGGATCGGGTACGTTGGTCCGAATAGGGAAAGCCAACGCTCAAGGTAGGGAAATGAATTCACTGGGGGAGTCCTTGAAGGCCGCCGTGGCGGCGATGGTGTTCGGTACGGTTCTGCTCGCCTCCACGGCCGGTTCGGCTTCGGCCACCGATTTCTGTCTTGATCTCGGTGATCTCGCCTGTCCTCCTGGGGCGAGTTTTCAGGCGAATCTCCAGACGGCGATGGAGACCGACGGCAACGACGGGATCCCGGATCGGATCTTCGTCCCGGCGGGCACGACTCCGGCCGCTTCAAATTTCAGTCCCAACGGGACGGGTCTCTTCGATGATCTCGCGGTCATCGGGGCGGGCCGGGATGCGACGATCCTCACCTCGAACGGATCAGGCAACGTGTATGTCGTCGATCTCAATGGGATCTCGAATCGGGTGGTTACGATGCGCGATCTCACGATCCGCGTCCCGGCCAGCTTTCCGGACGGGCCGGGATATGGGGCGGCCCTCCAGACGAACGGAGATGTCTTCGAGCGCGTGAATTTCGAAAGCCGCAACCCGTTGAACGGAAGCTCCGGATCCGGTGGGGCCACCTCCATCCTCAACGGCGGCACCTTTCGCGACATCCGGTTCTTCGGGTCCGAGGGTGGAGCGTTCGATCGGGCCTTCGGCACCAGCAGCTGGTTTCCCGGCGATTCTCTGGAGATCACCGGCAGCGACGTGCGTGATTTCCAAAGCGGAGTCATCTCGTCGGTCACTCCCGGTATCCCGGTTCACATCGAGCGCAGCCGCTTTACCAGCGGCCTTTCGACGGTGCTCGGTGTCTACAACGCCGATTCGTCAATCGAGAACTCGGTGATCGAAGCGGGCGAATATCCGCCGATTCAGATCGGCACCGACAACGGCACCTCCGACGAGGCGAACCTCACCTTCCGCAACAACACGATGTTGAACGTAGGCGGGGCAGAGACCGCGATCCGGGTTGCCGCGGGCAATACAGCGATCGGTGATGCCGGCGTGGTGGTCAGCGACTCGATCGTCTTCGGTTTCGCCAAGACATGGGATCTGTCGGCGGCGGCCGGGGCTCCCGGATTCGGGAATGCGAATCTCGATATCTCCTATTCCAATTTCGATGGCACGGGGTCCGCTGCCGGTGACGGCGGCGTGAGCTCGACGCTCGGCAACATCAGCCAGACGCCGCTTTTCGAGAATTTCACCGATTTCCGGCTGAGCGCGGAGTCGCCCTCGATCGATGCCGGGGATCCGGCGCCGGGTGGGATCCTCGAGGACTTGGCGGGCACGATCCGCCCCCTGGATGGCGACGGCGACGGCATCGCGGTGCGGGACCAGGGCGCGTACGAGGCACCGGCGATCGCTCCCACCTGTCAGACGAAGCCTTCGATCTGTCCCCCGGCGGGCGATACCACTCCGCCGGTGGTCAGCAAGCTGCGGTCGAAGAGGGTCCCCCGAAAGTCCAAGCTGTTCAAGCTCACCTACCGTCTCTCCGAGGCCGCCAGGGTCCGCTTCACCATCAAGCCGGTGCCGGCCCGGAAGAACGGCAGGAAGCGGAAGACCGTCACGGTCAGCAAGCGGGGCCGGTCCGGAGTGAACACGCTCAGGGTGAAGAAACGCAGGCTGAAACCGGGGCGCTATCGGGTGACGGTCAGGCCGACCGATGCGGCCGGCAACGTGGGCGATCCACTCAAGGTGAAGGCGGTCCGCACCGGCGGCCGTTCGCAGCGGCTCAACGTGCAGCTGAACTGAGGCCGTCCGCCTTAAAGCAAAACCCCGGCCGGGTGCAAGCAGAGCCGGTACCGGGGTATTCAACATATAATTGTATCAATGGGTGGAATGGATTCTGCTGGGAGGAGCGACGGTGGGCGATGCCATTGAACTGTGGATAGCCGAACCAAGATTCAGGTCCTACCTCGATGCGTGCCAAGGTGACCACGATCGGGCAGTGGGGCTCTACCAATGGAACGTGCGCATCTCAGCGGCGTTCTTCGAGGATCTTCACCACCTGGAGGTTCTGTTGCGCAATGCGATCGACATGCAGTTCCCGGACACGCCTCCGGCCGCCGAGGTACCGATCGCCGGGCTTTGGCTGACCGACCGGAATCTGATGACCGAAAGAAGCCTCGTGCTGGTTGACGAAGCTCAGCAGCGAATCAGGAATGTGGGCAAGCCGGTCACCAGAGACAGATTGGTGGGCGCGCTGTCATTCGGTTTTTGGCTGGCACTCTTCTCAAAACACTACGAAGAGCTGTGGAGAAAAAAGACCAGGCTCGCATTTCCGAACGGTGATGGAAAGCGACTGCAGGTGATGAAATATCTGCGCCCGACACATCTCTTCAGGAATCGAATCGCACACCATGACGCGATCTTCAGTTTTGATCTGGACAAGCGCCATGAAGAGATGATGGATCTCGCCGAACTCATCGATTCCGATGCCGCGGCCTACATCTTCCGAGAAACGAGAGTGCCCGTTCTCCTGCGATCAAAACCGGGCTGACCTGGTCGGGTTGGCTGCCGGCCGGTCGGGAATCACCCGGGGAAATCGCCGCCCGGTCCCTCGGTTCGCATGCGCACCAGCAGGTTGTCGATCCGGTCGAGGTCGATCGGGCCCATCTCCTCCTCCTCGAGGAATACCTGGCCGTCGAACACGCCGTAGAGGGTGCCGAGCACCTCGCCGCCCTCTTTCAGCTTCAGGTTGATCCTCGCTCCCCGGCCGAGCTTGGGCAGGATGGACTCGATCTCTTCTCTGGTCGCCATCGTCCAGACTCTAGGTGTTCGCTGGGCGTGGGATGGAAGTTCTTTTCGGCGGCCGGAGAACTTTTACTCAGGAAAACTTGAGTAAAGTATGCAAAATGCGGGTTTTTATATGAGGAGATTGCAACGAAAACTGGCGATCCTTGGGGTCAGCCGCTACTGATTGTCCACTGCTTCAGTTCATTCATCGGGAGTCCCAGGAGGGGATTGATGACCCAGGCAGAGCATGTGGACCCGGCGTTTAGGGCGCCGGATCCGGAGATAGGTGTTTCCCCGGAGCGCGATCTCGCGAGCCGGAAAAGGGCCGCGATCGAATTGATCAGGGGGTACGACCCCGCCCTGAGAAGTTCCGCCAGGCGCTACTCGATCTGCTCCGAAGACGCGGAGGATGCCTACCAGCGTGGCATCGAGATCCTGCTGTCGAAGGCCCCGACCACCGATCCCCGCCAGCTGCTTCCCTGGACCCGCACCGTGATCAAGCACGAGGCGCTCCTGGTACGCAGGCAGCGCGAGCGGATCCTGGGCCGGCCGGCGTCGGCTTCCAGGGAGGACGACTCCGAGGACTGGGTCAGCTTGATTCCATCCACCGCCGACTCACCGGACGAACGCGCCGTCAAGCGCGAGAAGGTAGCGCGGAGCCGTGAGGCGCTGTCCCGGCTGAAACCACAGGAATTGAAGGCGTTGACGATGCTGGCCGAGGGGTACAGCTACGCGGAGATCGCCGCGATCAACGAGTGGACGCGCACCAAGGTCAACCGCTGCCTGGCCGAGGGAAGGCAGAGTTTCCGTTCGAAATTCCGTGAGAGCGAAGCCGGGGATCGATGTGAATTCTTCCAGCCGCTGATCTCGGCGAGCTGTGATGGCGAGGCCGACCCCGACGAGCTGGAAGCGGTCGAGATCCACCTGGCCGCCTGTGGTCATTGCCGGGCCACGCTTCGCGCCTACCGGGCGGCCCCGAAGGCGGCGATCGCCCTGTTCCCGGCGCTGCCGCTCGGACGATCGCTGTTCGAACGAGCGCAGGAGGCGTTCGTCTCGGCACAGACCAGATTCAACGGACTCGGAGGATCCGACGCGGCGGTCTCTTCGGTCGCGATCGGCGGTGGTGCGAGGGGTGCCGGGGCGGCCGCACTGGCGAAGCTGGCGACCGTCTGTGTGGGCGCGGCGGGCGGTGCCGCCTGCCTGGCGACGGGTGTCCTGCCCGCTCCCGCTCTGCTTCCCGGTGGGGGTGGGGAACGTGCGATTTCCACGCCCGCCCCGGAACGCCCGACGCCTGCGATCGCGAGCCCGGTTCGGCAGGACGCCGGAGCCCGGCCGCAATCCTCCGGAGAGCCCTCCGGTGCTCCGTCCAGGGAGGACCCCACGGCCGAGCGGAACAGGGTCGAGCCGGCCCCGAAACCGACCCCGACCGAGAACGAATTCACGCCCGAGGCGGCGGGCACGCCGGTGCAGCCGGTTCCGCCGGCTGCGGCTCCCGCCCCGGCGGTACCTCCACCCGCGGTACCGGTCGGCGGTGGAGGGGGTGAGTTCGGGCCATGAGCCTCCGCCCGAAGCTGGCCGGTCTGCTCGCGCTCGTGCTGCTCACCGTCGTGTCCCCCGCGGACGCACGTGGGACGGCCCCTCCCGAGCCCCCATTCGGATTGAGGGTCACCGGAGATTCGTACTGGCAGTCCCGCAACGGCATCGAGGTGACCTGGGTGAACCCGGCCGAGGCGGGGGCGGGCCTCAAAGAGGCGGAGCTCACGATCGTCGATCTGGCCGATGGCTCGGCCGGATCGCCCAGCCTTCATTCGATCCGCAGGGGCCCGAGGATCGGCGAGATCAACCTGCCTCACCGCGGAGAGTTCCGCATCGAAGTCCGGCTGCGGGACATGCTCGGCAATTTCAGCTTGCCGGAATCGACCTGGATCGGCTTCGATGATTCCCGTCCCAGTGATGTGTCTCCGGAAGCCGCCACCGGATGGCTCTCGGCTGACGAGTTTCCGTACGAGATGGAGATCGAGCGCGCACAGGCTGCCGGGCCGTCCGGCATCTCGGGATACGCGGTGAGCATCTCCGGAAATCAGGCGGCCCGTCCCTGTCCGGCCGGAAGCTGCCTCCGGGGTGAACTGTCCCTCTCGTCGGGTGCGGACGCCCGGACCGTGACGATCGATCGCTTGGGCGAGGGTGTCCATTGGGTGTCGGCTGTGGGTGTCTCCGGTGCGGGACTGGCTTCGGCCGTTCCCGGGGAGGAGCGGCTGCGTGTCGACCGGACCGAGCCGGTTTCCACGGTGGAGGGCGTTCCGCAGGGATGGGCCCGCGGACCGGTGGAAATCGAGGTCGTGGCCACCGATTCCGGATCGGGGATGGTGGCGAAACCGGCGTCGGACAACGGCGATCCGGTCACCGTGATCCGTGCCGGCGGCGATCCCGCCCTTGTGTCGCGGGGCGACCGGGCCACCCTGAGGATTTCCGGTGAAGGGGCCACTCGTGTGCGGTACTGGGCACGTGATCTCGCCGGCAACGCGAACGACGGCGGGCTGGCCGGCAATGGTGAGGTCCACGGCCTGCCGGGTGAGGCGACCGTGAGGATCGACCGGCGCTCGCCCGTGGTTTCCGTGGTGGAGGAGCGCGACCCCGAAGACCCCGAACTGCTGCGGGCGACAGTCCGCGATACGGGGTCCGGCGTCGAGTCCGGCACGATCGCTTTCCGGGCGCGGGAAGATTCCGGCGAGTTCCGGCCGCTGGAGACCTCGCTTCGGGGCGACGAGATGAGCGCGCGGCTGCCTTCGGACGAACTGCCTCCCGGCTCCTACGAGATCCGGGCCGAGGCTTTTGACCGTGCCGGAAACCGCGGTCTCTCGGATGACGTGCGGAACAATCCCGTGCTCAAGATTCCGCTGAAGCGGCCCACGGCCGTCTCGGTCAGGTTCACGGGCAGACCGGCCGCCGCTGCGGACCTGAGGGTGGAGTCCCGGCGCGATGTCAGGATCAGCGGGCGGGTATCGGGGGCCAGAGGCGCCTCTTTCGCCGGGGTACCGGTTCTCGTCGAGCAGGAGTACGCACCCGGATCACCGCGGAAGCGGACGGTGGATACCGTGCTCGTCGATCGGGGCGGACGGTTCTCGGCCGTGCTGGCCGCGGGCCCTTCCCGCAAGGTGCGACTCCGGTTCACCGGAACGAGGATCGACCGGCCCTCGATGAGCCGGAAGCTGACCGTGAGAGCCGCGGACCGGGTTCGGTTCCGCGTCAGTCCGGATCTGCTGCTCAATGGCGGCACCGCGACGATGTCGGGAAGGGTCTCCGGCAGGGGAGTCCCGCCACCGGCGGACGGCAAGCTGCTCGCCATCCAGTATTTCGATCCGTCCCGGGACCGGTGGCGCCCGGTCGAGGTTATCCGGACCGATCCCCGAGGCCGGTTCGAGTACCGCTACCGGTTCAGGACGATCGCCTACGCCCAGAAGATCCTCTTCCGCGCGGTCTCGCTGCCCGAGGCGGGCTGGCCGTTCGAATCCACCCGGTCGCGGCACCGACGGGTGATCGTCTATCCGTCGCGATGATGTTCCGGCCGGGTCGTTAAATACCAACGGCCCCTGGGAAGGGGCCGTTGGCGAGGGAGGAGAGGTACTACATCGACTGACGAGGTATGAGGTCAGCCGATCTTCTCCGGTTCGGTGCTCTCCGCACCGGCCGGGCTAAGTCGTTCAGACGAGGGCGGTCACGCGCTCCGTCACCTTGTTCACGAGTTCCTGAGCACGCTTGCCCTGGACCTCGGCAACCTTGGAAACGTCGTCCTGGACCTGGCTCACACGGTTCTCGATGTTCTTCGAGACATCCTTGTTGGTGGCCTTGATCTGCTTCTCGACGCTCTTCTGCTGCTTGCGGACGCGACGCTCGAGCGAGGTGCGCTGCTTGCGGGCCTTCGTGGTGGCCTTGCGGCGGGCGGTGGTGCCACGGCGCTCGGCGCGCTTGAAGGTCTTGGTCAGCTCGGCACGGTAGCCCTTGACCTTCTTCTCGGCGGAAGCCTGGTCGGTCCACGGCTCGACGAGCTCGCTGACCTTCTCGGAAAGGTTGAGGGCGGCGCCGACCGACACGTTGACGACGGTCTCGGTGGCCTCACGGGCGGCCTCGACGGTCTCGTTCAGACGGGTGCGAGCGGTCTTGGCGTCGAGCTCGGCGGCATGCGTCGCCTTGGCGGCAGCCTCGGAACGGAGCTGAGTCGCGGTGCGCGGCTTGGTGGTCTTCTTCGCGGCGGTCTTCTTCGGAGCGGCCTTGGCGGTCGACTTCGCGGCCGGCTTCTTGGCGGCGGACTTGGTGGCCGTGGCCTTGGTCGCGGTCTTCTTCGCGGCGGTCTTCTTGGGGGCCGTCTTGGCGGTGGTATCGGGGCTCATCGTCTGCTCCTTCATTGTTGAAATTAGATTACTTACTTCTAAGGATGTTTGAAGTGTAGCACCGATACGAACATTTGTTCTGATTTCCGGATGTGCGTGCATCACAAAGACCAAACCCGCTCCCCAAGCCAAGTCATTGCATATTCTGGGTCCGAAAACCCCTCGCTTCGAAGGAGTGACGGACCCGGAATGTTGAACTCGTTGGTCTACCGGCGGCTGGCGAGGAGGGTCTTGAGACCCTCGGGCGAGTTCGCGGCGGTCACCGAGAACCGCTGGTCGAGATCGAATCCGACCTCGGTGAGACCATCCTCGCCGAGGGCGACGAAAGCCCCGGCCTCGCGGGCGATCAGCTGGGCCGCGGCCACATCCACCGATCGGGACGGATGCGGGGTGACCATGCCGTCGAATCGATTCGAGGCCACGTAGGACAGGGTGATCGCGAGAGAGCCGACACAGCGCAGGCGGTAGATCTCCCCCTGGAGCTTCTCCAGCAACGGCAGGATCCGGCCGGGCTCGGCGCCCTCGACCCCGACGACCTCGAGGCGCTCGGCCGGGGTCACCTTCAACTGCCGGCCGTCGAGGAAGGCCCCGGCGCCGCTCTGGGCCCAGAACTCCTCGCGAGGACCGAAGTCGTAGACATAGCCGAACTCGACCGCGGCCATGTTCGGAGCCGAGCCGATCGCGATCGAGAGACTGTGACTGGGCAGGGTCCGCTTCACGTTGAGCGAACCGTCGATCGGATCGATCACGACCCAGGTCTCACCGCCGCCGTTGAACTGGACCGTGCCGCGCTCTTCCGAGATCGCCGTGAAGGCCGCGCCCTCGGCGGCCAGCTCGTCCAGCTCGGCGAACACGATGTCCTCGCATTGACGATCGAGCACGAGAGTGTGATCCCCGCCCTCGCCGACGCCGTCATAATCGTCCCGCTCTTCGAGCGTGTCGCTTTTCGCGAAGAGTTCCTTCTGCTTCTCGACTATTCGGCGGCAGATCTCCAGCCAATTGGCGGAGAGGGCCTGATCTTCATGGGAGGGACTCATCAGCGCATGGTAGTGACAGTCACCGTCCAGGCGCGGCGGTCGGATACTTTTGAGGGGTGAGCGATGACACCCAGGGCGCCCCGCCTTCCACCGTGCCGAGCCCCGGCCAGATCGCCGTGCGGGATCACGGTGCCGGCCCGCTCCTGATCGAGGGAGCCGCCGGAGTCGGCAAGAGCTCCGCCCTGGCCGACCGGGTCGCCCGCCTGGTCTCCGAAGGGATCGATCCCTCACGGATCGCGGTCATCACATCGACGGTCAATGCCGCGGCCGAGCACCGCGCCCGGCTGGAGTCTCTGCTGGAGCCGCCCTACGAAGAGCTGGTCGTCGTCACCTGGGAGGCACTCGCCGAACGCCTGCTCCGGAGATCCGCCGGCGCGGCCGGCCTCGACCCGAGCTTCGAGATCGTCGGTCCGGCCGAAAGGCTGGCCATGCTGCTGGTCCGGTTCGACGACCTCCCCCTGCGGCATCACCAGATCAGGGGCAACCCGACCGGGCTGATGTCGGGCCTGCTCAGGCGGGTCGACCAGCTGAAAAGGGACCGGGTCACCCCGGCAGAGATCCTCGCGGCCGCCGCCGAACGGGAGGAACCCGAGGCGAGCCGGGAGGCCGAGGTGGCGGAGCTCATCGGGGTGCACGACCGGATGCTCGCCGAGCTCGGCTGCATCGACGCGGCGGACGCCTGCTCGATCGCGACCGACCTGCTCGCCTCCGACCCCGGACTACCCGAACGGACCGGTGCCGAGTTTCCTCACCTGATCGTCGACGAGCTCGAAGACCTGTATCCGGTGCGGGCCGCGCTGCTGGCCGAGTTGGCGGGCCGGGCCGAATCGCTGGTCGCGGCGATCGACGAGTCCCGCTCCCCGGCCGGACCCTCGGCACGGCGGCTGTTCGACGGCCTCGCCCCGGCCGCGGCCACAGTCACTCTGTCCGAGTCCTTTCGCCTCGGGCCGGACTCGATCGACGCGGCGCGGGCGGTGCTGGCGGGTGGTGGCATCGTCCCGGCCGCCGAGTGGCGCCCGGCCGAGGCTTCCGGTTCGATCCGGTTCTGGAGATCGGGCGGCGCCCAGGCCGAAGCTCAGGCCGTCGCTCGAGAGGTCGAACACGCGATCGGCGAAGGCACCGATCCGGGGACGATCGCGATCGCGGTGGGAGACGCGAACCGGGATGGCGGCGTGGTCGCATCGGCGCTGGCCGAGCGCGGCGTGCCGGCGACCGTCGGTGGCGGCGCGGCACTGTTCCGCCAGCCCGAAGTGCGTGACACGATCGCCTGGCTCAGGGCCCTGGCCAACCCCAACGACGCGCCGGCGGTGACCCGCGCGATCACCAGGCCCCCGATCGAACTGCGCTCGGTCGACCTGGCCAAGCTGACCGTGATCGCGCGGCGCCGCAAGCTCGACATGGTGTCGGCCTGCGACGCGGCGCTGGAAAGCCCGCAGATAGTTCCCGAGGCCCGCCAGCGGATCGAGTCCTTCCTCGCTCTCTACAAGGCCGCGGCCGCGGCGCTCGACGGCCACCGTCCCGATGTGTTCGTGCGGCGATTGATCGAGCGGGTCGGCTTCCGGCGCCAGCGCCTTTTCGCGGCCAAGCCGGAAACCGCGGAGCGGCTCCTCGGTCTTTCCCGCCTGGCCGACATCGCCACCACCTGGTCCCGGCGGGACCCGACCGGCTCCACCCGAGAGTTCATCGCCTTCCTTTCTTCACTGGCCGACACCGGTCTCGCGGTGACCGAATCACGGGAGATTCCCTCGGTCGACGCGGTCCAGGTCTTTTCCGTCGAAGAGATCAAGGGCCGGCAGTGGTCCCGGATCTACCTGCTCGGACTCGACCGGACCGCCGACCACGACCGGCCCGCGGTCGCGACCGCGATCACCTCGGCCGACCAGAGCGCCGTACTCTCGCGGATCGACCCGGACCCGTCGCGGGCGGTCATCTCGGGGGGTGTCTACGACGACGTGCTCACCGTAGTCGGCGGAATCGAAGAGGTTCACGAAGAGGAACTGTTCGGCCCGGCAGAGGACCTTCACGCGACCTATCGCATGATGCGCGACGAGGTTCTCGAAGCGTCCTGGAAGGCGGGACGCGAACTGAGCGAGCCGCGCCTCGATACCGCGATCGACGTCAACAGGGCGATCACCCGCTATCTCGAGCTGCTGAAACTCGCGGCGCTCGCCCAGCGCCCGGGCGGCGCGGTGGATGCCGAATCGATCGATGCGGTCAACGGCCTCCTCGCCCAGGTAGCGACCCCGGAGCAGCTGGCGGAGCTCGAACACTCGACCCTCGATCCGTATCTGCTGGCCAACGAACGGGACCGGGGAGTCCGGCAGAACCTGATCGACTCGAAGACCGAGCCCTCGCTGGCCGCCTTCCTTCCGAAGCGCGGCGGTGACCTGCGCCTCTCGGCCTCGGACGTGGACCTGTATCTGACCTGTCCGCTGAAGTACAAGTTCGCACGGGTATTCGGCATTCCCCAGGCGCCGACCATCAATCAGCGGTTCGGGATCCTGATCCACAACGTCCTCCAGCGATTCCACGACCCCAAGCTGGCGAAGGGCGCGGAGGAGGGCGGCCTGCCGCAGCTGATGGGACTGCTCGAACAGGGCTGGCGCCGCTCCGGATTCGGGGACTCCAACGACGAACTCCAGTTCAAGGATCGTGCCTATGCGGCGATGAAGAACTACTGGGAGAGTGAGAGCCGCTCCGACTCCGAGCCGGTCTGGCTGGAACGCCAGTTCGAGTTCAAGATCGGTCCGCACTACGTCCGCGGCCGGGTCGACCGGGTCGACCGCACCGGCCGGGGCGGATATGAGGTGATCGACTACAAGACCGGACAGAAGGTCAACACCGAAAGGCTGGGCGGTGACATCCAGCTGGCGATCTACAGGATCGGCGCCGCCGAAGCCTGGGATCTCGAGGTCGGCAGCGGTGTCTACTACTACGTTCTGGACGGCGAGAAAGTCGAGATCGAGGCCGGCGAGGGAGAGACCGAGAGGATCGAACGGACGGTGCTGGAGGTCGGCGAGGGCATCCTCGGCCAGGACTTCGAACCACGGCCCTCACCACAGGTCTGCGGCTGGTGCGACTACCGCCTCGTCTGTCCCGCCGCCGAGGCGTAGCCGGGCCGCGGTGGTCAGGGGGCGGCCGGGTGAAGGGTCTCCCGCCTTCCCCATCCAGCCGACTCGACCCTTCACCCGACCGCCCCGTCGCCGGGGAGCCTGGGTAGTTCGAAGTCGCGGTTCTTCAGGACCTACTCGGAGTCGCGGTTCTTCAGGAACCGCTGGAATTCCATGGCGAGCACGTCTCCGCTCGGCACGTCGATCTCTCCGTGGCCTCGCTCGCGCTGTTCGCTCTCGATTCGGTGGACCAGTTCCTCGACCTCGGGATCGGCAGAGACCGCGCGTCCGATCTGTTCCTCGTAGGCGGCGGTCTCGTCCTCGAGGCCGGAGATGTCGGCGGCCACCCCGGTGATGCGCTCCAGCTTCTCGCTGAGCGCGAGCGCGGCCTTCGGGTTGGGAACCGCCGCGACATAGTGAGGCACGGCGGCCCAGAGTGAGGCCGAAGGCAGGCCGGCGGCACGGCAGCGGTCGTGGATCACGCCGACGATGCCGGTCGGGCCCTCGTAGTCCGAACGGTCCAGCTCGAGGCGCTTGATCATCGCGTCGTCGGTGGCGAGGCCGGTGATCGGCACCGGCAGGGTGTGCGCCACCTCGGCGATCAGCGAACCCAGCACGATCACCGTCTCGACGTTGAGGAACTCGGCGACCTTGACGATGGTCTCGGAGTAGGTGCGCCACTTCAGGTTGGGCTCGGTGCCGTCCAGCAGCACCAGATCACGGTCGGCGCCCTGTGCCCGGGCCGCGATGAAGGTGTTGCGCGGCCACTCGATCCGCCGGTGCTTGCTGTCGGTGAACGAGACCGTGGGCCGGTTGGCCTGAAAATCGAAGTACTCCTCCGGGTCGATCTCGGCCAGCACGTCGACCTCGAGCGAGTCGGCCAGGGTCTCCAGGGCCGACGACGCCGCGGAGGCGGCATCGTTCCATCCGCGGAAGGCGCAGACGAGAATCGGGCTACGGAGTTTTGGCGGGTTCATCTCCCAGCGCAAATGATCCATTTCTTCAGGGTAGAGGATGGCGCTACTCCGCCCGGTAGGTCAGGATGTAAAAAGTGAGTGATCCTGCCGACAGGGAAGAGGCGAAAGACGGACCGCCGGTCGCGGAGCTGACCCCTGGGCGCGCCTTCAGGGGCCGTTACGTCTGTGCCCGTAAGGACAGGCTCACCGCCCGCAACGGTTCGGGCTATCTCAGCCTCGAGCTGCGCGACCGCTCCGGCTCGATCCCGGCGAGGATCTTCCGCGACATCGACCAGATCGCGCTTCGCTTCGAACGCGGCGACGTGATCGAGGCACGCGGCAAGGTCGAGCGATTCCGCGGAGTTCTCAGTGCCGAGCTCGAGGATGTGCGCAAGGTCGACCCCTCCGAGTCGGACGGATCCGAGTTCCTGCCGACCGCGTATCGCGATCGCGACGAGCTCGAGGGCTTCCTCGAACACCTGACCCGCGAGATCCACAACGCCGGGCTGCGCTCGGTGGTGGAACGCCTGATCTTCGAGGGTCCCGCCGCCGAAGAGTTCCGGCGGGCGCCCTGCACGCGTGCCGGGCATCACGCCTACGTCGGCGGCCTGATCGAGCACACGGTCGCGGTCGGCACCCTGGTCACCGAGACCTGTGTGCTCCATCCCAAGCTCAACTCCGACCTGCTGATGACCGCCGCGCTGATCCACGACATCGGCAAGACCGAGGAGTTCACCTACGGAGCCGAGATCGGGCTGAGCGAACGCGGCCGGGCACTCGGCCACCTCCACCTCGGAGCCGAGATGATCGGCGATGCCTCCGCCTCACTCGAAAGGGGCGAGCGGGACGCGCTGATGGCCGTGGTCATGTGCCATCACGGCACCGATGCCCTGCGGCTGCGTCACTTCCCCTCGGCCGAGGCGATCGCGCTCTATCGGCTGAACGCGCTCGACGCGCAGGTGAAGACCGCGTTGGAACACGGCATCACGTGATTGTCCGTCCGGCGTGCGCCCGGTGAACTAGGCGGCGTCGGAGATGTCGGGCTCCGGCAACTCGAGGGCGTTGGGAATTTCGGCCGTGATTTCCCTGGCCATGGTTTCCACGTTCGGCATCTCCTCGATCTCCTTGGGCGACTTCGCGCCGGCGGACTCGATCTTCCTCAGCTGAGGCAGAACCATCCGCTCGAACGAGCCGATCGCCTTGTTGTAGTTCGAGGCCGCCGAGTCGATCGACTTGCCCACGCGGGCCAACGGTTCGGCGAACGTCGCGACACGCTTGTGCAGTTCACGTCCCGCGTCGGCGATCTCCTGGGCGGACCGGCCGATCCGATCCTGTCCCCACCCGTAGTTGATCGCCTGCAGGATTCCGATCAGGGTCGTGGGCGTCGCGATCAGCACCTTCTCGGAGAGGCCGTACTCGAGCAGGGTCGAATCCTGGGCCAGAGCCGAGTGGTAGATCCCTTCGCTCGGCACGAACATCACCACTAGGTCCGGGCTCTGGTCGAACTGTGCCTGGTACTCCTTTTTCCGGAGTGCGGTCACGTGATTTCGCACCTGCTGAGCGTGCTTGGCGAGGAACGCCTCGCGGGTGTCGTCGTCCAGTGCTTCCTGTGCGGAGAGGAACGCCTCCATCGGAACCTTCGCGTCCACGACCACGGACCGGCCTCCGGGCATGTTGACCACGACATCGGGACGAAGCCGGGAGCCCTCGTCGTGCACGGTCACCTGGGTCTCGAAATCGCAGTGCTCCAGCATCCCCGCCATCTCGATCACGTTGCGCAGCTGGATCTCACCCCAGGACCCGCGGCCGGCCGGTTTCTTCAGGGCCGCGGTCAATCCGCCGGCCTGGTTGGCCAGGTCGCCGACACCCTCCTTGAGATGCTTGATCTGCTGATCGAGCGCGACGTGGGACTTCGCCCGTTCCCGTTCGAGCTCTTCCACCTTTTTCTGCATCTCGACCAATTTCTCGGTGACCGGGGTGACCGCGGTCCGGATCTCGGTGGTCCGCTTCTCCATCTCGGTGCGGGCCTCTTGGCGTTCGAGCTTCTGTTGCTGAGCGAGAGCTTCGGACAGCTGCTGGGAGGTCTTCCGGAGGACCTGGTTCGAGATCGACTCCATCTCGGTGGACAGCTGCTTGCGATCGGCCTGAACCAGCTCCAGCTGCTTCTCGTGATGCGCGGCCTGAATCCTCAGCTGGTCTTCAGACGAGGCCAGCTTCTCTTCGATGGTGCGCAGATCCGCCAGGGCGTCGCGCAGCTCACCGGCGGTGTCAGCCTGACGGCGCGTCATGACTACATAGGCGGACAGGCCGCCGAGCACGATTCCGAGTAGTAAGCCGAAAACAATCATCGAACCATCTAGGTTAGGGACCCAGTCAGACGCTGGGCCGGTGACCGGGCTACGTCCTACTCATCTTCCCTCGGCGGACGGCGGTTCCGCTTGGTCTGTGACCGGATCTTCTTGCCGGTGAGACGCTTCTGCCTGGCCGTACGCGACGGCTTGGTCGGCCGGCGGCGCTTGGGCACCGCCAGGGCTTCGCCGAGCTTCGCCTCCAGGCGTTCGAGCGCGAGATCCCGGTTGCGCGCCTGGGAGCGCGCGTCCTGGGCGATCGCGGTGACCACCGGGCCGAGCTTCCGTTCGATCCGGGCCTTCTGGGTATCGGTCAGCGCCACCGAGTCGCGGACAGCGAAGACCGCCTCGATCCGGGATGCCGTCACGTTGGCGTGCTGGCCGCCCGGGCCGGAAGACCTCGAGGCGCGGATCAGGATCTCCCCGGCCGGGATGAAGGGGCCGTTCTCGGGGCGGATCCCGGCTTTCACGTTTCGGCCGGGGGCGGATCGGCCTCCGGGGTGAACACGCGCTTCAGCAGCCGGTAGGCCATGTAGAGCGCGAGCATCGCGAAACCGATCTTCAGGGCCCGTTCGGGAACGGCGTTGGCGACGACCACGCCGATCAGGACACCGACCGGGGAGAGCAGGCCGATCACCGCCGCGTCCTTCATGTTGACGTTGCCATATCCGCGCTGGCGCCAGGTGCCGATCACCGAGACCAGGGCGATCATCAGCAGTGAGGTCGATTCCGCCTCGACCTGCCCCTTGGAGAGCACGATGGTCATCGCGGGCACGAACACGATGCCGCCACCGACCCCGATCAGGCCGGCGACGATGCCTCCGATGGCGCACAGGGCTCCCGCGAGTACCAGGTCCATCAGGGAATCACCATGTAGATCGCGACGCCGATCAGCAGGATCGCGAACATGACCGAAACGGCCTTCTCCGGGATGCGCTGCTGGATCGCGGTCCCGCCGATCACGCCGAGGATAGCCGGCCCGACCAGGATCAGGCCGGTCTCGACATCGACATTGCCGTAGATGCCGCCCTGCATCCCGGCGGCGAGGAGCGCGATCACGATGATCGCGGCGAGGCTGGTCCCGGTCGCCAGCCGGTCGCCGTATCCGAACAGCGCGATCAGCATCGGCACGATCACGGTCCCGCCTCCCACGCCGAAAAGGCCGCTGAAAGCACCGGCAACGGTGCCGACGGCGGCTAAGCTCCATATCCGACGAGAATCCATCCCGGCGATACTACGACCATGAGCAGCCCAGACTCCCCTCTCTCCATCCTTTTCGAAGATCCTGCGTCCTCGGCATTGATGAGCGACATCGATGGAACGCTCTGTCGAATCGTTGATCGTCCGGAGAAGGCGAAGGTTCCGGTCAGGGCGAAGGAGGCACTCGAGCGGCTCAGCGATCGGCTGGCGCTCGTGGCCTGCGTGACCGGGCGTCCAGCGGCGACCGCGAAGAAGATGGTCGGTGCCGAGAACATCGTGTATTTCGGCAGTCACGGTCTCGAGCTGTTCAGCCCGGGCTACGACGAACCCCGTCAGACCCTGCTCGGCGAGGAGGCCGAACGGGCCAAGAGATTCGTGGCCGAGAACGACAACCCGCACTGGGTGTCGGCCAAGATCCGGCTGGAGGACAAGGGGCCGATCCAGGCGCTCCATTGGCGCGGAGCCGGTGAACGGACCGAGGCGTTCGTCCACGAGATCGCCGCCGACGCGGAGGCGGCCGGACTGGTCACCCATTGGGGACGCAAGGTGCTGGAGCTCCGGCCCCCGGACATGGACGGCAAGGCCGGTGCGGTCGAGGAGCTGATCACCGGCTCGAAGATCGAGACGGTGGTCTTCGCCGGTGACGACCGGACCGATCTCGACGCGGTGCTCCGTCTGAAGGCGCTTCAGCGGGACGGCAAGATCAAGAACCTGCTGATCGCCGGCGTCGAGTCGGACGAAGGTCCCGACGAGCTGATCGAGCTGGCCGACATCGTGGTCCAGGAGCCCGATGAGTGGATCGATCTGATCGAGGATCTGGCCAAGCAGACCGGGTGACCTGAATGCCGTTCGCCGAGCTCCTTCGATCCACGGTCTTCCTCACCGCCGGAGGTGCCACGGCGCTGGCCGCGATCACGGTGATCGGCGCCCAGCGGGATTTCAACCCGACCCTGCTGATCATCAGCGCGGCCTGGTGGATCGTCGCCGCCTGGATCGGGATGTCGCTCGGTCAGGCCGACCGTACCGCCGACTCGATGCGTGAGGTTCTGGCCGGGGCGAAATCGGTGCACAAGGACGGGGCGACCCCCTCGCTGGGGGAGCCGGGCCGGATCGCGTGGACCCGCATGTGGCCGATCCTGGCCGCGGTCGCGACCGCCGGGGGCATCGGGATCGTCTTTCCCGAAGTGTCGGCGATCGGCTGCGGCTACGCCCTGCTGGTCGCGCTCGCGTGGCGCAATCGCGAGTCGGCGGTGCTGGCGATCGAGGGCCGGGACGGGGTGCGTTTCCTGGTCGAGAGCGGATCGCCCTTCAAGGCGGTCAAGCTGATCCGCACCCCGGGCTTCCGCGCTTTCTGATGGAACTCGATCTGTCGGCCTTCGACGGTCGGGTACCGGCCGGGAGGGCCTACTTCCACCAGCTCCCGGTGTTCCTGACGTCGTCCGCGGTGAGCCAGGCACGGCGGGCGGTCGCCACCGCGTAGGACATGTTCCGCAGGGTCTCCGGTCCGTGGGCGTCGGTGTTGAGCACGATCTTCACCCCGGCTTCCTTGGCCATGCGGGCGTGGATGTCGGACAGGTCGCGGCGCTGCGGGCTGCCGTTGATCTCGAACATCGTGTCGTTCTCGGCCGCCGCCGCGATCGCCTTCTCGATGTTCAGCGGGTAGCCCTCACGCTTGCCGATCAGGCGGCCGGTGGGATGCCCGATGCAGTCGACCAGCGGGTTCTCGATCGCGATGATCATGCGGCCGGTCATCTTGGTTTCGTCGTTGCTGAACGAGGTGTGAATTGAGGCGATCACCCAGTCGAGCGCCTTCAGCAGGTCCTCCTCATAGTCCAGCTCGCCACGGGTGCCGATGTTGACCTCGGAACCCGCGAGCAGCCGGAAGGTTCCCTTCTTCTCGGCTCGTTTCCTGTTGAAGTCCTTGATCTCCTCGATCCGTTCCCAGAGCCGATCGGGAGTGACGTGGTTGCCGAAGCCGTGGCTCGCCGAATGGTCGGTGATCGCCAGGTACTCGTAGCCGAGGGATTCGGCCGCCGCCGCCATCTCCTCGAGCGTGCCCCGCCCGTCGGAGAGGGTCGTGTGGGAGTGGAGGTCCCCCTTGATCTGGTCGATGCCGACCAGGTCCGGCAGCTTGCCGTCACGGGCCGCCTCGAGCTCGCCCCGGTTCTCTCGCAGCTCGGGCACGATGTACTGGTAGCCGAGCCGTTCGTAGACCTCCTCCTCGGTGGTGAAGCGATCGGTCTCCCCGGTGCTGTCGTCGAGGATGCCGTTCTCGGACACGTGGAGGCCCTCCTTGACCGCGATGGTCCGCAGCTTCTCGTTGTGCGCGGCCGAGCCGGAGAAATGCTGGAGCAGGTTGCCGAAGGCGTCGGGGGCGACGATGCGCACGTCCACACCGATCCCGGAGTTGGTCTCCAGCCTGACGCCGTTCTCGCCGGGATTGCCGGCCTCGCCGACCAGTTCGTGGCCGGCGATGTTCGCCGCCAGCTCGGCCGGTGATTCGGAGGTGGCGATCAGATCGATGTCGTGACAGGTGTCGGTCAGGCGGCGGGCCGATCCGGCGATCTCGGCCCGGTCGCAGAGCGGGTCGTTCCGCAGCGCCGCGAGCAGTTCCCCGGCGACCGGCAGGATCTCGTCGAGCCGAACCCGCTCCGGCCCGCCCGGCGCCGCTTCGAGCCGGTCGAGTCCGGTGAGGATGTTCTGCTCGACCTTGGCGCCGAGGCCCTTCAGCGCGCTCACCTCACCGGCCTCGGCGGCCGCCCGCAGGTCTTCGGGAGTGTTGACGTCGAGCTCGTCGTGAAGACGCCGGACCGTCTTCGGGCCGAGCCCCGGGATCCGGTTGATCTCGATCAGCCCGGGCGGGAGTTTCTCCTTCAGCTTGACCGCGGCCGGGATCTCACCGGTCTCGACCAGGGCGATGATCTTCTCTTCGAGGGTCTTGCCGACACCGGGAAGCTCGGTCACCGTGCCGGTCTTGGCCATCTCCTCGACCGAGCTGCCGTGGTTCTTGATGGTGCGGGCCGAGTTGACGTAGGCGAGCACGCGGTAGCGGTCGGCGCCATCCAGTTGGTAGAGCACGGCCAGTTCTTCGAGGGCGGCGGCGATCTCAGCGTTGGTCATGGCCCGAGCCTACCCGGACAATTGGCAACCGAAGCGAAGCGTGCATCAGCCCCGGCAACGATTTCCCATGATAGTCATGGGAAATCGTTGCCGGGGTGCTTTCAGCTTGCGAATCCGGTTCGTCGGATCTGGGGGTCGCGTGTGTCGAGTACGCGGTCGATCAGGCCGTACTCGACGCTCTGTTCGGCGGTGAAGAAACGGTCCCGTTCCATGTCGGCGGTGACGCGCTCGACGCTCTGGCCGGTGTGCTTCGCGTAGAGCCCGTCGATTCTCTTCCTCGACTCGAGGATCTCCCTGGCGTGGATCTCGATGTCGGCCGAGGTGCCCTGGAACCCTCCAGATGGCTGGTGGATGAGGATGCGGCTGTTCGGCAGGGCGACCCGCTTGCCGGCGGCACCGCCGGTCAGGAGCAGCGATCCCATCGACATCGCCACGCCGTAACAGATGGTCTGCACGTCGGGCTTGATGAACTGCATCGCGTCGTAGATCGCCATGCCGGCATAGACGGATCCTCCGGGCGAGTTGATGTAGATCGAGATGTCCTTCTCGGGGTCGCCGGACTCGAGGTGCAGCAGCTGGGCGACGATCATGTTCGCGATCTGGTCGTCGACCTCCTGGCCGAGGAAGACGATGCGCTGGTCGAGCAGGCGGGAGTAGATGTCGAAGGCGCGTTCGCCGCGGCTGGTCTGTTCGATGACTGTGGGAATGAGCGACGCATGGGGGTTCATGTATCTCCGATCTGAAGCGCAACTCAACGGTTGCGTGTGTACTCGCTAAGATAGCGCAACCAAACAGTTGCGTGAGCGAGGAGACCCGATGGACGAGATGACCCGCGAAGTGGAGTTGGAGTGCGAGCCGGAACGAGCCTGGCGGGCGCTGACCGAGGAATCGGAGCTCTCCGAATGGCTCGGCGGACAGGTGGAAGCCGACCTGACTCCGGGCGGCGAGATCGTCGTGCGTGACGACGGCGGCGAACGCAGTGGCTTTTTCGAGACGATCGAGCCGGGCCGGGAGCTTTCCTTCTGGTGGGCTCGGGACGAGGAGGAATCGACTCGGGTCGAGTTTGAGCTGCTGCCCGCCACCGAAGGTGACGGCTGCGTCGTGCGTGTCACCGAATCCCGTCCGCTGGTCGCGCTCGAGACGGAGCTGGCCGAGATCAGCTCCTCCGGTCCCGGCCCCGTCGCGAACGCGCAACTCGCCCGCGTGTGAAGGCCGGGTCCGCGGATCTGGTCTTCGGTGCGCTCGCCGACCCTAACCGGCGGGCGATCCTGGAGCTGATCGCCGGCCGTGGCCCGGCCACGCCGACCGAGCTTTCGGCCGAACTCGCGATCAGCCGTCAGGGGGCGTCGAAGCACCTCGGCAGCCTGGTCGAAGCGGGCATCCTCGATGCCGAGCGCAGCGGCAGGGAGGTCCGCTACGGGATGGTCGAGGGCGGGCTCGAGCCGGGGTCGGCCTGGCTGAGCCGGGTCGGCAGCGAGTGGAGTGATCGCCTCGGGGCCCTGAAGCGCCACGTGGACGAACGCCCCTAGCCGCCGGGTCATGGCCGCAGTCCAGATACGATCACCCGATGCCCGGACCGGAGGACACGCCAACTCGACGCGGCCCCGTCTGGGTGCTTCTGCCGACCTACAACGAGGCCGACAACATCGGTCCCATGGTCGAGGCACTGAAGCCGAAGCTGAGCGGCGGCGATCGCATCCTTGTCGTCGACGACAACTCGCCTGACGGAACCGGCCGCCTGGCCGACGAGCTGGCCGCCGCGGACGACACCGTGGTCGTGCTCCACCGGCGGGAGAAGGAGGGGCTCGGACCCGCCTACCTGGCCGGGTTCAAGGTGGCCCTCGACGGCGGCGCCGAGCTGATCGTGCAGATGGACGCCGACTTCTCGCATGACCCCGCCTACCTGCCGCGACTGATCGCCGGGGCGGAGACGGCCGATCTGGTGATCGGCTCACGCTACGTGCCGGGAGGCGGCATCACCGAGTGGGGGCAGGTCCGCCGCCTCCTCAGCCGGGGCGGCAGCGTCTACTCCCGCGCCGTGCTAGGGGTGGACATCCGCGACATGACCGGCGGCTTCAAGTGCTTTCGCCGCAAAGTGCTCGAGACGATCCCCTTCAGCGAGATCGCGGCTTCCGGCTACTCGTTCCAGGTCGAGATGACCTACCGCGTGATCAGGGCCGGTTTCGATGTCATGGAGGTTCCGATCACCTTCCGCGAGCGCCAGGCGGGCGCCTCGAAGATGAGTACCGGCATCGTCGCCGAGGCGGCCTGGAAGGTCCCGGCGATGAGATTCGGCCGGAACCGCCCCGATTGACCGGCCCGGCCGCTCCGGTGCGTTACGGTCTCTGGAACCCCTTGCGGACCCTTACTTCATTTTGTATAGTAGGTGGGCGATCTCAATCGCGTGCCGGTATTGACCACGACCCAGGAGACCGAGATGGCAGACAAGCTCCCCCCAGTAACTGACGCCACATTCAAGGCCGACGCCCTCGAGGCGCAAGGCAACGTGCTGGTCGATTTCTGGGCTCCCTGGTGTGGTCCCTGCCGCGTCGTCCACCCGGTCCTCGAAGAGATCAACGAAGAGCGCGACGACGTCAAGATCATCAGCCTCAACATCGACGAGAACCCGCAGACGGCCGCGCAGTACGAGGTCCTCTCGATTCCGACGATGATCCTGTTCAAGGATGGCGCGATGGTCAAGAAGATCGTCGGAGCGATGCCCAAGCGGCGTCTGCTGGCCGATCTCGAACCGGCCCTGCAGGGTTAGCCGCGATGCCCTTCGTGGAGATCAGTTGGTTCGAAGGCCGGACCGACGAACAGAAGGCTGAGATCGCCAAGCGCATCTCGGAGGCATTGATGGACGTGGCCGGTGTGGCACCCGATCATTGCTGGGTGAAGTTCGAAGACTCGAGCAAGTCGGACTTCATCATCCACAAAGCCGAATAACGAAGCACCATCGACCCGGAGCCTGGCTTCGGGTCGAACTCGTTCCGGTCAGAGATGCCGGGTCCAATGGAACAAGGAGGAGCCATGAAAGTAACGATGATGCTGGCCGACTCGGCCGAGGCCGTGGGCGGCAAGCTCTACATCCTGGGTGGAGGCTGGACCGTGATCGGTCCGGAGATCGGCCCGACCGCGATCGCGATCCTCTTTTCGGTCCCGTGGGACCAGACCAGCATGAAACACCGGTTCGCGATCGAGCTCCTGGACGCGGACGGAGACGCGGTCACCGGTCCCGACCAGAATCCGCTGATGATCGAGGGAGAGTTCGAGACGGGGAGGCCGCCGGGAGTCAAGCCCGGCACCTCGCTCGATGTCGGCATCGCCATTCCGGTCCCGCCCCTGCCGCTGGAACTCGGTGTGGGCTATGTCTGGAGGCTGAGCGTCGACGACGAGCTCCGGGACGAGTGGCGGCTGCCGTTCACGACCAACGCCGGCGGTCCCGCCCAGGAGTTCGCCGGCTAGACGGCCCGCGGTGCCAGAAGGTAGTGCGACACCATCCAGTCGCCACCGCCGTTCCAGTCCCAGATCTGCTCGGTCGAGATCAGGAAGAGCCGCCACGTGCCGAGAGCGCGACGAGCCTCGGTTCGGCCGTACACGGTCTCGAGCACGGCGAGGGCTTCGGCGCGGTTCTCGTCGAGCCGTTTCAGCCAGGCGGCCAGCGTGCGGGCATAGTGGTGTCCCGATACCGCCCAGCGCCGCTCCAGCTCCATGTGCTCCTGGAAGAAGAGCAGCAGGTCATGTGACGGCATCGTGCCCGCCGTGAAAAATCTCTCCGAGGCCCAGGTGCCGGCGAAGCCATAGGCGAGGCGGCGATGAGTGAACACGTGGACGAACAGCCTCCCTTCCGGTTTCAGCCAGGTCGATATCCGTCTGAGCAGCTCCTTCCAGTTGCGCATGTGCTCGAACATCTCGACCGAGACGATCCGGTCGAAATCCTTTCCGGGATCGAACCCGTTGATGTCCGCGGTGATCACCTCGACGTTCCGCAGTCCGAGTCTCACCACCTCGCGGTCGATCGTCTTCTTCTGGCTGGAAGAGTTCGATACGGCGGTTATCTCGGTATTCGGGAAGTTCTCCGCGATCCACAGCGAGAGCGAGCCCCAGCCGCAGCCCAGGTCGAGGATCTTCATGCCGTCCTCGACGCCGGCCCGGTGGCAGGTCAGCGCCAGCATCTCCTCCTCGGCTTCGGCGAGTGACTGGCCGGGATCTCTCCAGAAGGCGGAGCTGTACTTGCGGCGGGGACCGAGGAAGAGCTCGAAGAACTCGCTGGGAATCTCGTAGTGCTGTCGGTTGGCGGCATCGACTCTCTCGGCGATTGCGCCGCTCCCCATTCGCACGATCATCTCGCGGAGCCGTTCCTCCTGGGCCTCGATCCCACCGCGTTCCTCGTGGCCGGTCCTCGAGCGCGCGGCCCGGCGTGACGCGAGGCGCAGGACCGGATCGGGAATGAGGCCGAGGCCGAGCGCACGATCCAGTGCCGAGTAGCCGATTTCTTTCCGTGAAGGCATCTGGCATCTATTCGGATCTGCGTCCCGGCCGGATCACCTGTCCGCCCGGTCCGGGGTGTCCGCCTGTCCGTATACGGTTCAACCGATGACGGTAGCCGACGTATCCGGGGCCGCGCCCAGCCTCGGCCTGTCGGGTCACAAGGCCCTGGGTGCCTTCTACACCCCGGAGGGCACCGCGGATTTCATGGCCGATTGGCTGATCCGTGACGGCGGCGAACATGTCCTGGAACCGAGTCTCGGAGACGGAGCGCTGGTCAGCGCCCTGCACCGGAATGCCGCGGCGCGCCTCTTGCCGGACCCGGACGTGATCGGTGTGGAGCTGGCGGCGGACACCTTCCGCACCGCCGTTGACGCCGGCCTGATCGATCGGGGGATGAGCGTTCGCGGCGACTTCCTCGGGCTGGATCCGTTCCCGGTCGACGCGGTGATCGGAAATCCGCCCTACGTGAGGCTTCGCAACCTCCCCGAGGAATCCCGGAGACGGGCATTGCGTATCGCTTCGCGGGCGCTCGGAAGAGACATGGATCCGGCCGGCAGCATCTGGATGCCGTTCGTCCTTCATGCGACCTCGTTCGTGAAGGAGGGGGGACGCATGGCTCTGGTCCTGCCCCACGAGTTCACCCATGTCCGCTACGCCCGGCCGCTCTGGCGATTCCTCGGCTGGAATTTCGGGGAGCTGAGACTGGTCAGGGTCCGGGAGCGGATGTTCTCCTCGATCCTTCAGGAGACGGTGCTGCTGTTCGCCGACCGCCGCGGAGAACGGACCGGCCGCGTCGAGTTCGAAACCTACGAGACCGTGGCCGGCCTGGTCTCGGGTTCGAGGCTGGGAACGTCGGTGGCCGAGATCGACCAGATCGAGCGCGGCGAGAAGCCGTTCCTGCTCGGACTCCTGCGGGAGCCGCTCCGGGCGCTGCTGGAGGATCTGAGCGCCAGGACACATCCTTCGGCCGAATCGGTCAAGTGGCGGATCGGCTACGTGTCCGGCGACAAGGGGTTCTTTCATCCGAGCCGTGAGCAGATCGAACTTCACGGCCTGCGGCCGGAGTCCCTGGCGGCGACGCTGACGACGGGCAGGCAACTCGTCCCGGGCGGTGTCTCGACCACCGGAACCCGTGACGAGGTCCATCTGTTCGTGCCGCCCTCCGATCCCGCCGATCTCTCTCCCGGCGAGCGGGAGTACATCGCCGAGGGCGTGGAGCAGGGAGTCGATCGCCGCTACAAGTGCCGGATCCGTGAACCCTGGTATCTGATCCGTGCGCTCAAGGTTTCCGACGTGGTGCTGCCGGTCTTCGCCGAAACCCCTCAGCTGTTCAAGAACGACGCGGGGCTGTTGGCGACGAACAGCTTCATGTGCGGCCAGATCGAACCGGAGCGCCGCGACGCGCTGCTGGCCGTCTGGTACTCATCGCTCACCCTGCTTGAGGCCGAGCTGAAGGTGCACTCGCTGGGAGGAGGCGTCTTCGTCTTCGTGCCCAGCGAACTCGGCGCGATGAGGCTGCCGAGTGCCGTTCCCGACCGGTCGTCGGTCACGGACCGCCTGAAGGAACTGTCGCTCACGGCCAGCCGTCCGGACGAGTTTCGCCGGGGAGACGAGTTCGTCCTCGGTGAGCTGCTGGGACTGGGTCCGGACGAAGTGGAGCTGATTCGCGAAGGTGCCGAGACTCTGCGGGCCTGGCGCTCGGCGGGTGACGACCGAGCCTGAGGTTCGGGCTACTCGGAGCGGCTCAGGTCGATCAGCAGCTCACGCCCGTCGATCGTGAGCCGCTCGCCCCCGGCGGCATCGAATCCGGTGGAGGTCGATAGCACCTCGTCGCTGAGCCACGCCTGATGGTCGCGGGCGGCCTCGAGCAGTGTCTCGTCGCCGCCCAGGTTCAGGGTGATGCGATCGGTGATCTCGAGGCCGGCGTTCTTGCGTGCGTTCTGGACCGCGTGCACGATCTCGCGGGCGAAGCCCTCCTTGATGAGCTCGTCGTCGAGCTCCAGGGCGAGTGCGACCGCGTGGCCGGACTGTGATTCCACCTGGTAGCCCTCGACCGGCTCCATCGACATGGTCAGGTCGTCGGGTCCGAGGGTGTGGTCCTTGCCGTCGATGCTCACACCGATCTCGCCGCCTGCCTCGACCGTCGCGGCGACGTGTTCGGCGTCGAGAGCGGCCACCGCGGCGGCGACCTGGGGCATGCCTTTGCCGAAGCGCGGACCGAGCGTCCGGTAGTTGGGCTTGACCGTGTAGCTGACCAGATCGGACTGGTCGGTCACGAACTCGATCTCCTTGACGTTCAGCTCGGCCTTGATCAAGGCCTCCTGCGACCCGATCGCCTCACGTTCGGCGTCGGTGGCGACCACCACGGCCTTCGACAGCGGCTGGCGTACCTTGGCTTTGGCCTGGGCCCGGCTGGCCCGCCCGAGTTCGACCGTTCGGCGGGTCGCGGCCATCGCCATCTCGAGGTCATAGTCGCGCAGTTCGAAGTCCGGGCGGGGAAAGTCGCGCAGGTGGACCGAGTCGGGCAGGTCACCGAAGGATCCGTCGCTGCCCCCGACCAGATTCGAGTGGATCTCGTCGGCGATGAAGGGAGTGAACGGCGCGATCAGGGCAGAGATCTCGACCAGGCAGTGGCGCAATGTCTGGAAGGCGGCCGCGTCGCCCTCCCAGAAACGGCGGCGCGAGAGGCGCACGTACCAATTGGACAGCTCTTCGACGAAATCGTTGATCTCCTTGCCGGCCGCGGTGCAGTCGAAGGTGTCCATGTGGGTTGCGACGGTTTCGACCGTGGCCTGCAGGCGGGAGATGGCCCAGCGGTCGAGGTCGGTCGGGTTCTCGGGAGGGCCCGGGGGAAGGCTTGAATCGAAGTTCTCGGCGTTGGCGTAGAGCACCCAGAAGGAGTAGGTGTTCCACAGGGTCAGAAGGAAGCTGCGCATCGCCTCGGAGATCGCGTCGAGCGAGAAGCGGTATCCGGCCCAGGGCTGCTGCGCGGTGAACAGATACCAGCGGAAGGCGTCGGCGCCGAACTGGTCGAGCACGTCCCAGGGCACAACCACGTTGCCCTTCGACTTCGACATCTTCTGACCCTCGCCATCGAGGATAAGGCCGAGGCAGACCACGTTCTTGTAGCTGGGCTGGTCGAACAGCATCGTCGACTCGGCCAGCAGCGTGTAGAACCAGCCGCGGGTCTGATCGATCGCCTCGCAGATGAAGTCGGCCGGGAAGCGTTCCTCGAACTCGTCCTTGTTCTCGAAGGGGTAGTGGAACTGCGCGAACGGCATCGCGCCCGAGTCGTACCAGGTGTCGATCACCGAGACGACACGTTCCATCTCGCCGGTTCCGCACTTCTCGCACTTCCAGGTGACGCTATCGATGAAGGGGCGATGGAGGTCGTCGGGCACGCTGCCGGCCCTGTCCTTCAACTCCTGGACCGAGCCGGCGCAGAAGGTCTCGTCGCAGGAATCATCCGAGCATTCCCAGATCGGCAGGGGGGTGCCCCAGTAGCGGTCGCGGGAAAGCGCCCAGTCGACGTTGTTCTCCAGCCACTTGCCAAAACGCCCGTCCTTGATGTGTTCCGGATGCCAGCCGATCTTGTCGTTGCCGACGAGCATCTCTTCCCGGGCCTCGGAGGTGCGGATGTACCAGCTGGCCTTGGCGTAGTAGAGCAGCGGAGTCGAGCAGCGCCAGCAGTGCGGGTAGGAATGCTCGTACTCGGTGGCCCGGAAAAGGCGGTCGTTCTCCTCGAGCCTCGCGATCAGTCCCGTGGTCACGTCCGCGTCCTTTACGAACTCGCCCTCGAAGCCGGTGACCCTCGCGTCGAAGGTTCCGTCGAGCTTGACCGGGTTGAAGAGGGAGTGGTCGGCGTCACCGGGGGTGAACAGTCCTTCGGCGACCGCGACGCGGTAGTCGTCCTCGCCGAAGGCGGGCGCGATGTGGACCAGGCCGGTGCCGTCCTCGGTGGTCACGAAGTCGCCGCTGATGACCCGGAACACACCCGAGTTTTCGGCCATGCCGGGGAACGGAGCCGCGTAGCGGCGGCCGATCAGTTCGTCGGCGGCGATCATCTCGACGATCGTCGAATCCTCGCCCAGCACTTTCTCCATCAGGGACTCGGCGACGATCACGTTCTCGCCGTCGATGTCGGCTAGGACGTAGTTGACGTCCGGGTTGATCGCGACGGCGTAGTTGCCGGGCAGTGTCCAGGGGGTCGTCGTCCAGACGAGCAGCGACTCGTCGGTGAGTTCCCCGTCGTCGTCGAGCAGCGGGAAGCGCACGTAGACCGAGGGGTCAGTGACGTCCTTGTATCCCTGGGCGACCTCGTGTGAGGAGAGGGTCGTGCCGCAGCGCGGGCAGTAGGGCGAGACTCGGTGACCTTCGTAGAGGCGGTCGCCTTCCCACAGTTGTTTCAGCGACCACCAGACGGATTCCATGTAGTCGTTGTCGAGGGTGACGTAGGGATCGTCGAGGTCGATCCAGAAGCCGATGCGCTCGGTCAGCCGGTTCCATTCCTCGACGTAGGTGAAGACCGATTCACGGCACTTCCGGTTGAACTCCTCGATCCCGTACTCCTCGATCTCCTTCTTGGAGGAGATGCCGAGCTGCTTCTCCACCTCGAGTTCGACCGGCAGGCCGTGACAGTCCCAGCCCGCTTTGCGCGGCACCCGGTAGCCGGACATCGCCCGGTAGCGCGGATAGATGTCCTTGAAGACGCGGGAGAGCACATGGTGTGAGCCGGGACGGCCGTTCGCGGTCGGCGGGCCCTCGTAGAAACTCCACACCTTGTCGCCGGCCCGCTGCTCCAGGGAGCGTTCGAAGATACGATCTTTCTTCCAGCGCGCGGCGACGCGCTCCTCCATCTCCGGAAAGGACTGTTTGGGATCGACTGGACGAAAGGCTGACACGGAAGCGCTGATGCTATCCATTCGCCAATAGTTCAATAATCCCGTACTCTCCGAACATGTCTCGGTATGACCTCGCAGGCAAGACTGTTCTGATCACCGGCGGTGCCCGAGGCATCGGATTCGAGACCGCGCGGATCGCCTATCGGCGTGGCGCCTCGGTTTCCGTGATCGACGTCGACGGAGCCGCGGCGGAAGCCGCCGCGGAGAGGATCGGCGACCGTGCGATCGGCATCGGTGCCGACGTGACCGACGCCGAACAGATCGAAACGGCCGTCGCCTGGACCGCCGAGCGCCTTGGCCGGGTCGACGTGGTCGTCGCCAACGCGGGAATCACCCCGCCGAAGACGACCACCCGGGCGATCTCGACCGAGGATTGGGAGCGGATCCTGGACGTCAACCTGATGGGTGTCTGGAGGACCGTGAGGGCGGGCCTGCCGGAAGTCGTCGCCAACCGCGGGCAGCTCGTCCTGATCTCTTCCTCATACGCGCATGTCAACGGAACCCTGAACAGCAGCTACGCCGTTTCCAAGGCCTCGGTCGAAGCGCTCGGCCGGGCGCTTCGGGTCGAGCTGGCGGCCCACGGGGCCAGCGCCACGGTCGCCTATTTCGGGTACGTGAAGACCGATCTCAATTCCAAGGTCTTCGACAACGAACTCGCCGAGCGGTTCCGCGAGGAGATCGCCCCCTCGTTCCTGACCAGACAGATGTCGGTGGAAGATGCCGCGGAGGCACTCGTCCGGGGAATCGAGCATCGCTCCCCACGAGTGATCGAACCCCGGATCTGGCGGCCGGTGTTCTATCTGCGCGGCCTGCTCGGCCCGCTCTCCGACAAGCAGCTCGAGGACAACCCCAAGGTCGCGGACTTCATCCACCAGTTCGAAGAGCGGGACATGAAGCCGGGATCCGGGTGAGCTACGACCTCACCGGCAAGGTCGTCCTGATCACCGGTGCCGCCCGTGGGATCGGCTTCGCTGTCGCCGAGGCCGCCCACAGTCGCGGCGCGTCGGTCGCCCTGATCGACCTCGACCAAGAGATAGCCGCCGAGTCGGCCCGCGTGGTCGGTACCCGCGCGATCGGGATCGGCGCCGATGTCCGGGACAAGGAACAGATCGAGAAAGCGTTCGCGAGGACCCTCTCCGAATTCGGCAAGGTGGATGTGGTCGTCGCCAACGCCGGGATCGCGCCGGATACGACCTCCACCTTGACCATTCCCACCGAGGAGTGGGAGCGGGTGATCGAGGTCAACCTCTACGGAGTGTGGAACACGGTCCGGGCCGGGATGGAACAGGTGGTCGCGAACGGCGGACAGTTCGTGCTGGTCTCCTCGTCCTACGCCTTCATGAACGGCGTGATCAACAGCTCTTACGCGACCGCGAAGTCCGGGGTCGAAGCGCTCGGCCGCTCGGTCCGGACCGAGCTGATTCCGCTGGGTGCGAGCGCTTCGGTCGCCTACTTCGGCTGGATCACGACCGAGATGGTCACGACCGCCTTCACCGACCCGATCGTCAACCGGATGCGCCGGCTCGCCCCGGCCTTCATGACCCGGCAGATCCCGGCCGCGAAGGCGGCCGAGGCCGTGATCGACGGCATCGAGGCCCGGGCTCCGCGGATCGTCGTGCCCTTCGAGTACAGGGTCTTCCTTCACCTGCGGGGCATTCTCGGGCCGATCATGGACCGGCGGTTCGAACGGGATCCCCGGGTCGCCGCGATCGTGCTCGACGCCGAGCGGCTCGCTCGCGAACGGCGGGATTAACGAGAAAGGGCGCCCGGTTTCCCGGACGCCCTTTCGCTTCGAGGCTTTTTGCCCTACTTCTTCTTGGCTTTCTTGACGGTGAGGGTCGCGGTGCCCTTCTTGCCGCCGGAGCTGGCGGTGATCTTCGCCTTGCCCTTGGCCTTCTTGGTCGCCGTGACCGTGATCGTCTTCTTCATGGTCGACGAGGCCTTGGCGAACTTGATCGTCTTCGGCAGCTTGACCTGACGGTTCGATGACTTGAGCGTGACCCTCGGTGCGCCGTCCAGCCCGATCTTGGCATTCACCTTGATCGTCAGCTTGGTCTTCTTGCCGGCCCTGATCTTGCCCTTGGCCGGGGTGATCGCGACCTTGCTCACCGTGGTGGCCGGGTCGGGGTGCGGTTCGCAGTTGGGCGAAGTGCCGACGGTTCCCGGTGGGCACGGAATCGGCTTGCAGTTGTCCGGAGCGATTCCCTCCTGTCCCTCGGGACAGACCTGCTGGGCGCACCGGGGGGTGCCATCGGGTGCGGCGATGCCGTTCTCGCAGAGGTACTTGGCGAGAGTGGTCGGGCTCGGTGTGTTGTACGAATCGGCACCCTCCGCGATCAGCTGCTCGTAGAACGCGTCGGTGTCCTGGGCCGGATCGAGATCGGAGCCCCAGACGAAGATCTTGTAGCCGTCATGGTCGGCCCACGGCTTGAGAGCCGGCACGGTGCGCAGCGGGCCGGCCGGAGCCGGGAACAGACGGTAGAGATCCGGCGGCTCGATCGCGACCGGGGTCGGAGTGATCGGTGCGCCTCCGAGATAGTCGACGCTGGCGGCGAGGCTTCCACCGAATGACTTGTGCTCGGGGCGTGCCGCGTGCATCGCGTCCAGCATGTCCTGCCCGAAGGAGTTGATGATCACGCTCTCGTCATGTCCAGGATGGGCAGCGAGAACAGAGGCCATCTCGGCGGCCGTGTCCTCGATGTCAACACCGGGGACCTGCTTCAGCTCGATGTTGATCGGCGTGTCGGGGAAGGCGGCGAGAACCTCGGCGAACGACGGGATGGTGAAGTCGTTCCTGGTGAACCCTGCCGGCGGTTCCTGGGTCGGGTTTTGTCCGGCGATTCCCCTGTACGGATGGGTGCTCGAGCCGTCGCGCGGGCTCCACTTGTAGGCGAAGTCGTACTCCTTCAACTGGGCCAGGGTCAGATCGTTGATGTCGTGATTGCCGTCATTCGGAGCGTCCGAGTTCTGCCACGCGCCCAGGTCGTGGGTCAGCACGATCTGTCCGTCGGCGGTCACGTAGGCGTCCATGTCGATCATGTCGGCACCGGCCGCGACCGCCGACTTGTAGGAGAACAGGGTGTTCGGCGGGAAGTCCCACTCACCGCCCTGATGGGCCATCAGGATGAAGCCCTTGTCCTGCCAGTAGTCGGTCGGCGGCGGGATCGGCGCGCGATCCGACGGCTGCGCGGCCGTGGCGGAGGCAGCCCCGAACAGGCCCACGAGTACGGCCAGGATTGTGGCCAGAGAAATACGACGGTTCAGCATTCGTTCCCTTGTTCCCTTTTTCCCCTGCGGCTGTCCGCGGCGAGGATCGGTTTCAGTGAGTCCCCAGACGCCGATTGTAGGCGGTATCGAGGTGCCTGGTCATAGAAAACATGTGAACCCGGTTCGATGCGCTTGAGGGCTGTTCAGGAACAGTCGGTACGCGACCGCAACTAGCGGAGGTGTGGCGAGTTCTTGTTTGCAACCGATCAGGAGGAGTGGGTGCTTGGAGCAGGGGGAGTTTCGGTCGTGGGTTTCGTTCGCGGTGCGGTATTGGCACTCGCCGGTGGTGCCCTTGGCCTGGCGCTCGCGTCGGTTCTGGCCGGCAGCGCGTCAGCCGGTTCGCTGAGTGAGCTGCAGGCGTGCAATCAGCTCGAGAAAAGCATGACCAATGCGGATGGCTCGATCATGATCGCCGGCACGACCAGTGAGGATTGCGACCATGCGCGGCGCATCTCGCTTGTTCGGCTGGAGGCCGATGGATCGGTTGACACCGGATTCGCGGATGGCGGCGTGGTCGTTCTCGGTGAGGCGGTGCGGAACACTCCGGTGGTGGCGCTCTTGCCCGGTGGGTCCGGTCGGATCCTGCTGGCCACTGAAGAAGCGTTGCTGAGATATCTCCCCGACGGTTCACTGGACCCGACCTTCGGTCAGTCGGGCGTGGTGGCCGGCGTCCCTTCGAGGTATCTCGACTCGAGGCAGATCGCCGCGGCCGCCGTTCAGGACGACGGAAAGGTCGTCGTCGCCGGGGGATCGAGCGGCGGGCTGACCGTCGCCAGATTCGGGCCGGACGGGGATCCGGATCTCAGTTTCGGTGGTGACGGCGTGGTTTCACCGGCGGTACCAGAGCCGGACAATCACTACTCGGTCGGCGCCGTCGCCTTCGACACGCAGGGCAGGGTGATGGTCGCCGGTGCCACCGGGAGCGATCGTCGCACCACGGCGATCTTGCTTCGCCTGGGAGAGAGCGGTATGCCCGATCCTGAGTATGGAGCCGACGGCGATGGTTTCGCGTCGATCGAAGCTCCTGAGAGTTGTGGCAGGTACAGCTATGGCACGAGGGCCCTGTACGTGGACCCTGATGGAGAAGCCCGCATCTATGGCTCCTCGATGTACTGCAGCTTCTACTCCGACTCGAATCTTCTCTGGGAGATCGACCCGGACGGAATGCTCAGAGCCGGTTCGCCCCATGAGCTGCACAACGGAGGTTCCGGTCTCTTCCTGGAGACTCCGGACGGAGGGCTGGTGTCCTCCAAGCATCCCGGCCGTTTCGAGTATCCGTCGTTCAACGTCGCCAAGACATTTTCGGACGGAACCGATGGCTTCCACTCAAATCTCGAGATCTCACCGGCATCCGGTCCGGTGAGTTCGATCTCGCCCGCCGCCGATGGTTCCCTGCTGATCGGTGGCGCCGCGTCTGTGCGGCCGTTCACGGATCCCCGGCGACGAATGGCCTTGGTCAGGATGGATGCCGAGTCGGGTGAGGTGGACACCGGATTCGGTACCGGCGGCGTGGTCATCATCCCGCCGGTGCGTTGTCCATACGGTCAGGCTCCACAGCGTGCCGCTGATCCTCAGCAGGCATGGACGCGCTGCCGGGTGAAGCCGCCGACGATCAAGGGGTCGGTGCGTTTTCGGCACTCGAAGTCCCGCTGGCCTTCGCTGTCGGGCGTGGTGAACGTGATCGATCCGCCTCCGGCGCCGACGTATTTGAGACAGAAAGTGGTGGTTCGCCTACCCGACCGCCTGCGACTGAGGCGCGATGCCGAGCCTTTGGTCCGTGCGGATATTCCCGGCTCCGGTGAGGGGAGAATCACAGTGACGACTTCACGTAGAACGGTCACGATCACGTTCACCCCGGAAGTGTTTGACGACCTGGTTCATGCCCCCGTGCCACCCAGCGGCCTGCTGACGCTTCGGCTTTCACTTGGGCGGGGCAAGCTGAAGGTGATTCCTCGCAAACACCGGCACCGGCCGGTGCGGTTCGGCATTCGTGCCGCCTACTTCCCGGCCGGGCCGGCCGGGCCGGACTTCACTCCGTCGAGGTGGTTCGGAGAAAACGTGAACTCGGTGGTACTGAAGGCGCGCCCGGTGAATCGGAGGAACTGAGCCGTCAGCGGCTCAGTTCCTCCAGCAGATAGATGAAAGATCCGTAGGGTTCACCGGTCGCCTTCTCCAGCCCCACCTCGCAGGTGCGGTTGGAGGAGATGTGGCTGGTGGTCGGATTGGCGCTGACCTCACGGGCCTCGGCCTCGGTCGCGCTCGCGGTCAGCTCCGGGTGGAGCAGGCCGCGGTCGCCGGCGAAGCCGCAGCAGGTGGCGGTCGGCGGCACGTTGACGTCCTCGGCCAGCTCGCCGGCTATCCGGACCAGGGCCCGGTCGAGGCCCATGTGGCGTCCGGAGCAGGTCGGGTGGACCGTCACCGACGGGGTCTTTCGCTTCAGCTCCAGGTTCGGCAGCAGGTACTGCTCGGTCCAGGCGACCGAGTCGATCACGCTGATCTCGGCGTGGCGGGCCTCGTTCTCCTCGGTCAGGACACCGGGGCCGAAGTCGGCCATTCCGTGGCCGCAGGACGAAGCGTCGATCACGATCGGCAGAGCGCCACCGCCCGTCCAGCGCCAGAGGCGCTCCACCGTCTGGTTGGCCTTGAAGGCGTGGGCGTCCTTGAAGCCCTTCGAGCTCCACGGAACCGAGCAGCAGGTGCCCTCGACGTCTTCGGGAATCCAGACCGGCTTGCCGGCCCGGGCGGAGACCGCGACCAGCGCCTCGGGCAGCGAGAGATCTCCCGGGTCGCCCTTGGAGCGGCCGAACATGCGGTTGATGCAGGCCGGCATGTAGACCGCGGCGGCTCCGTGCGAGCTGGTCTTCGGCAGGTGCGGCTTCGCGGCCGGGGGCATCTTCTCGCCCCATTCCGGGACCAGTTCCTCGCTGACGACCTTGCGGGCGGCCTTGGTCAGGCCGCGCATCGCGCCGTCGGAGGTGACGCTCGAGATCGCGCTGCCGATGCGCAGGCCGGAGCGGGACAGCTTCTCGACCCGGTCCCAGCGCCGCGCGGCGCGCAGCGCCATCCGCTCGGCGGCCGGGCTGTTCTGCTCGGCCCGGAAGCCCTTGACGAAGGCGCCGGTGTCGATGCCGACCGGGCAGGACAGCAGGCAGGAACCATCGGCGGCACAGGTCTGGAGGGCGTCGTACTCGAACTCCTCCAGCAGCGCCTTGCGGACCGCGGTGTCCTCACCCTGCCGGACCATCTCGCGGCGCAGCACGATGCGCTGGCGCGGGGTCGTGGTCAGGTTGCGGCTCGGGCAGACCGGCTCGCAGAAACCGCACTCGACGCAGGTGGTCGCCGATTCCTCGATCGGCGGGGTCGTCTTCAGGTTCTGGAGGTGAACCTCCGGATCGCGGTTGAGGACCACCCCGGGGTTGAGCGTGTTCCCCGGATCGGCGAGTTCCTTGACCCGCCACATCAGGTCGGTCGCCTGCTTGCCCCACTCGAGTTCGACGTAGGGCGCCATGTTGATCCCGGTGCCGTGTTCGGCCTTCAATGAGCCGTCGTACTTGTTGCAGATCAGATCGACCAGTTTCGCCATGAACGATTCGTAGCGGTCGAGGTCGTCCTGGATCGCGAAATCGGGGGTCAGCATGAAGTGGAGGTTGCCGGCCGAGGCATGTCCGGCGACACCGGTCAGGAAGCCGTGTTCCCCGAGCAGGAGCCGCAATTCCTCGGCGCCCTCGGCGATCCGGGCCGGCGGCACGCAGACGTCCTCGACGATCAGCGCGGTGCCGGGCAGACGCATCTTGCCGACCAGGCCATGCAGCCCCTCACGGACCCGCCAGTTCAGTTCGATCACCTCTTCGTCGCGGCTGAACTCGACCTCGCGGATCAGTTCACGCCCTTCGAGGATCTCCATGACCGCGGCTTCCGAGGCGTCGAGATCGGCGTCGGTGTCTCCGCCGAACTCGACCAGCAGCGCCGCTGACTCGGGATCGAGCTCCTTCCACTGCTGGGGTGCGCCCGGCATGTTGTATGAGGCGACGATCAAGGCCGGGGCGACCATCAGCTCGACCGCGGTGGCGCCGGCGGCGACGAGGGCCGGGACCGGATCGGTCGCGGTGGGGATGCTGGGGAAATGGAGCCAGGCAAGCGTCGTGCGGACCGGCAGCTTCACGGTCTCGAAGGTCACCTTGGCGATGAAGGCGAGCGTGCCTTCGGAGCCGACGATCAGGCGGCGCATGATCTCCACCGGGGTATCGCCGTCGAGGAAGGCGCAGAGGCGGTAGCCGGTGGTGTTCTTGATCTGGAACTTCTGCCGGATGCGATCGGCCAGAGCCTGGTCGGCGAGGATCTCCTCGCGGATCTTCATCAGCCCTTCGGCCAGCGCGGGTTCGTCCTTCGCGAACCTCTCCTCGGCGTCGGGCGCGGCCGAGTCGACCACGGTGCCGGACGGCAGCACGAACTCCATCGCGGTCACGGTCGAGTACGAATCGAACTTGATGCCGCAGCGCATGCCGCCCGAGTTGTTGGCGACCACGCCGCCGACCGTGGCGATGTCGGTCGAAGCCGGGTCCGGCCCGAGCTTGTAGCCGGTCGGGGCCAGGACCTTGTTGGCGTGACCGAGCACGGTGCCGGGTCCGACCGTGACCCGCCTGCCGCCGTCAAGCACCTCGACCCCGCCGAAATGACGGCGCACGTCGATCAGGATGCCCTCGGTCTGTCCCTGACCGTTGAGGCTGGTGCCGCCCGAACGGAAGGTGACGCTGATGCCCTTCTCCCGCCCATACGCGATCACCTTGGACACATCCGCGGCGTCCCGGGCCATGATCACGGCCCGGGGCAGCATCCGGTACGGGCTCGCGTCGGAGGCGTACCGGATGATGTCGCTCGCCCGGCAGAGGACCCGGTCCTCGCCGAGCAGGGCGATCAGTTCGGAGCGCAGCGGCTCCGGGGTGCCGCCCGCCACCCATTCGGGCGCGCGGTCGCTGGCCGGTTCACTCGGCTCCGGCGTGATTTTCAGGACATCGGGCTCGAGCAGTGGCATCGTGCGGCTCCTCGCTGTTAGAAAAGTGACATGCCCGGCTGGACCGGGACTTCGATCAGGCGGGGCTTCGGATCGGCGATCGCTTCCTTCAGCGCGGCTTCGACCTCGGTGGCGCTCCTGACGAGGCTGCTCTCGATCCCGTAGCCGGAAGCGATCTTGGCCGATTCCAGGGCGGGCAGGTCGAGACCGGGTGATCCGCTGACCTGCTCGATCTCCGCGAACCACTTCAGGATCGCGTACTCCTCATTGCGCAGGACCAGGAACGTGACCGGCACGTCATAGGCGACCGCGCTCCAGAAAGCGGCGACCGCGTACTGGACCGATCCCTCACCGAGCACGCAGACCACCGGGCGTTCGGGCTCGGCGATCTGGATGCCGACCGCTGAGGCGAGACCGAAACCGAGGCCGCCACCGGCGCCGAAGAAGTAGCTGTTCGGCTTCGAGATGCGCAGCTGGTTGCGCAGCGCCATCGTGCTGGAGGGAGACTCGAGCACGACGATGCCGTTGTCCGGCAGCTGCTCCCTGAGGATCGAGTGGATCACCGACGAGTTGAGCGGGTCGGTCTCCTCCATGCGGGTCGGCTTCGGCCACTCGGGCGGAGCCTCACGGCCGCTCTTCTCCCCGAGCTCGGCCAGCAGCGCGGTCAGGGTCAGCTTGACGTCGGCCACGATCGAGTCACCCATCGGGGCCCGGGCGGCCTCATCGGGATCGGAGGTGATCTGGACCAGCGAGCTTCCCTCGGCGAGGAACGGGCCGGGAATGTTCGGGTAGTAGGCGAAGACGGAGGAACCGACCACCAGGATCAGATCGTGTTCCTTCAGGGTCTCGCCGACCGGTCCCACCGCGGGGGGCAGAACGCCGCGCCAGTGCGGGTGATCTTCCGGGAAACCGAGACGTCCACCGCCGGTCGCGGGCGGGGCCCAGACACCGAGGTTCTGGTTCTCGGCGAGGGCGATCATCTCCTCCCAGGCACCGGAGGCGTCGACGTCCGGTCCGGCGACCGCGATCGGATTCTTGGCGGACTTCAGACGCTCGGCGAGGTCGGCGATCAGCGCCGGGTCGGCTCCGGCACGGCCGCTGACCTGGCGGTTGATCACGTGCTGGGCGTCGGAGGCGTCGATCTCCTTGTCCCAGTCGTCCATCGGCAGCGAGACCATCACCGGTCCCATCGGGGGCAGCGAAGCCAGGTGGATTGCGTGCGCGATCGCGAGCGGCACATCCTCCGCGCGGGGCGGCTCATAGGCGAACTTGACGTAGGGGTGCGGTACCCGGATCGCGTCGCGGTTGGTCAGGTTCGACTGCATGGTGATCATCGAGCGGGCCTGCTGGCCGACCGTGATCACCACCGGCGAGTGGTTCGCCTGGGCGTTGAAGAGCGCGCCCATCGCGTTGCCGAGCCCGGGAGCGGTGTGAAGGTTGACCAGGGCCGGCTTGCCGGTGACCTGGGCATAGCCGTCGGCCATGCCGACCACGGCGGCTTCCTGGAGGCCGAGGACGTACTCGAAATCGTCCGGGAAGTCCTTGAGCATCGGCAGCTCGGTCGAGCCGGGATTGCCGAACATCGTGGTCATTCCCTGCTTGCGGAAAAGGTCGAATGTGGCTTCGCGAACTGTAGGCATGGCGGGAGCCTATACGGGAACGAGAGAGTACGGAAAAGAGTGGTGCGCGCCCCCGCCGATGTGGTGCGGAAAACCCCACGGCCGGCCGGGTGTCAAGATTCAGCGGTGCGTGCCATCCGCCTTTCAGCCCTCGCTCTGACCATCGCCTGCGCGGTCCTCGTGACCGCCTGCGGGGAGACCGACACCGAGACTCCGGCCGGCTGCTTCGTGCCCGCCGCCAGCTTCGCTTCGTCACTTCGCCAGGCACCCGGGGAGGTGCTGCTGGACGCCGAGGTGCCGATCAGCGGATGCCTGGTCCGCAACCAGAAGGAGGGCGATCTGCTCAACTTCGGCGAGACCGCGGTGAAGGTCGCGACCGAGACCGGAGCGGCCATCTCCGAGCCCGGTCCGGACGGGATCAAGGCCGCGATCGACGCCGGCTACCTGCTCGGCGCGATCGAGAAGGGTGCCGAGGACAGCGAGGGCATCCACTCGACCCTGGTCGAGCGGGTCCGGAGTGCCGCGACCAACGGGCTCGACGGTGCCTCGGAGTTCAAGCGCTCGCACTTCGAGGCCGGTCGCGAGGCCGGACGTGACATCGGCTGAAAGACTTATGGCAGCTATCCGGAACCAAAAAATTACGAGAGGCTCCTTTGACTGACCAGCTGTGGGGTGGCGAGACCACCAAGGCCGTAGACAACTTCCCCGTCTCCGGGGAGTCGATCCCCGCGCCGGTCGTGCACTGGCTCGGTCTGATCAAGGCGAACGCGGCCCGGGCCAACGCCGAACTCGGCCTGCTGGATCAGGGGATCGCCGACCGGATCGCCGCCGCCGGAGATGAGATCGGGGCCGGCAAGCATGACGGCCAGTTCCCGGTCGACGTCTTCCAGACGGGCTCGGGCACGTCCTCGAACATGAACACGAACGAGGTGATCGCCAACCTCGCCGGTGAGGGCGTCCATCGCAACGATCACGTCAACATGGGCCAGTCGTCGAACGACGTCTTCCCTTCGGCGGTTCATCTGGCCGCGCTCAGCGAGGTCACCAACGATCTGCTGCCGGCCATGGATGAACTGGCCGACGCGCTCACCGCCAAGGCAGACGAGTTCCGGGACGTGGTCAAGGCCGGCCGCACCCACCTGATGGACGCGGTCCCCGTGACCCTCGGCCAGGAGTTCGGCGGCTACGCCTCGCAGGTCCGTCACGGGCGCGATCGTGTGCGGGCCACGCTCGAAAGGGTCGGACAGATCCCGCTGGGCGGCACCGCCACCGGCACCGGACTCAACACCCATCCCGAGTTCGCCGCCGGAGTCCGCCGACGGCTGGAGGAGGCCTCCGGCCTGACCATCTCGGCTCCGCACGATCCCTTCGAGGCGCAGGCCAATCGCGATGCTCTGGTCGAACTTTCGGGCGCGCTCAAGGTCTACGCCGTCTCCCTGAACAAGATCGCCAACGATCTCGCGCTGATGGGCTCCGGTCCCCGCGCGGGGCTGGCCGAGATCCATCTGCCCGAACTGCAGAAGGGCTCCTCGATCATGCCGGGCAAGGTCAATCCGGTCATTCCCGAGGTCGTGATCCAGGTCGCCGCCCAGGTGATCGGCAACGACACCACGATCACGATCGCCGGATCGCAGGGTCAGTTCGAGCTGAACGTGCGCGTGCCCTTGATCGCGCGCAACCTGCTCGGCTCGATCAAGATCCTGGCGAGCGCCTCACGGATGCTCGATCAGAAGTGCGTCGCCGGCCTCGAGGCGAACGTCGCCAAGAACGAGCTTCACGCCGAGGCAACCTTGGCGACCGCCACCGCGCTCAACCCGTTCATCGGCTACGACAAGGCCTCCGAGATCGTCTCCGAGGCGGCGCGTTCGGGACGGGCTCTGCGTGAAGTGGCGCTCGAGCTCGGCGTCGAGGAGGCGATCCTCGACGAGGCGCTCGATCACAACAAGATGGCCCGCCCCCACGAGTAGCGGCGAGGCCGGGCGCGGCGGCGGTCAGTCCCGCCGCAGCTCGGTCGTCTCATCCTCGGCCGGGTCGACCGGCTGGGACTCCGTGGCGGCGTCCTGGGCGAGATCGATCGCGGTCTCGTCCGGATCGGTCTCCGGCTCGTCGTCGGCGATCAGCACCGCCGTCGCGCCGCCCTCATCGGGCTCCATCACCTGGGCATCTACCTGTTCGTCGACCAGATCGGCCGGCGTCTCCTCGAAGGGTGGTGCATCGTCGGGGGATTCCTCTCCCGGGGACGTCGCCCGGGCGGTCTGCGCCTCCCAGCCGAACCTGTCCCGCAGAACGAGCATCGCGACCGGGTAGATCATGATCGCGCCGCCGAGTACGAAAGCGAGCACGAACGTGCCGAAGTTCAGGCGGTCGTCGGTTCCGGCCGCCCAGAACATCCAGGCCGCCACCGGCAGGTAGATGAAGACGGCGCTGAGCGTGCCGGGGGTGAGGCGTTCGTCGCGGGCACTCGGCAGCATGTGGAAGAAGACCGCGTTGAGCACGAAGAGCGCAGGGACCGCGAGACTCACCGCGGGTGCCCACCAGCCGATCGCGGCTCCGGCCAGGGCGATGAAGACCAGACCGAGGCTGCCCAGCATGAAGTCGGTTTCCCGGATCTCGATTCCGAAGCGCGGAGCGACCTGTTCGTTGGCCCAAGAGAGCCAGCCGAAGGAGTATTCCTCGATGACGTGCAGGACGACCGCGATGACCCCTACCCAGAGAACCCAAGAGTGACTATCCATGGATGGGACATTAGACATCCGTCCTTATGCATCGGTTAATCCGGCCGGACCGCGGTCGGCATATTCGCTGCTAGGGTGAGTTCAGTTCGTGGCGTGGGGAACACCGGTGAGAATCCGGGGCTGACGCGCAACGGTATGAGATTCTGCATCACAGGCCGAATTTCAAGCCCGAATACCTGTCACGACTGAGCTTTGTGCTTTTGACTTGCCTCGCGAAAGGGCTGTCGGCCATCACCCCTCCACGGGACGGTCCGCCTCGAACGCGCGGCGACCAGATAACCCAGTTGGAGACTCGAAGGAGAAGTGATGGTCAGGACAAAGATGGCAGCGATCGCGGTGGCGCTCGTGGCCCTTTTCGCGGTCGGAACCGGCAGTGCGAACGCCTATGTGTCCCCGGGCGAAGCCCAGGGTGCGGCCGAACTCGGCGCGAGCTGGTTCGAGAGCACGCAATCGGAGAATGGTGCCCTGGCCGGGGCCCTCGGGGGCGGGGAGCGTTTCGGTGAATGGTCGCTGACCGCACTCGCGGCCGGAGACGTCAACGCCGCCGACGCCGCACCTTCGCTGACCGGTCCCACGGCCCAGTCCTACTACGACGAGTTCTGGGTCAATCGCGGCCCCGGTTCGGTCTCCTGCCCGCCCGGCAAGGACAACGCGGAGATCTGCGAGCTTCAGCCGGACGGCGTGCCGACCGATGCGGCACGTTCAGCCCTGAGCGCGGTCGCCGGAGGCCTGCAGCCCTCGCGCCTTTCCGAGAACCGTGACTTCGTCTCCCGTCTCGCCTTCTGGTGGGACGGCGAGCAGCTCGGCTATCGCGATCTGCTGAACGACGACATCTTCGCCATCCTCGCGCTCAGCCACTCGGGCGCTCCGCGGGAACTGCTCGAGCAGCTGGCCCGCAAGGTCCGCTCGGAACAGCTGGGCGATGGCGGCTGGCATTGGCGCGTCGGTCTGAAGAAGACGAACCCGAATGCGGCGAGCGACACCGACATGACCGCCTCGGCGATCGGTGCCCTCTGCGCCGCCGGGGCCGACCCCGACACCGATCCGGCGATCGCCGATGGGTTGGCGCTGCTGGAGCAGCGCCAACCCGCCGCTTCCGGCGGTTTCAGCACCAGCACGAGTGCGTCGGCCGTCAACACCAACTCGACCGCCTGGGTGGTCAGCGGCCTCAACGCCTGTGGCATCGATCCGCAGTCCGGTCCGTGGGTCAAGAGCGGGAACACGACCCCGCTCGACTTCCTGGTGAACATGCAGAACGCCGACGGCTCGTTCAGGTACATGCCCGCCAATCCGGCCGGATCGGCCAACCTGATGGCCTCCTACCAGGCGGTCTCACCGCTCGGCGGCAATGACTGGTCGGGAGAGGCTCCCGAGCGCGAGAACGCGGGCGCCCCGGCGGTCAAGCCGGCGCCAAAGATCGTCAAGGGAACCGAGGTGCCCCTGACCCTGGTGATCGATCACGGAGCGGCGACGGCCGCCGCCGATCAGGTGCGCATGTGCCGGGTCGAGGTCTCTCAGGGTGACGATCTCTCGGCGGTTCTCGAATCGGCCGGGGCCGCGTCCGCTCCCGGGAATTGCGTCCGGGGAGCATCCGTGTCCGGAACCGCCGACTCGGAATCGGTCGCCGCGCTGAACGGCGGCACCGGCGAGTGGACGGTCTCGGTCAACGGCTCGGCCGAGGCCGGTGCGACCGGCGCCGAGTTCGGTCTCGGAGACATGGTCGTGCTGCGCTACCGGGGCGACGACGCGCTGACCCCGGCCGCGGTCGTGCCCGTGCCGCAGATCGAGGGCAAGATCAAGCCGGATCCCGAGCCGGACCCGGATCCCGATCCCGAACCGATCCCGGGCACCTACCCCAAGGCCAAGGTCGCCGGCAAGCCGGCACTGCGGAACGGCAGGGTCCGCACCGTGATCGCCTGCCCCGCCGGTTCCGGCGCGATCGGATGCAACACGACGGTCAACTTCGGCGTCCGCGGTCCGCGGGCGAAGAGATTCCGCGGATTCGCCGTCACCGCGATCCAGATGCCCTCGGGCCAGCGCCGCACGGTGCGGGTGAAGGCCGGCGACAAGGTTCGCGCGGCGCTGAAGAGCAGCGCCAGGCGAGGCGGCAAGGGACGTGCCCGGATCAGGGTGATCGCCGGTACCCGCGCCCCCGACGGGCTGATCTCCTACGCGATCGGCGCCGGCACGGTTCGCGGCCAGTAGTGAAGTTCCGCTTCCTCGTGGTCCTGATGGCCGGGCTGGCTCTCGCCGGTCCGGCCACCACGGCCGGGGGAGCCGAGGTCTCGGTGCGGGTCGAGGGTTCGGCCGAGACCCATTTCGAGGGCGGGGTCACGACCACCGTCCATCCGGTCGACGGCGGCGACGGCAGCGGAACCCATGCCTGCTCGGGGTCCTTCGGTGAGATACCCACGAGCACACTCACCGGTGCGCTCGACGACGCGATGCGCTCGGCGGGGCTCGCCTGGCACGGCCAGTGGGACAGCAGCGCCGGTGATTTCCTGATCGACTCGATCGCCGGGGAGCAGGCCACCCCGGCGGCACCCTGGTCAACGCTGCTGAACGGCGAGCCGACCCCTACCGGGGGCTGCACCACGCCCGTGAAGGACGGCGACCGGGTGCTGCTCGCCTACGAGGCCTTTCTGAAAACGAAGACGCTCGGCCTGTCCGGCCCGGGCGAGGTCGATCCGGGCGAGCCGTTCTCGCTTGCGGTTCACGACGAACGCTCCGGCGACGCTCCGGTCGCGGGGGCGGCTGTGAAGGATGAAGAAGGCCACTCCGCGATCACGGGAACCGAAGGACGGGCATCACTCACGATCGGGGAACCGGGCAGGTACCGGTTCAAGGCCGAGCACTCCGAGGGGATCCGTTCGAACGCGGTCGAGGTCTGTGTCGGGGTCACCGGCTGTGAGGGTGGCCCCGGGCCCGGAGCCAGGCCGAGCAGAATCGACAAGATCGTCGATGGACAGCTCTTCATGCGCGGAGCGGGCCCGCGGGTCCTGCGCGGCCGGGTGGCGGGCAGCGCCGGAGTCCAGGTGGCGCTCACCTCCCGAAACGCCGGACGCTGCCGGTCGTGGTCAGCCGGAAAGCGGCGGATGATTCGCCGCAAATGCGGCCGCGGACCGGTCTGGACGAGGACGGCGGTATCCGGATCCGTGTGGTCGGCCCGGGTCGGACCGCTCCGGCCGGGGCGATACCGCCTGCTCAGCCGGGCGGTGTCACCGCGAATCGCGGAGCCCCGTCGGACCGGGATCAACCGGATCGATTTCAAGGTGAGCGGGAAACGGCTGGACGCGCGGCGGCTCGGCCTGCGGGCGGCGGCCTATCTGCGCTCGCCCGCGACCAGGCGCACCGTGAGCTCCTCACCGCTGGTGGCCCGATGGGTCGCCCTGGCCCTGGGTCGGCGCGGTGACCGGCGACAGGCGGCGAAAGCCGTGCGGCTGGCCCGGAAGCTGCTGCCGAAACAGAGAGACGACGGCTCGTTCGGCGGGGATCTGAACCTGACCGCGACGGGCGCGATCACGCTCCGGAGATCCTCCCCCGAGCGATCGGCGAAGGCCGCCGGTTGGCTGGAGTCCGCGCAGCACGCGAGCGGTGGCTTCGGGCTCTCAGAAGGATCGGGGCCGGATGTCGACAGCACCGGACTCGCGGCGTGGGCCCTCGCGCTGAATGGCCGGGAAGAGGCCGTGTCGGCGGCCGCCCGGTACGTCCGCGGCACCCAGAACTTCGACGGCGGACTGCCGGCCGTCGCAGGCGGAAGATCGAACGCCCAGAGCACCGGGCTCGGCCTTCTCGCCCTGCGCCTCTCCGGTCCGCCGCCATCGCGGGTCCGCACCGAGGACGGGATCACGCCGCTCCACTTCCTGGCCACTCTCCAGAAGCGAAACGGATCGATCCTCTACGCGCCGGGACTGGCGACAACCCCGGGCTGGGTCACGGCCCAGGCCCTGATCGGCCTGAGCCCCGCCCCGGGGCGCTAGCCCTTCCGCTTCGCCGGCTTGATCTTCACGGTCGCCGCGCCCTTGCGCTTGCCGACCGCCGCCGTGACCTTTGCCTTGCCCTTCGCCTTGCGCTTGGCGGTCACGGTGATCTTGACCTTGGCGGTCCTGCCGGCCGCGATCTTCTTGATCACGATCGTCTTCTTCACCTTGACCCGCTTGTTCGAGGACTTCAGCCTGACCTTCACCTTGGTCGCGGCGGCCTTGCCGCTGTTGGTCACATGAACGGTCAGCTTGGTCTTCTTGCCGGCCTTCAGCGACTTCTTCTTCGGCGTCACCTTGACCTTGGAGATATTCGGCTTCGGCGCGGGCTCGGCCCGGCGCGGATCCTTGACCAGCAGCTCGACGTTGCGGTCCTCCGCGGTTCCGGCACCGCACGGATCGATCGAGCCGCAGCTCTCGCCGCCGTTCTGGTTGTCGTTGTAGCCGATGGTGCGGCCGGTCGAGGCCAGCTGCGCGGCGTTCATGGTGTTCGCGTCGGTGCCCACGGGCGGCGCCGGCACCGGGGCCGCGTGGTCGATCAGGGTGCCGAAGATCGAGAGGTTCCCGTCCTCGTTGTCGAAGATCTGCAGCAGACGGTTCTGCTTCGGCCAATCGACGATCGCCGAGGTCCTGATGCTCCAGAACCCGCCAGCGCCGGCCGGATCCTTGAAGGCATCGATCTTGTTCTCGTGGCTGTGTCCGGCGACCCAGGCCACAGCGGCCGGGTACTTGTGCATCAGCGCGACGACATCGGCCTGGAGCTTGATCGGGGTCGAGACGCGCGGATCGCCGTCGCAGCCGACCACCTCGGCCGGATCGACGCTCGCGCAGGACGGAGCGTTCTCGTCCGGCACGTCGGCACTCATGCTCTCCGGAGCATGGTGGGAGAACACGATCGCGATCTGGTTGTTCTCGGTCGTCTTCTGCAGCTCACGTTCGAACCACTCGAACTGCGGCGTGTCGAGGTTGCCCTTGTCGGAGCTGAGGATCTTGCCGCCCTCGGAGTGGGTGTCGAGCGTGATGTAGCGGACATCGCCCTTGGAGTAGGCGTAGTAGCCGGCGGTTCCGTTCGAGGCGGTCTCCTCGGCCGGATCGACGAAATCGAAGCCGTGCCCGTCATCCTTGCCGTTCGCCTTGAAGATGTTCTTGTACTCGGTCTTCGAGATCAGGCGCCGGTTCGGATCCGGCGGGACGGCCATGAACTGGTTGGGATTGGCGTCGACCAGGTCGAGGAAACCGGAGACGTCGAGATTCGGATCGGTGACCAGACCGAGGAAGGTCAGCGGATCGAACGGGGAGTTCTCCGGAGACTGGTCGGCGATCGGCTTCAGGCAGCCCTGGGCGAACTGGTTGAAGAGCTTGCTCGCCCAGGCGTTGCCCTGGACCAGGCCGTCGTGGTTGCCGAAGAGCACGTATCCGGGGACGTTCAGTCCGGTGGCCTCGAACGGCTTCTGCGCCTGGTTCATCAGCCCGGGGTACTCGGGCGCGTCGGCGTAGGGATTGACGTTGCCGGGATCGTCCAGCGGCGGGTTCGGATCGTCCGGGTCGTAGAAGTAGAACTCCTTGGCTCCGGGCCAGTCGTCACGGTCCTGGACGCCCGTGTAGTTCGTCGGAGTCGCGGCGTCCTTGATGCCACCGAGAGTGGCGATGGTCGTCGCCGGGCAGAGCGGGTTGTTGTCGATCGACGGGGCCGGATCGACACCGCTGCCGGGGGTGATCGTGCCGCCCTCGATCAGCTGGCGGTTCCAGGTCGTCTCGTTGAACTGCTGGCTGTCGGAGATGTCGCCGGTGTTCATGACGAAGTCCATCGGCGGCTTGCTGCCGTCGCCGCTGGTGACCGGCGCGTTGGCGGCGAAGGAGTTCATCTGCTCGATCATCTCGTTCGCCTCATGCGCGTTGAACGCCTCGGACGGGCGCCAGGAAGCGGTGAACGGTCCGCCTTCCGGATCGAGGAACTCGACTCGTGCCGGGCTCTCCTCATCGGCGAGCTGGAAATCGGTCAGCTGGCCGAAGTAGGCGAGCGGGGTCCGGCGGGAGTCACGGCCGTCCTTGGCCTCGCCGAGGACGTCACTGCCCTCGCCGGTGCGGACGATGTAGGCCTCGCCGGGTCCCGTGGTCAGGGTCTTGAAACCTCCGGCGCCATTGGGAAGGATCCGCTGGACCAGCGTGCTGATCCCGAGTGTGTCTCCCGGTGCCGCCTGGGCGATGGCGGCGGCCGTTCCGGCGATCACACAGGTGCAGGCGATCACGGCGATTTTCAGCTTGGACATACTTTCCCCTCCGGTCGATTCCCTGACTCCTCACCGGAAAGGCTAACTGAATCGGGGGCGCGAGTTCACATCTCGTTCACATCGCGCCCCCCTTCGCGGAGACTCAGCCCTGGAAGGTCACCATGCGTTCCTCGGTGAGTTCCATGATCGAGTAGGCCGGACCCTCACGCGTATTGCCCGAGTCCTTGACGCCGCCGTAGGGCTGCTGGTCGGCGCGGAAGGTCGGCACCTCGTTGATCAGGACGCCACCGAACTCAAGTGTGTTGCCGGCCTTGATGCCGTTGCCGATGTCCCGGGTGAAGACCCCGGCCTGCAGGCCGAACTTCGAGTCGTTGGCACGCTCCAGCGCCTCGTCGAAATCGGAGAATCGATCGACGGTCGCGACCGGCCCGAAGATCTCTTCGCACCACACCTTGGCCTCGTTGCCGGGATGCTCGATCAGGGTGGGGGCGAGACAGCGGCCCTCGTCGACCAGCTCGCCTCCGGTCAGCAGCTTGCCGCCGCCGGCCACGGCCTCGTCGATCCAGCTCTTGACGCGATCACGGTCCCCGGGGGTGATCAGGGGCCCGACGTCGGTGCTCTCCTCCATCGGATCGCCGACCTTCAGGCTCTCAACGTTGGTCACCAGCCGTTCGATGAACTTGTCGGCGATGTCTTCGTGGAGCAGGATGCGCTGGATCGAGATGCAGCTCTGGCCCGCGTGCGAGAAGGCGTGGATCTGGGCCTTGTCGGCCGCGGTCTCCCAGTCGCCGTCGCTGTTGACGATCAGCGGCGCGTTCGATCCGAGTTCCAGGTTGACCTTCTTGTGAGGTACCTTGGCGGCGATCCCCCAGCCCACCGGAACCGATCCGGTGAAAGTGATGGCCTTGGTCAGTTCGTGTTCGACGATCGCGTTGCCCACGTCGCGGCCGCCACCTGGGATCACGCTGAGCCAGCCGTTCGGCAGGCCCGCGTCGATGAAGATCTGGGCGAGCTTCAGGGAGGAGATCGGGGTCTGGCCGGCCGGCTTCAGCACCACCGCGTTGCCGGCGGCGATCGCCGGGCCGAGCTTGTGGGCGACCAGGTTGAGCGGGAAGTTGAAGGGGCTGATCGCACCGACCACGCCGTACGGAACCCGCAGCATCACACCGAGCTTGCCGACACCGGCCGCCGAAGCCTCCATCGGGATCGTGCCGCCCGTGAGCTTGCGCGCCTCGGTCGCCGAGAACTTCAGGGTGTCGGCGGTCCGGATCGCCTCGACCGTGGCCGTCTTGATCGGCTTGCCGGCCTCACGGGCGATCGTCTCGGCGAGATCGTCACGGCGCTCGGCGACGAGGTCGGCGGCCCGGTCGAGGATCGCGGCCCGTTCGTACTGGGGCAGGCCACCTTCGGAGAAGACCTGGTGGGCGGCCTGGACGGCTCGGTCGATCAGGGCGGCGTCGCCCTGGGCGACCCGCCCGATCGGACTCTGGTCATAGGGGCTCTTGACCTCGTCCCAGTCGCCCGTCTCAATCCAATCGCCTGCCAGCAGAAGTTTGTGGTCCATGGATCCAGAGTAGTTCATCGAAATCCGGTTTTTACGTTCCGCAATGTGCAACATTGCGGGCAGGGCGCGACAAAGCGACGGCGAAACTGTTGTGGTTGCGTATGCGGATGATCAAGATCTCCTTCAGAACCCTGCTCGCGGCGATCTCGCTGGCCCTGCTGGCGGCTTTCGCGGGGGCCACTCCGGCGGGTGCCGCCACCTGGACCGTCAAGGGCGGCGGTTTCGGCCACGGAATCGGACTGAACGCCTACGGCTCGTACGGAATGGCCAAAGACGGCTGGAGCTACAGGAAGATCCTGCGCTACTACTACAAGGGCACCCGGGTCGAGAAGATGAGCAAGGCGCGCACCGTGCGCGTTCTGCTCAACGTCGATTCTGGCCGGGCACTCTTTTCCGGCGCCGAGCGCGCCTGCGGCCTGGAGTTGAACGAGAAGCGCACCTACGCGGCGAAGCGCCGCGCCAACGGGGTCGTTCTGGTCCGGCCGAACGGCAAGAAGCTCGCCGATTGCGGCCGCCGCCTGCGCACCGAAAAGGACGGTGCGGTCATCTTCAAGGGCCTCGGGCGCTATCGCGGCGGGGTCGAGGTGGTCGAATCGGGCGGCGCGCTCAACGTGATCAACGCGGTCCCGGTCAACGACTACGTGAAGGGTGTGATCCCCAACGAGGCGATCCCGTCCTGGCCGATGGACGCGCTGCGTGCCCAGGCGGTGATCGCCAGGGGCATCGCCCTGGCCGGCCGGGTCGATGGCGACGGCTTCGATCTGTACAACGACACCCGCAGCCAGGTCTACGGCCCGATCTCCACCGAGTACGACCGGACCAACCGGGCCGCCAAGCAGACCGCGTCGGAGATCGTCACCTACAAGGGCAAGGCGGCACTGACCGTGTTCTCGGCCAGCTCCGGCGGACACACCGAGAACGTCGAGAACGTCTGGTTCGGTGATCCGGTGCCGTACCTGAAGGGAGTCAAGGATCCCTACGATGACGTCTCTCCGTACCACCGCTGGTCCTATGACTTTTCGTCATCCGCCCTCGGCAGCGCGCTCGGGGCGAAGGGCCGTCTGAAACGCGTCAAGATCACCAAGTACGGCGTCTCGAAGCGGGTGATCTGGGCCCGGGTCTACGGAACCGGCGGAATCACCAAGGTCCGCGGCGACACACTCCAGTACGCACTCGGACTGCCGGACCGTCTCGTCTTCTCGATCAAGAAAAACAGAAGCCGAAGTGCCGGTCGCTCAGGCACTTTGAGAGGCAGCACTGGATTGAGCGCGCCGAGGGTACTTCGAAACCAGGATCGCGCAGCGAAGCGAAGCGATTCTGGTTACTTGTCTCCTTCTGTGAGGCCCATGCTCGGGGGCAGCGGGACCACACTGCCGAGCACGGTGCCCAGCATCGCTCCGGCCACCACGTCTGACGGATAGTGCATGCCGAGGTACGGCCTCGTGACCGCCATGGTCGCGGCCGCACCGAACAGGGCCAGCTTCAGCTCCGGAGCGAAGCGGGACATCGCGGTCGCGGCGGCGAAGGACGCGGTCGCGTGAGCGGAGGGAAATGACAGGGACGACGGCGCCCCACCGAGCGGTGGCAGCCCTTCCAGGCTCGGTCGCGGGCGCTTCACGATCAGCTTGATGCCGAAGTTGAGGCCGATCGCGACCGGCCCGATCGCGGCCGAGGCCAGCCACTGGCGGCGGCGTGGCTTGTCGAAGGCGGCTCCGGCCAGGCCGATGCCGAACCAGAGGTAGCCGTTCTCACCGCTCTTGGCGATCAGCTGGGCGGCTTTCTCGGCGGCCGGCACGTGGCCGCGGGTGCGCATGAATCGAAGCAGGGCTAGGTCGGCTTTCTTCATCGGCGGGCACGATAGTCGGGGTCGCGCGATGATGCCGGTGTGGTGACCGAGGATGAATACGAAAAGGCGTTCCGCAAGGCGGGTCTGCCGATGCTGACCGAGGACTACTCGCCGGCCTCCGACATCTTCAACCGTGCCGTGCCCCTGCTCGGTTTCGTGTTGCTGCTGGAGATCCTCGGCCCGCTAAATACCGACTGGTCCCTTTGGCAGAACCTCGCCGCGGTGGCGATCAGCCTGGTCGCTCTGCTCGCCGCGATGGGTGTGGCCAACCGGCTGCGCGGCCGGGCGTTCTTCTCCCAGCCCAACCGGGTCGGCCGGGTCGAGTTGACCGCGTTCGTGATCGTGCCCGCCCTGCTGCCCGGGGTGATATCCGGTCACTGGGGCATCGCCCTGCTGACCGCCCTGGCCAATCTGGTTCTGCTCGGCCTGATCTTCGCGGTGGTCGGATTCGGGCTGCTCTCGATCCTCGCCTGGGGCATCACCCGCCTGCTCGACGAGCTGGCGAGATCGCTGGGATTGCTCGTCAAGGCGGTGCCTCTGCTGATGATCTTCGCCCTGCTGCTGTTCCTCACGCCCGAGCTCTGGGAGGTCTTCGCGGGGCTCGACAACCTTTCGCTCGGGCTGCTGATCGGTCTGTTCGTCCTACTCGGCGGGGCGTTCCTGATCGCCCGCCTGCCGAAAGAGGTGCAGAGCCTCGAGCGTGATGCCGGAGGGGAGGGTCCGCCGCTCAACCACCGTCAGCGTTTCAACGTCGGTCTGGTGCTTTTCGTCAGCCAATCGCTCCAGATACTGCTGGTCGCGTTCGCGGTCGCCGCGTTCTTCGTCGTGTTCGGCCTGCTGACCGTCAACGCGGAGCTGGTCAGCGGCTGGATCGACGCTCCCGCCCACGTGCTGTTCGGCTTCCAGATAGGGGATCGCGAAGCCCAGGTGACCACCGAGCTGCTGCGGGTGGCGGCGGCTCTCGCCGCGTTCACCGGGCTCTACTTCGCGGTCTCGATGCTGACCGACGATCTCTATCGCCGGGAGTTCCTCAGCCAGATCACCGACGAGATGAAGGTGACCTTCCAGAAGCGGGCGGAGTACCTGCGACTCCGCGAGCAGAGGTCCTAGAAACCGACCTTGGTCGCGTTCGAGGTGATGCGCAGGAAGATGACCTTGCCGAGATCGAGGATGAGTGTGCCTTCCTCGTAGCTGATCTCGTGCGAGCCGTCGCCGCTCTTCAGGGCGGTGCGCAGGCCCTCGAGCGCCGCCTCGTCGATCCGTACGGGCACGACCTGTCCGCCTTCGAATCCGATCTCGATCTTCTGCAGCGATGCCATCAGTGCGCCTCCTTGGAGGGTTCGACGATTTCGGTCAGCACCGAGCCGGTGGCGGCGGGGTGGGCGAACGCGACGCGGCTGCCGCGGATGCCGACCCGCGGCTCCTTGTCGATCATGCGGATGCCGGCTGCCTCTGCCTTGGCCAGCGCTTCCTCGATGTTCTCGACCGCGTAGGCCACGTGATGGATGCCGACGCCGTTCTTGGCGATGAACTTGCCCACCGGGGTGTCCGGACCGAGCGGGGCGAGCAGCTCCACATGTCCCTCGCCGACGTCGAGCAGGACCGCCTCGACTCCCTGTGATTCAACGGTTTCACGATGCACGAGTTCCATCTCGAAGCTTCGTTCATAAAGTTTGATGGCGGCGTCGAGATCTTCTACGGCTACGCCGATGTGGTCTATGCGAGTGAACATGGAGCCGGAATCCTAGCGCGGTGCCGTATCCGCCAAGGTGCCCTCGCCATTGTGGTTATAGGATGATCAGGTATTCTGCGGAGATTCGGGACCGGAAGATGTATCGCCGGTATCACGTCACGACGGCAATTTCGAGGGAGAAATCAATGAGTGAACGCACCGAGCGCAGAGTGCCACGTTGGTTGTGGCGGCTGATCTACTTCCTGGGCTACGTGGTCGGGATGATCCCTTGGATGATCATCAGCGTCAAATTTCCCTGGAACCTGTCAAATGTGGAGATACTCGCCAAAGCGTTCGTGTTCGCCGTCTATGCCAAGGCAACCTTTGACGGGATCGAGTACCTGATGGTCCGGGTGTTCGGGCCGCTCAACCCAAAGCCGATCGATGTCGAACACGCAGAAGGCAGATGAGACTACGCGGACGACGAGACTTCGGTCCAAAGCTTCTTCCGTTCCACTGAACGAATCCTGGCGATGACTCGCAGGGAACTGAGGAAGGCGAGAGCCCTGTACATCGGTCATATGCTGGCCACGGGCCTGTGCATGGGATTCGCGATCGTCGCCGCCGACCGCCTGAACCTGCTCAAGTACCGCATGGATTTTGGTGACTGGATGGCGTATCTGGGGTATTTCCTCGCCGTCGGCTTCGTCGTCATGTTGGTACTGAATCCGCTCTTCAAGAGAAAATCCAGACCCTGGCGAAACCTGTTCAGCGTGCCGCCGGAAGACCGCTGGCCACGAGGCTGATCAGCCGGCGGTACCCAGCAGCTTCGGCGGCAGCCAGGTGAAGAGGTTCTCCATCAGCTCGACGTCCTCGACCGTGACCCGTTCGTCCTTTCCGTGGACCAGGGGCTTGGTCTCGGCCAGGGTCATGCGCTGCGGACAGAAGCCGAAGACCGTCGCGCCGAAGGCCTTGCGGAACCAGTGGCTGTCCGAGAAGCCGGGCATCACGATCGGCAGGATCTTGGCCCCGGGCTCGACCAGCTCGACCCATTCCTCCAAGGCGTCGGCGAGCACCCCCTCGTAGTCGGAGCGGTTGCCGACCACCGGATCGTTGAACTCGATCCGCCAGTCACCCTCCCCGAGTACCCCGTTGATCCGCTCGAGCACCTCCGATTCGGTCATGCCCGGAGGGGTGCGGCAATCGACCACGAGCCGGGCCTCCGAGGGGATCACGTTCTCCCGGTCCGAGGCCGAGGCCATCGTCGGGGCGAGGGTCACGCCGAGCATCGGATCGGCCATCAGCTTCGCGACCAGCGGCGCGCCCGCCGCGACCTCGGCCAGGGCGGCGTCGAGATCGTCGGGAGCATGACCGAGCAGCCGTTCGAGGAAGCGGTCCGTGTCGGCGGTGGATTCGCGCGGCGGCTGGTTGCGCAGGCGAGGCAGGGCCTCGGCCAGCTTCAGCAGCGCGTTGTCCCCGACCCCGGGGATCGAGCCGTGCCCGGCTTCGCCCTTGGTCACGATCGTGAAGCGGAAGGTGCCCTTCTCACCGACCGCGAGAGTGAAGAAGCTCTCGCCGTTGAAGTCGACCATCTCGCCCGCACCTTCGTTCAGCACCCAGTCACACCGAACCTTGTCGGCCTGCTCGGCGCACAGCCACTGCGCGCCGAAATGGGCTCCGGTCTCCTCGTCGGCGGCGACCACCAGGATCAGGTCCCCCTTGGCCGGTCGCCAGCCGGACTTGGCCAGTGCGAGGCAGGCCGCGGTCTCGGACGCCACCTGGTCCTTCATGTCGAGCGCGCCCCGGCCCCAGATGTAGCCGTCGACCAGATCCCCGGACCAGGGGTCGCGGCTCCATTCCTCAGGCTTGGCCGGCACCGTGTCGACGTGGCTGATCAGGGCCAGGTTCGGCCCCGGCTCGGCTCCCCGGAGCCGGGCGACCAGATTGGGGCGCTCCGGAACCTTGGCCAGCAGCTCGGTCTCCCAGCCCGTCTCGTCGAGCATGTCCTTCAGGAACCGGAGTGCTTCTCCCTCGTTGCCGGGCGGGTTGACCGTGTTGAAGCGGATCAGGTGCTGGAGCAGTTCGGGAGCCTTCATGGCCGCAGTATCCCGCAACGGTTTCGCCGCGGTGAGGCGAACGTGCCGGTCGGACGCAACCGGTCAGGTCACGGCCTGAACCGCCATCGTGAGACCCGTGACCACGAGGACCGCGGCCATCGCCTTGACCAGAGTGTCCTCGTTCAGGCGGCCGGTGAACTTCGATCCGAAATAGGCGCCGGGCACCGCGGCCGCCGAGCCGATCAGGAAGATCTCCCAATCGACGCCGCTCGGCAGGTGTCCGACCAAGCCGCCGATGCCGACGATCACCCCTACCGCGGCGTTCGTTCCAACCGCACGGTAGGGACTCATGCCCATGTACTTGAGCATCGCCGGCAGTCTCAGTGAACCGAGGATCAGGCCGACGAATCCGCCGAGCAGGCCGACCGCGAAACCGATCAGGACCGCCTCGATCAGCAGGTTTTTCTTCTGGACCTCGCCCGGTTCGGGCTCGGCCTGCGGCCGGCGGTAGCGCCAGACCTCGACCGCTCCATAGAGCACGACCAGCGAGATCGCACCCAGCAGGATCCTCTCGGGCAGGATCCCCGCCAGCAGCCCTCCGGCAATGGCGCCGAACAGGGAACTCGGGGCCATCATCAGGAACAGCTTCGGGTCCACGCGGCCGTTTCGCCAATGCACGATGGCAGAGGTGAACGCGGCCGCACCGGAGATCGCGACGTTCGCGCCGGCCGCCGCGGCGGCGGAGCTGCCCAGCAGTACGACCACCGGCAGGCGCAGATTGCCCAGCACGAGGCCGATCATCCCACCGGCGAAAGAGACGGTGAAGCTCCAGACCAGCAGGATGAGTATTTCGGCGGCCCCCATTTAGGAATATTGTCCAGCATCGTCAGATCAAGGAGAGATCAAACTGTGAAGTCGATACTGGTCACCGGGGGTGCCGGATTCGTCGGGTCGAATCTGGGGCTGGCTCTTGCCGCCCGGCATCCCGAGTGGCGGATCGTCGCTCTCGACAATCTCCATCGCAAGGGATCCGAGCTCAATCCCGAGCGGCTGGCCGCGGCGGGAATCGAGTTCGTCGAGGGTGACGTCCGGCGGCTGGAGGACCTGGAGGCCGCCGGACCGATCGACGCGCTGATCGAGTGCTCGGCCGAACCCTCGGTGATGAGTGGTGTCGACGGCGACACCTCATATCTGGTCGAGACCAATCTGACCGGTGCCTACAACTGCCTGGAGATCGCCCGGAGAAACGCCTGCCAGTTCATCTTCCTCTCGACCAGCCGGGTGTATCCGCTGCGGGGACTGAGGAACCTCGCGCTGGAGGAGGCGCCGACCCGTTTCGAGCTGGCCGCCGAGCAGCCGGAGCCGGGGGTGTCCCGGCGCGGAATCGGCGAGCGCATGCCGCTCGGCGGCCCCAGAACCCTCTACGGATCGACCAAGCTGGCGGCGGAACTTCTGACCACCGAGTTCGGTGAGATGTTCTCGATCCCGACGGTGATCAACCGCTGCGGGGTGATCGCCGGTCCGTGGCAGATGGGCAAGGTCGACCAGGGCGTGTTCACGCACTGGATGCTCTCCCACATCAACCGCGGGCCACTGTCCTACATCGGCTACGGCGGCAGCGGCAAGCAGGTGCGGGACCTGCTGCACGTCGATGATCTGGTCGATCTGGTCGATCTCCAGCTGCTCGACCCGGACCACTGGGACGGCCACACCTTCAACGTCGGCGGCGGCCGCGAGGTGAGCCTCTCGCTGCTGGAGACCTCCGAGATATGCGCGCGGCTGACCGGCAACCGGATCGAGATCGCGGCGGAACCGGAGGACCGGGCCGGGGACGTGCCGATCTACCTCTCGGATTGTTCCGCCCTGTTCGAACACACCGATTGGCGTCCGCGGCGCGACGCCGAGACGATCCTGCGGGACATCCACGAATGGATCGAGTCCGATCGCGACCGGATCGCCGGGGCTCTCGGATGAAGCTCTCGATCGTGATCCCGGCCCGCAACGAGGAGGGCTCGATCCTGCCGACGATCGACGGGATCGTGAGCGTGCTCGAACGCGAATCGATCGAGTACGAGGTGCTGGTGGTGGACGACGGCAGCACCGACGGCACGCGTGCCCTGGTCGACTCGGTCACCGCCGAGAACCCGGCGGTGATCTGCCGTCCGTCGCACAACCCGGGCGGATTCGGCCTCGCGGTGCGGTCGGGTCTGGACCAGTTCACCGGCGACGCGGTCGTGATCATGATGGCCGACAAGTCCGACGATCCCGAGGATCTCGTGATGTATCACCACATCCTCGAGGAGGGCTGGGACTGCGCCTTCGGCTCCCGGTTCCTGCACGGCGCGGTGATCACCGACTATCCGCGCCTGAAGCTGGTCATCAACCGGATCGCCAACACCTTCGTCAACGCGCTCTTCCGGCTCGGATACAACGACACCACCAACGCCTTTAAGGGCTACCGGCGCGAGGTCATCGAGACGATCTCGCCGCTGCTCTCGAAGCACTTCAACCTCACGGTCGAGATGCCGCTGAAGGCGATCTCGCGGGGACACACCTACAAGGTCGTGCCGACCTCGTGGACCAACCGCACCACCGGCGAGGCGAAACTGGCGATGCGCGAGATGGGCAGCCGCTACCTCTTCATCGTGCTCTACATCTGGCTCGAGTATCACCTCAGCCGGGGCGACTACCGCAAGGACTAGATCCCGGGCGAAGGTGGGGATCCGCCATCGCAGACCCGGACCGGGCCTTGGCCGATGAACGAGATCCTCCACGGCCGGTCGGACTCGTCGGCCGGCACGGTCACCCTCGTCTTCGATCCGGCCCGGCCGAAGGCCGCCCCCGCCACGGTCGCATCGGCGAACCGGCGGACTCCGAGGAACACGTCCCGCCGCGGACGGAAGGTGAAGCCGGAGGACGCAAGCGGAATCGACTGCCGGCCCTCGGGGGTCGCGCGGACCACCCGGCAGCGATCTCCGAGGGATCGCGCCGGAGTACCGGTGATCGGCAGTGCCGCGACCAGGATCTGGTCGATCCGGGCCCGTGCCGCCTCGCTTGAATCCTCGATCTCCGGCTCCGACCAGCTCACCGATCCGTACCGGTCCTCCGCGTCAAGATAGTCCCCGGCCGTGACCAGGGCGCGATCGTCCGCGTTCATGCCGACCGCCACCCCCGGGTCGACCGTGCCGCTCGCGATGTCGATCGCGGTGAGCCCGGCGATGCCCTTGTCCGAGAGCGGCTTGAACACGTCCCGGTAGCCGTCCCGCATGGCGATGATGTTGACGGTGATCGCGAACAGCGCGACCGCGCCCACGGCCATCACGGTCCGGGGGCGGACCTTCACGCCGTCGAACGCGCCGGCCAGCATCATCAGCAGGAAGACCGCGCCCGGGAACTGGTAGCGGCTGGCCTGATAGCCACGGCCGGGCGCGAGGTTGAGCGCGGCCAGGCCCCAGAAGGCGAGGCCGATAGCGGCGGCGACCAGGAAGGCGCGGGGCAGCCTGTGGCGGGTGAACATCGAGATCGCCGCCAGGGCGATCACACCGATCGCCAGAATCACTCCCAGGATCTCGCCGGTTTGGCCCGAAGCCCGGAACTCCCCGGTGACATTGCTGACCGCCAGCCGGAACGCGTTGAACACGTATTCCGGTGCGTTGATCGCGTTGTCGAAGCTGAGTGAGCTCGGCGCCGTATGTCCCCAGCCGAGCCACCAGGCCGCGTACACGGCGAGCGGGATCGCGACGATGTAGAGGCGACGTGTCAGGTCCTTTCGGCGCAGCAGAAGGTCGACCAGGGCCCCGATCGCGAAGGGGATGCCGAGTGAGGTCGAGATCATCGACACGGTCAGGAGCAGGCAGGCCATCCGGTCGCCGAAACGGTCGCGGCGGCCGAGCATGATTAGGGCCCCTATACCGCAGGCCATCGAGATCGAGAATCCGATCTGGAACGCCCACAGCAGGTCTTCCCAGGCGGTTCCGAGGAAGAGGATGATTCCGCAGCCGATCACCGCGAGCGGCTCCCCGACCAGGGGCCTCAGATAGATGAGCAGGACCACCACGCTGACCAGGAAGACCACCATCGACGCGATGTGGAGCGGGATCGCCGAGGTCATGCCGAAGACGGCCAGGAAAGATTTGTAGATCATCACCGGCAGCACCGAGATGTGCTCGTTGTGAGGATCGAGGTAGTCGCCGATCCCGCCGTCGTTGCGGTAGATCACGAAGGCCCAGTCGTCCAGCATGAAATCGAGGCGGGACCGGAAGTGGAACATCAGCGCCGCGGAGGCGGCCAGCATGACGCCGAAGACGAACATGAAGGGTCGTTTCCGGAGGGCACCGGAGATGCCTGACGAGGGGACTCCCATGCGGTTAGCTTAGTTCTCCGGGGAACGGTAGATTCCCGCAGATGCGAGGGCGATCGGAGAAGGAGGTCTCGTGCCGACGGCGATAGTCACCGGATCGGGTGGCCTGATCGGATCGCAGTCGGTCGCAAGCCTGGTCGAGGCCGGCTGGCGGGTGATCGGCATCGAGAACGACATGCGCGCCGAGTTCTTCGGCCGTGAATCCTCGACCCGCCCGACCAGCGACAGCCTGCTCGAGCGCTACGGCGAGTTCGAGAGCGTGGATCTCGACATCCGGGACGCCGACGGGGTGAGCCGGGTCTTCGGCGGCATTCCCGGTGGACCGGACCTGGTCATCCACACGGCGGCGCAGCCCTCCCACGACTGGGCCGCTCGTGACCCCCAGACCGATTTCGGCGTGAACGCGGTCGGCACCCTCAACCTGCTCGAGGCGAACCGCGCCCACAGCCCCGACGCGCCCTTCATCTTCTGCTCGACCAACAAGGTCTACGGAGATCTGCCGAACAGCCTGCCCCTGGTCGAGGAGGAGCTTCGCCTCGAGCTCCCTGCCGGGCACCGGTTCCATGACGGGATCGACACCACGATGTCGATCGACCACTCGACCCATTCGCTCTTTGGGGTATCGAAGGCCAGCGCCGACCTGCTCGTGCAGGAGTACGGCCGCTACTTCGACATGCCCACCGTCTGTTTCCGGGGAGGCTGCCTGACCGGACCCCAGCATGCCGGAGCAGAGCTGCACGGCTTCCTCGCCTACCTGATGAAGTGCGTCGTCACCGGCCGTCCCTACACGGTGTTCGGCTATGGCGGAAAACAGGTCCGGGACAACATCCACTGCGCCGATCTGGTCTCGGCCTTCATGGAGTTCCAGAAGGCTCCACGGGCGGCGGCGGTCTACAACATCGGCGGCGGGCGGCGCAGCAACTGCTCGATGCTGGAGGCGATCCGCGAATGCGAGATCGTCGCCGGACGGCAGCTCGATTGGACGATGAGCGAAGAGAACCGGATCGGTGACCACCGCTGGTGGATCTCCGATCTGAAGCCCTTCGAGGCCGACTATCCCGGATGGCGCCAGAAGTACGGCATCGCCGAGATCCTCACCGAGATCTACGAGCACAACGTCGCCGAGACGGCCTAGCCGCAGACCTCGGCGGGCCCGCCACGGGTGATCGCGATTCTCCACGGCCGCACGGATCGGTCCCGTGGCAGGTCGAGGCCGGCCGAGACCCCCGGCAGTATCGATCCGATCTCGACCCCGGGCGGGTCGGAGAACCGGGCGAGCGCGATTCCGAGATCGTCCTTCCCGCGGTTGAAGATGTCGAGGCTCCGCCCGGGTGGCGTCCTCGCCTCCCCGGCCTTCAGCGGCCCGCATCGGGAACGCCGCGCCGCGGGCCGGCCGGCCAGTTCGATGCCGAGTGCGTTGACCAGCGTCGAATCGGCGGTGACTCGCTCGGCCGAATCGCCGTCGGCGAGCTCGGCCTCGGACTTCCCCGGGGATCCGAAGTCATCCGTCGCCCGCCGGTACTCGGCTATCGGCACGGGCCGGTCGAGTCCGAGCAGCAGGGTGTAGCCGGAGCGGACCGTGTCGCCGGCGAGGTCGATCGCGCCGAGCGAGGTCAGCAGAGACTGCGAGCCGGGCTGCCAGCGGCTCTCGGCCTGGTCCTTCATCAGCTGCAGCCCGTTGCCGATCGCGAGCGCCGAGATCAGTGCGGCGGCGATCAATGCCGCGGCCCGGATTCTCAGGCCCTCCAGGACCCAGGACGCGGTCAGCAGGATGAAGATCGCCGAGGGCAGCTGGTAGCGGCTGGACGCGGGTGGGCGCAGGTCGGATTGATTGAGTCCGGCCAACAGGTAGAACGCAAGTCCAGCGGTGGCCACGACCAGCAATCCCCTGGGAACCGAGCCTCGCCTTCGGAGTCTCCAGGCCGCGAGCAGCAGCGCGACGACCAGGAACAGCTTTCCCCAGATCAGGTGGGGCTGATCCGGCTCGCTGCCGTCGCCGGTGGCGAGTCCGGCGATCGCCGTGAACCCGGCCGAGATCGCGGTGAAAAGGTAGGAAGGCAGATCGGGAATGTTCGAGAGGCTGAGCTCGCTCTCGGCCCGGTGGCCCCAGCCGAGCCACCAGAGCGCGAACAGCAGGATCGCCGCACCGGGCACGAAGATCCGGCGGCCACGGTCACGGGGATTGAGGATCCACTCGGCGGCCGCGCCGGCGACGAAGGGCAGCCCGAGACTGGAAAAGCAGAGCGAGACCACCAGCAGGACCGAAGCGCAGACATCGCCCCGCCGGTCGTCCCGGTCGAGCGCGATCAGAGCACTGAGCCCGGCCGCCAGGGACCCGAAATATCCGATCTGGAAAGCCCACAGCAGGTCCTCGAAGGCGGCCCCGAGGAACAGGATCAGGCAGGCCATGATCAGGGCGGCCCAATCGCCGACCCGTCGCCGGACGTAGGCGAAGAAGAGGACCGCCGTCAACAGGAAGGTTCCGGTCGCGGCCAGCTGGTAGGGCCGGGCGGAGTCCATGCCGAAGAGCGTTTGGAAGACCTTGTAGATGAAGGCCGGGGCGAGCACGATGTGCTCGTGGAACGGATCGAGCAGCTGGCCGGCTCCCCATCCGGACCGGAGCAGCAGCAGGTCCCATTCGTCGGTGACGAAGGTGATCTTCGAGGTGAGGCCGAGGATGAACGCGGCCGAGCCCGCCACCGCCACCGCGAGCAGGACCAGGGGGATCCTCGCGGCGATGGCCGTCCGGGGCCGCGCCGGTGATCCATCTCCCGGCTGGGCGGAATCCAGGGACATTCCGGAGAGAGTACCCGCGGCTGGGAAGGCCGATGGCGCGGTCATAATCGTGGGGAATGAACGACCGACTTTTCAGCGCCGACGATCACGGCCCGCCACCGGTGGACGCTCCGGGGCCCGACGCGCCGCTCGCGGCGCGCATGAGGCCGACCCGCCTCGACGCGGTGGTGGGGCAGGAACACATCCTGGGCGAAGGCACGACCCTGCGGGGAGCGGTCGAGGCGGGACGGCCCCACAGCGCGATCCTCTACGGCCCTCCCGGCACTGGCAAGACGACCCTGGCCCGGATCGTCGCGACCATGGCCGACGGCGCCTTCGAAGAGGAGTCGGCGGTGAACGCGGGAAGGGCGCAGATCCGCGCGGTGATCGAACGGGCCGAGGAACGCCGGCGGAACGCGGGCCGGCGCACCGTGCTCTTCCTCGACGAGATCCACCGGTTCAACAAGGCGCAGCAGGACGCCCTGCTGCCCGCGGTCGAGAGCGGCACCCTGACCCTGATCGGCGCGACGACCGAGAACCCGTACTTCGAGGTGAACTCGGCCCTGATCTCGCGGACCCAGGTGTATGAGCTGAAGCCTCTCGGTCCGGCCGAGATCCTCGTGCTGCTGGAGCGGGCGCTGGCCGATTCCGATCGCGGGGTCGGCGGCATGGTCGAGGTCGAACCGGCCGCGCTGGAGATCCTCGCCGAGCGGGTGGGTGGCGACGCAAGGGCGGCCCTGGCCGCGCTCGAGAGGCTGGCCGCGGCCGGCGGTCGGGCCGGGGTGGCCGAGGTCGAAGACGCGCTGCAGGCCCAGGCGATCGCGTATGACCGGGACGGCGATCATCACTACGACTACATCTCGGCCTGGATCAAGGCGACCAGGGGCTCGGACCCGGACGCGTCGCTCTACTACCTCGCGGTCATGCTCGAGGCCGGTGAGGACGTGCGGTTCATCGCCCGCCGGATGGTCATCCTCGCCTCGGAGGACATCGGCAACGCCGATCCCCAGGCGCTGGTCGTGGCGACCGCCGCCGCGGCCGCGGTCGATCGGGTCGGAATGCCGGAGGCCGCCCTGAACCTGGCACAGGCCGCCACCTACCTGTCGCTGGCGCCGAAATCGAACGCATCGACCAAGGCGATCGGTGCCGCGCGTGACGAGGTCCGCAGGAACGGTCCAAAGCTGCCGCCGGATCACCTTCGCGACAGTCACTATCCGGGTGCCGCAAAGCTCGGGCGCGGGGTCGGATACGTGTATCCCCACGACGAGAAGGGCGGGGTCAGCGACCAGACCCTGCTGCCGCCCGATCTGACCGGGCGCCGGTTCTACGAGCCGACCGAGTACGGGTTCGAGTCCGAGCTGAAGCGCCGTCAGAACGCGGCCGATCGCATTCGTGGCAGGGGGCGGGCGGCAAAGCCAGACCCCGAGCCGAATGCTTAGAAAACCTTAAGTCCCGCGGCCACAACTTCGGGCCCATTGACGGGTTTTCAATTACGACCCACGAAGAGTAAGAAGCTCCTAGGGGTGCTGTGTCGGCCGGAGGCCCGGACTGGGGGTCTCCGGCCCTCCTCTTTAAATGGGACTTTTCGTGTACGGAGACGGACCTTTTCGTGTACGGATTCGTCCGCAGGTCGTACACTTCTGGGATGGCCACCGAGACCACCGTTCAGTCGACTTCGTCCACCGCCTCTGACACGCTCGAATCCTTCAACCCGGCTACGGGTGAGCTGGTCGGCACAGTGCCGACCATCACGCCCGATCAGGTTCAGGGGATCGTCGATGAAGTCGGCCTGATCCAGCCCGCCTGGGCGGAGCTGACCCCGGGGGACCGGGCCGTCTACATGAAGCGGGCCGCCTCGGTGCTGCTCGACCGCCTGGACGAGATCGCCGAGCTGCTCTCCGCCGAGCAGGGCAAGCCGATCTCCGAGTGCTACACGATGGAGCTGATCCCCTCGATCGACGCGCTCCGCTGGTGCGCCAAGGAGGGGCCGAAGATCCTGAAGGACGAGAAGATCTCCTTCCCCCAGCCGTTCTTCAAGACCAAGCGGTCGAAGTTCCGCTACGAGCCGATCGGGGTCGTCGGGGTCATCGCTCCCTGGAACTACCCCTTCACGATCCCGATGCAGGAGATCGCGATCGCGCTGATGTGCGGCAACGGCGTCGTGCTGAAGCCGGCCAGCCTCACCCCGCTGCTCGGCGAGGCGATCCAGAGCGTCTTCGAGGACGCCGGATTCCCGCAGGGGCTGGTGCGCACCGTTCACGGCGGTGGCCGCATCGGTGACGCGCTGACCAAGTCGAGCGCCGGCAAGATCTTCTTCACCGGCTCGGTGCCGGTCGGATACAAGGTCGGCGAGGAGTGCGCCAAGCTGATGAAGGGCTGCGTCCTGGAGCTCGGCGGCAAGGATCCGATGATCGTGCTCGGGGACGCCAACATCGATTTCGCGATCTCCGGCGCCGTCTGGGGCGGTTTCGCCAATGCCGGCCAGACCTGCGCCGGGATCGAGCGGGCCTACGTGATGCGCGAGGTCAGCGAGCGGTTCATCGAGGGTGTCGTCGCGAAGGCATCGGGCCTTACGGTCGGCGATCCCAGCAAGATCGAGACCGAGATCGGTCCGATGGTCTCCGAGGACCAGTTCCATCTGGTCAACGAGCTGGTCGACGACGCGATCGCCAACGGCGCCGAGCGCCGCTGTGGCGGTCCGGTCGAGATCGAGGGTTTCTCCGGCAAGTTCATCGCGCCGACCGTGCTGACCGGGGTCACGCACGAGATGCGGATCATGAAAGAGGAGATCTTCGGACCGGTGCTGCCGATCATGGCGGTCGATTCCGAGCAGGAGGCGCTCGAGCTCGCCAACGACTCCGAGTTCGGTCTCGGCGCGTCGGTCTGGACCAAGGACCGCCAGCGCGGCGAGCGCATCGCCGGCCGCATCGAATCCGGCATGGTCTGGGTCAACGACCACATGTTCACCCACGGCGCCTGCCAGTGCACCTGGGGTGGGGTCAAGGATTCCGGTCTCGGCCATTCGCACTCGAAGTTCGGTTTCTACGAGTGCGTCGAGATCAAGCTGATCACCTATGAACCGGGCCTCACCAGGAATTTCTGGTGGCATCCGTACGACGAGACCCTGACCAGCGCGATGAAGGCGTCGGCCAAACTGCTCTACGGCAAGGGCGGCGAGCGGGTCGAGGCCCTGAAGTCCGGTGCGGGACCGCTGCTGAAGGTCGGGCAGCGCGTCACCAAGCGCAAATAGGCGAGCCCGCTTGCGCGGCGAGGGAGTGAAGTCCCGGCGGATCGTCGGGCGACTCCTGGCCATCGCGATCGTCGGACTGACGATCGGGGGCGGCGTCTGGCTGCTCACCCGGGACGGCGATTCCGGGTCGCGGGCGAGCGGGGAGAAGCGGTCGAAGAGCGAGGGCTCTTCGACCGGCGGACCCGCCAATCCGGGAGAGGCCGGTTCGGCCGAGCCCGTGAAGAGGCTGGCACCCACGCCGTGCCCACCGGACCTTTCCGGATGTGTCTCCGCGACCGGACGGGTCCTGTACGTGGAGAAGGTCGATCCGGACGGAGATGGCGACGCCCACTTCGTGACCGCCAGCGGGGAGGGGGTGACCGGTCCCGGGATCACGATCTTCGACGTGAGGGCCGATCTGCGCCCCGATCCCCTGCCCGGAATCGGAGATCTGGTCGGAGGCGCCGGCCCGGTCTACCCGGGGCACGCGGGTCAGAAGCAGATCGAGGTGGTCGCCTTCGAAGTGGCCGAGTAGCCCAACCCCCTCCCAAGAGCCCGCGACAGCCCAGACCCAGCCGGGGTGGGG
>DATJUB010000061.1:0-18243 GCA_035502775.1 Solirubrobacterales bacterium | reverse complement strand
TAGCGTGCTGATCGTCTCCACCCTTGGATTGATCCGGCTTTGGGTTCGGCTCGTAGCTCTCGCATGATTCCCAATATCGGACCATTGGAAATTGCCATCGTGCTGATCATCGCCCTCGTGGTATTCGGGCCGAAGCGTCTTCCCGAGCTCGGCAAGTCGATCGGGAACGGGCTCAAGGAGTTCAAGGGCTCTATGTCCGACGACGGTCCCGCGGCGATCGAGGCGGCATCCGCCGAAGGCCCCGTGACCAAGGCCGGTGCCAAGCCCGAAGAGGCAACGCACAACAAGGTGTAGGCAGGGAGGAAGGGCCCGCCCCACAGCGCCCGGCCAGGTTCCCACGACCAGGTCGGGCGCTGTGGGGCGCAGCGTCCGCCTCTCGGCGCTCCGCTCCCTTTGTAGGGTCTTCTCGTGGACCGCATGACGATGCCTATCCTGGGAGTGATGGAACTCGGTGGACGTGCCAACGCCGAGTACGTCACCGCGATCAAGGTCGCGTCACCCTCGATCGCCCGCCGGTAGCGGCCCGTGGCCGCCGAACCTTTCGCGCCCGACCTGCTGGTCCTCGGAAGCGGGGGCGTGCTCGGCGATGTCTGGATGACCGGGGTCGTCACCGGGCTGGTTCGAAGCGAACTCGTCGACCCGCGGGCCGCGGCCCGATTCGTCGGGACCTCGGCCGGTTCGATCGTCGCCACCCGCCTGGCCGCGGGTGAGGATCTCGACGCGCTGGTCGGGCGGTACGCCGAGGCATCCTCGGGGCCGGTGGTCACCGAAACGCCCGGCCCGCTCGAAGGCGCCCGCTCGGCAAGGCGCCCACTCGGCCGGACTCTGGCCGGACACGGTCCGTTCGGGCGCTTCGTCAGGCGCCGGGTGCTCGGCCGGTTGCCCACCGGCCGGCAGGAACTCAGATATCTGAGGCGGGACATGGAGGCGCTGGCACCTGAGTGGCCGGACCGGCTGAACATCACGGCGTTCAACTCCACCACCGGGGAACGCGTGGTATTCAGCCTGGGGAACACCCATGGACTCACGGTGAGTGAGGCTGTCCAGGCATCCTGCGCCATCCCGACGGTCTTCCGGCCGATCCAGGGGCCCGACGGCAGCTACGTCGATGGCGGCGTGTGGAGTCCGGTCAATCTCGATGCGGTCCGGTCCGAGCCGGGCGACAGGGTGGTCTGCCTCACCCCTTCCGGCAGCTACCAAGGTGCTCGCGGTCTGCTGCGACGGGCCACCGGAGTCCTTTCCCGGGCGATCGTCGAAGGCGAGGTCGCCCGCCTGCGGGCGAACGGGGCAAGGGTGATCAACATCGTGCCGGACAGGGTCGCGTCGATCGCGATCGGTCCCAACCGGATGGCGAACGGCCGGGAGGTGGAGGTCTACGAGGCCGGCCTCGCCCAGGGAACCCAGCTGGCAGCCCCGATGGCGACCTGGCTGTCCAACGACCCCCGGCACTCAAACTAGGCCCCCGCGCTACCCACCGACCAACTGGGGGCGATTTGGGAGGCATGGCCTCCCAAATCGCCCCCAGACCGCGCTGATCGCTCCGGTGCATCCGTCTTACCTTCGAGGGCCGTACTCACCGTCATGAAGGTCGCGATCATCGGAACCGGCATCTCGGGCCTCGCCGCCGCCCACCGTTTGTGTGACCTGGCCGACCTGACTCTCTTCGAAGCCGACCGGCGGCCCGGCGGCCACGCCAACACGATCGTGGTCGAGTCCGAGCGTGGCCTCGAGTCGGTCGACACCGGCTTCATCGTCTTCAACGACCGCAACTACCCCGAGTTCAGCCGCCTGCTTCAGGAGCTGGAGGTCCCGAGCAGACCCTCCTCGATGAGCTTCTCGGTGAGCGACGGCGAGTTCGAGTACACCGGCCGCAGTCTCAACGGGCTTTTCGCCCGGCGGCGCAATCTGGCCGACCCCCGCTTCCTGCGCATGCTGTGCGAATTCCCGAGATTTCAGAAGAAACTGAAGGAACTCTCCGCGCAGGGTGTCGCGGGTCCGTCACTGGCCCGCTTCATCGAGGAGGAGGGCTTCTCGAGCGAGCTCCGGGACCTGGTCGTGGTGCCACTCGTCTCCGCGGTCTGGTCGGCGGACCCTCGGCAGATGTGGACCTTCCCGGTCGGTTTTCTGGCCCGCTTTCTCGACAATCACGGCCTGCTGTCGCTGAGGAACCGGCCGCGCTGGCGCACGGTCGAGGGCGGCTCGTGGTCATATGTCCGCGCTCTGACCGAGCCGTTCCGGGACCGCATTCGCCTCAACGCCCCGGTCGAACGGATCCGGCGGCTCGGCGGTGGGGTCGAGGTGACCCCTCGCGGCGCCGGGGCCGAACGGTTCGACCAGGTCGTGGTCGCCACCCATTCCGATCAGGCGCTCCGCATGCTGGCCGATCCGACCCGCGCGGAGCGCGAGGTGCTGGGCGGGATCGGCTACCAGTCGAACGAGGCGGTCCTGCACACGGACGAGAGCCTGATGCCGAGACGCCGCGCCGCCTGGGCGAGCTGGAACTACCACCTGACCCGCCGGCCGAGAGGCAGGACCGCTCTGACCTACGACATGAACCGCCTCCAATCGCTCGAGTGCCGCCGCCAGTTCTGCGTCACCCTGAACCTGACCGAGCGGATCGATCCGGCGAAGGTCATCGCGTCGTTCCGGTACGAGCATCCGGTGTTCACGCCGGACGCGGTCGAGGCCCAGGCCAGATGGTCCGAGATCAGCGGCCGGGACCGCATCCATTTCGCGGGCGCCTACTGGCGGAACGGCTTTCACGAGGACGGTGTCTTCAGCGGGTTCCGGGCCGCGGAACAGGTGATACGGGCCGATGCGCTCGACGCACTCGTCAGGGCTTCGATCCTGTGAGGCCGGGTCTCGACAGCGCGATCTACGAGGGCCGGGTCAGGCACCGCCGCTTCGAGCCGATCGAACGTGAATTCAGCCAGAGGATCTTCATGCTCTACCTCGATCTCGACGAGCTTCCCGAGGTGATGGCGATCCATCCGCTCTGGTCGACCCGCCGCCGCTCCCCGGCCAGGTTCCGTCGGGCCGACTACCTGGGCCCGGCCGAACGTCCACTCAAACGGGCGGTCGCCGATCTGGTCGAGCGCCGGACCGGCCGCCGGCCCGACGGCCCGATACGGATGCTCACCCATCTGCGCTACTGGGGCCGGATCGAGAACCCGGTGACCTTCTACTACTGCTTCGACCCCGCGGGCGAGCTCCGGACCGTGGTCGCCGAGGTGACCAACACCCCATGGCGCGATCGTCATGCCTATGTGATCGATGGTCCCGCGGACCAGTCGGGGGTGATCTCGGCGAAGGCGCCGAAGGCGATGCACGTCTCACCGCTGATGGGCATGGACCACGAGTACGAGCTCAGGTTCGGCACTCCCGGCGTGAGCATGCCTGTCCACATCACCAGCCGCCGCGGGGACGAGCGGTACTTCGACGCGACCCTGAATCTGGAGCGGCACGCGATCAGCCGCCGCAAGCTGGCCCGGCTCTTCTTCGAGTACCCGCCGATGTCCTTCGCGGTGATCGCCGGCATCCACCTCCAGGCGGCGGCCTCCTGGGCGAAGGGGGCGAGGTTCCACCGCCGGCCCGCGGCCGGGGACTTGCGGAATCCGGCGGGAGCGGCGAAGCTCTGTCCCGTGAGCGCCCACCCGCGTGAATCGTCCGCAGAGCAATCGGGGAACGTCGCCTGACCATGTGGCGCCGCCTGGCCCTGAGCCTGATCGGCCGCGTTCGTGGCGGTCGCATCGAGATCGTGGAAGGGGACCGGGTGACCACGGTCGGGGACCCCGGGTCGGATCTGCGCGCCCGGGTCGTCGTTCACTCACCGAGGCTGTGGCGCCGCATGCTGCGCGGCAGCACCGGCCTGGCGGAGAGCTATCTGCGCCGAGAATGGGACTGCGACGATCTGGTCGCCCTCGCGACCATCGCCGGCCTGAACCTTCCCCGGCTCGATTCCGTCCGCCGCCGCCTGCGGTTCGTCACCGGCCCGGCGCAGCGCCTCGGCCCACTCATGCCGCGAACCACCCGCGCCCGCGGCAGGCGTCAGATCGCGGCGCACTACGATCTCGGCAACGGGCTCTTCTCGCTCTTCCTCGATCCCTCGATGAACTACTCGTCGGCGGTCTACCGCGATCCGGAGGACGATCTCGAAACCGCCCAGATCCAGAAGATGGACCAGATCGCGGACCGGCTGGAGCTGGGTCCCGAGCATCATCTGCTGGAGATCGGCACCGGCTGGGGCGGACTCGCGATCCATCTCGCGGCGAGGTCCGGCTGCCGGATCACGACGACCACGATCTCACGGGAGCAGGCGGTACTGGCGAGGGAACGGATCGCCCGGGCCGGTCTCTCCGACACGATCGAGGTGGTCGAGGTGGACTACCGGGACCTGACCGGTGAGTACGACCGGCTCGTCTCGATCGAGATGATCGAGGCGGTCGGCTGGAAGGACTTCCCGACCTACTTCCGCCAATGCTCATCCCTGCTGAAGCCCGACGGCGCGATGCTGCTGCAGGCGATCACGATCGACGACGACGCCTACGAGCTGGAGAAGGCATCCCGCAGTTTCATCAGCCACTACATCTTTCCGGGCGGCTGCCTGCCGTCCCTGAGGGAGATCGATCGCTGTCTCGCGACCGAGACCGACCTTCGGACCGCCTGGTCGAGCGATATCGGGCTCGACTACGCCCGCACCCTGAGTGAGTGGCGCGGGCGGTTCCTGGCCGAGGCCACCAGGCTGGACCAGCTCGGCTACGACGAGCGTTTCCGCCGGATGTGGACCCTCTACCTGACCTTCGCCGAGGGTGGGTTCAGATCCCGGCGAAACAGCGACTTCCAGATCCTGCTCGCGAAACCGGAGTTCATGTCCGCACCGGCCCGTCCCCGCCAGGCCGATATGCAATTTTAGGTATTTTCACTGGGACGAGCTCGTCTGGAGCGGAACTTCCGAAGTTGGGATCGGTTATGAACAATGTGTGGGGAACAGCTCCTATTGCGAGTTTGAAGACGGCCTGTGCCGTGGCGATGGCCGTCGGCGCGCTGCTCGGCCTCTCGGCGAGCGCCGCGACGGCCGCGACCGGAATTCCCTCGCGGGAAGCCGACCCGGTCGTCCTGACCGGCGTCCAGACCCCGTCCCTGATCGGTGCCGCCCCCGAACGGATCGTCGCCTTCTCCTGGGATGGATCGTGGAAGCAGATCCCGGTCCAGGTGGACGAACGCAAGGTCGCCGACTACCGGGTGATCCGCCGCTGGGGGCCGGGCAGCACCCAGTTCATGGCTGAGGTCTACGCCGACCCGAAAACTTGGACCGGCGCCGACGGCGAACCGCAGCGCCCGGCCAACGACCCGGTTGACGGCGCCCCCATCCCGGGTACCACCGGTGATCCCGACCTGGACGGCAACGACGAGATCGCGATGATGGCCGCCGACTCCGGAACCTCGGCCGCCGGCAGGTCGAACCCGGCGGGGGTCGAGGGCGCGACCCGCACCCCGGTCCGGATCGAGGACCCGCTCGGCACCGGTGCCGAGCGGTTCATCTACCTCTTCGAGAGCAAGGGCGATCTCGACCCGTCGGCCGGCAAGGACTACGTCAGCTACGGATGGACCTTCTCTCCGCCGCTCACCGGCGGCTACCTGCTGGGCTACGACTACAGCAGCATCGGCGACGACGCCAACGGCCCTCCCGTGAATCCCGAGGCATCGTCGGTCAAGACCGATCTCTACGAGCAGACCTTCCCGGGCCGCTGGATGATCGACGGTCTCAAGGTGAAGGCCGGGACCTCCACCGGGGTCGACATCCTCGACGGCGACAAGTCAACCATCGGACAGTCCGGCTGTGGGCGAAACGAGTTGACCTTCAGTCGAGGCGGCGGCGGTTTCGTGGCGGCGATCGACGGTCCCGTGCGGGCGATCCGTTCATACATCGGCGCCAACAGCGGCTCCTACACCCAGCGTGACCAGATCTACTATCGCGGCCGCATGGACAACAACACGTATCTGCGGGTCCATCAGGGAATCACCGATTTCATCATGGCGATGGATTACTCCGAGGCGGCCTTTGGCATGACCTACCGGAACTCGCTGAACGAGATCGGTGCCACGATCGACGGCGGCGGGGGTTCCGAGGGTCTGGACGGCCTCGCCGGTCCGCTGATGTGGGAGCAGACGACCGGTGCCCAGGGATCGGTCACCAGCGTCGCCCGGATCGTCTCCGACGTTCCGAACATGACCTTCACCTCCTACTACCAGGACAACATGTCCCCACCCAGTGGAAACAACGCGATCACCTGCTCCGGTGACGATCACGCGATCGGGGCCAGCGGTCCGCGGATCAAGATGCAGGGCTCGGGATTCAACACGGACCCGGTCCTTCCTCCGACACCGCCCTCGACCAAGGTGAACAGCTTCACCGGTCATCGCTACACCTACTACGGCGCACCCGGTGAAACGGTCGACACCGCCAAGTTGCGCTCACGACAGGTCGATTCACCGCTGACCGTGGCGACCGGAGCCGCCGTGGATCCCAACGAAGAGGTCCCGACGCCCGGTGGTCCGGACGGTCCGGGAACCGGCAAGCCCGGCCGTCAGAACTGGGTCGGACTGAAGGTCAAGGTCTCCCCGCCGAGCCTCACCTCGCGGATCGGCAAGACGAAACGGATCAAGGTCACGGTCCAGAACATCGGCGACCTGCTGGCCAAGCGAGTGAGGATCTGCCCCGTGGCGAACGACTCGATGGTCAAGTCGAGTGGCTGCCAGAACGTCAAGAAGCTGAAGCCGGGCCATCGGGCCAGGCGGTACTTCCGGGTGCGGCTGCGTTCCGCGGCCGCCGGGAAGTCGGAGGTCACGATGAAGTTCCGGGCGAAGGCCACCAAGAGCAAGGCCCGGACCGGCAAGCTGACGATCCGGCCCGCCGGCCGCTAGACGGGCCGGTTCAGATCCAGCCGGTCGGGAACGCCCCGGCCGGGACGAGCCCGTCGTACTCGGGGAAGTGACGGCGGGCGATCCGCTCGGCCGCCGTGCCCTCGAACGATGGATGGAGGTCACCCACGGTCAGCAGCACCCTCACGGTCGAGCCGATCTGCAGGTCGGCCGCGGTCGGCCGCTCGCCGTCGATCAGTCCCCGGCCGGCGAAACCCTCGATCTCTTCGATGACCGACGGGAGCGTGTCGAGATCCTCGGCCAGTTTCGCGGCGGTGATGCCGTGGTACTTCCAGGTGCCGTGGATGAACTTCATCGCGAAGTCGACACCGGCCGGGTCGAGCGGACCGGCGCCCCCGAAGGTGCCCATCGATTCGGGCCGGAAGTGGAGGGCGCCCCAGGGCAGCCGTCGGCCGAGATCCTGGAGATGGCCGTCGGCCCACAGTTCGGCCTCACGGACCTCATCCGCGATCTCGGACGGGTAGAGCGGGTTCTCGGGCACGAGCTGGTCGAGGCGTTCGAGGATCGCGGTCGATCCGTGGACCTGCTCCTCGCCGATGATCATTCCCGGAACGGTCCGGCGGCCCTCGCCGTAGATCTCCTCGACCTGGCTGCCGTGCCGGCCCATGTCGAGGGTCACCACCTCGTACTCGAGCCCTTTCAGATCCAGCGCCGCGCGAGCGGTCATGCAGGGATGGGAGGGCGGCAGGACGTGGAGTTTGATCTCTTCGCTCGGCATGAGCGAAGACTACGGCGTGGGGCCGGTGCGGGGTGGGGCAGGGCCGACTGGGGTACCGTCCGGGCATGAGCGTCAAGCGAGTTCTGAATGTCGGTTTCGGGGCGGCCAGGGTCGGTTTCGGTGTGGTTGCCGGAGCCTTTCCCGAGAAGATCGGGCGCACCTGGATCGGCGAAAGTGCCGGATCCCCGCAGACCAGGGTGATCCTGCGAGCACTGGGTGCGCGAGACGTCGCTCTCGGGGCCGGTACGGTCGAGGCGGCGCTCCGCGACGACGCCACCGGCTGGCTGGTCGTGTCGACCCTCGCCGATTTCGGAGACCTGACGGCGACTTTGCTGGCCCGCCGCGACCTGCCACGGAACGGTGTCCTGGTCACGGGTCTCTTCGCCGGGTCGGCCGCGTTCGCGGGTCTCGCCCTGCTGGCGATCGAACTGAACGGCGAGTGACGGTGGGCGATCAGGCGCCGGGATCGATCGCGATCCCGCTCGGAGACGAAGGCAGGGCCGAGAGGCTCGAGCTGACCGGCCTGGCCCGTGGCCCGTGGCGGCCCGACGCGGCCCATGGGGGCGGTCCGGCGGGACTGGTGGTCCGGGCCGTGGAGCGTCACGGTCTGGAGGAGGGGATGCGGGTCGCCTCGATCTCGTCGACCTTCTATGGCCCGGTCCTTCTCGGAGAGATCGAGATCGCGTCCGAGGTGGTGAAACCGGGCCGCCGCCAGAAAGTGGTGAGCGTGACCCTCAGCTGCGGCGGCCGGGTCGCGATCGAGGCACACGGAGTATTGCTGCGGCGCGCGGAAGTGCCGCTTCCGGACGGAATCGAGAGGATCGGTCCGCCGCTGCCCGCACCGGAGGACTGCGAGCCGGTCGATCGTGGTCTCTGGGCGAGAGGGGACGAGATCGCCTTCCACCGCACGGCCAACACCGTGATGAGGATCCAGGGTGGTCCGGAGGTGCTCGGACAGATGGGATCCGCCTGGTTCCGGCTCGAGTATCCGCTCCTGCCGGGCGAGGAGCTTTCGGCCGCCCAGCGTGCTGCGGCAGCGGCCGATTTCGGCAACGGCCTGGCCCATCCGGTCGCCTTCGGCGAGTACCTGTTCGCCAACTGCGATCTGAACGTCTCCACCTTCCGGGATCCGGCCGGCGAGTGGATCGGCCTCGTGTCCCGGACCGATGTCGATCCGGTCGGCTCGGGCCTCACCACCACCGATCTCCACGACAGGTCCGGGCGGTTCGGCGCCGCGACGCAGTCCCTCTACATCGATCGCGCCGGAGACTGATCCGCTTTTTTGTCCCGCCGTATATGGCCGAGCGCGCGGCCGGGCCTTACATTGTCCATATGGCCGATCTGCCCCGGAATCCCGATGCGCTTCTGCTCGACATCGACGGTGTCCTGTATGTCGGCGGTGAGCCGATCCCGGGCGCGATCGAGGCGTTGGAGCGGCTGCGCTCGATCGCCGGGGCGATCCGTCTGGTCACCAACACCAGCTCGGTCTCACGGCAGACCGTGATCGGCCGCCTGCGCAGCCTCGGTTTCGGGATCGAGCCGGACGAGGTCCTCACCCCGGCGGCGATGGCCGTGCGCTACTGCCGCGCCAAGGGCTACAGCAAGGTGAACCTGATGGTGGCGAAGTCGCTGCGCGAGGATCTCGAGGAGATCGACGTGGTCGGAACCGACCAGCAGGCCGACGCGATCGTGCTCGGGGATCTCGGGCCGATGTTCACCGCCGAGACCCTCAACTTCGCCTTCCGGCAGCTGATGAACGGCGCCGACCTGATCACCCTTCAGCACAACCGCTACTGGCGCCGGGACGATGATCTCGTGATGGATGTCGGCGCCTATGCGGCCGCGCTCGAGTACGCGAGCGGGGTGGAGGCGATCGTGGTCGGCAAGCCCTCGAAGGATTTCTTCGAGATGGCCCTGGCCGACGCCGGGGCGGCCGCCGAGAGCGCGGTGATGGTCGGCGACGACATCGAGGGTGATGTCGGCGGCGGGCTGGGTGACGGCATCGCGTCGATCCTGGTCCGCACCGGCAAGTTCACCGAGGAGAAGTTCGCCGAGTCGGACATCGAGCCGACCCTGGTGATCGACTCGATCGCCGACCTGCCCGAGCTGCTCAGCCGCTGAGGCCGGCCTCGGCGGCCAGTCGGCCGACCAGCTTCCCGGCCGGTTCATCGGTGACTTCGCGCCAGCCCCGTCCCGCCCAGAGGTGGAAGGCGTCGGGTTCTCCCGCCTCGGCGGCGGCCAGCCGGACCGGGCGGGTCATGTTGTGGATCTCGGGATACGCGGACGGCGCGTCCGGGAACGCGATCGCCAGTGGGTTCGACAATCCCCGGGCGGGCCGGCCCGTGAAACTCCGGGTGACCGTGGTGCCCACGTAGAGCTTCTCCCGCAGGGCGCGGCGGTGAATCTCCGCGGTGCCGGCCTCGGGTGTGCAGAGGAAGGCGGTGCCGAGCTGGGCCGCGGCCGCTCCGGCGCGCAGGGCCCGGCGGATGTGAACCCCGTTCATCAGACCGCCGGCCGCGATCATCGGCAGCGGCGTCTCCGTACGGGCCCGCTCGATCAGGTCGGCCAGGGGGACGAGCCGGCCGCCCCCGGGATAGGCCGGGTCATCAGCCCAGACTCCGCGATGCCCGCCGGCTTCGGCTCCCTGCAGCACGATCGCGTCGGCCCCGGACTCACCGGCCATCGCGGCCTCCTCGGGGGTGGTGACGGTCGAGACGATCAGCGCGCCGGTGGCCTCCCGGGCCCGGCCGACCCGATCGGCTCCGGGGTCCCCGAAGGTGAAGCTGACCACCGCGGGGCGGTGGGATTCCAGGGCCGCGAGCTTCTCGTCGATCAGGTCATCGTTCCAGGACGGTTCCCCGAGCTCGACCTCGAAGTGGTCCGACCACGGTTTCAGGCGCCGCCGGTACTCGTCCAGGGCGGCCCGGTCGTCGCTGGGCTCGCCCGGAAGGAAGAGATTCACGCCCCATGGCTCCGGTGCGGCGGAGGCCGAATGAAGCGCTTCGTCGAACGCCTCCACGGTCAGCCCGCCCCCGGCGACGAATCCGAGCCCTCCGGCCTCACCGACCGCGCGGACCAGATCGGGCGTGCTCGGCCCTCCCGCCATCGGTGCCGCCCAGATCGGCAGTCGCGGCGCGCGTCCGGGTGGGAACGTGAGGGTCAGCGGACCAGGCTTTCGAATAGGCGTTCGAGCTCGGCCGCCGGGTCCGGGGTGAGACCGGTGTGGGTGACCGATGCCTGGATGATCGTCGAGGAGGGCGCCACCAGCCAGCCGAACCGTTCGGAGGGCTCCATGCCGGCGAGGGCACCGCCTCCGGGCTCACCCCGGATCACCTCGCGGATCTCTTCGAGGCGTCCCGCGATCTCGTCGAAATCGGCCTCCGGGGCGATCGTCTCGAGCTTGCCCCGGTCGAGGCCCAGTTTCAGGTCGAGGAAGGAGTACTGGCGGCAGAAGAGTGCCAGCCCGGCATTGAGGCGCTCGCCCCGCTGGAGGCAGGGGACGACCTGGATCACCGCATAGGCGAATGGCCGGGGTTCAGGCATCGCCGGTCAACTCCTCGATGAATCGCTCCTGGCCGTCCAGCCGCCGGTTGAGGTAGCCGATGAAGTCCGCCCGCCGGAGGTTGGGCCGCTCGCCGAGCCACTCGTCGGGGACCCGGGCGACCGCGGGTTCGATCGCGCCCCGGGCCAGGTCGGTGAGCCGCTCACCGGCCTCACCGAGTGGTCCCGCCACGGGCAGCAGCACGTGTTCGCGCAGCATCGGGGTGTCGGCCAGCGCGGTCTCGGCCAGGGGCTTGTCGCCGTGCTGGCGGAAGAACGCGGCCCCGTGATCGATCAGCCAGGTCTTCCTGTGCCACGAGATCAGGTTCGGATTGCGCGGCGTGCGGTCGATGTTGGTGACCAGGGCGTCGAACCAGACCACGTCGGCCGCGAACGAGGGATGGATCGCGTCGTCGGGCACGGTGAACGGCAGCGAGCCGGGCAGGAAATCCATGCCCAGGTTGATTCCGGGGCTCGCTTCGATCAACTCCTGGATCTCCGGATCTGGCTCCGCATGGCCCAATTCCGGGGATATCCCGATGACCACCAGCTCCGGCACAGGCAGGTTGAGGGCCCGTCCCAGCTCGCCGGCGATCACCTCGGCCACGAGCGCATCCGGTCCCTGCCCGGCCCCCTTGAACTTGACCACGTAGAGCCCGTCATCATCGGCCTCGACCAGGCCCGGCAGCGAGCCTCCCTCTCTCAGGGCGGTCACGTACCGGGTCGCTTCTACCTCACGCATCATTGAAGCTTCGCAGACAGATAGGCTTCCCCGGTCTCGATGTCCTCAGTTTCAACCCCCGATTCTTCAAAGGAAGGGTTCTGATGTCCACGCTCTCCAACGCGGCGGCAGCCCCCCGCGTTCCAGTTCTCGCCGATGCCTTCGCCAACAGCCGTGTGCGCACGGCGCTCATGGTGCTCGGCGGTGCCCTCTTCACCGCCCTGCTGGCCCAGATCGTGATCCCGATGACGCCGGTCCCGATGACCGGGCAGACGCTCGCCGTGATGCTGGTCGGCTCGGCCCTCGGCGCCAAGCGCGGTGCCGCCGCCCTGACCCTCTACGTGATGATGGGCTTCCTGCTGCCGGTCTACGCCGATGGCGGATCCGGCATCGAGACGATCTGGGGCGCCACCGGCGGATACCTGATCGGCTTCATCGTCGCCGCCTACTTCGTCGGCTGGCTCGCCGAGCATGGCTCCGACCGCAAGTTCCTGACCGCCTTCCTCTCGTTCGTGGTCGGACAGCTGATCATCTTCGCCTTCGGTCTCGTCGTGTTGAAGATGTCGACCGGCCTCAACTGGGCCGACACGATCCACGGCGGATTCACCGTCTTCATCTGGGGCGGACTGGTCAAGGCCGCAGTCGGCGGGCTCCTGACCCCGACCGCCTGGAAGCTCCAGAAGCACAGCTTCAAGAGCTAGCGGTTCTTTTCGCCCGTTCGCGGGCAGCGAATCCAGAGGCGTCCCGAAAGTCGGGGCGCCTCTTTTCGTGCAGCGCTCGGTTTCCTATTCATCGGGCGCCAATGAGAGTAGGCTGTGCGGGTCTGGGGGAGCGGCTGAAGTTGGCCGATTCCTGCAAATCGTTGAAAGGAATCCGTAGTGCTTTTAGCTGCATACGAACTCGGTGACGCACTGCTCACCACTCTCGCGATTTTCTTCTTCGTCATCTGGATCTGGATCGTCATCACGATCCTGATGGACATCTTCCGGGATCACGAGATGTCCGGTTGGGCCAAGGCCGTTTGGGTCCTGTTCCTGATCTTCATCCCGTTCCTGACGGCGCTCGTCTACCTGGTCGTTCGCGGCTCCGGTATGCGCGAGCGTGCGATCAAGGAACAGGCGGACGCGAAGAAGCATTTCGACGAGTACGTACGTGAAACCGCGGCCGTCTCGCCGGTTGACGAGCTCCACAAGCTCGATCAGCTGAAGCAGAGCGGCGGGGTCACCGAAGAGGAATACAACAAGATGAAGGCCAAGATCATCGGCTGAGCTTGACCTGTTCCGCTTCATGGTTTCGACGACCGGCCGCGCGATCGCGCGGCCGGTCGTCGTTTAATCACAAGTCCGCGAGCCGTGAATCCCTAGACTGCCGTCCTCGTGAACAAAGCCGTGACAGCAACAGTGGTGGTGGCGCTGATCCTGATCGGGGGAGTGGTCGGTTTCGTGATCGGTGACTCCGACGAACCCAGTCCGGCCGACACCGGCACGACGGGTGTGACCGCACTCACCGGCGAGACCGGCAGCACCGGAACCACCGATGCCGCCACCTCCGGCGACCGTTTGAACGGTCTCAACCTGACCGCCTACACGGCCGAGGGTTATGCCGATCCGAAGGTCCAGGAGGATCTCCAGAGGATCAAGGACATCGGCAGCACCGCGGTCACGATCGTTCCCACCTGGTACATGAAGAACTCCAGCGCGAACGCGATCAGGCCGAACGCCGCCAAGACCCCGAGCGACACCAGCCTCGAGTCGGCGATCGGATTCGCCGAGGACATCGGTCTGAAGGTCATCCTGAAACCGCATGTCGACGTCATCGACGAGACCTTCCGGGGTGATATCCAGCCTGCCGACCGGACCAAGTGGTTCGCGTCATACGAGGATTTCATCGGGCACTACGCCGACTTCGCGACCAGGACCGGAGCCGACCTGTTCGTGGTCGGCACCGAGCTGAAGTCGGTCTCCGGCGACACCGATCCCTGGAAGCAGGTCATCGCCACCGTGGAGGGCAAGTTCTCCGGTGAGCTGACCTATGCCGCCAACTGGGACGAGGTCGACCAGGTCCAGTTCTGGGACGGTCTCGACCTGATCGGGGTGGACGCGTACTACCCGCTGGCGAGCGAGGGGCAGAAACCGACCGAGGACGAGCTGGTGTCGGCCTGGCAGACGCCGATCGGCAGCCTGAAGGCGACCAGTGACCGCTGGGGCAAGCCGGTCCTGTTCACCGAGATCGGGTATCCGACCCAGGCGGACGCGGCGGCCCGTCCCTTCGAGGTCCGTGAGGGCGAACCCGAGGACCAGGGGGCACAGGCCACCGCCTACCGGGCCGCGATCACCGCTTTCGCCGACGTCGAGTGGCTGCGGGGAATGAGCTGGTGGGACTGGCGGGCCGATCCCTCGAAGGCGGAGACCAAGCAGATGAAGATCGGCTATCCGCCGGAGGGCAAAGAGTCCGAGGACGTGCTGGCCGAAAAGCAGTAGGGCCGGCGTCACCGGTATGCGATGCTTTCGCGGTGACCACTGAACGCAGCCCCAAGCTCTCGGTTCTCGACCTCGTACCGGTGGTGGAGGGCTCCGATCCGACCGAGGCGCTGGCCGCCTCGACCGCGCTGGTCAAGCATGTGGAGAAGCTCGGGTACACCCGTCACTGGGTGGCGGAGCACCACAACATGCCGGGTATCGCGTCGTCCGCGCCCGCGGTCGTGATCGCGCATCTGGCCGCCAATTCGGACACGATCCGGGTCGGCTCCGGCGGTGTGATGCTGCCGAATCACCAGCCGCTGGTGGTCACCGAGCAGTTCGGAACCCTGGAGGCCCTTCATCCCGGCCGGATCGACCTCGGCATCGGCCGCGCGCCCGGAACCGACCAGATGACGGCCGCCGCGCTGCGGCGGGGCATGGATCCGCTCTCCGACGAGGATCTGCCGAAGCAGCTGGGTGAGCTGCTCGGATTCTTCAGCGGCGAGTGGGCCGCCGGACATCCTTATTCGCACATCACCTCGGTGCCCGGCCAGGGCAACCAGCCCGAGATCTGGCTGCTCGGTTCGAGCGGCTACACGGCACAGGTGGCCGGCCTGATGGGCATGCCCTACTCGTTCGCCCATCACTTCAGCGCCCAGAACACGCTGCCCGCGATCGAGCTCTACCGCTCCCGCTTCGAGCCTTCGGAATATCTCGACGAGCCCCGGGTCATGGTCGCGGTCGGCGTGATCTGCGCCGAGACCGACGAGCGGGCCCGCTGGCTGGCGGGACCCTCGAGGCTGGCCTTCTCCCGGCTCAGGAGCGGCCGCCCCGGCCGGTTCCCATCGCCGGAGGAGGCCGCCGCGCATGATTTCACCCCGGATGAGGAATCGGTGATCTCGTCGATTGCCAAAGGACATATCTTTGGCGGACCGGAAACGGTGAAGGAACGGCTTACGGAACTGGCCGAAGCCACCGGTGCGGACGAGCTGATGATCTCGACGATGGTCTTCGATCCCGCCGACCGGCTCCGTTCCTACGAATTGGTCGCCGAGGCGCTCAGTCTCGTTCCGTCTGGCTGAATCACGGATTTCCTCCAGCTGCACGGACTTTCCCAGGTCCGATCGAGGGCGAGAGCCCGAAACAGGGGCTCGCTACGGTGTTCATTCGCCTGCCGAAGGTCGGCGACCCTCAATGCAGACTTTCTCTTCGAACAACAGAAGCGGCCATGGTCGCCTCATCCCGGTCGTGGCCGCCCTCCTGGCGACCGTTTCGGTGTGCGTTTTCGCTCTGCAGAGCGGTGAGGCCGGAGCGGTCACCGCGCAGGAACGCTACGACCGCGCCCAGAGCAAACTGGCGGATATCGCCGGCACCGTCGATGGTCTGAAGGCCCAGGTGGCCGAGGACAACCGGCGGGTCGACGCCCTGCTCGGGGAGCTTTCACAGTTGCGGGCCACCGCCGACACGCTCCAGGCGGAACTCGACGCCAAGCAGGCCAGGCTCGACAGGATAGAAGCCAAGCTCAAGGCCGAGCGGGCCCATTTGAAAGAGGTCAGGGCCCGCCTGGGCCGCGCGCTGAAGATTCTGCGCGACCAGCTGGTGGCCGCCTACATGGCCGGCACCCCGGATGTGGCCGAGATGGTCCTGACCGCGACCAGCTGGGCCGACGTGGTCTCCAGCAGCGATTACACCGAGAGCATCCAGGACCGCAACGACTCGGTCGTCGACCGGGTCAGGGAACTTCGCGACGAGATCACGGTGGTGGTCGATCGCATGGAAGGGCAGGAGGAGCAGCTTGAGGTCGCCCGCAACCAGATCGCCGGGGAGGCGCAGGCGGCGGCGGAGGCCCGTGACCAGGTCGAGGCCCAGCGGGCCGAATTCCTCGCGACCCGGGACATGCGCGAGAACCGTATCGCCGCGCTCCAAGACCAGGCCGGCGACATCGAGGGCAACCTGCCCGACCTGAGCGCCGATCCGGCCAGCAGCTCGGCCGGCCGGCAGCCGGCGCCGGTTTCGGGGGCCACCGCGGTCCTCGGATCGGACGGGCTCGCCTCGGCGCCGGCCAGCGCCCCACAGGCGGTCAAGGATGTGATCGCCGCTGCGAACGCGATCTCCGACATGCCGTATCTCTGGGGAGGCGGCCACGGATCCTTCGAGTCTTCGGGCTACGACTGCTCCGGTGCGGTCAGCTACGCGCTGAACGGCGGCGGCCTGATCTCCAGTCCGCTCGATTCGACCGGTCTCACGACCTGGGGCGAGCCGGGCACCGGCAACTGGATCACGGTCTACGGCAATTCCGGCCATGCTTTCGCGATCATCGCCGGACTGCGCTTCGACACATCGGGTACGGGCGGTTCCGGTCCCAGGTGGTCGAGCGACATCACCTACCAGGACACTTCGGCCTTCGTCGCGCGTCACCCCGCCGGGCTGTAGCGGGGAATCAGGATCGTCGCGCTTCGCCGTGCGATCCTGATCTCGATGAACCCGCGGCTGGTCCGGCTGCCTAGACTTCCCCGCCGCGGAAGGGTTCGCAGACCGTGATCGGATCCGCGACGAAGCGCTCGCCGCGCCGTCCGCTGCCGGTGATCTTCAGCTTGTGGCACTCGCTCTCGCCGCGTACGGCGTAGATCTTCCACTTGTCGCAGCGCAGCTTGCCGCAGCCTTTGCCGAACCGGATGCCCTTCATCGCGTCGGAGTCGTCGACTCTGACCTTGACCCGCTTGACGTACCGGGTGTAGATCGTGATGCGGACGTTCTCACCGCTCTTGGTGGGGATCGCGCGGGCCTGGTCGTAGACGACGGGTCCCTTGTCCGCCCGGGCGGGCCCGGCGAGGACCAGTGAGATCACCAGACCGGTCAGCACCACCGCAAAACTCTTTTTCATCACGCCCCCTGGCACCTTGTCGCTTCCTAGACCGGGCAATGGTATCCGGGGAGGAGGATGCCGGTCGGCTACTCGGCGTCGTCGTCGAGATCCGGTGGGGCCAGGAAGCGGTGGGCGATCGCGCCGGTGAGCATCGCCATGAAGGAGACGCCGACCAGGAGGATCGCGACCGAGGTGATCTCGGAGCCGACCGTGGTCGGTTCCCATTCCGAGCCGAGCGTGGTCATCGTGGTGATCGCCCAGTAGACGCCGTCCCACTCGGTCAGGTGCTGGTTGTGCTGTTCGAAGGCCCTGAACACGGAGCCGCCGGCGATCGCGATCAGCGCGGTCATCAGGGCCGCGTACTGGAGTCCGCGGTTGGAGAAGAGCCGGCGGGTGACCTGGGCGAGTTTCAGCAGCCGCAGCAGCCGCAGCAGGCGGATCGCGCGGATCGCCTGCAGGCTGGCGGGCAGGATCGGCGGGGTGAGGAAGACGACGATGATCTCGACCGGGTGGTGCTTCAGGTAGAGCCTGCGATCAGGAACGAAGATCAGCATCAGTACGAGTTCCAGAGCGAAGATCAGCCATGTTCCCCAGTTGAGGATCACGGCGATCGTCTCCAGTGTGCCACCGACGTGGGTTTCGCTGAGGGCGACGCTGGGCAGGGTCAGGGCCGCGGCGATCATCAGCGGCGTGTTGAGGATCCTTTCGGCCTTCAGCGCGCGCGGTCCGACGACGCCGTTGCCAGGGTCCTCGCCACCGGTCAGTTCCGAGCCGATCTGGTGTCCGAGCCTCTTGCGGCGTTCTCCGGCCATGCGAGCAGCTTCGACAAGACCCGCAAAGGGCCTGTAAAAGAAATCCAAGGCCCAAACCAGTCCAGGGTGGAGACGATCAGCACGCGATACGCGTGCTGATCGTCTCCACCGACCGACGCGACGGCACCAACGCCCGCGGAAAACCGGAGGGTGGAGACGTTTGCCGCCCAATACGGGCGGCAAAC
>DATJUB010000060.1:0-4146 GCA_035502775.1 Solirubrobacterales bacterium | reverse complement strand
CCCCCCCCCCCCCCCCCGCCCCCAACCCACCTCAAGGCACGCCTACGAGGAGTAAAGCTCCTCGATCTGATCCGAATACTTGGAAGCGACAACAGGCCGCTTGATCTTCAAGGTGGGGGTCAATTCACCACCCTCCTGGCTCAGATCCACCGGAAGGATCTGGAAGCGTTTCACCTGTTCGACCCGGGCGAAATGCGTGTTGACCTCCTCGATGTGCTTCTCCAGCTCGGCGCGGACGATCGGGCTGTTGACCATCGCGCCCGGCTCGTCCAGCGTTCCCTGTTCGGCCGCGAAGCGGGTCAGGGCTTCCTGGTCGAGGGTGATCAGGGCGACGAGGTAGGGACGGCGATCGCCGACCACCACACATTGGGAGACCAGCGGGTGGCGCTTGACCAGGGCTTCGATGTTCACCGGCGTGATGTTCTTGCCGCCCGAGGTGATGATGATCTCTTTCTTGCGGCCGGTGATGGTCACGTAGCCGTCGTCGTCCACCGAGGCGATGTCACCGGTGTGCAGCCAGCCGTCCACCAGCGTTTCGCGGGTCGCTTCTTCGTTGTTGTAGTAGCCCTGGAAGATGTTCGGTCCCTTGACGAGCAGTTCGCCGTCATCGGTGAACTTCAACTCGACTCCCGGCAATGGCCGTCCGACGGTGCCGACCTTGTAGGCGCCGGGACGGTTCACGGTGCCGCCGGTCGAGGTTTCGGTCATGCCCCAGGCTTCGAAGACGGGGACGCCGGCCGCATGGAAGAAACGGATGATCTCCGGATCGATCGGTGCCGCGCCGGTCAGGGCGATCTTCAGGTTGCCGCCGAAGATCGCGCGGATCTTGCTGAGCACCATCTTGTCGGCGATCCGGTGTTTCCGTGAAAGCAGGAATCCCGGTTTCTTGCCGGCGGCCTCGACCTCGTTGACCTTGCGGCCGATCTTGATCGCCCACTTGAAGATGGCCGCCTTGGCGCCACCGTCGCTGGTCGCCGAGGCGATCGCGGTGTCGTGGACCTTCTCGAAGATCCGTGGGACCGACGGGAAATGTTCGGGCTTGATCTCGGAGAGGCTCGGTACGATGCGGAGCTGATCCCGTTCCCAGTAGGCGATCCGGCCGCCGACGTCGAGCACCCCGTACTGGACGAGCAGCGCGAAGACATGGGCGAGAGGCAGGAAGAGGAAGGTCGTCTCGCCGGCACCGAGCAGGTGGACCTCGTCGGACATGTCGAGCATCGCCCGGTAGTTGCCATGCGAGATCAGGCAGCCCTTGGGGGGCCCGGTCGTGCCGGAGGTGTAGACGATCTTGCAGATGTCGTCTTTCGACACCGCCTCGTAGCGTTGCCGGAAGGCCGCCGCATCACCGCGGGCGCCGCGATCCTTGACTTCCGACATCGAGATCGTGTCTTCGGATTCGCCGATCATCATGATCACCTGCTCCAGGTCCGGCAGCAGGTTTCGCACCTCGCGGATCTTCTCCAGCTGTGCTTCGTCTTCGACGATCACGATCCGGGCGCCGCAATGGGCGAGCACGTACTGGCATTCCTCGGCCGAGTTCGTCTGGTAGATCGGCACCACCGTGGCGCCCGCCGACATCGCGGCGAAATCGAAAAGGGTCCATTCGGGACGGGTGTTGCCGAGGATCGAGACACGATCGCCGGGGTTCACCCCGAGGTCGATCAGCCCGAGGGAGAGGTTCTCGACCTGGGTCAGAACCTGGTTGAAGGTCGAGGTCTCCCAAGTGTCGTCGTCATTCTTGAACAGAAAGGCGCCGCTGTTTCCGTGGGTCTTGGCGGCGTTCGGAAGCAGGTCCGCAAGGGTGTTGGAACGGCTGCTCGACGGATCACTCTCAGGCAAGTTCATGGTCCTCTCTATGACCTTCTCTCCGGGCCGCCACACGATCCGGCGGCCGTGAAGCACGGTGGGCAAAACCTCTGACTCAAAATCCTCGCATATCAGATGGGATTCGGCATGTCGATGAAGCGGTGTTCGATCCCGAACTCGGCCGCGACCACCTCACCGAGCCTGCGGATCCCGGCGATCTCGGTCGCGTAATGGCCGGCGGCGATGAAATGGATCCCGCCCTCGCGGGCATCGGCCATCACATGCTCGGAAGGCTCCCCGGTGATCAGGGCGTCGAGCCCCAGAGCGATCGCCGTGTGTATCTCGGATGCGCCGGAACCGGTCACGACCCCGATCGAGTGGATGCGCTCGGGCCCCTCGGCGAAGACGAGCGGTTCGCGATTCAGCTCACGCTCGACCTGTGAGAAGAGGTCACCGGCGGTGATCCCGGTGCTGGACCGGCCGATCGCACCGATGTGGCGGCCCTTCGCTTCCCCGATCGGCCCGGGTTCGGCGGTGAATCCGAGCTGGCGGGCCAGCAGAACATTGTTGCCGACATCGGGATGGGCGTCGAGCGGAAGGTGATACCCCGCGATCGAGAGGTCGGCGTCGAGCGCCACCCGGAGCCGGGCCGCCATCGCCTCGCTCAGTGAACGCGGATGGAAATCCCAGAAGAGCCCATGATGGGCCAGCAGCAGGCCGGCGCCGATCTCGGTGGCGGCGGTGATCGAGGCCAGATGGGCGGAGACCGCGGTCGCGACAAGGTCGATCTCCTCGGCGCCGGGCACCTGCAATCCGTTCGGTCCGTAGTCGGTGAACGCGTCGATCTGAAGCAGGTCGTCGCAGAAGGCGATCACATCTTTCCGGGAGGCCACTCGCTCACCATAACCGGCTCCCCATAAGATGTCTGTTGTGGTTGATCCCGACTCTTCCCCTCAGAGCGTGACCGACAGCGATTCATTCATCGAGTCGTTGATGGACACCGATCTCTATTCCATGGGTGCCTACTTCTCCGATCGCAATCCCGATCTCGTCGACGAAGTCATCGAACGGAGCGTGGCGATAGAAGAGCGCGGGCTGCGCCGCTTCTCCGACGAGGAAGGCATTGACATCGAAGAGACATTCCGCACCCTCTGGACCGGCCTGGCCGTCCGCTACTACAAGTCCGTGGCCGGATGAGCCCGGTCACGCCGAAGACGAAACCGGACGGCTCCCGTCCGGGGCGGATCTGGGTGATCCTTCTGCTGACCGCCGGCATCGTCGGTCTGGCGATCGGCCTGATCGGGATCTCGACCCAAGAGCCCGGGGAGGAGTTCCGCGACGTGATCGGGGCGGGAGACAGCCAGCGCATCTTCGGCGGCATCCGCCAGGCCGACGATCGTCTCGGACTCGACCAGGCGCCGATCCAGATCCAGGTGTTCGCCGACGTCCAGAGCTCCACCTACCAGCAGCAGTTCCTGGACACGATCCCGCCCGTGGTGAACCGCCAGGTCCGTGACGAGGAAGTGAAACTGCTGCTGAGGAACCGGTCACTGACCCGCAATGCGACCGAACTCAGTTTCTACGGCGTGCAGGCCGCGGCGATGCAGGGATACGGCTGGCAGTTCGCGTATCTGATGATCCGGAACCAGGAGGAAGCGGAGAAGCGCCAGCTCGACGAGAAGTTCCTCGAAACCCTGGCGGCGGCGATCCCGTACATCGACCTGGTCAAATGGAAAGAAGATTTCGAAGAGGGAATCAAGCCGGGCAGCGCGATGGAAGAAGACCTGATCGCCCAGGACAAACTGGCTATCCAGCTCGAAATCAGGGACGCGCCGGCCTTCGTGGTGACCGGTCCGGGCGGAACGGAAGTGCTCCAGGACGGACCCGACCTGGATGCGCTGCAGCTGGCAATCGACGAGGTTCGGTAGGCTCGCTTCTCTCGGGGCGTGGCGCAGCCTGGTAGCGCGCACCGTTCGGGTCGGTGAGGCCCCCGGTTCGAATCCGGGCGCCCCGATATGGATGGGACCCAGTCCCACCGACAGAGAAGGCCGCCCCAGGCGGCCTTCTCTCTTGCAGGGACGGGAGGCGAGCGGCGCACGGGAACGTCCTATGCACGCCTGGCTTCGTCAGACGCGATCCGGGCTCGCTCATTGTCGTAGGACAAATCGCTTCGCCGGATCGCTCTATTCCTCGCCAGGCGAGCCTAGGACGTTCCCGGGCACCACTCTTAGGTGGAGCTGAACGGCCGAGACTCGAGAGGCTTGAGATGGGACGCGTGGCCGAGTCTCGCTGGCCTGAGGTTGGGGTGGAGACGTTTTCCCGGCGGATCGGCCGGCAAAA
>DATJUB010000059.1:0-18414 GCA_035502775.1 Solirubrobacterales bacterium | reverse complement strand
TCCCGAACGGCCGAGCAGCCCGGCATTCACCTGCGCTTCGAAGATCTCGCTCGACCGCAGGAGGTCGACGTCGGGAGCGACGAAGGAGTCGGGACCGACACGAACACCGTTCAGGCTCTGTCCGAGGCGGCCGACGAGTGCCGGGAGCGCATCCTTCATCTCGAGTTCGAACTCGGTGTCGTAGGGGTCGGGCACCGGTGGATCCTTCGGCGGGACCAGCACGTGCAGGTCGACCGGATCGATCCCGGCATCCTCGATCCACGCGGCCTCGCGCAGGAAGCGCCGCAGCTCGGCCGGCGTGAATCGCCCGTACCGCAGCCCCGCGAACGCGATCAGGCGCAGTGCCGCCTGCGTATCACCGCCGAGCAGATCGGCGAGCAGGCGGAGTGCGTAGAAGCGGGCCAGCGTGTCCGCGTCGAGGGTGAGCACGTCGCCCGAGGCCAGGACACGGGCCATCGCCGTGACCTCTTCCACCGATGTCCGGAGCGCGGAGGCGAGACGGCGGGAGATCGGCCCCGGCGTCTTGAAGTCCGCCTCGATCGAGTAGATCAGGGTGCCGTCGGCGGTGAGTGGCGGCGAGCTAGGCGGCGGAGCGTTGAAGATCTGGTCGAACGGAGGCGGGTCGTCACCCAGCCGCCCGCGGCCGAACGGTTTCAGCGGCCCCATCAGCGCGCAGACCTGCTGCAGGGGAAGGCCGATCCGGTCGGCGGCGTCGGCGATGTCGGCCAGGCCGGCGAATACGGACGGATCGGTGAAGTCCTCGGGACTGCCGTCGGCCGAGAACAGGACGAACAGGGCCCAGTCGAGGTCCGCGAAGCTCCAGCCCAGTCTCGACGACAGCCTCACGAACCGCGAGACGCGATCGAGGTTGGCCGCGCTCAGGCCGCCACCCGACGCGGTCAGCAGCTCGGTCTGGACGAAGTCCCGCCCATCGGCCAGGGGCAGGTCACCGGCGGACAGGGCGGATCTCGGCATGCCCACCCGCTTGAAGGTCAGGTTCTTCGCGGTTCCGTCGCCGGGACCGGACGGATACTCGGCCGAACTCCAGTCACGGATCCGGGCATCATCGTCATTGACCGGCCAAAACCCGAGAAGACCTTCCGGGACGGGCCGGCCGGTTCCGGGCTGTTCCACGGCCGGCCGCAGGAACGTGTCGGCGATCTCGGCGGCACCGAGTGCCCGGTTCCAGATCGTGAGGTCGGCCACGGATCCGGTGAAGGGCTCATCTGACGAATCGACCCCGAGCGTGAACGGTGTGTTCGGCCAGACGAAATCGCCCGCGTCCATCTCGCCCGCCGCCTCGCCGTTGACGAAGCACCGGAGCGTCGCGGCGGAATGGTCGGATACGACACTCACCGGGAACCACTGTCCCGCGGAAAGGAAGACGCTCACGTCCACAGTGAGAGTCCGGGTGCCCGCGACGATCTCCAGGTGAGAGTCCGCGCCAAGGCTCAGACGGAGCCGGGACTCGCCGGACCCGGAATCGAAGATGGTCGCCGCCCCGCTCCCGGCCGGCAGGACCCAGAGGGACAGGGTGAAGGATGCCTCCGGAGCCTGAGCCAGAGCCGGAAACGCGATCGATCCCGGGCTGGTGGGGTTGAACTCGGGCGCGAAGCGCCCCACCGGAATCGGCTGGGTGAGCAGCTCCAGCGTGCCGCAGGTTTCGTCCCCGTATCCGTTGACGAAGAACCCGTTCCATTCCGGCAGTGATGCCGAATCGGCGTCCCCGGCCTGAAGGCCCGCCGCGATCTCGGTCTGATCCAGGTCCTGATAGACGAGGGCGGCCAGTTCGTCGAGGCTGAGGCCGATGCGCTTGGCGAAGGCCGCTGCGGGAAACGCCCACCGTCCCGGCCGGGGTGCGGGCCCGATCACGATCGCCGCGTCGTCGAAGGAGGCCAGTCCGTAGTACGGCTCGAGTCCGGCTTCGCGGCGGGTGGAGAGCGTGACGTAGTCGGCGAGCGAAAGTCCCAGCTCCGAGAGCGGGAAGTAGGTCCCGTGCGTACCGGCGGTCGGCACCCCGGCCATGATCTCGCCGATCTCGGTCAGGCTCGATCCGGCCGCGTCGATCGCGAGGCGGGCCCGCTGAGCCTCGATATCGAGCGGAAACTCGAAGGGATAGACACCCCAGGCGATCAGCCGACGCAGATCGAGCGCGGCACCCACGTCACCGCCATCGGAGCCCGCACCCACGACGGGTGACGACGGCCGGAAACGGGTGTATGGCGGATCCGACTCGGCGAATCCGGGGTCGAGATCGAAGTTCGTCTTCGCGTACTCGATGTGGGGTCCATCGGGAAGGCCGGATCGTCCGCCCCGGATGTCGCAGTGCCCGATCCGGGCCACCGTCTTCGGGCCCGGGCGGATCACCGCGAAACCCGGGACCGGCGGCTGGACGGTCCAGACGATCGAGTCGCTCATCTGAACAGACAGATGACCGGCGCCGGTGGTGTCGACGGGCGCGCCCTGAACTCCGGGCGCGTCATCGACGAAAGTGCAGTTCTCGATCGTGATCGATCCACCGGAGCCGTCGCCGTCCTCGCAGGCGATCGCCCATCCGTCCGGACGGGACGAAGAGGTGGAGAAGACGCAGTTGCGCAGGGTCAGAGTGCCTCCCGAGCACCGCAGCAGCGACTTCGCGGCCGCTCCTTCGGCGAAGGTGAAGCTGAACCCCTCGAGGGTGATCTCCGGCGCTGCTTTCGCGCCGGCGGCCTCACCGATCGTGAGCGGTGCGGCGCCGATCGCGATCGTCCTCATCCAGCGGGCGCTGCGAACCGTGGTGGTGACGGCGACCGGGGTGTCTCCCACCGCGAGCGGCGCCGGCCCGCCGTCGATCAGATAGGTGGATTTCGCGGTGAACGAGTCCGGCCACGAGTCGGTGACCACGAACTCGGCCGGCGAGCCCGCCGGAAGCGCGGCCGCCGGGAACGCCGCGGCCGGCGGACCGAGACGGTGGATCACGGACTCCAGCACGTCCCGGACCAGATCCGCGTTCGAGATCATCCCGGTCGCATTCTCGGGATCGACCAGCATGTTCCAGAGATCGGGACGGCGATTCCTGAGTGAGAGCTCACCCAGACCCGGGTTCCGCTCGGTGATCGTCCGCTCGACCAGCGCCATCAGATCGGCGAAGTAGGCGCCCGGCCCGAAAATCGAAAGTTCTTCCGGGACGTCGGCATAGGGGGTCTCGCCGAACAGATCCTCGTAGGTCGCCCTGCCGGATCCTTCAGGGGCGCTGGAAGTGCCACCCACCCGGGTCCGGGTGGAGAGCATTCGGCTGTAAGGAGCGGCGGACTGCCACTCGCCTATCGTCCGTGTCAGGCGAAGTGTTTCGATGTCCCTGGGTCGCAGGCGGACGACAGTAGCACGTGCTGATCCGCACGGGGCAACCTTTCCTGAGCGGTGTTCCTAGACGGTGGAAACCCGGACGGAGCCGGTCACGGTGGTCCGGTCATCCAAGGCCGCGATCAGCTCTTCGAGGCGCTCGGGCTCGATCCGTCCGGCGCTCGGACCCATGCCGACCAGGTCACGGACCTGATCGGGGGTCGGCTCCATCGTCCACTCGACCGAGCGGTCCCTGATCTCGTCGGCCATCTCCCCCAGGCTCTTCTCCAGCCGCTCCTCCTTGTCGGGATCCACGCCGATCATCTCGAAGGGCTCGATCAGCTCTTTCAGGTGATCGGGGTTCGGCGTGATCACGATGAGGCGTCCTCCGGTGGCCAGGATGCGTTCGATCTCCCTGCCGTTGCGGGGTGCGAACACGTTGATCACGATCGCCGCCGACTCGGTCCGCACCGGGATCTCGTCCCAGATGTCGGCGACCACCGCGCCGGCCCGCTCGTGGCTCTTGGCGGCCTTGCGGGCCGCGTACTTCGAGTTGTCGACCCCGATGCCGACCCGGTCCGGGGCGGCGTCCAAAGCGGCGGCGAGGTAATGGCCGGTCCCGGTGCCGAGATCGACGATGGCGCCTTCGACCTCATCGACGCGCCCCGGTGCGGCGATCTCTTCGCGGATCGCCTCGATGATCGGATCGAAAAGTCCGGCTCCGAGGACCCGTTCACGGGCCGCGACCATCTCGGCCGAATCCGCGGTGTGGGTGCCCGCGTACTTGCCGAGCAGGCTCACGTAGCCCTGCCTGGCGATGTTCGCCGTGTGGCCGTTGCTGCAGACCAGCGAGCCTCCGTTTTCGCGCAGCTCGATGCCGCAATGGGGGCAGATCAGGTATTTCACGACGGCTTCGTTCACACCGAGACAGTAGATGGCGGCGGCCCGAACCGGCATGATGGTGAGTTGTGTCGTCCGCTCCGAACCCAAATCGTCTGCGTATCCCGGTTCTCGCGGGGCGGGTCCAATCGACCCCGGCCGGTCTGCTCGCGGCGACCGCCGCGGTCGCGCTGACCACCCTCGCGATCTTCCCGTTGAAGGAGGTCGCTCCGGCCGTCTCGGTCGGTGTGGTCTACCTGCTGCCGGTCCTCACGATCTCGATCTTCTGGAACCTCGGGATCGGGCTCTACACGGCGGTGCTCAGCGGAGTCAGCTTCAACTTCTTCCACATAGAGCCGACCGGGGTGCTCTCGATCAACTCGCCCGAGAACATCGTCGCCTTCGTGATCTTCCTGGTCGCGGCGATGATCACCTCGACCCTGGCCGAGATCTCCCGCACCCAGACCCTGGAGGCCGAACGGCGCCGGCTGGAGGCCGACATCACCGCCGAGATGGCGAAGATCCTGCTCGGCGGCAGCGGCACCACCGCGGCGCTGCCCGAGGCGTCGAGCCGCTTCGCCGAAGCGATCGGTCTCGACTGGGCGAAACTCGCGCTCGACGCGCCCGACGGCGAGAGCGAACTGGAGCTGCCGCTCCGGCTCGGCGGTGAGCGGAACGGCCGGCTCGAGCTGCCGCCGGGCACCGATCCCCAAACCTTCGTCTGGGTGCGGGAACGGATCATCCCCGCGATCGAGGCGGTGCTGCGCGCGGCGATCGAACGGGACCGGCTCCAGGAGGAGGCGGTCGAGTCGCGGGCGCTCCGGCGTTCCGACGTGCTGAAGACCGCACTGATCCGTTCGGTCTCCCACGACCTGCGCTCACCCCTGGCCGGGATCGTCACCTCCGGCGAGGTTCTTCGCAGCCCCGGCCTCAGCGATTCGGAGCGGGCCGAGATGAGCGACGCCGTGGTCAACGAGGCGAGCCGCCTCTCCCGCCTGGTCGACAACCTGCTCGACCTATCCCGCCTTGAGTCCGGTGCCGCGGCACCCAAGCCAGACTGGGTCTCGATCGAGGAGGTGATCGAGACCGCGGCCGACCAGGCCCGCCATGACCTGCCGGATTCACCCATCCGGACCAGGGTTGAAGATGGCGTCGGAATGTTCCGGATCGACCCCAGCCAGATCGAGCGCGCCCTGGTCAACCTGATGGAGAACGCGCAGCGCTACTCGGCCCCCGAACCGGTCACGGTCAGCCTGCGGGACGACCGCGGGGCCGCGGTCGTGCGCATCGTCGATCACGGTCCCGGCATCGCCGAGGAGGACCGGGAGCGGATCTTCGATCCGTTCGTGCGGCTCGAGGAATCGGACGGCCATCGCGGTTCCGGCCTCGGCCTGGCGATCGCCCGCGGCTTCATCGAGGCCAACGGCGGCACGGTCCGCGCCGAGTCGCTGCCCGGGCAGGGTGCCGCCTTCGTGATCGAGATCCCGCCGGAGCGGACTCAGTGAGTCCCGGAGGGGCGGAAACCGGGCGCAAGGTCCTGGTCTGCGACGACGAGATGCAGATCCTGCGCGGCCTGAAGCTGATCCTGCGCGAGGCCGGCTTCGAGCCCCTGCCCGCCGCGACCGCCACCGAGGCGCTCGACATCGCTTCGCTGAAAGTTCCGGACGCGGCGATCGTGGATCTTGTCCTGCCCGACGGCGACGGGGTCGATGTCTGCCGCAGCATCCGTTCCTGGAGCGAGATGCCGCTGATCGTGCTCTCCGCGGTCGGCGACGAGGACCGCAAGGTGGCCGCGCTCGAGGCCGGTGCCGACGACTACGTGACCAAGCCGTTCAGTCCACGCGAACTGATAGCCAGGCTCGAAGCCGTCCTGCGTCGCCGTCCCGGCGGCAGCGCCGACCCCCGGATCGAGGTGAACGGCCTCTCGATCGACCTTTCGGCCCATACCGTGTCCCGTGACGGCGGCGAGATCCACCTGACCCCGATCGAGTACGACCTGCTGCGCCAGCTGATCCTGAATCGCGGACGGCTGATGACCCACCGCACCCTGCTGACCGAGGTCTGGGGACCGGGCTACGCCGACGACACCCAGGTCCTTCGAACCCATATCGCCAATCTGAGAAGGAAGATCGAGACGCCGCACCGGCGCTTCATCCGCACCGACACCGGCGTCGGATACCGCTTCTCGGCCTGATCCACACAGAATCTTTATGCCGGGGACGGGAATCCCCACACGGACCAGATGAGGGCGGGCGGATGCTGCTCTCATGGAAATTCTCGCTCTGACCGTTTCCGGTCTCCTCTTCGCGTATCTGATCTTCGCGCTTCTCTTCCCGGAGAAGCTCTGATGGACTTCGCGGGCATCAGCCAGGTCCTGCTGCTGGTCGTACTCCTGACCGTGCTGACACCGGTCCTGGGCGGCTACATGGCCAAGGTCTTCACCGGGCAGCGGGTGCTCTTCTCCCCCGTGCTGGGGCCGGTCGAGCGTGGCACGATGAAGCTGTTCGGGGCCCAGGGAGCGAAGGAGCAGAACTGGAAGTCATACGCCGGTTCGCTGTTCGCCTTCTCGGCGGTCTCGTGGCTGCTGCTCTACCTGATTCTCAACACCCAGTCCGCTCATCCTTGGAACCCGCTGAACCTCGGTTCGGCGCCCTGGGACGTGAACTTCAACACGACCAGTTCCTTCGTCGCCAACACGAACTGGCAGTTCTACGCGGGTGAGACGACCCTCTCCTACTTCTCCCAGATGGTCGGCCTCACGGTCCAGAACTTCGTCTCGGCCGCGGTCGGCATCAGCGTCGCGATCGCCCTGATCCGCGGCATCGTCAGCCGTTCGGGCGACTCGCTGGGGAATTTCTGGCAGGACATGGTGCGCGGACTGGTCTACGTGCTGGTGCCGCTCTCGATTCTCACCACGATCTTCTTCATCTCGCAGGGAGTGATCCAGAACCTCGGCGACTACGTCGATCTGAACACCCTGGTCGGCAACCAGCAGACACTCGCGATGGGGCCGAACGCCTCACAGGAGGCGATCAAGCTGCTCGGCACCAACGGCGGCGGATTCTTCAACGTCAACTCGGCGATGCCGTTCTCCAATCCGAGCGGATTGACCAACTTCGTCCAGGTGCTCGCGATCCTGATCATTCCGGCCGCGCTGACCGCGACCTTCGGCCGCATGGTCGGCAGCCGCCGTCAGGGCTGGGCGATCTACGGAGCGATGATGGGACTCTTCCTGGTCGCCGTCGCAATCGTCTATCTGGCCGAGGCGAACGGATCGCCCGCCCAGCATCTCGCCGGAATCGCCGGCGGCAACATGGAGGGCAAGGAGATCCGCAACGGCATCGGCGGCTCGTCACTGTTCGCGGTCGTGACCACGGTCGCCTCCTGCGGCGCGGTCAACGCGGCGATGGAATCGATGACCGGGCTCGGCGGCGCGATCCCGATGGCGAACATGATGACCGGCGAGGTGATCTTCGGCGGTGTCGGCGCCGGCCTCTACGGAATGCTGATGATGGTGCTGCTGGCGGTCTTCCTGGCCGGCCTGATGGTCGGGCGCACACCCGAGTATCTGGGCAAGCGGATCGGCGCCCGGGAGATCAAGCTGGTGATCGTCGCCGCGCTGGTGACCCCGCTGACCATGCTGGCCTCCACCGGCCTCGCGATGGCGACCAAGTGGGGTGCGCCATCGATCTACAACGGCGGACCGCAGGGATTCTCGGAGACGCTCTACGCCTACGTGTCCCAGGGCGCCAACAACGGCTCCGCCTTCGCCGGGTACACGGGCTTCCTGCAGCCCAACGGCAACAACGTCGGCTCGTTCGGCATCACCTTCGCCGACATCCTCGGCGGACTGGTGATGCTGACCGGGCGCTTCGTGCCCATCCTCGCGATCCTCGCGGTGGCGGGCGCGCTGGCCGGCAAGCGGGTCACCCCCGAAGGCGCGGGAACCTTCCGCACCGACACGCCGACCTTCGTATTCCTGCTCATCGGCGTGATCCTGCTCGTCGCCCTACTCACCTTCGTGCCGGCCCTGCTGCTCGGCCCGATCGTCCAGGCTCTATCGGAAGGAACGTTCTCATGATCGCCCACATCCGCACCGCGGTCATCGCCGTGGTCGCCTTCACCCTCGCCCTCGGGCTGGCCTACCCCCTGCTCTCGGTGGCGGGCTCCCAGCTGATCTCCCCCAACGGATCGGACGGATCCCAGATCACCCGCGACGGGGAGGTCGTCGGCTCCCGCCTGATCGGCCAGAGCTTCGCCGGGGAGCTCCAGTACTTCCAGTCGCGGCCCTCGCAGTCGCACTACTCGGCGAACGCGACCTTCTTCTCGAACTACGGGCCGAACGGCGAGGACACCAAGGAGTCCTTCGACGCGAGCGTCGCCAAGTACCTGAAGCGCGAAGGCGAGTACACGCCGGGCCTCACGGCCGGTGACATCCCGCCATCGGCGGTGATGACCTCGGCCTCCGGAATCGACCCCCACATCGATCCCGACGACGCCCGCATCCAGGCCAACCGGGTCGCCGAGATCCGCGGCCTCGACCTCGACCGGGTCCTCGACCTGATCGACGAATACACCGACGGCCGCGCCCTGGGAATCCTCGGCGATCCCGGCGTCAACGTCCTCGAACTCAATCTCGCCCTCGACCGGGAGGAAAACTGATGAACGAACGATCCGTACTCGGGCGCGAAGCCCTGTTCCAGGCATCCCTGGATTCGCTGCGCAAGCTCGATCCGAGGCATGTGTTCAAGAGCCCGGTGATGTTCGTGGTCGAGGTGGCCGCGGTGCTCATCTCCGGCATCTGGATCGCCCAGGTTCTCGGCGCCTCCGGATCCGGGATCGGCGAGGATCCCGCCTGGTTCTCGCTGAGCGTCGCGATCCTGCTCTGGCTGACCGTGATCTTCGCCAACCTGGCCGAATCGATCGCCGAGGGCCGGGGCAAGGCTCAGGCCGCGACCCTACGGGCGATGCGGACCTCGACCCAGGCTCGCCTGAAGTCGGGTGAGACCATCGCCGCGGCGGAGCTCAGCCGCGGTGACGTGGTGGTCGTCGAGACCGGCGAGATCATCCCCGGTGACGGCACGATCGTCGAGGGCATCGCCTCGGTCGACGAGTCGGCGATCACCGGCGAGTCCGCCCCGGTGATCCGTGAGGCCGGTGGTGATCGCAGTGCCGTGACCGGCGGAACCAAGGTCCTCTCCGACCGGATCGTGGTCGAGATCACCCAGCTTCCCGGCCAGTCCTTCATCGACCGGATGATCGGCCTGATCGAAGGTGCCTCCCGCCAGAAGACCCCGAACGAGATCGCGCTCAACATCCTGCTCGCGGGCCTGACCCTGATCTTCCTGGCGGTGGTGGTCACGCTCGCCCCGTTCGCCGACTACGCCGGGACGGCCGTGTCGGTCGCGACCCTGGCGGCCCTTCTGGTCGCCCTGATCCCGACCACGATCGGCGCCCTGTTGCCCGCGATCGGCATCGCCGGCATGGACCGCCTGGTCCGCCGCAACGTGCTCGCGCTCTCGGGCCGCTCGGTCGAGGCCTCCGGTGACGTCGACGTTCTGCTGCTCGACAAGACCGGCACGATCACGCTCGGCAACCGCCAGGCCCACGAGTTCATCCCGATGCCGGGAGTCACCGTGGAGCAGCTGGCTCTGGAGGCCCAGATGGCGTCACTGGCCGACGAGACCCCGGAGGGACGTTCGATCGTGGTGCTGGCCAAGGACTACGGCGTGCGCGAACACAACTTCGCCGGGGTCAGCCCCGAGTTCGTGCCGTTCACGGCCGAGACCCGCATGAGCGGCATCGACCACGACGGAACCCGGCTGCGTAAAGGCGCCGGCGATTCCATCCTGCGCTGGATCGAGTCGCAGGGCGGCCAGGCCCCGGCCGAGCTTCAGCCGGCGCTGGACCGGGTGGCGCGCGAGGGCGGCACCCCGCTGGCGGTCGCCCGCGACTCGCAGGTGCTCGGCGTGATCTACCTGAAGGACATCGTCAAGGAGGGCATGAAGGAGCGTTTTGATCAGCTGCGGGCGATGGGCATCCGGACCGTCATGGTCACCGGAGACAACCCCCTGACCGCGGCCAAGATCGCCGAGGAGGCGGGTGTGGACACCTTCCTCGCCGAAGCGACCCCGGAGGCCAAGCTCGAGCTGATCCGCAACGAGCAGGCCGAGGGCCGCATGGTCGCGATGACCGGTGACGGCACCAACGACGCCCCGGCACTGGCCCAGGCCGACGTCGGCGTCGCGATGAACACCGGCACCCAGGCCGCCCGCGAGGCCGGGAACATGGTTGATCTCGACTCGAACCCGACCAAGCTGATCGAGATCGTGGAGGTCGGCAAGCAGCTGCTGATCACCCGTGGGGCCCTGACCACGTTCTCGATCGCCAACGATGTCGCCAAGTATTTCGCGATCCTGCCGGCGATCTTCGCGACAACCTACGCGCTGGCCGGACAGGAGACCGGCCCGCTCGACGCGCTCAACATCATGAATCTCGGCACGCCGGAATCGGCGATCATCTCCGCCCTGATCTTCAACGCGGTGGTGATCCCGGCCCTGGTCCCGCTGGCGCTGAACGGGGTCGGATACCGGGCGATCGGCGCGACAGCCCTGTTGCGGCGCAACCTGCTCATCTTCGGGCTCGGCGGTTTGGTGCTTCCATTCGTCGGGATCAAGATGATCGATCTGGTGGTTCACAACCTGCTCGGAGTCTGAGTGCCGCGCCCGGGACACCACAGAGTGCTTCTCGGGATGGCCCCTGGCGTCGGCAAGACGTACCGCATGCTCCAGGAGGGCCGCGGGGAACTGGCGAACGGACGTGACGTGGTGATCGCCTATCTCGAGCCGCACGACCGGCCCGAGACCACGGCCCAGGCGGAGGGACTGGAGATGGTCCCCCGCCTGCGGGCCGAGTACGGCTCGGCCGTCCTGCCCGAGATGGATCTCGACGCGGTGCTGGCCCGGCGTCCGGAGCTCGCGCTGGTCGACGAGCTCGCCCACACCAACTCGGACGAGTGCCGCAACGCCAAGCGGTTCGAGGATGTCGGTGAGCTGCTGGCCGCCGGGATCGACGTGATCTCCACCGTCAACGTGCAGCACCTCGAGTCCCTGAGCGACCAGGTCGCCGACCTGACCGGTGTGAGGGTGCGTGAGACCCTGCCGGACGAGGTGCTGAAGACCGCCGACGAGGTGGTGCTGATCGATCTCACCCCGCAGGACCTGATCGAGCGTCTACGGGAGGGCAAGGTGTATCCCGAGCAGCGGATCAGCACCGCGCTCAACTCCTTCTTCAAGGTCGAGAATCTGGCGGCGCTGCGTGAAGTCGCGCTGCGGCAGCTGGCCGAGGAGGTCGAGACGAAACGGCTGCTCACCGGCGGCCCCGGCCGGGAGCGGGACCGGCTCACCGAGCAGCGTCAGCCGCAGGCGGTCGGTGAGAAGCTGCTCGCCCTGGTCACTCCCGATCCGCGCTCGCAGCGGCTGATCAGGCGGGCCTGGCGATCGTCACAGAGGCTCGGCGCCGACCTTGACCTGCTCTGGATGGCACCGCCCGGGCAGGCCCAGAAGATCGAGGGCGACGAGCGGGTCAGCGCGATGGAAAGGCTCGCCTCGGTGCTGGGCGCCAACCTGATCATCGAGTCGGGCGACGACCTGGTCGCGACGGTCCGCCGGGTGGCGAGGGAACGTGGCGCCACCTACATCCTGATCGGGCCGCCGACCCCTCGAACCGGCCTTCGCCGGCTGCGCCCCTCGCTGGTCGAGCGCCTGCTGGAGGCGGTCCCCGGCGTGGACGTGCGGATCGTCTCCGACCGCACCAAACTGAACGGACAGGCCAAGTGAGCCACAAGGACTATCTGCTGATCGGCTTCGTTCTGCTGAGCGCGGCGCTCGGTTTCCTGCTCTGGCGGGAACAGCGGCGGCGGGCCGAGGTCAGCGACCGCCGGATCCTCTTCCCCTTCGACGAGTTCACGCTCTCGATGAGCGCGCTTGAAGCCACCCTGCGGATCGCCCGGGCCGAACAGGCCACCCTGGTCCCCGACTATCTCGCGGTCGTGCCGATGCGGGTCTCGCTCAACGCCGCCCTGCCGAGACAGGCCGACAAGGCCCTTCCTCTCTTCGACGCGATCGAGGCCAGGGCCGCGAAGGCCGGAGTGCCGGTCGATTCGCGTATAGAGCCCGGTCGCAGCTACCGGCACGCGCTGAAGCGCGCCTTCGAGCAGGAGAAGCTGGACCGGGTGGTGATCGCCGCCGAGGGTCCCTCCGGAAACGGATTCCGCTCCGACGACATCGCCTGGATGCTGGATCATGCCGGGACCGAGCTGCTGGTCCTGAAGGCCGCGCCGGACTCCGCGGTCGGTCTGGTCGCCGCCTGAGGCAGGCCGGCCGCGGCGGAGGTCGATGGTTCAGACTGGTCTCGATGAGATCGGTCGACACCAGCGAGCGGCGAATCCGTCTCGCCCAGCGGCACCGGCTCGCTCCGGACTGGCGGGCGAGCGACGCCGAGGATGCCGCCCGCAGCCTGATCTGCCTGCACGGAACCGACCCGGCGACGATCTACATGTCGGCCCGGGCCCGGGTGGACGGCATGACCGTCGAGGATCTCGACCGGGCGCTCTACACCGAGCGTTCGCTGGTCAAGCACATGGCGATGCGCCGCACGCTGTTCGTCTTCCCCCGCGAAACGCTGCCGCCGGTCCAGGCGGCCGCGAGCGCCCGGGTCGCCGATCGTGAGAGCCGGCGCCTGATCAAGGAAGTCGAGAAGGCCGGACTTCACGCCGATGGCGAGAAATGGCTGCGGGCGGCCGAGGCGCAGGTGCTGGAGCTGATGGCGGACGGCCGGGAGGAGACCATGAAGGAGATCCGGGAGCAGGCGCCGCTGCTGCGGGGATCGATCGAGTACGGCGCCGGCAAGTCCTGGGCCGGCAAGGTGCCGATGGGGCCGCGCGTCCTGACCACGCTCTCGGCGGCCGGGCGGATCGTCCGCTCGACCAACACCGGCCCGTGGTGGACATCCCGCAACCGGTGGGCCTCGATGCGAGCATGGATCGGCGAGGAGATCGAGCCGATGGATCCTTCCGAGGCCGAGACCAGGCTGGTCGAGCTCTGGCTGCGCGCCTTCGGCCCCGGCACCGAGAAGGACATCAAGTGGTGGCTGGGATCCACCCTGGGCGGCGTGCGCAAGGCCCTCTCCTCGCTGGGGGCGGTCGAGGTCGACCTGGACGGCCGGACCGGCTATCTGCTGCCGGACGACCTCGAGTCGCCCGAGCCGGTGGCGCCTTGGGGCGCGCTGCTGCCGGCGCTCGATCCGACCACGATGGGCTGGTTCGAACGCGAGTGGTATCTCGGCTCCCACAAGGAGCAGCTCTTCGATTCGACCGGCAACGCCGGACCCACCATCTGGTGGGACGGAAGGATCGTGGGTGGGTGGGCGCAGCGGGATTCGGGCGAGGTCGTGCTGCATTTCCTGGACGACATCGGCGGCGAAGCGGTGTCGGAGCTGGAAGGCCAGGCCGCCGCGCTGAGCGATTGGCTGGACGGACGCAGGGTGATGCTCAGATTCCCCACTCCGCTCGCCAAATCGCTGGCCGCCGAGGGTTAGCCGCCGAGCCCCAATACTTCACTTTGTATAGTTAGTCTGATGCCCACCTTCAGACGATTGCTCAGATTTCTGCGCCCGCACCGGCGCGAACTCTGGGGGTCGCTGATCTTCGCCTGGGGCGCGATGGGTGTGACCGTGCTGATCCCCACCCTGATCGGTACGGCTGTCAACGCGATCGACGCGGGCGACAAGTCCCAGCTGCGCAACATGGTCCTGCTGATCCTCGGGGCCGCCGTGCTACGGCTCGGAATGACCATGGTCCGGCGGATCATCGCCGGCAAGGTCTCGCTCGCGGTCGAGTTCGATCTTCGGGAAATGATCTACGGGCACCTCCAGCGGCTCGAGCTGGGCTTCTTCGATACCCAGCAGACCGGCCAGCTCATGTCGCGGGCGACCGTGGACCTGCAGGCGATCCGCTTCTTCCTCGGCTACGGCCTGATCTTCTTCACCCAGAGCCTCCTGACCGTCGTGCTGGCCGGCGCGGTGATGTTCGTCATCAACCCGTGGCTCGCCCTGATCGCCCTGACCCCCGCCCCATTGGTCGTGCTGACCGCGGTTCGCTACTCGCGTCAATCCAGGCCCGCGATGCAGGAGGTCCAGCAGCGGATCGCCGAACTCACCGCGGAAGCCGAGGAGAACGTGACCGGCATCCGTGTGGTCAAGGCCTTCGCCCAGGAGGACTACCAGCTCGTGCGTTTCCAGGGAGCGGTCTCCCGTCTCTTCGACCAGAGCATCAAATCGACCCGGATCCAGGCCTTCTTCTCACCCCTGATCGGCGCCCTGCCCCAGATCGGCACCGCCCTCGTGCTGCTGATCGGCGGACACGCGGTGCTCAACGGTTCGATGAACCTCGGCCAGTTCACCGCCTTCTACACCTACATGATCCTGCTGGCCTCACCGCTCAGGATGGTCGGCATGGCCCTCGGCATGGGTCAGCGGGCCGTCGCGGCGGGGAACAGACTGTTCGAGATCCTCGATCGCGACCCGGAGATCACCTCGCCCGCCGGAGCACCGCCGCTGCCCGAGGGAGGCGGCGCGGTGAGCATGAGCGGGGTCAGCCTGCGATATGCGCCGGAGACACCCGAGGCGCTCACCGGAATCGACCTGGACGTGGCTCCGGGAACCAGGATCGGCATCGTCGGCCCGTCCGGATCCGGCAAGACCAGCCTGGTCGCGCTGATCGCCCGTCTCTACGACCCCACCGAGGGCACGGTCTCGATCGACGGGGCCGATCTGCGTTCGATCGACATCGACTCGCTGCGCCGGCACACCGCCTACGTCTCCGAGGACAGCTTCCTGTTCGGTGACACGATCGCCAACAACATCGCGTATGCCCGCGCCGACGCCACCCCGGAGGAGGTCAGGCGGGCGGCCGTGCTCGCCCAGGCCGACGGTTTCATCGATGAGCTCCCGGACGGCTACGGCACCGTGGTCGGCGAGCGCGGCCTGACCCTCTCCGGCGGGCAGCGCCAGCGGGTCGCGATCGCACGGGCGCTCCTGGCCGACCCGCGCATCCTGATCCTCGACGACGCGACCTCCTCCCTCGACGCGACCACCGAACAGGCGATCCGGAGCGGGCTCGCCGAGGCGATGAAGGGACGCACAACCTTCGTGATCGGGCATCGCCTCTCGACCATCTCTCTGGCCGACGAGATCATCCTGATGGAGAACGGGCGGATCACCGACCGTGGCACCCACGACGAGCTGCTCCGGCGCTCCGAGGTCTACGCCGGACTTGTGACCGACGACCGCGACACCGAGCCGAAGTTCATCGACGAGGAACTCGAGGTGCTGTGATGAAGCGGCCCGAGAAGCGCTACATCGGCGAACCCGACCGCCTCCGCAAAGTCAAGTGGGTCCTGGGGCTGCTGAAGCCCTACCGCCGGCGCATCGTCGTGATGGTGTTCGCGGTGTTCGCGGCCAGCCTCACCTCGCTGGCCCCGCCCTACCTCGCCGGACGCGCGATCGACTCCGGGATCGAGACCGGCGACGAGCGGGCCCTCGCCCTGATCGTGATCGCCTTCGTGATCCTGACCACCGCCTACGCGATGACCAGCTACCTCCAGACCTATCTGGTCGGCTGGATCGGGGTGCGTGTCCTGCAGGATCTGCGCGAGGAGGTCTTCAAGCACATCCAGAAGATGTCGATCGGCTTCTTCACGCGCAACCGCCCCGGCGCGCTGATCTCTCGCATGACCAACGACATCGAGGCGCTCAACCAGCTGATCAGCGACGGCATCGTCACGCTGTTCTCGAACATGCTGACCCTGGTCGGGGTCGTCGTGATCCTGCTGCTGCTTGACGTGAAGCTCGCCCTGATCACCTTCGCGGTCCTGCCGCTGCTGCTGATGACCAGCCTCGTGTTCCGGCGCTACTCGGCCGGGGCGTTCAGGGAGACCCGCGAGCGGATCTCGGCGATCACGTCGCATCTCCAGGAAACCCTCAGCGGGGTCCGGGTGGTGCGAAGCTTCGGCCAGGAGGAACGCCACATCAACCGCATGACCGAGCTGAACGCGCTCAACCGCCAAGCCAACATGAAGACGGTCTACCTGAACGCGACCTACTTCCCGGCGACCGAGCTCCTGACCGCGATCGGCACCGCGGCGATCCTGCTCTACGGCGGCTACCAGGCGATGAACGGCAACATCATGATCGGCGTGGTCGTCTCCTTCATCGGCTACCTGCAGCTCTTCTTCGATCCGATCCAGCAGCTGGCCCAGCTGTACGCCACCTACCAGCAGGGCATGGCCGCGCTCGACAAGATCTTCGGGCTGCTCGACACCGAGGTCGAGATCGTCGATTCTCCGGACGCGGTCGAGCCGGGTGAGATCGAGGGCAGGCTCGGGTTCGATCATGTCTGGTTCAGCTACGCGACCGATGCCGAACGTCAGGAAAGTGCTGATCAGGCGGGGCGCTGGGCGGTCCAGGACATCGACCTGCATATCGATGCCGGTGAGACCGTGGCGCTGGTGGGCAGCACCGGAGCCGGAAAGTCGACTCTCGCCAAGCTGATCACGAGGTTCCACGATCCTCAGAAGGGCAATGTCCTGATCGATGGCGAGCCCCTCGCCCACTACAGGCAGCGTTCACTGAGACGCCAGATGGGCATCGTTCCGCAGGAGGGGTTCCTCTTCTCGGGGTCGATCGCGGAGAACATCAGTTTCGGCCGTCCCGATGCGATGATCGACGAGATCGCCGCCGCGGCCGACGCGGTCGGCGCGACCCCGTTCATCGAGAGGCTGCCCGACGGACTCGAGACCGAGGTCGGTGAGCGCGGAGTTCAGCTCTCCTCTGGTCAGCGTCAGCTCGTGGCCTTCGCCCGGATCATCCTGACCGAGCCGCGAATCCTGATCCTCGATGAGGCGACCTCGTCGGTCGACACCCAGACCGAGCGGACCATCGAGTCGGCGATGGACCAGCTGCTCACCGGCCGCACCGCGGTGATCATCGCCCACCGGCTCTCGACCATACGGCGGGCCGACCGGATCGTCGTGCTCGATCATGGCCGCATCGTCGAGGCGGGCAGCCACGACGAACTGATCTCAGCCGGCGGCCACTACAGCAAGCTGTACTCGGCCTGGGTCAGCTGAGCACGGCCTGAACCGAGCCTGACTCCGCCGCCCTCGAACCGGCGGGCCGGGCCGGGCCGATTGGTTCAGCCCGGGCTGATACCGCCGCTGCTCGAACCGCCGCCCGTGCCCGGATCGGCCGGGGCCTGCGGCACCACACCGCCGCCGTTGCCGGCGGGAGGATCGGCCGGTGCCGGAGCCGGGGCCGGTTCGGCCGGGGCGGGAGTCGTCGGGGCCACATAGCCACCGGAGCCACTCGAGTCGGAGGGAGTCTCGGTTGAGCCGCCGGTGGACGAGGATGAGGACGACGGGGCCGCGGGGGCCTCGCCGCATTCGGTGAAGCCGTAGCTGTCGGCGGCGCTCTGGAAGGTCTCAAGGGCCGCCGCGCCGTCGGTCGAGGTGGACTCGGCGAGAGCCTGGGCCGCTTCGATCACGGCGGTCGGCGCTTCACCGTCGGAGGGCGTGCCCAGGTCCTGGAGGCGCTCGGCCAGTCCGGAGTAGATGCTCGAGATCTGGTCCTGCTTCACCGACTCGTCCGAGGTCGTCGAGGAATCGATCGTGCCGACCGCGGCGTTGACCTCGGAGCAGAAGCTGTCACCCTGGTCGATCAGCTCATCCTTGGTGATCGCCACATCGGTGGTTCCGGTCACGGCGGTGGGTGCCGGATCGGAGTCGTCGTCACCGCCCCCGCAGCCGGCGATACCGGCGGTTCCGACTGCGGCCAGAAGCAAAATCGCTGCGTTTCTCTTCAGTTCGAACACTGGCTCAAGGTAACAGAACCAACGGTCGTTCCCGGCAATATCCCACCCATCGACGCTGCAGAAATCGGGCGGCGACGTTATCCTTACCGTTCACCCACTGCGGGGTAGAATAATGGCAATTCGTGCGGTTCTGGTCCGTGAAATCGGGGTTCGAGTCCCTGCCCCGCAGCTAGACAAGGGCACCCAATGGGTGCCCTTTCTCGTTAAGACACGAAAACACGAGCGACACCCGAAACCCTCCAGGCACACCCCCGTGCCCTAAGACCTTGAACTGGGGGCGGTTTTTG
>DATJUB010000058.1:0-64005 GCA_035502775.1 Solirubrobacterales bacterium | reverse complement strand
CGTGTGAATGTCAAGCATCGCCTGGAACTGCTCATCCGACATCTTGTGAGCAACCCCATCCCACGTGTATCCCGCGTTGTTGACCACGATGTCAACCGAACCGAAAGCCTCGTTCGCGGTCTCAACCAAACGATCGGCCGCTTCCGGCCTGGTCATATCCCCCGCGAACACCGCGGTCTCACCCGTGATCTCCGACGCGGCCTGCTCGGCCGCATCAGCATCGAGATCATTGATCAAGACCCGCGCACCATTCGCGGCGAACAACTCCGCCGTCGCCCGGCCGATACCACGAGCCGAACCCGTCACAATCGCGCTTTTTCCATCCAGAAGTCCCATTTGTTCAAGCCTCTCTTCGTTGATGCGGAATCGATGCGCAGCGGACTATAGGCACCGCAAGGCTTTGGCAAGGGGGCCGCAAGCCCGGTTTCGCATTCTGTGGCCGTCCCCTCACCCCTCTCAAAGGCAGACGAACACATGAAGCGAAATCACCACGAGAACCAGAGCGCGTTTCCGGACGTGGTCCGGGCGGGCCTCATCGTCATGGCGGTGCTCTGCCTCGGCATGCTGGCCGACGCCACCTCCGCGGTCGCGGCCAACGTCTCCTACGTCGGCAACGACGGCAACGTCTACCGCACGTCGCCCAACGGCGCGCTGAACGAGAAGCTGACGACCGATGGCGGCGGCGAGTACCGCTACACGACACCGAGCCAGAAGAACGACGGAACGGTGGCCGCGATCAAGAAGTCCAGCGGATCTTCGGCCTTCGTCCACATGATCCGTCCCAGCGACCGTACGATCGTGGACAGCTGGATCCTGCCGAAGACCGGCGCCGGCTCGTTCGTGCCGTTCAACGGCGGCACGATCTCGCCGGACGGCGGTGTCTTCATCTACGACTGGCACTACTTCGACTGCGGAACCAACCCCTGCGGGCTCAACCAGCGGGTCTCGATCATCGCCGGCCCCGGTACGACCAATCCCTGCCTGATCAACTGCCACACCGGATTCATCCGGCCGCGCTGGATTCCCGGCACCCCGTATGCCGGGTTCGTCGATACGGCGTTCAACCGGATCTGGGTGCAGAAGGCCGGCTCGGCCCAGCCGGTCGGCTGGCTCGGGTTCAACGATCCGAACGGCGGGGACATGGAGAGCTTCGATGTCTCGACCAACGGCCGGACCGTGCTCGAGGTGACTCCCGAGAACAGCAACCGCTCCGAGTTCGCCTTCTGGAACAACAACGGCACCCCGCCCAGCGTCAACTCGACCTACCGCTGCTCGGCGGTCAACGTCGCCGCGGCGCCGGCCTATCCCCGTTTCTCGCCGGACGGATCGATGATCACCTGGCAGGACAACGGCGGGGTCTGGGTCGCGCCGGTGCCGGCCCAGGACGGTGGGGGCAACTGTGCGTTGAACGCCACCCGGATCGCCGAGGGCAAGGAGCCCTCATGGGGTCAGGCGACTCTGGTGCCGACCGGGCCCACCGGGCCGACCGGACCGACCAGCCCCACCGGACCCACGGGGCCGACCAGCCCGACTGGGCCGACCGGACCGACCAGCCCCACGGGCCCCACCGGGCCCACCAGTCCGACAGGCCCGACCGGACCGACGAGCCCCACCGGGCCGACCGGACCCACCGGCAGCCCCGCGATCGCTTCTCTCCGCGCGACACCGGGCGTGTTGAAGGTCAAGGCCGGCAGGACCGGGAAGCTGACCGTGGCTGTCACGGCGTCGGGCGGGACCGTCCAGGGCCTGAAGGTCTGCGCGACCGTTCCGAGGAAGAGCCGGGCCGGGGTCAAGCTGTCGCCCTGCGCGACGGTGCCGTCGCTCGATCCGGGCACGGCCCGGAAGCTGGTGTTCAAGGCCAGAACAACCCGCCGGGCGAAGGGCACGCACACGGTCACGGTGAAGGCGTCGGCGTCGGGACTGGCGGGCCGCGGTACCACGGCGAGGATCAAGATCACGAGGTAGCCGGACCGGATGGATAGGGTCCGAATCGTCGTTCCCTATCCATCCGGAGGTTTGTCTTGAAGGTCCTGGTCGGTTTCAAGGAGTTCATAGCGAGAGGCAACGTGGTCGAGCTGGCCGTCGCGGTGGTCATCGGGGCCGCCTTCACGGCGCTGGTGAACTCGATGGTCAAGGATCTGATGACGCCGATCATCGCCGCGATCATCGGTGAGCCGGACTTCTCGGCGCTCTCGTTCACGATCAACGGCTCGGTTTTCACCTACGGAAGCTTCATCAACGCGCTGATCGCGTTCCTCTCGGTCTCGGCCGCGGTCTATTTCCTGGTGGTCGCGCCGATGAACGCCTACAAGGAGCATCGCGCGCGGGACGAGGAAGCGACCCATCGCGACTGTCCTGAATGTCTCTCGGAGATTCCGGTGGCGGCGACCCGATGTGCCCACTGCACGACTCGGCTGGTGCCGGCATGAAGGCCGGCCGGATCCATGTGGGCGAGGGTGCTCCGGCGGTCTACGCCGGCCTTCACCGGATGAGCGAGCGCTCGGAGAAGGCGGCGCTGGAGGCCGGCATCGACCGGAAGGCGATCGAGCTGATCAAGATGCGGGCCTCGCAGATCAACGGCTGCGCCTACTGCCTGGATCTGCACACCCGCGACGCGCTGGAGATCGGTGAGACGACCGGGCGGCTGGCGGTGCTCTCGGCCTGGCGCGAGACGACCCGGTTCACGCCGGAAGAGGAGGCGATGCTCGAGCTGACCGAAGTCGTCACCCGGATCTCGGAGGGGCCGCTCTCGGAGGCCGATCAGGAGCGAATCGTCGGGGTGCTCGGGGAGGAGCGTTTCGCGGCGGCCTTCTGGGTCGCCACGGTGATCAACAGCTACAACCGGGTAGCGATCACGAGTCACTACCCGGTCGAGCCGGAGGGCTGATTCGGAGCGGTCCTAGGGGACCAGGGTCGAGGGCGCCGCGTTCTTGTCGAGCAGGTTCGAGAGGTAGATCACGATCTTGTCGTCGCCGAAGTTGTTGGCGCGGTGGATGGTGGTCGGCTGTTCGACGATCCATTGGCCGGCCTTGATCTTGCCGGTCTGGCCCGCCTTGATCCGGCGGACGACCTTGCCGTCGTCTCCGGGTCCGGTCATCACCTTGACGCCGCCATCACGCACGGTGTAGGTGAGGGTTCCGGACTGGATGTAGGAGACCTGGGTGCCCTCGTGGTAGTGGAGGGGGATCTTCGCGCCGGGCTGGATCACGACCCGGGAGAGCCCGAGGGCCTTGCCTTTGGCGCCGATCGGGTTCACGGTCCGCGCCAGCGAGTTGTACTTCGGTGCGGGCGGATCGTCCTTGACCGCGGAGATGGCGACGCCACCGGCCAGCGAGCCGACCGCGAACACACCGAGTCCGGCCAGTGAAAGCTTCAGTTTGCGTGAGTGAATACCCAAGGTCCTGCTCCAGTTCGAGTCGCGAAGTTATAGAACGCCCATCGGAAAGGCGTGCGATGACCCTACAACCCCCGAGTCAGACCAAAGGTGCGAGGCAGGCTCTGGCCATGATCGTGGGGCAAATAGCCCCCCGATGATGGCCAGACGAAGAACCAGAACGGTCTGGCAGTGATTGGAGGCCAAATAGGCCTCCAATCACTGCCAGACCGTTCTGGGGGGGTTGTTCTTGGTGGCTCGGATCTGTTGGAGAGTTGTTGCTCTTGTGGAGGCCTGTGTTTGTTCGGTTTCGGCAGGGTGGTCCTGTGGAGGATCGAACTTTTCGTGTTGCCCGCTCTCGCATGACATCCGTCGCCGTTTCTGATGTCATCTGCCGAGTCTCATCGGAACAACATGGCCTTTGCTCCAGGCGCCAGCTCGTCGAAGCGGGTCTGAGTCGGGCAGCCGTGTCGTCGAGAGTCGAATCGGGTTGGTTGGTGGTCGTGTATCCCGGGGTGTACTCGGTCGGTCGTCCGGTCGACACTCAGCGGGGCCGCTGGATGGCGGCCGTGCTCGACTGCGGTCCCGGTGCCGTCCTGTGTCGGGCGAGCGCGGCGACACTCTTGGGGTTCGGTTCGGAAAATCCGCGAACGGCGGTGTTGCGCTCCTTCAACCGATCCCGGCGAACGCGGGCGAGGGACTTCGGCCGATATCCGGATCTTCGTTTCGCGATCCACCGAACCCGATACCTGCCGCCGCATGAGGTCACCGCTATCGATGGGATTCCGACCACGAGTGTCGCGAGAACGCTGCTGGATCTGGCCTCCGTTCTGAGCCGGGGACAGCTCGAGCGATATTTCGATTCGGCCGGACGTATGGGACTTCTCGACTGGCAAGCGCTGGCCTCGATGATGAACCGAGGCCCGGGATGGCGAGGATTGGGCAATCTCAAGATGCTGATCACCTCGTCCGATCCCGAACTGGAGAGATCCCGATCGTGGCTGGAACTGGAATTCTTGAACCTCTGTCGTCGAGCAGGGATCTCGGAACCGCTGATGAATTCCCGAGCCGGAAGATTCGAGGTCGATTTCCTCTGGAAAGAGGAGAAGGTCGTTGTGGAGCTCGATGGATTCGAGTTTCACGGTGCCCGGGATTCGTTCGAGTCGGATCGGGTGCGCGACGCCGATCTTCACCTCGCCGGTTACGCAGTGATCAGATTCACCTACCGAAAAGTCACGGGCGATCCCGAATTCGTCGTCTCGCGAGTGAGAGGAGCTCTCGCAAGGGCCTAACCTGACGGGACTGGCCATGATCGTGGACCAAATAGGTCCACGATCATGGCCAGAGCTACGTGGTGGGTTGGTCTAGAGCCCGTAGCTTCGGCCGATCACTTCGAGCATGATCTCGTCGGTTCCGGCTCCGATCCGGTTGATTCGGAGGTCTCGGTAGTGGCGCTCGACCTCGTACTCCTTCATGTAGCCGAAACCGCCGTGGATCTGGATGCACTCGTCGGCCACCTCACAGGCCATCTGGGCCGAGTAGAGCTTGGCCATCGAGATCTCCCGAACCGGGTACTCGCCGTTGTTGACCCGCCACGCGACCGAGTAGGTGAACTGCTTCGAGACCTCGATCTTGGTCGCCATCGCCGCGATCTTGTGCCGGATCGTCTGGAACTTGCCGATCGGGCGGCCGAAGGCCTGCCGCTCCTTGGCGTAGTCGATCGCGGTCTCCAGCAGCCGCTCGGCGGCTGAATGCGAGCCGGCCGCGGCGACCAGCCGCTCACCCTGAAGCTCCCAGCTGATGTGGTAGAAGCCCTTGCCGAGCTGGCCGAGGACCGAGTCCGCGGGCACCCGGAAGTCCTCGAAGGTGATCTCGCCGGTGTCGGAGGCCTTCATGCCCATCTTCTCGAGATCCTTGGCGACCGAGAAACCGGGAAGGTCGTTGCCTTCCTCGTCACGGATGTCGATCAGCAGCAGCGTGATGCCGTCATGTCCGGCGTCGGGATCGGTCTTCACGACCAGCACCATGAAATCGGCCCGGGCGGCATTCGTGATGAAGGTCTTGGAACCGTTGATCACGTACTCGTCGCCGTCGAGGATCGCCGTCGTGCGGATGCCGGCCACGTCCGATCCCGCTCCGGGCTCGGTGATTCCGAGCGCGCCGATCTTGGTTCCCTGGATGCCGGGCACCAGGTAGCGCTGCTTCTGTTCCTCAGTTCCGAGCAGGTGGATCGGGGGCAGGACCATGTCGGTCTGGACCGCGAAACCCATGCCGAGGCCGCCGGATCCGGAGTAGCTCATCGCCTCCGCGCGGACCAGCGAGTAGAAGTAGTCGCCACCCGATCCGCCGTACTCCTCCGGGAAGCAGAGGCCGATGTAGCCGAGCTCGCCGGCACGGCGCATGACCGAGTCGGGCCACTTGGTGTCCTCCCACTCGTTGCGGTGGGGGTGAAGCTCGTTCTTGACCCAGCTCTCGATCGACTCGCGGAAGTCCTCGTGCTCCTGGGTGAAGATGAAGTGCTTGCGCCCGGATTCATGGTCGGGCTTGATTACTTGTTCGGACACGGCTCGTTGGTCTCCTTGTTCGGCATTCGCGAGGTTGGTCGGTCGGAACACCCTGTGGGAATGATCCGGACAAAGTAGAGAGTAACACTTCTTACTCCTTATTTACTGGTATCTTTGCCGGACCATGACCGACTCCAGCCAGTCCTTCGAAAAGATCCAGTACGCGGTGGCCGATCACGTGGCGACGATCACGCTCGACGACCCCGAAACCCGCAACGCGCTTTCGGACCAGCTCCTCTCCGAGCTGATCGCGGCTCTGAAGCTCGCCCGCGGTGACGACGAGGTGCGTGTGGTCGTGCTCGCCTCCTCGCACGAAAAGGTCTTCTCGGCCGGCGGCAACCTGGCCGCGTTCGGCGGGGACAGCGGCACGGTCGAGAAGTTCGACGGGGCGTCGCTCTTCACCGATGCCTTCAAGCTGCTCGGTGAACTCGGCAAGCCCTCGATCGTCGCCGCCGAGGGTCACGTGCTCGCCGGCTCGCTCGGACTCGCGCTCGCCTGCGACCTGATCCTGGCCTCCGACACCGCCACCTTCGGCACCCCCGAGATCACGGTCGGACTCTTCCCGTTCATGATCATGGCCCTGATCTACCGCAACGTCGGCCGCAAGAAGACCAACGAGATGCTGCTGCTCGGCGAACGCCTCACCGCCGAGGAGGCGGAGCGGGCCGGAATCGTCAACAAGGTGGTGCGTCCCGAACTCTTCGAGGACAACCTGCGCGGCTGGACCGATCTGCTCGCCGCCAAGTCACCCCTGATCATGCGCATGGGCAAGGACGCGATGTGGCGCCAGATGGACATGCCGCTGGTCGAAGCGCTCGACTACCTGCGCTCCCAGCTCGCGATCGAGCTTTCGACCGAGGACGCGGTCGAGGGAGTCAAGGCCTTCTTCGAGAAGCGCGAGCCGGAATGGAAGGGACGCTGATGGGCGACCAGAACGAAAACGCACCGGCCGAGACGCCGGCCAACCTGCTTCCGGGCACCGCCCCGCTCACCGCGCTCACCGAACAGCTGCACGAGCGCCGCGGCAAGGCCCGTCTCGGCGGCGGCCTGAAGAAGATCGAGGCCCAGCACGAACGCGGCAAGCTGACCGCCCGTGAGCGCCTCGACCTGCTGGTCGACGAAGGAACCTTCAACGAGATCGGCATCCACGGCAGGCCGCACTACTCGCAGCCCGCGATGCAGTCGAAGGACGCGCCGGCCGACGGCGTGGTCACCGGCTGGGGTGACGTCGACGGCCGCCCCTGCGCGATCGTCGCCTACGACTTCACGGTGATGGCCGGCTCGATGGGGCAGACCGGCGAGATCAAGGTCACCCGGATACGCGAGATCGCGCTGCAGAAGCGCATGCCCCTGATTTGGCTGCTCGATTCCGCCGGAGCGCGGATCCAGGAGGCCGCCGGCTCGCTGTTCGCGGGCTCGGGCCACCTGTTCAGGGAGGAAGTGCAGATGTCGGGCGTGGTACCGATGGTCGCGGCGATGATGGGACCCTGCGCCGCGGGTACCGCCTACATTCCCGGCCTGTCGGACTTCGTGCCCATGGTGGTGGGGCAGGGTGCGATGGCGCTGGCCGGGCCGCATCTGGTCAAGGCGGTGACCGGCGAGGAGATCGACATGGAGGACCTCGGCGGCGCCAAGGTCCACTGCCGCAAGTCCGGGGTGGGAGACCTCGAGGTCAAGGACGACGCGGAATGCATCGAGGCGGTCAAGAAGTACCTCTCGTACTTCCCCTCGAACTGTGAGGAGAAACCGCCGGTCGTCGAGACCGGTGATCCCGAGGACCGCGGTTCCGACCGTCTGCTCGAGATCATCCCCGAGTCCTCGCGCACCCCGTACGACATGTACGAGGTGATCAAGGAGATCGTCGACGACGGCGACTACTTCGACATCAAGCCGAAGTTCGCGAAATCGCTGATCACCTGTTTCGCCCGCTTCGGCGGGCAGCCGGTGGGAATCGTCGCCAACCAGCCGAAACAGCTCGGCGGCATCCTCGACGTCGATTCGGCCGACAAGGCGGCGCGGTTCATCAACCTCTGTGACGCCTTCGAGATCCCCCTGCTCTTCCTCCAGGACGTTCCCGGTTTCATGGTCGGCTCGAAGGTCGAGCAGCAGGGCATCATCCGTCACGGCGCGAAGATGCTCTACGCGGTGTCGCGCGCGACCGTGCCGAAGATCACGGTGCTGGTACGCAAGGCATACGGGGCCGGCTACTACGTGATGTGCGGCCGTGCCTATGAGCCCGACCTGATCGTCGCCTGGCCCGGAGCCGAGATCTCGGTGATGGGTGCCGAGGGCGCCGTCAACATCATCGGACGGTCGGCGATCGACGCCTCCGATGATCCCGAGGCGACCCGCGAGGCGATGCTGAACGCGGTCCGCCAGCAGATCGATCCGTACATCGCCGCCGGCAACGCGATGATCGACGACATCATCGATCCGCGGGAGACCCGCCAGACGATCATCCGCGGGCTGCGCATGGCCAGGAACAAGAAGGTGGAGCGCCCCTGGAAGAAGCATGGGGTGATGCCGGTATGAGCGAGTGGATCGAGGTCCGGCACGAACACAAGGTGCCGGCGATGAACGGGCTGTTCACCTTCGATGGCCGGGTGGTGGAGGTGTTCGGCTTCAACGACGTCCACTCGGTCCGGCTTCCGGTCTCGCTGATCGAAGGCGCCGAGCTGTCCTTCGACAAGGGCCTGATCAGCCAGCCGAGCATCACCTTCCGGGGCCGCGGCGGCGGGCAGGGCTACACCAAGGCGATCGATCCGCCGGATGAGCTGAAGCCCGAGCTGGAGAGCTTCGCGGCGGCGGTCACCGCCGCGGCGGTCAAGTCCGGATGAACGAGTTCAACAACTTCACGATTGAGGAGGCAGACAAGTGAGCCGATTCGAAGACCCAGTCATCATCAGCAACTCGATCTCCGGCGTGATCGCCAACCGCGATCAATGCCCGGCGATCCCGTACACCCCCGAGGAGTACGCGTCGGAGGCCCGCCGGGTGGTCGACGAGGGTGCCTCGCAGATCCACATCCACGCCCGCAAGCCCGACGGCACCCCTTCCTGGGACACCGAGGACTTCGCGGCGATCACCGACGCGATCCGCTCCGAGGTCGGTGACGTGATCATCAACTACTCGACCGGCGCGATCGGCGTGCCGATCGAGAAGCGCATCGAGTATCTGCGCGCCTGCAGGCCCGACGTGGCGGCGCTCAACATGAGCTCGATGAACTACGCCAAGTACTCCAGGCGGCGCAAGGAGTTCGTCTTCAAGGCCGTCTTCGAGAACAGCTTCGACACGATCATCGAGTTCATCACGGCGATGAACGAGATCGGCATCCAGCCCGAGCACGAGTGCTTCGACGCCGGCCATGTCGCCAACGTCGATCCGCTGATCGACATGGGTCTGCTCAGCGGTCCGCTGCAGATATCGCTGGTCATGGGAGTCACGGGCGGCATCCGCCCGACCCCACGCAACGTCGAGGTGATGGCGGACCAGATCCCCGGCGGATCCGAAGGTCCGCACAACTGGCAGTGCATCGGCATCTCCCGTGATCAGTGGAAGCTGCTCGGAGCGGCGATCGTGCTCGGCGGCAACGTCCGGGCCGGAGTCGAGGACAACCTCTACCTGCCGGACGGCACGATGGCCCGTTCCAACGGCGACCTGATCGCCAAGGCGCGGCAGATGGTCGAGGACGCGGGCCGCAGGGTCGCGACCGTGGCCGAGGCCCGCAAGATGCTCGGCCTGCGCGAGTCCGCGCCGGCCTGAGCGGGCGGACGTGAGCGTGTCCACGGAAATGCCGCTCGAGGGCATCCGGATCCTCGACCTGACCAGGCTCCTGCCGGGCGGTTTCTGCTCGCAGTGGCTCGCCGATTTCGGGGCCGAGGTGATCAAGGTCGAGGACACCGGGGCGGGCGACTACATCCGCTTCGCGCCGCCGTACTACGAGGGGACGGGCGGGAGTGAGGACGAGATCGCCAGCACCCGTTCGGCGCTCTACCTTTCGCTCAACCGGGGCAAGCGCTCGATCCGTCTCGACCTGAAGAGCGACTCGGGCCACGCGGCCTTCCTGCGGCTGGTCGAGACCGCCGACGTCCTGCTCGAGGGCTTCCGGCCCGGTGTGATGGACCGGCTCGGCCTCGGATTCGAGACCTTGATCGAGGTCAACCCGGGCCTCGTCTACTGCGCGATCACCGGCTACGGCCAGGACGGCCCGAACCGCGACCGCGCCGGGCACGACATCAACTATCTGGGATCGACCGGACTGCTCGACATGACCGGGAGCGCGGACGGGCCGCCGGTCCAGCCCGCCGCGCAGATCGGCGATCTCGGCGGCGGCGCGATGACCGCCGCCTTCGGGGTCATGACCGCGCTGTTCGCCAAGCAGCGCACCGGCAGGGGCCAGATGGTCGATATCTCGATGACCGACGGCGCGATGTCCTGGCTGGCGATGGTCGCCGGCGCGTTCTTCGCCGACGGCCGGGTTCCGTCGAGGGGCGCATCGATGCTGAACGGCGGGGTCTGCTGCTATCTGCCCTACGAAGCGGCCGACGGCTGGGTTTCCTGCGGCGCGCTCGAGCCGAAGTTCTGGCTGAAGTTCTGCGCCGGGGTGGATCGGCCCGAGCTGGCCGAGCACCAGTTCGACCAGCCGGGAAGCGCCGGCTGGTCCAAGATCGCCGAGGTGTTCAAGGCGAAGACCCGGGCCGAATGGAAGGCTTTCAACGACGTGCACGACTGCTGCATCGAACCGATCCTCGACGTTGCCGAGGCGATGGATTCGGAGCTGGCCAGGGAACGGGGCATGGTCGTCGAGTTCGAGCAGCCCGGCCTCGGCCCGGTCCGCCAGGTCGGCAATCCGGTCAAGCTCTCCGAGACCCCGGCGGCCGACCCGCGTCCGGCTCCGGCGATCGGCGCCGACACCGAGGCGGTGCTCGCCGAATCCGGGTTCAGCCCGGAGGAGATCTCGGCCCTGATCGAGTCGGGTGCGGCTGCCGGACCCGGCGGTGACCTGGACGGCCCGGTGTTTCGCGCATGAGCGCGGTCGGCCAGAAGACCGAGGGCGGTGAGCGGCTGCTGAAGATGTCGGAACTGGTCGAGGCGTCCGGCGTGCCCGGCGCCACCATCAAGCATTACCTGCGTGAGGGCCTGCTTCCCGATCCGGTGAAGACCAGCCGCAACATGGCCTACTACCGTCCCGAGACGGTCGAGCGCATCGAGATGATCAAGCGCCTTCAGGACGAGCGCTTCATGCCGCTGAAGGCGATCCGTTCGGTGCTCACCGAGGATCCCGACCAGGCCAGGGCGCTGCTGGACGTGGAGGACCGGATCATCGAGCGGGCGCTCGCCAAGGAGAAGACCAGGACAAGTTCCGCCCAGGTGCGTCAGGCGTACGGCGTGCCGGACGAGGTGCTCGACCGGCTCGCCGAGATCGGCATCCTCACCCCGAACTCGAAGGGCTACTCGCCGTCCGACGTGACCATCATCGAGGCGATCTCCCGCTTCCGTGCCGGCGGCTACGACGAACAGGTCGGCTTCACGGTGTACGACACGCTGCGCTACAAGCGGGCGCTCGAGTCGCTGGTCAAGGAGGAGGTGGACGTGCTGATGGAGCGGCTGGAGGGGGAGATGCCGCCCGATCGCGCGGTCGAGCTGATCGAGGCCGGGGCGGCGCCGCTCAGGGATTTCATCGCCGCGCTCCACACCAAGCTGATGGTCGAAGAGGTCGAACGGCGGCGCTGACCGCCGTCCCGTGGTTCAGGCGTGGCCGTGCGGCACGCTGGACTTCGGATCCTGTTCCTCGCCCTTGTGTTCGAACTCGAACGTGCCCCGGGTGACCGACAGGACCTGCTCGGCCAGTTTCGCGCCGTCATCCGGGTTGAGGGGCGTGGCGCTGATTCGGAACACGACCTCGTCCCGGTCGATCTCCTCCAGCCAAATGGACGGGGGACGGCGGGTCGGCACGGTGATCGCGTGCCGGAGCATCTTCTGCACGTGGGCGGGGCTCACGTGGCTGTCGAAACGCGCCTTGACGTCGATGCCGAGCGGTTCCCGCAGGGGCACCACGGCGCAGTTCAGGATGACCAGGTTGGGGACCATCATGCGGTCGTCACCCTTGAGGATCGCGGTGTAGAAGAGGCCTAGCTGACTCACCGTGCCCTCGACCGATCCGGCCAGCGGGCCGCCGGTGAGGCGCACCCTTTCCCCGACCCGGAACGGTCGGGTGCTCTGAAGCACCACCCCGGCGAAGATGTTGCCGAGGGTCTGCTGGGCGGCGAGACCGAGCACGACCGCGGTGAAGGCACCACCGACCGCGAGGGTGCTGGTCTTGACCCCGGCGATGTGGAGCGCGACACCGGCGACCGCGATGATCGTGACCAGTCGGATCGCGAAACCGACCGTTCCCGCGGTGCCCGGATCCATGCGTTTCAGGATCGTCGGGGTGATCGTCCGGCCGAGGGCCGCGGCGAAGCCCCAGCCGAAGGCGAACAGCAGCAGCGCGGTGACGATGCGCCCCTCGGAGCCGTAGCCGGGAGCGATGTCGTGACGGTGGTTGAAGGCGACCAGAACTGCGGCGATCAGGATCGCGAAGAGGATCAGGCGCGGCCAGGACTTGCCCTGGGGCGGTTCGAGCACCTCGTCGCCGAGACCGGCCTCGCGCCAGGCGTCGGTCCTGGTCTCGAACATCCAGCGGGGCATCTGCGCGGAGACGCGTTTTTTCGGCTTGCGAATCTTCGGCTTCATCAGCCAGTCAGGTTAGTGCCACCAGTAATCCGCAGGTAAACGAAACACCATGTGCGTGAGGACATTCACAGACGCTCACGCCTCAGGCATACGTGTACCCGGACCCAGCAGATATACCCACGCACGCGGCGAGACTTCGAAATCCAGGTTGGCTTTCCCCGAAACCACTTTCTCCGTGCTCTTTGAGGCCTCGGCGAGGGGAATGTCAACCTGGATTCCTTATCCAGAACTGTGAAGCCTGCTCCAGGCCGGAACCATTCAGCTGTTCGTTGTTCAAATTCCGGCCGCCAACGCGGCAGACAGATTCTGAACAAGGAATCCGAATCGACATTCCCGCCCGAGGACTTGACGAGTCGCGAAAGCGGGTCGTCGGGAAAGCCGATTCGGATTTCGAATCAGGGGAACCCGTTCCACCCCGCCGCGTAACAGGGATTTGCCCCGCAGGGGTTCGTCACCTTGCCGTTGGTGGTGATGAAGTCCGCGATCTGCTTTCGGATCAATGGCGAGTTGCGGATCACCGTGTCGTGCGGGTCCACTCCGGAATCGTCGGGCGGGGGAGTGTTGGTGATCGGTGGTGGCAGGGTTCCGAACTCGGTCGGTCCGACCATGCGCTTCGGACCGATGTCCCAGGTGAAGAAGGCGTTGCCGTCCGCCGCCGGGCCGGCCAGGTCGCCAAGGGTCTCGTGGCCGTAGAACGGATCGACCATGCCGGCCGGCTGGCGATCGGCGTCGAGTGCCGGAACCCGCATCGGGGCGCCGATCGTGCGGGCCTCGACTTCGGTTGCGACGTTCGCGACCTGGTGGTCGCCGTAGGCCATCTCCAGCATCACCTTGTGGGGCGGGGTGCCGGGCAGCGGATCGTCGGTCATGTGGTTGGCGTAGCCGTTCGGCTCGCCCCGGTCCCACAGCGACTGCATGATCGAGAAGAGCACCGGACGGCTGAGCTCATCCGGATACGAGGGATAGAGCACGAGCTTGTAGTCGTCGAAGTCGACGCTGCGGGTGAGCAGGGTCGAGTAGTTGATGCCCGGCACGTAGAGGACCGACCGGGTGAAGTCGGTCGCGACCGCGGTGAGCGCGCCGCCGGCGATGCCGCCCTGGCTGTTGCCGTAGTAGAAGAGATCGCTGGTGTCGATCACCGACTCGCCGCCGAACTTGAAGGCCGGGTCGTCATTGAAACCGTCGGGATGGATCATCAGCCTCCCCAGGAACAGGAAGTTGAGGAATCCCTGTTGCAGGCGGTCCGGCAGCGCCGAGAACTTCGAGAGGTCGAGCAGGGCGGGCAGGGCCGCGCCGATCACATCCTCCTCGGCCATGCCGCTCCAGTCGGTGCCGCAGACCATCACGCCGTTCTCGGTGCCGAGCTGGCGGATGTTCTTCGAGTTGACCTCGCCGTAGTCACCGAACAGGCCGTGGCCGTAGAGCGAGGGGCGGACCTTGTGGTCCACCTCGAAATCACCGGGGGCGACCTCGTTTACGGCGGAGCGCGGGATATTGCAGGTGAAGCGGGCGGTCTGCTCGTTGCCGGGGATCCGGATCGGCATCTGGTCGGAATCGAGGTTGTAGGTCGAGCCGGTCGGGCAGCCGGCCGTGTTCAGGAAGCAGGGCACCTTGAAGGTGCCGGTCACGGTGCGGATGTTCTCGACCCCGCTTCCGACGGCGGTCTGGAAGTCCTCCACGGCGTTCACGGTGAAATCGGGTGCGGCACCCTGAACCGTGCCGTCGGTCAGGTTGGTGTCGCCGAGTTCGGCGAAGGCCCGGTTGCGGATCGAGAGCATGCGGCCGGTGATGTTCTCGGTGCTCGCCACGGTGAAGTCCCAGGCCAGGTAGAGCGAGCCGCGGTCGATTCCCGCGCCGGCCAGCGTGTCGAAGATCGACTCGAAATGGTCCCGCCGGGCCTCGACGGTCTCGTTGTCGGTGCGGTCGGCGTCGCGGTAGAGGCGGAATCCGGCCGGTGCTTCGATCGCCGAGCCGTCGGCCCGCTTCATGCCGCGGATCGCGACGATGTAGCGGTGGCCGTCCTTCAGGTTCTTGCCGGGCCGGATGATCAGGTTGCGGGTGTCGGCCGAGGTCGCGTTGTAGTCGAGCTCGCCCCAGATCATCTGGCGCTCACCGCTGGCGGCGTCGATCAGGACCACGGCCTGCCCGGGCTCGGTGTACTGGCTCATGCGCGTGATCGGCACGATGCCGGACTGGTCGAAGGCGGGCTGGCTGTCCATGCCCGGGATCCGGACCGAGATCAGCGGGCCGGGACTGAAGCCGTCGGAGCGGTTGAGGTCGGTCACCTCGATGTTCTTGCCGTCCTGGTTCGCGGGTGTCGCCGTCGGCGCGACGTTCACCCGGAGCCCGGTCTCGCTGGTGCTGTCCGGGCGGGTGTAGAAGTCGTTCGGGTACGGGGCCATGCAGGCGTTGCCGGTCGGCTGGATGAAGTCGCAGCTGTCGGCCCGGCTCAGATCGACGTCGGGCGGCACCGCGCAGGGGGCCGGATCCTTCTTCAGCCTGCCGGCGGCGCTCTTCGCCCACTTCGGGTAGAGCCGGCGCTTCTTCGAGCCCTTGGCCGTGAGCTTCAGGCTCGGCGCGCCGCAGTCGGCGATCAGGGACTTCGCGACGGCCGGAAGCTTGATCGTCACCGTCTTGGTCCGGAAACCCTTCACCTTGGTCCGCACGGGCTTGACCCGGAAGGCAGGTGAGTAGTCCTGCTTGACGGAGAGGGAGAGGGTGACGTTCTGGGCCTGGTGGCCGAGCGCCCGGCGGGCCTTGCGCTTCGCCTTCTTCGGCACCGGGACCTTGACCCTGACCTTGATCGAGCCCGACTTGATGGCGGCGGCCTGGGTCGTGCCGGTGATCTTGACGAGAGGCTTGGTGGTCCCGGCCTTCTTCGAGGCCGTGGCGGTGCCGGCGGCCGCGGTCGCGCCCCAGTTCACGAACAGCGCGCAGGCGGTTGCCAGAAGCGTCAGGATCGCAACGATCCCGAGCGGTGTGAGACCGCCGATGCGGGCGCCCCGAACAGTTTCTGAGTGCTTCATTCTCTCCCCTTTTTTCCGTGCCGTGAGGCGATCGGTTTCCTCTCCCGGACGGCCGGTCTCCCAACCGCCCGTCAGTCAGCCTAACGCCAAAAGCCGGGCCGTTCAATGAACGAACGCGGGGTTTCCATAAACGCGGGTATATGCTGCGACCGCTCCTCCTTTGGGGAAGGGGTGTTGCAGAGGGATAAGGGGGTGGCGAGGGCCACCGGACTCTATGGAGAGGAACCTAGTTTTGAAGTTGATCCGAATGTTGGTGGCCGTCATGGCCATGTCAATGGTCTTCGGGCTTGCCGCCGGTACGGCGTCCGCCAAGCCCAGCATCGCCAAGCAGGCGAAGAAGAAGTGCAAGAACAAGAAGGGCAAGGCCAAGCAGAAGTGCGTCAAGAAGACCACCAAGAAGCTCAAGGCTCAGGCCAAGCGTGAGCGCAACCGGATCAAGAATGTCCCCGGTGCCACCATCCGCACCACCGAGTACGGGATTCCGCGCATCGTCGCCGACAACTACAAGGGTCTCGGCTTCGGTTACGGCTACGCCCTCGCCAAAGAGAACATCTGCTCGATGGCGGACATCTACACCACTCAGCGTGGTGAGCGTTCGAAGTACTTCGGCCCCGATGGCGATTGGCAGCTGACCGGTAACGGCTACACCTTCACCAACCTCCAGGCTGACTTCGCCCACAAGCGGATCATCGCCGAGAAGAAGATCCCGGAGCTGCTGAAGCTGAAGGCCCCGCAGGGACCGAAGCCGCAGGTTCGTGACGTCGTCGCCGGCTACGTGAAGGGCTACAACAGCTGGCTGAAGCAGACCGGCGTCAACAAGATCCAGGACGAGACCTGCAAGGGCAAGCCGTGGGTCAAGCCGATCACCGCGCTCGAGGTCTACCTACGCTTCTACGAGCTGGGGACACTGGCCAGCGCCGGTGCCGTGGTCGACGGTACGACCGAGGCTTCGCCCCCGGTCGCGATGGCTTCGGCCGATTCGGCCGGACCCGCCGATGAGCCCACCGCCGAGGATTTCGAGGGATTGGCGGACAAGCTCGATCCCGAGGTCGGCTCGAACGCGGTATCGCTCGGCTCGGAGGCGACTTCGACCGGCAAGGGAATGCTTTTCGGCAACCCCCATTTCCCGTGGTCGGGAACCGAGCGCTTCTTCCAGGCTCAGCTCACCATCCCGGGCAAGATCAACGTCAGCGGCGCCAGCCTCCTGGGTGCGCCGGTGGTCCTGATCGGGCACACCCAGAACCTGGCCTGGAGTCACACGGTTTCGACCTCACGCCGCTTCATGCTCTACAGCGAGACACTCGCGCCGGGTGATCCCACCTCGTACATGGTGGACGGCAAGCCGGTCAAGATGGAATCGGTCGACGTGACCGTGGATGTCAAGCAGGCGGACGGCTCGATCGTGCCCGAGACCCGCACGCTCTACTCGACCAAGCACGGTCCGGTCACGAGCAAGCTGCCGGGTATCACGGTGGGCTGGAACAACACCACCGCCTATTCGTTGCGCGATCCGAACTCGGATGGCCTGCGTTTCATCAACCATTTCTTCGACGCCGACCGTTCGCAGAGCGTCAACGACATGGTGAAGTCGCTGAAGCGCAACCAGGGTGTGCCGTGGGTCAACACGATCGCGGCCGACTCGAAGGGCAACGCGCTCTACGCCGACGTCTCGGTCACCCCGGACGTCACGCCCGAGCGTTTCGACGCCTGCAAGGTGCCGGGCCTCGGCGATATCGCCTGGAGTGCGGCCAAGGTCGCTCTATTCGACGGCACCAAGCCCGCCTGCGATCCGCAGCTCCAGCCCGGAGCGGTGGTCAAGGGCATCCTGTCCCCGAGCCAGATGCCGATCCAGGTCCGCAAGGATTACGGATCGAACATGAACGACAGCTACTGGGTCTCGAACCCGAAGGCTCCGCTGGAGGGCTTCGCCCCGATCATCGGCGGCGATCGCACCACCCGTTCGCTGCGTACGCGCAACGGTCTGGTCCAGATCGAGCAGCAGCTGGCCGATGGCGGCAAGTTCACCCTGTCGCGGGTGGCCGAGTTCATCACCAACAACCGGAACTACAGCGCTGAGCTGCTGGCACCGGCATTGGTGGCGTACTGCCAGAACAACCCGACCATCAACGGCGTCGATGTAAGCGGCGCGTGTGCGGTTCTGGCGAACTGGGACAAGACCGAGAGCGTCGATTCATCCGGTGCTCTGCTCTGGCGTACATTCATGAACATGATCAGTCGCTCGGAGGAGAACGGCGGGGTCTCGTCTGCCAATAGGTACGTGACTCCTTTCGATGTCAACGATCCGGTTCATACACCGAATGGATTGAATGTGACCAACCCGAATGTCCCGAAGCAGCTCGCTGACGCGGTCACCTATCTGGCGTCGAAGGGCATTCCCGTGGATGCCAAGTACCGCGACTACCAGTATGTGACCAAGAACGGTCAGAAGATCCCGATTCCGGGAGGTTTCGGTGGCCAAGGTGTGTTCAACGTGATCTCAGCGGTCGAGAACGAGGACAGCGGGATATACGACTCGGTGGTTCACGGCTCGAGCTTCATCATCGCCGCCTCACTGACCGGAGCCAAGTGCCCGCCGGTGAAGACGATGCTGACCTACTCGCAGGCCGCGACCAACGAGAAGTCGAAGCACTACGCCGACCAGACCAAGCTGTTCTCGGAAGGCAAGTGGGTGAATGACCGCTTCTGCGCCAGCCAGCAGAAGAAGTCACCCGGCCTCACCGTGAAGAAGCTGAATGGCGGCGCCGTCGCCACGAAGCGCGGCTGGTAGCGAGATCGTCTCCGCCCGGACCGGCATCCGCCGGTCCGGGCGGCGTTTCGCCCCCGGCGCCCGGCGGGGACCTGGGTGACTCACCGGACGGTCTTGGATCTATACTTGGAAACCGATTGACTCGTCAATCAACCCAAGATGAGAGCCTCCGTCGTCCAAATGAATTCCACCTCCGACCGCGACCTGAACCTCGAGGCCGCCGAGCGTCTGGTGCGCGCGGCCGCCGCTGACGGGGCCGATCTGGTCGTGCTGCCGGAGAAGTGGTCCCTGCTCACGACCGGCGAGCGGCTGATCGAGGGAAGCGAGCCGATCGACGGTCCCGCGGTCAGCGCGGCGCGGTCCTGGGCCGAAGAACTCGGTCTTCACCTCCAGGCCGGCAGTTTCACCGAGTCGCTCGCCGACCAGGCTCTGCCTTCCAACACCGCACTGATGATCTCCCCGGAAGGTGAGATCACCGCCACCTACCGCAAGATCCACATGTTCGACGTCGAGGTCGGCGGGGTCGAGTACAGCGAATCCTCCTTCGAACAGGCCGGCGACGAGGTCACCGTGGCCGCCGCCGGTGAGGCCGAGGTCGGCATGACCATCTGCTACGACCTGCGCTTCCCCGAACTTTTCCGCGCCCTGCTCGGCCGGGGCGCCGACACCTACACCGTGCCTTCGGCCTTTACGGCGGTGACCGGCCGCGATCACTGGGGCCCGTTGATCCGGGCCCGCGCGATCGAGAACCAGTCCTTCGTTCTGGCCGCCAACCAGGTCGGCCACGCCGATCCCGAGTTCGATTCCTGGGGGCACTCGGTGATCGCCGATCCCTGGGGAGAGATCATCGCCGGGCTTCAGGAGGGCGAGGGATTCGCCACCGCCGACCTGGACTTCGAGAGCCTGGCCGAGACCCGCCGCAGGCTGCCCGCGGTCGAGCACCGCCGGCCGGAGCTGTTCCGCGAGCCCGGGGAGACCGCCTGATGGCCCGCGAAGCCGCCACCGAGCGTCGTCGCCAGATCCTCGACGCCGCGGTCAAGGTGTTCGCCCGCCAGGGCTTCCACTCGACCCGGGTCGCCGACATCGCCGACGAGGCGGATGTCGCCTACGGCCTGGTCTACCACTACTTCTCCTCAAAGGAGAACGTACTCAACGAGCTGTTCTCACAGCGCTGGTCGCTGCTGCTGGAGGCGATCCACGAAACCGACCAGTCCAGCGCGACGCCGCAGGACAAGCTCGGGGTGGTCGCCGGCTTCATCATCGACTCCTACCGCTACGACCCCGATCTGATGAAGGTGATCATCGTCGAGGTGACCCGCGCCGCGAACTCGTTCGGCCAGACCCATCTCGAGCAGATCAGCGCCGCCTACACGGGCATCGCCAAGATCGTTCGGGACGGCCAGGAGAACGGCACCTTCCGCAAGGACATCGATGCCGCGTTCGCCTCGATGTCGTTCTACGGGGCGATCGAGCAGATGCTGTCCGGCTGGATCTTCGGTTTGATCCCGGGCAGCGATCGTGACTTCGACGAGGCACGCGAACTGATCGTCAAGACGATCTGCGAAGGGCTCGATCTCCGTCAGGACTAGGTCAGCGGGTTATCCCACCCTTGGCGGCGGGTATTGTGGGTGCAGTTATGGACAATGATCTAGTGAGACGTCTGACCTGGAGCGCGATGTTGACGGTGAGCGGCGCGATCGCCACCCTGATCTCATCCCGCCTCGCCGCCGTGGCCTACCGCCGCATCTTCAACGAAGAGCCGCCGGAGTAGCCCGTGACCCCGCCCGATCCCTACAAGTCTCCGGCCGACAAGACCGTCGGCGAGCTCGTATTCGAGGTCACCGAGCAGACCTCGACCCTGATCAGGGAAGAGATCGAGCTGGCCAAGACCGAGGTCAGTGAGAAGGTCACCACCCTGGCCCGCGGCTCGGCCGTCGGCATCGCCGCCGGTGTGTTCGCCTTCCTGGCGCTGATCCTGCTGATGCATGCCTTCGCGCTCGGGCTCAACTCGCTCTTCTTCAACTCCGAGCCCTGGGCCGGATACCTGATCGAGGCCGTGATCTTCATCGCGATCGCCGCCGGTGCCGGCTACTTCGCCTACAAGTCCTTCGAGACCACGGGCGTGCCGATCCCGACCGAAGCGATCGAAGAGGCCCAGAAGACGAAGGCCATGCTGACCCCGGGTGAGGAGAACTGATGCCCGAAACACCTGAGACACCGAACACTCCCGGCACCCCGGGGCCGGACAAGCCCGAAGCCCCGAAGGCCGAGGCACCGAAGACCGAACCCTTCAAGCCCGAAGGCACCGCCCCGAGCGCACCGGCGCCGGCGGCCCCGAACCGCTGGGCCCCTCCGGAGGGCACCCCGGCTCCGCCCGCGGGAGCTCCCGGATCGCCCTACACGCCGCCGCGCCCGAAGCGGACCTCGGAGCAGATCCGGGCCGACATCGAGGCACAGCGCCAGCAGCTGGGCCAGAACGTGGACCATCTTCGCGACAAGGTCACCGAGCTGACCGATTGGCGCAGCCAGATCAAGAAACACCGCAAGCAGATCGTGGTCGGCGCCGTGGCGACGGGTTTCGTGGTCGGCGGCCTGATGGCTCTCAGGCGTAGATAGGACTCCCTCTAGAAACTGCTTCGGGCAGCAGGAGGTTGAGACTTAGCTGGTACTTCGAAATCTGGATCGCACAGCGAAGCGAAGCGATCCAGATTCCTTATGTCTCCCGTCTGAAGATGTCGTCGGTGATCGAGGCGACCCGGTCGAGGAAGAGGATGCCGTCGAGATGGTCGATCTCGTGGAGGACGCAGCGGGCCTCGAAGCCGCTCACCTCGTAGATCCTCCCCCGGGTTTCCACGGTCGCCTTCCTGGGCCGCCGGACGTTGGCGGTCAGGTCGGGCAGGCTGAGACAGCCCTCGCGGCTGACCTTGGTTCCCTCCGAGCGATGGGTGATCTCCGGGTTGACCAGCTCGATCATGCCGTGTGAGGCGGCGCCGTGGGGGTGGCTCGAGATGTCGACCAGGGCGATGCGCAGGGGAATGCCGATCTGGGGTGCCGCGATGCCGACGCAGCGGTCATGGGCCCGCATCGTGTCGTGCAGGTCCACCAGGGCCTCCTCGGCCTCGGCCGGGGTCGCCTCGCGGGCGACCTCCTTCAGGATCGGTGCAGGGTAGATCAGAACTTCTCGAACAGCCAAGCCTCAACCCCACCCAACACAGACTGGCAACGATCGAGGCGCTATTTGGGTGCCGATCACTGCCAGACCTTCTAGAGGGCTTCTGTGTCGAGCTCGGTCAGGTTGACCTCGACCCGCTTTTCACCGGACAGGCGTTCCAGGTCGGCCTCCAGGCGGGTCGGATCGCCATCCACGGCCAACTCCATCATCATCGTGTAGAGCGGCGAGGCCGGATCGCCGGTGCGGCGCGTTCGCAGGTCGGTGATGTTCACGCCTTGCGAGGCCAGCAGCTCGGCGACCTCGTGGACGATTCCAGGGCGATCCGCGCCGTAGACCGTGAGCACATGACTCGGGCCGGCACCCCGCTCCAGCGAGGTCACTTCGGACACGGAGATGCCACCGAGACCGAACTCGCGGCCGACCTCGTCGAGCCTCACCGAGAGCTCATCGACCGAAGTGCCGTTGGGCACGGACACGATCAGCATCACGGCGAAATGGCCGTGGAGGATCGACATCTGCGAATCGTCGACGTTGCCGCCCGCCTCGAGCAGCGCCCCGGTGATCGCGGCGACGATTCCCGGCCGGTCCCGGCCGATGGCCGTGACCGCGAGATTCAAAACTTCGAGCCGACCAGCTCGGTGGGCACGGTCCCGAGAGCGAGCATGCCCGGCCCGGCGTGAATGCCGAGCACGGTTGACATTTCGTCGAGGAAGGCCCCCTCGCACTGGAAGACCTCGCGGCAGTGGGCGGCGAGCTCGGCCGCCAGCTCCGGCGATTGGCTGTGCTGGACGGTCCAGGTGGTCTCGCCGCGGGCGGCCACCTCGACCGCGATGTCCTTCAGCCGCTGGACCGCGCGGCCCTGGGTGCGCACCTTCTCGACCGGTTTCACGGTCTCTTCGAGCGTGATGATCGGCTTGATCTTCAGGGCGCCGCCGATCCAGGCCTGGGCGCTGCCGATGCGGCCGCCCTTGCGCAGGTACTCGAGCGTGTCGACCATGATCCAGGTGTCGAGCCCGTCACGGGCGGCTTCGGTCTTGCGCACGATCTCGTCGACCGGATCACCGTTGTTGACCGCGTTGGCGGTGGCCAGTGAAGTCAGCGCCAGGCCGCCCGCGGTGGTGCGGGAATCGACGACCCGGATCCGCTCGCCGCCCTTGCCCTCGGACTCGAGATGCTCGGCCGCCTGGCGGGCCGCTTCGAAAGTCCCCGAGATTCCGGACGAGATGTGCAGCGAGACGATCTCCTTGCCTTCGGCCAGCAGCGGCTCGTAGACCTCGACGAAATCGCCGATCGAGGGCTGGGAGGTGGTGGTCATCTGGGGGCTGTCCAGCACCGCCTTGTAGAAGGAGGCGTAGTCGGTGATCTCGGTCTCGCGGCGCTGCTCCCCGTTCAGGATCACGTAGAGGCTAACCGTCTCGATCTGCAGCCGCTCACGATCATCAGGGGTGAGCGACGCGGTCGAATCGGTGACCAGCGCTATCGACGGGTCGGCGGACACGCCACGGTTCTATCAGAAGAGGAGGGATGCTTCCCCGTGAACTACTCTTCGGGTCGTGAGCAAGCCCGTCCTGTACCGCTGCCAGACGCCCGGTTTCCTGGCCTGCCCCTGCGGAAAGGCCGCGCGGTCGCTGCGCCGGGCCGGGGTGGAGTTCGAGACCCGCAAGGTGCCGTCATCGAAGCGGAAACGGCCCGAGATCGAGGAATTGACAGGCCAGAAGCGGGTTCCGGTGCTGGTGGACGGCAACGAGATCATCCACGATTCGAAGCGAATCCGGGAGTACGTGGAGCACACCTGGGGCACCCGCTAATCTTTAGTTATGTCCGAGGCACCTGAAGCAGCAATCACCCTGACCGAAATCGCCGCCGAGAAGATCGCCGAGTTGATCGGCGATTCCCCGGAAGGCGAAGTCCAGGCCCTGCGCGTCGCCGTGCGCGGCGGCGGCTGCTCCGGCTTCCAGTACGCGCTCGCCTTCGACGCCAAGACCGATGACGACCACGTCTTCGAGCATCGCGGTGTCTCGGTGATCGTCGACAAGACCAGCATGCAGTTCGTCTTCGGATCCGAGGTGGACTACGTCGAGGGCCTCACCGGCGCCGGATTCCAGGTGAACAACCCGAACGTGGTCGCCGCCTGTGGCTGTGGCTCTTCGTTCCAGGTCAAGGACGAGGCCGAGGAAGCCGCCGTAGCCTGAGCGGTGCCACCGGCCCGCGCGGCCGGTATCCAACTTTTCACTTCTGAGTATCGGGCTGGTCACATCTGACCGGCCCTGACCTCTGAGACTGATTGCGACCGTGGGAAAGGCCCACGGGAACACGCAAGCAAGTCAAGGAGATCTTTGTGAACAGCTTCAGGAGTCTGGGTGGGGAACGGGGAGGCCGGATCGGCTTCCTGGTTGCCCTTGGACTGGCGGTGGGTCTGATCGCTCTTTCGGTGATGACCGGGACCGCGTCGGCGGGATCGGTTTCGTGCGGAGGCACCGTCACGGCCGATTCGGAGCATCACGCCGAGAACTCGCTCAAGTACAGCGTCAAGTGCAGCGAGGACATCCAGGGATACTCGATCGTCAGCAACCGTTCGGTCGGCTACTTCAGTACCGAGACCACCGTGCTCGCCGGCACCGAGGTCGCGCCGGGCGAAGCCTTCACCTGCGAGGGAGCGATCCCGGGCAACGGCATCGGCTGCTACGGCAAGATGACCGCCGGCAACGCGGTCGAGGGATTCATCGGCACCACCGATGAGCTCTGCGAGGCGCTGGTCCAGCCGAAGTTCTGGGTCGTCGCGCTGACCACGCAGATCGCGAAGGAGAAACCCTTCCCGCTGACCTCCGAGCCGTTCCAGCTCGGCATCAGGTGCTCTGCCCTGAACGTCAAGAAGAAAGCCAAGGACAAGGCGATCAAGCTCTGCGCCAAGGTCAAGCAGGCGGACGGCAGGAAGGCCCGTGCCGCGGCGAAGAAGCGCTGCAAGAAGGCCCAGGCCGCCTCGAAGCGGGCCCAGCGGGCCTGAGCGACACCACCCGAGCGGTTAGCGGACTTTTCACATCGGCGTCACCGCCCGTTCACATCGGGACGGTGCCGCCGATCCATAGTCCGATTGACACGCAAAGGATCGAAGAAAAGGAATGCAAGTGAACATGAACAGCAAGAAATTCAGCCTGGCCTGGCTGCTGCTGGCGCTCGCCGCGCTGGTGGTCGTTCCGGCCGCCCAGGCGAAATCGACGATCACGATCAGCGGATCGACCTCGGTCGCCCCGCTGGCCACTCTCTGGGCCCAGAAGTACGTGAAGACCAAGGCGGGCAAGAACGTCAAGTTCAAGATCCTCCAGGGTGGGTCCGACGTCGGCATCTCGGACGTGTCCCGCGGACGGGTCACGGTCGGCATGTCCTCCCGTGACCCGAAGCCGAGCGACCCGGGCGGAATCGTGTTCAACCGGATCGCCAAGGACGCGATCTGCCTGGCGACCAACCCCGCCAACGGAGTGTCCGCTTTCGACCAGGCTCTGGTCCAGAACATCTTCTCCGGCAAGGTCCGGAGCTGGGACCAGGTTCCGGGAGCCAAGGAGAAGGGAACGATCGACCTGTTCGTCCGCACCCCCGCCTCCGGCACCCAGGACGCCTTCGACAAGATCTTCATGAGCCCGGAGAAGATCTTCTCCGGTGCCTCGCAGAAGGCGTCGAACGGGCTGGTCCAGCAGGCGATCCAGCGGGACAAGGCCGGCATCGGCTACGTGTCGCTCGCCTTCACCAAGGGCACCACCGTCGGCTCCTACAAGGGTGTGCCATGCACTCTGCGCAACGCCAAGTCAGGTCAGTACGGCGGAGTGCGCAGCTTCTACTTCGTGACCCGCGGTGCCGCCTCGGGCCCGGTCAAGAAGTGGATCAGCTGGACCCGCAACAACAAGGCGGCGCTGAAGATCGCGGCCTCCGAGTGGGTGCCCTTCAAGTAGTGAAAGCGGCATCTCTCAATGGTGAGTCGGTCCCCATGATCCGGGACCGCACCGACCGGCGCGTCGAGCTTCTGCTCGGCGCGCTGGCATCCACCATCCTCCTGCTGATCGCCGGAATGGTGATCTTCGTCTTCCTCAAGGGGCTGCCTTCGTTCACCCACAACGGCCTCGCCTGGTTCGGCGGGGGCGGCAACGTGGACGAACAGCTCATGAACATCTTCAATTCCCCCGCGAACCCCGATGACTACGTGTACGAGCTTCGCGCCTGGCCACTGCTCTACGCGACCGCGCTGATCACCTTCTCCGCGGTTGTGATCTCCACGATCTTCGCCGTGCTCTCCGCGATCTTCATCGTCGAGTTCGCGCCGCTCTCCATCCGCCGGATACTCGAACCGGTGGTGCGTCTGTTGGCGGCCGTGCCCTCGGTCATCTACGGACTGATCGGCATCCTGGTCGTCGTCCCCTGGGTCCACGAGCACCTGATCTCCGAAGAGCGGAAGGAATCGGTGGCCTACGTGATCCAGCTCGACGGCACCAGCATCCTGGTCGGCATCCTCATCCTGACGATCATGATCTGCCCGATCATGATCGCGATCATCGTCGACGCCCTGCGCTCGGTGCCGGCGAACTGGACGCAGGGCGCCGCCGCGCTCGGCGTCAACCGCTGGCGGGCGATGTGGACGGTCTCGGTCCGGGCGGCCCGCCCGGCGATCGTCGCCGCGGCGGTACTCGCTTCGGCCCGGGCCCTCGGAGAGGCGATCATGCTTTCGATGGTCGCCGGCTCGGTGGGTTTCGCGCCGAATCCGCTCGACGGGCTGACCTTCTTCCTGGAGCCGGCCCGGCCCCTCGCGTCGACCATCGTCGACAACGCCGAAGGACTCTCGGTGGTGCCGTTCGGCCAGACGATGTACGCCTTCGCCTCGATCCTGCTGGTGTCCAGCGCCTTCCTCTCCTTCGGCGGCTGGGCCGCCCGGCGCTCGCTCAGCAAGTACACGCTGGGTGCGAGGTGACCGGGTGAGCACCGAAACCGCGAAACCTCCCCTGTCCGCGAAAAAGCCGCCGGCGAAGCGGCGGCCCGCGAAGGTCGAGTCCTCCTGGAGCATCATGGACCGGATCGGTCTGGGGCTGGCCTGGGCCGCCGGTATCTCGCTTTGTGTGGTCGCCGGGCTGATCGTCGTCTACATGGCTTACAAGGGCATCCAGTACGTCAGCTGGGACATGATCACCTCGGCACCCGAGGCTTCGCTCGACCAGTCGGCGACCGGCGGTTTCCTCGACCCGATCCTCGGAACACTCCTCTTGACCACGATCGGGATCGTGATCGCGATCCCGATCGGAGTCGCGGTCGCGGTCTGGCTCACCGAGTACGGCCGCCCGAGCGGTCTCGCCCGCGCGGTCGAGTCCGGCGTGGAGATCGTCGCCGGAACCCCCTCGATCGTGCTCGCGATCTTCGGGCTGCTGATCTTCCAGCAGACCTTCATGGGCCTCTTCTCGTTCACCGCCGAGGGCGGCGCCGTGTTCGGCCGCTCCTTCATCGCGGCCGGGGCGATGATGTCGATCGTCGCGCTGCCGATGATCATCGGCTCGACCCGCGAAGCACTGATGTCGATCCCACGGCACGTGCGTGAGGCCTCGTACGCGCTCGGCAAGGACAAGGCGACCACGATCCGGCGGGTGCTGCTGCCGAGCGCCCGCTCCGGCATCGCCACCGGGGCCACCCTCGGCATGGGACGGATCGCCGGCGACACCGCGATCGTCGTGATCCTGCTGGGCGCCTCGATGACCATCTCGCCCGAGGGGAGTGGTCCCTTCGGACTGCTCAAGGGCACCGGCAGCACGCTGACCAGCTACGTCTACAACAACTCTCCGGCCGGAGAGGGCAACGCTCCCGAGAAGGCCTACGCGGCGGCATTCGTGCTGCTCCTGATCGTGATCGTCCTCAACGCCCTGGTCGGTCTGATCGGCAGGAGGAACAAGCCGCAATGGAACTGAAGCAGGAACCGCACAACGGCTCGGCGCCGGCGGGGGCCGCGGTACCACCGCTCCGGCGCATCGTGATCGAGGCCGAGACCGCCCCGATCCACGTCGGCGACCGCATCATCGACCAGGAGGCTTTCCCCGACCCGGCCGACGGCGCTCTGATCGACCAGGAGGCCGAATCGGCCTGGGTCGAGCAGCGCATGCGGACCGAGGCGCTCAGCATCGCCTATGGCGGCAAGGTTGCCGTGAACGAGGTCTCGCTCGAGGTGAACTCGGGAGAGGTGCTCGCCCTGATCGGCCCCTCAGGCTGTGGCAAGACGACCCTGCTGCGGTCCCTCAACCGTCTGGTGGAGCTGACCCCGGCCGCCAGACGGACCGGCCGGATCATGCTCGACGGCGAGAGCGTCGACGAGTTCGACGTGACCCACCTGCGTTCGCGGGTCGGCATGCTCTTCCAGCAGCCGAACCCTTTCCCGATGAGCATCTTCGACAACGTCGCCTACGGCCTGCGCGAACGCGGCAGCAAGCGGCCCCGCAAGAAGGAGCTCGAACCGATCGTCGTTGACGCGTTGGAAAGGGCCGGCCTCTGGGACGAGGTCTCGAAGAACCTGAACCATCCCGCGCTCGCCCTCTCGGGCGGCCAGCAGCAGCGCCTCTGTATCGCCAGGTCACTGGCCGTCTCACCAGAGGTGCTGCTGCTGGACGAGCCCTGCTCGGCGCTGGATCCGATCTCCACCGCGATCATCGAGGAGACGATCGTCGGGCTGCGCTCCGAGGTCGCGATCGTGATCGTCACCCACAACCTCCAGCAGGCCTCGCGGGTGGCCGACCGGGTTGCCTTCATGTATCTCGGCGACATGGTCGAGTGCGGCGCCGCTGGCCAGGTGTTCGGCGCGCCGCTGGCCGAGCGCACCAAGGAGTACATCGGGGGTGGATTCGGATGAGGACCCTGACCAGGGCCGCCGCACCGGCCGTCTTCTTCACCCTGCTGGCGCTGCTTTTCGCCGGCTGCGAATCGACCCAGAGCGAAAGTGCACGGCTGGAGGAAGAGGGGGTGGATCTGGCCAAGACCGAGAAGATCGACGTCGGCGCGATGAACCGCCAGATCGAGGTTGTCGACAAGGTCGTGCTCAGCGACCAGAACGGCAGCGCGGTCGCCGTCGTCATGCGCAACAAGTCGGCCGAGGGGCTGGCCGACGCTCCGATCGGGATCGACGTCAGGGGCAAGAACGGCAAGTCGGTCTATCGCAACGACATGGCGGGAATGGAACCCTCGCTGATCCAGGTACCGGTGATGAGGCCCGACAGCGAGGTCTACTGGGTCAACGATCAGGTCCTCGCCACATCGAAGCCGAAATCGGTCGAAGTGACCGTGGGCGAGGCGGCGCCGCTGCCGGCCGACCTGCCCGAGGTCGAAGTCTCGAAGCCGGAGATCGTCAACGACCCGACCTCGGGGATCGAGGCCACAGGCACGGTCGTGAACAAGTCCGACATCGAGCAGGTGGATCTCGTCCTGTACGCGATCGCCCGCAAGAACGGCAAGATCGTCGCCGCCGGACGGGGCCAGATTCCCCGGCTGAAGGTCGGCGGCAAGGCGGAGACCTTCCACATCTTCTTCATAGGCAATCCCACCGGCGCTGAGGTGACAGTGATCGCGCCGCCGGTCAATCTCAAGTAGGAGACGCGATGACTGTTCAGACAGCTTCCACCCGGACCGAGCTTCAGCCGGTGTCCCAGAAGGCGGAGCGCTGCACCGGCTGTGGCAACCCCCTGGCGCTCGACCAGCGCTACTGCCTCAACTGCGGCAAGCGCCGGGGCGGGGCCCGGATCGAGTTCGAGAAATACCTCGACCGGGAACCGCCGAACTCGCCGCCCAAGCTCCCGCCGGCGACGGCGGTGCCACCGGCCGACAACCGGCCCGAGCGCGAAGTGACCCCGCTGATGGCCGCGGTCGGCCTGACCGGGCTCGCCGTGATCCTGATCCTCGGCGTGCTGATCGGCCGGACCGGCCAGGGCAGCTCAACCCCGGCGGCGGCCCCGGTGGTCGCGGCGACCGGCCAGCCGGTGGCGGCGGGGCCGACGACCACGACCACGAGTTCGACCACGGTCAGCTTCGAGGCGGACTGGCCGGCGGGCAAGGAGGGCTTCACGATCGAGCTGGCCACCCTGCCCAAGGACACCTCCGACGGCACCGCGGTCGAGACCGCGAAGACCGACATCGTGGCCAAGGGCGCGACCGATGTCGGCGCGCTCGATTCCGACGAGTACGCGAGCCTGCCGCCCGGAAACTACGTGCTCTACTCCGGTGTCTACGAGTCGAAGGCCGAGGCGGAGAAGGCGCTCGAGCCGTTGAAGGCGAGCTTCCCGGACGCCCAGGTGGTCGAGGTGTCCACGGGCTCGGGCGGCGACACCGGCGATGCCGGCGGTGGGTTCACCGAGCAGGCCGCCAAGGGCAACGGGGAGGATGTGGTCGAAGCCTCCGAAGACGACCTGAAGGCGCTCGAGAACGCGACCGGCGACGAGTACCAGGAGTTCCAGAAGAAGCTGCCGCCGACGATCGAGACGCCGGGCAAGGCACCGCCGAAGGACGACAAGGCTCCGGGTGGCGGCAGTGGCGGCGAAGTAGTGGAAATCGGGTGATCCGATGTCGCTGATCAACATTCCCGGATGGAAGAGCGCCGAGGCCCAGGCGGCCGTGGCGGCGGCGCCGCTCTCACGGCTGGAGGAGCGGCGTGAGGTGCTGCGCGAGAAGTTCGCCGAACTCCAGTGGGACCTCGGCGGTGCCGCCTACGAGATGGCCGCGCGCGACTATTTCCGGATCGACGTGCTCGCGAACCTCGCCTCCCGGCTTCAGATCGTCGACGCGGAGCTGGCCGAGATCGAGCGCATGGCCCGCCTGGAGAAGGCGGGCGCGGCGGGCAGCTGCTCGGGCTGCGGATCTCTCTACGCGCGGGGGGCCGTCTTCTGCTGGCGCTGCGGGCGCAACCTGAGCGAAGGGGCGAAGACGGTGGTCGGGCCGAGCGCGGCCGGACAGATCGTGGTCGCCCCCGAGGCTCCTCGTGCCCCAGAACCTCCGCGTCCGGCCCCGGCCCCGGCTCCCTCTCCAGACCCGGCCGGGCCCGGACCGGAGATCCTTGATCCAGATCCCGAAGCGGTCCCAGAGATGAGGGCATGAGTTTCCTTTCCCGGATCCGGGATCGGGCCTCGAGCTGGCGCCTGCCGGTTCGAATTCCCGTTCCCAATCGCGACAACCTGATCGCGATGGGCCTCATGGCCCTCTCCCTTGGCCTGATGGTGGGGGTGGCGATCGGCCCTGCCCTGGGGGCCGCGAGCAACGCGGTCGCCGGGATAGCGGCTCCGGTGGCCGCCGCGCCGCCGGCCGAGCCGGAGACCGAGCCGGCCACCGACCAGCCGGTCAGCGATGTCGAGCTGGGAAGCCCGGCCGGCAGCGAATCTTCGGATAGCTCGATGGTCTCGGATGATTCCGGGTCCTCGACCGGGCTGGGCGATTCCTCGGATCCCGGACCCAGTGATACCGGAGTCGAGTACCCGAGCGACGACGGCGTGGTCGAGGAAAGTCCGGCCAAGGTCGAGACCCCCGAGGATCCCGGGGACGAGAAGGAAGTTCCGGGCACGGAGCTGAAGGGCGTGACGGTCGGCGTCGATTCCGACGGCGGCGGCTATGACATCGCCGACGGATCCGGAAACGTGCTCGCCCTCCACGGGGTGGAGCCGCCCGGAGTGGGTGAGAAGGTCGTCACCCGGATCGACCCGCTGGCCAACGGCACCTTCGCCGAGGTCGGCGATCGCAAGGCGGCCGGCCTTCGCACCAGGTCGAAGCTGCGCGGAACGGTGTCATGGGTCGATCCGGTGGGGAAGCTCGCGGTGATCTCGAGCCGGGGCTCATCTCTGGCGGTCGATCTGGATGCTTTGGACGAAGAGCGGAGACCGGCGATCGAGGCCGGCAGCCCGGTCGAGAGCGTGGTGTTGATCGGCGATCCGGTCGTATCCGACGACGGGCTGGAGACGAGGCCAGGGCTGGTCGCCGAGTCGCTGAAGGTGACCGGTGAGCCGCTTCAGTCGTTCGATCTGAACGGCGTGGTCTCCGGTATCGGGGCGAACGGCCGCGGGCTGACCGTGGCCGCTGACGGCGACGGTCTGATTTCGGCGGAGATCGCGATCGAGACGCCCAAGGGCTTCGATCCGGCGCTGGTCACTCCCGGCAGGACCCACAACCTGACGGTCGAGCGGGGCGCGTCCGGGCGGCTGACGCTGATCGGTCTTTCGCCCGACTACAGCAAGAAGGTGGCCGCCGATTCAGCGGCCGCCTTCGGCACCCACGGCTGAGTTCTCAGCTGCCTTCGATCTTGAGCGGCGGGCTCTGGGCCGGCAGGTCCTGGACCGACTCGGGGGTCTCGGGTTCGGTGGCCGTTTCCGGCTGTTCCACCCCGAGGGCGGTGGCGAGCTCACCGGAGGCGAACATCTCCTCGACGATGTCGGCGCCGCCGAGCAGTTCGCCGTTGACATAGAGCTGAGGGAAGGTCTCCCAGTCGGAGATCTCGGTGGTCACCTCGCGCAGCGGCTGGAGGGCGGGCAGCACGTCGATCGCGCCGTACTCGACCCCCATCTGGTCGAGGACCTGGACCGTGCGCATCGAGAATCCACAGCGGGGAGCCGTGGGGGTGCCCTTCATGAAGAGCAGCACGGGGTTCTCGGAGATCAACTCCTGTACGCGTTCGGTCAGTTCCTGGTCAGCCATACGTCTGATGGTAGAACATCACCCCAGCCGACCCGAAGTCTGGCAATGATCCCGACCCAAATAGGACCACGATCATTGCCAGACGCGCGAGCCCTTGAGTCTGGCCACGATCGTGGGGCAAATAGGTCCTCGATCGTTGCCAGATCGCTCTACTCGATGACCCTAATTGTGAGCGCGTGGATCGTGCCGTCGTCGAAGCGGCTTCGGACCGCCGCCTTGACCAGGCGGTGCTGGTTGATCCGGGTCAGGCCCTCGAACTGGGGCGCCTTGACTTCGGCGCGCAGGTGATCGCCGGTGCCCGTCTCGTCGAACAGGGCGGCGGTCGAGCCCGGCAGGGCGGTCTCGATCATCTCTTTGAGTTCCATCAGGTCGGCGGCCATGGTCCGAGCCTACTTTCCGTCGTCTTCGGCGGCGTGCTCGAGCATCTCGTCGATGCGGACGAACTTCACCCGGGGACGGCCGTGGGGCTCGCCCCGGCCGACTTCGGCCTGGTCGATCTTCTCCCAGCCGCTGAAGCTGACGTAGTTGGCGCCGCGTTCCTTCAGCAGGGTCTCGATGCTGTTCGGATCGGGGCTCGCCGGGGCCAGCAGCGTTCCGGCGGCGACATCCTCGAGCAGGTGGGTGACGGTCTCCTGGGCATCCTTCTTGTTGGTGCCGATCACGCCGGAGGGGCCGCGCTTGATCCAGCCGGCCGTGTAGTGGCCGGTGCGGTGATCTCCGCCGTGCTCTTCCAGCACGCGGCCGCGCTCGTTGAGGATGGTGCCGCGCTTCTCGTCGAACGGCACGCCGGCGATCGGGATGCCGGTGTAGCCGACCGAGCGCAGCACGAGATCGCACTCGAGCTCCTCGCGGTCGCCGGTGTCGCGGGCCCGCAGGGTGCCGTCGTCGTCGACCAGTTCGTTGCGGCCGATCACGATGCTCTCGACCTTGTCGCCGCCCCTGATCTCGATCGGGGAGGCGAGAAAGCGCAGCACGACCCGCTTCGGCTTGCCCTCCGGGGTCTTGGCCGCGAACTCACGCACGATCTCGACGTTGACCCGGGTGGTCTTGTCGGCGTCGTCGCCTTCGATGTAGGCGGCGCTGACCGGATCGAGCTCGATCTCCTTCGGATCGACGATCACGTCGGCTTCCTCGAGGTCACCGAGTTCCTTGACCTCGGGGTTGGTGTAGGCCGCCTGGGCCGGTCCGCGGCGGCCGAGCACGATGATCTCCTCGATGGTGCTGGCGTCCAGCACCTCGATCGCGTGATCGGCGATGTCGGTCTTGCGCAGTTCGGCGTCGTCGAGGGCGAGCATGCGGCTCACGTCCATGGCGACGTTGCCGTTGCCGATGACCACGGCCCGCTTCGCCTTGTCGAGGTTGAAGTTGCGGTCGGCGTAGTCGGGATGAGCGTTGTACCAGCCGACGAAGGCGGTGGCGGCGTAGCTGCCGGGAAGATCCTCGCCGGGGATGCCGAGCTCGCGGTCGGCTTCGGCGCCGAAGGTGTAGATCACCGCGTGGTAGTGGTTCTCGAAGTCGGCGATGCCGAGATCACGGCCGACCTCGACGTTGCCGAAGAAGCGGAATCCCTCCTTGGCCGCGGTGCGCTCGTAGACCCGGGTGACCGACTTGATCTTGGGATGGTCGGGGGCGACGCCGCCGCGGACCAGGCCGTAGGGGGTGGGCAGCCGGTCGAAGAGGTCGACCTGGGCGTGGGTCTCGGGATCCTTGAGGATCTGATCGGCGGCATAGAAGCCCGAGGGGCCGGCACCGATGATGGCTACGCGAAGCGGGGTTTCTGGACTTCCGGGCTGACTCATTGGATCTTTGGGTCTCTCAATCGGATCTGAGGGGAACGGACGAAGGGGGACAGAAACAATAAGGAATCCCGACCACCGGGGTCAGGCATGGCCAAAAACCCCCTCCAGGGCTCGAGAAACCCAGGGTGGAGACGATTTCCAGCCCGAGAGGGTGGAAATCGTCTCCACCCCCGCTGAGTTTGCCGCTCAGGTCTAGGCGCGGGAGGCGATTGCGTCTATTTCTGCCGCGAACTGGGGCCAGAGCTGCTGAGGGAGATCGTGGCCCATTCCCTCGTAGATCCTGAGCTTGGCTCCGGGGATCGCGCGCGCGGTGGCCCGGCCGCCACGGGTGAAGACGAGGCGGTCGGCCGATCCGTGCATGACCAGGGCCGGCAGATCCAGCTTCCTCAGACGCCTGGTCCGGTTGGGCTGGCAGTTGATCGCGTGGAGCTGGCGGGCGGTGCCGTCGCGGTGAAGTCCCCGCTCGTAGGCGAGCACGCCCTGGGCGCGCAGCCACTCCGGGTCGGCCGGATAGGCCGGAGAACCGATCGTGTCGGCGAGACGGCGCATGTTCTCCAGGAAACCGTCGAGATCGTCGGGGCCGACCTTCATCAGGGCGACCAGCTCCTTGGCTCCGGGCAGGGCGTCCTTGTAGGCGCCGGTGCGCGACATGATCGAGGTCAGCGACCGGATCCTCTCAGGATGCTCGATCGCCATCGTCTGGACGATCATGCCGCCCATCGAGAAGCCGGCGATGTGCGCCCGCTCGATCCCGAGATGGTCGAGCACGCCGATCCCGTCGGCGGCCATGTCGGACATCGAGTAGCGCAGGTGGCGCGGGACGCCGAGCATCATCGGCACGAGTCCCGGCTTCCCCTTGGCGTCGAGCACGGTCGAATGTCCGCAATCCCGGTTGTCCATGCGGATTACGCGGTAGCCGCGATCGACCAGCATCTCGCAGAAATCGTTGTCCCAGTAGATCATCTGGGTGCCGAGCCCCGGGACCAGCAGGATCGCCGGTGCGTCCCGGTCGCCACGGTCATCGAAGGCGATCTCGACTTCGCCGACCGGGGCCAGCTGCTCCGGCGGCGAGGCGACGTTCATGAGACCGAGCTGACCGCCGTGCCGTCGAGCGCGTCCAGCGCCCGGGCGGTGGACATCGACACACAGGTGAAGATCGGGGTCTCCGATTCCGTATAGGAGCTGGACTCGGTGTAGCGGAGCTCCTGCACCAGGTCGAGGAACTGGAAGGGATCGTCGCCCTCGAAGCCGACCACGAACTCCTGGTCGTCGAGACCGTAGGAGTAGGTGGTGTTGATCGAGACGTCGGGGAAGCTGCGCCCGACCGCGATGTGCCCCTTCATGATCCGCATCCGCTCGTCGGCGTCGAGCGCGTACCAGGAGCGCTTCTTGACCATCGGATAGAGGAACAGGTACTTGCGATCGGACAGGCAGATCTCCTGTCGCGCGTTCTCCTCCGAGTAGGGCGAGACCCGGGTGGAGCTCAGGTACGAGTAGGGGATCTCGGCCCACTTGGCCAGACCGCTCTGCCCGAGCACCACGTGGAGGGTGTGGATGTCGTCCAGGTTGGGGCTCTGGCTCAGGACCACGAAGTCGGTATCGCCGCGAGTGCCTATCGTTGAGTAGGTGCGAAGTGACCGATCCTCCGCGAAGTCGTCGCAGGCGGCGAGAAACTCGCGCTTGTCGGCGGCCCGCTCGACTGGGTCTCGCCGGCGCCAGGCGGGGTCCATCTTGAAGAAGGTGAACTTGGCGAAGGTACGGTCGGCCATCCTGGCTCCCAACATAGCGATTGTCGCTCTTCTGCTGGCGATGACCGTCTCGCTGGCCCGGCCCGACACGGGAATCGCGGTGACCCCCGCGGAAGGGGCGGGAACGCCGCGGATCACGATCGCGGTCGTGCCTCAGGGGGTCGGCCCGGCCAAGCTCGGGAAGCTGAGAGGGGCGGCCGTCGGCCTGCTCAACCCGGGTCTGGGCGATGTTCCCCCGGCGCAGACCTGGCTCGACGTGAGCCAGGGCGCGCGAGCGTTTGACAGCTCGTATGACACACCGTTGGGCAACCTGTCAATAGCGCCTCGATACGTCTTGGGGTGGGAAAAGGTGCTGCTTCGCGCAAGTTCGACCAGCACCGCTATCAAGCCCGGGCTCCTGGCCGCCGCGATGGACCGCAACGGGCTCGAAATGGTCCACCGCACCGACGCCGGCAAGCTGGCCCTTTCCACGGCCGACCGGGCCGGGCGGCTGGTCCCCGCGCCCGAGACCTGTCCCGGTCCGCTCTGCGACCAAGCGGTGACCGTCACCCGGGTTTCGCTCGACGGCGCCCGGCAGATGGCCGAGCGGCGCGACGCGAACTCGATGCTGATCGTGATCGAGAGCCCGCCCGCGGACTCGGGAGACCAGCTCGCGATGGCGGTCGCCGCCCCCGGATTCGGGGGCATGCTCGAATCCGAGAGCACCAGGACCCCGGGATACGTCCTCACCACCGATATCGGGCCCACGATCCTCGATTTCTTCGGGATCCGGACGCCCAAGGCGATGACCGGCCTGCCGATCGGCTCGGGAGGCCAGGTCGACTACCGGGCACTGAACGAACTCGAGGGGCGCTACCAGCAGGTCGGCAAGCGGCGCGGAGCGGCGCTGCTCGTACCCCTGCTGATCTGGACAGTCATCGCCGCCGCAGCGATCGGGCTGACCCGCGGCAGGTTCGCGCCGGCCGCGCTGAAGCTGCTGACCCTCTCGACGGTGCTGCTGCCCGCGGCGCTCCTGTTCACCGCGTCGTTCTCGCCCTCACTGGAGACCGAACAGGCGATCGCCACCATCCTGCCCGCCGTCGTGGGGGCGGTCCTGCTGCGATTCCTGCCGGGATACCGGGCACTGGCCGCCGCCTGCCTGCTCACGGTCGGCCCGTACGCGATCGACATGCTCGCCGGCTCCGTGCTCACTCCGAAGGCGGTGGTCGGCCCCAACCCCGGGCTCGGCGCCCGCTTCTACGGCATCGGCAACGAGCTCGAGTCGAGCCTGATGATCCTGACCTCGGTCGGGGTCGGTGCTGCGCTCGCCACCTGGGGAGGCGGGCTGGGGGAGAAACGCTCGGCCGCGGCTTTCCTGATCGCCGGGCTGGCCGGCACGATCGTCTTCGCCGCCGGCCGGTTCGGGGCCGACGTCGGTGCCGCGATCATCTTCCCGATCGCGGCGGTGATCGCCGCCGCACTGGTCGCGAACCGTCCCCGCCTCGCCTGGATGGGTGGGCTGGTGGCCCTGGCCGCTCTCATTCTCGTGGCGATCGCGGACATGCTCCTCGGGGGTGAGTCCCACTACGTCAGGGCGCTCTTCGACGGTTCCTCCGGGGACTCGGTCGGACAGGTCCTTGCCCACCGGGTCACCGAGACCGCGGCCAGCTTCACCCGGCTCTCGCGGCTGCCGATCACCCTGGCCGCCTTCGCCCTGATCCTGCTGGCCTGGCGCGAGCGCCGCCGGATCGCTTCCTGGCTCGATCCGGTGCCCGCCGTGAAAGCGGCCGTCATCGCCGCCGCGATCGCCTCGGCCGTCGGTGCCGCGAGCAACGATTCCGGGGCCCTTTTCATCCAGGTCGGAGTGCTGTTTCTCGGCTTGGTTATCGGCTTCAGCTGGGCAGAGGCCAACAAAGAGGCCGATACCTAGGCTATGCTGTGGGTTCGTGCGAATCGCCCTCGTATCCCCCTACTCTTGGACTTACCAGGGCGGCGTCAACAGGCACATCCAGTCGCTGGCCGAAGAGTTCATCTCCAGAGGTCACTACGTCCGTGTCATTGCGCCGTTTGATCCACCCGATCGCCTTTCCAAAGTCCTGCACCGCGCTCCCGCCGACCGGATCGAAGCGCCCGACTACCTGATCCCGGTCGGCCGCACGATGGGCATCGGCTCGAACGGGTCGGTTTCCAACATCCCGGTCTTTCCCGAAGCGATCCGTGCCACCCGCCGGGCGATCGAGCAGGGCGACTTCGATGTCATGCACCTGCACGAGCCGATCACTCCCGTGAACGGCTGGGACATCGCGACCTACAGCGACACTCCGGTCGTCGGAACCTTCCATGCCTACGCGACCAGGCCGATGCCGCACAAGCTCGGCACCTTCGCCGGCGCCCGCCGCGTGATGAACCGGCTCTCGGCCCGGATCGCCGTTTCGGAGGCCGCGGCCTGGACCGGGCACCGCTGGTACGGCGGCAACTACACGATCATTCCCAACGGGGTGAACATCGAGCTGGCGCCCGAGGGAGAGAAACCCGAGAGCGACCACCTGAAGATCCTCTTCGTCGGCCGTCCCGAGGAACGCAAGGGCCTGCCGGTCCTGCTGCGGGCCTTCGACGCGCTCAAGGATGAGATCCCGACCAGGCTCGCGATCGTCGGGGCCGACCCGTCGGACGTGACCCGGACCCTCGCGCATCCCGAGCTGGCCGAGCATCTCGATCTTCACGGCCGGGTCAGCGGACCCGAGCTGTGGCGCCACCTTCACGAGGCCGACGTGCTCTGCGCCCCGTCGCTCTCCGGTGAGAGCTTCGGCATGGTGCTGACCGAGGCGTTCGCGGCCGGCACTCCGGTGATCGCGTCCGGCATCGCCGGCTACAGCGACGTCGTCACCAACGGCCACGACGGAATTCTGGTCCCCCCGGGGGATCCGCAGCGGCTCGCCGAGGAACTGCAGCGCGCCCACCTCGAACCCGCGCAGTACAGGCGGATGGGAATCAACGCGCGCGAGAGCTCGAAGCGCTACGCCTGGGACACGGTCGCCGATCAGGTCACCGACGTGTACGAGCGGGCGATCGAGGTCGAACAGCCCCAGACCACCGAGGGCAAGCTGAAGCGCCGCATGGGAATCATCCCCAGCGACGGGCTGCCACCGACCTTCCCGGCGAAGATCCCCTCGCTCGACCCGCCGATCGCGCCGGCCGCCGCGGGCCACAGGTACAGGGGGCTGATCCGCAAGGGCGCCCTCGGTCTCGCGGCGATCCTCGGTCTCGGTATGGCCGTTCTGGCCGCCCAGAAGATCGGGGTCGACCGGGTCGGCAAGGCGGTCGTCCGGTCCGACATCTCCTGGGTGCTGATCGCTCTCGCCCTGATGGCCTCCTCGATGTTCTTCCGTGCCTGGGCCTGGTTCTTCATCGCCAAGGCGGCCATGCCCGCGGTGAAGCTGAGGCGCCGCGACTTCGCTTCGGCGACGATGATCGGGGTCCTGATGTCGGCCACGCTGCCGGCCCGTCTGGGCGAGCCGGCCAGGGCGTTGGCATTAGCCAAACACACTGGCAGAGCCAAACAGAACCTTCCCGTAGTGGTGGGAACACTGGTTTCCCAGACCATGCTGAACCTGCTGGCGCTGCTGATGCTCGGCCTGATCGTGGTCGCCAGCACCGACCAGTTCCACAACAACACCAAGGTTCTCTTCACGATCAGCCTGGCGCCGCTGGTGCTGCTCTTCGTGGTGATCATCCTGCCTTCGATCCTTCGCAACCAGGGCAACAGCCGCCTGGCCAAGATCGGGACGGCGGTCCATTCCGCCTTGGTGAAAGTCCGTTCCGGACTCGAGGTCTTCCGCCGGCCGCGGGTCGGCGTGCCCGCCGCCGCTCTTCAGATCTTCGCCTGGGTGATCCAGCTGCTTTCCTGCTGGGCCCTGATGTTCGCGCTCGGACTCGACCACAAGGCCGGTCTCGCGGCCTCGGCCGCGGTCCTGTTCGCGGTCAACGTGACCGCTGTGATCCCGGCGACGCCCTCCAACATCGGTGTCTTCCAGCTGGCCGTCATGTTCGTGCTGGTCAACGGCTGGCATGTGTCGAACACCGACGCTTTCGCGTACGGCGTGATCCTGCAGGCGGTCGAGATCGCGACCGCGGTCGGCCTCGGCCTGCCGGCCCTGGTCCGTGAGGGACTCACCTGGGGTGACCTCAGGACCCAGGCGATATCGACCGCGCCGGTCGAGCTCTCCTCGAGACCGCCGCGCCGTGACGAGCGCGACGGCCTCAGCGACTTCATCAGCTGAGCCCATCCCACAGCCTCGCCTTCTGTGCGTAGGATCTCCCCAGGGAAACGAGGTAGGAGGAGATGACGTGATCGTTGGCAGTGGTGTTTCGTCCGTGCGTTCAAGGATCCTGTTCGGGATCGCGATGATCGGTGTGCTGTTCGCGGCCCTGGCCGGAACGGCCGTGTCCGGCGCCTCGGCGAAGGGCAAGAAAGCGCCGCGGGTCACGGTCCGGACCACCGAGTACGGCATTCCCCGGATCCTCGCCGACAACTTCACCGGCCTGGGATACGGCTACGGATACGCGATCGCCCGCGAACAGATCTGCACGCTGGCCGACACCTACATCACGTCGCGGGGCGAGCGATCGCTGTATTTCGGCGCCGACGCCGAAGCTCCGGACGGCAACACCAACCTCGATTCCGACTTCTTCTGGAAGCGGATCCGGGCCGAGGGCACCGTCGCCTCGCTGCTGAAGAAGAAGGCCCCGACGGGCCCGAAACCCGAGATCAAGCAGGCGATGAAGGGCTATGTGGCGGGCTACAACGCCTATCTGAAGAAGACCGGTGTCAAGAGGATCAGCGATCCCCGGTGCCGGGGAAAGAGCTGGGTGAAGCCGATCACCGAACTCGACGCGTGGCACCGTTTGTACCAGCTGGTCCTGATCGCGAGCCAGGGAGCTTCGCTGGACGGCATCGCCCAGGCCCAGCCGCCGGCGACGCAGGCCTCGGCGGATGCGCCCGAGGCGGCCGATCCGGCGGAGGGAGTCACCCCGGAGGACTTCGGGGAGATGGATGATTTCGTGGGCGGCCTCGGCTCGAACGCGGTCGGCCTGGGCTCCGACGCCACCCGGAGCGGCAAGGGCCTGCTGCTCGGCAACCCGCACTTCCCGTGGCAGGGATCGGAGCGTTTCTTCCAGGCCCAGATGACGATTCCCGGCAAGGTCAACGTGAGCGGCGCGGGCCTGCTCGGCGTTCCGATCGCCCTGATCGGGCACACCCGCAACCTGGCCTGGAGCCACACCGTCTCCACGGCGCGGCGTTTCATCGTCTTCCAGGAGACGCTCGTGCCCGGGGATCCGACCAGCTATCTGGTCGACGGCCAGCCCCGCAAGATGAAGGCGACCACGGTCAAGGTCAAGACCAGGGGTGGCGGAACCCAGACCCGCACGCTCTACTCGACGATTCACGGTCCGATCCTGAACTCGGTTCAGCGCACACCGCTCTTCGGCTGGACACCCACCATCGCCTACTCGATCGGTGACGCCAACGCCGGCAACTTCCGAATCGCCAACCATTTCTTCGAGACCAACCAGGCCCAGAGCACGAAGCAGCTGCTCAACATCCTGAAGCGGAACCAGGGCATCCCGTGGGTCAACACGATCGCCTCGGATTCGAAGGGCAACGCGCTCTACGCCGACATCGGTTCGGTTCCGAACGCTACCGACGAGCGGGTAGCCGAGTGCAACACCGGCCTCGGTGCGGTCGCCTGGCCGACCAACCGCCTCGCGGTCTTCGACGGCCAGCGCTCCGAGTGCGCCCTCGACAAGAAGGTAGCCGGGGCGGCGGCGCCGGGCATCATGTCCGCGAACGATCAGCCCTACGAGTTCCGCAAGGACTATGTTGAGAACTCGAACGACAGCTACTGGTTCACCAACGTGAAAGCGCCGCTGGAGGGATTCGACCGGATCATCGGTGAGGAGCGGATCGCGCAGACCGAACGCACCCGGCTCGGCCACAAGATGGTCAACGAGGTGCTCGCCGAGGGCAAGTTCACGCTCGCCAAGCTGAAAGCGATGGAGTACAACGACCGGGTCGGCAGCGCCGAGATTCTCGCCGATGATCTCATCGCCTACTGCAAGGCGAACCCGAGCATGCTCGGCAGCGCGGGGCCCACCGACGTTTCCGGCGGCTGCTCGGTGATCGAGAACTGGGACCGGCGGAACAACCTCGATTCAAGGGGCGGCCTGCTCTGGAGCAAGTTCATCGGCTGTGCCTTCTACGGCTGTGGCGACGGACCGAGCAGCGGCCTGCCGGTCTACAAGAACGAGTTCGTGTTCACCGATCCGATCGGAACCCCGTCCGGCCTGAACACGGACAACCCGGACGTGCCGAAGGCCTTCGCGGACGCGGTCGGCTTCTTCGCCTCACAGGGCATCCCGCTCGACGCGAAGACCGGCGACTACCAGTACGTGGTCCGCAACGGCAAGAAGATCCCGATCCACGGCGGCGACTACGAGCCGGTCGGTTCGTTCAACGCGATCTGGGGACCCTGGGTGCCGGGCAAGGGCATCACCGAGGTGACCGATGGATCCAGCTTCATCATCGCGGCCGACATGAGGGGCGCGAAATGTCCCGAGGTCAGCACCATCCTGACCTACTCGCAGTCGGAAAACCCGAAGTCGAAGCATTACGCAGACCAGACTCGTCTCTTCTCGAAGAAGAAATGGGTCACCGACCGGTTCTGCAAGAGCCAGCAGATGAAGTCGCCCGGCCTGCGGGTCGAGAAGTTCAGCGGCGGGGCGAAAGCCGAGAAGCGCGGGTTCTGAGGGCGGACAGGCCGAAGTGAGCGGGATATTCACGAAATAGTCGTGGGTTTCCCGCTTACTTCGGCAGACTGCGACTAGGGTCAGGTCATGGCGGCCGAGATCGAGCGCAAGTTCCTGCTGGACGAAAAGCCGGAGTGGCTTTCCGGTTGCGAATCGAAGGAGATGGAGCAGGGCTACCTGGTCGTTGGTGAGCGGGACGAGGTTCGCCTGCGCCGCGCCGGAGACTCGCTGCGGATGACCGTGAAGCGCGGCCATGGCATGTCGCGCGACGAGACCGAGATCGATCTGGAGCCCCGGCAGTTCGCGGAGCTGTGGCCCTTGACGGAGGGCCGGCGGGTCGCGAAGACCCGGTATCTGGTGCCGCTGGATGATGGGCTCACCGCGGAGGTCGACCTCTACGGGGAGGAGCATGGCGGGCTGATGGTGGTCGAGGTGGAGTTCGGGTCCGAGCCGCAGAGCCATGCCTTCGAACCGCCCGATTGGTTCGGTCGGGACGTCACCGGACGGCGTGAGTTTTCGAATCAGCGTCTCGCGCTGGAGGGGTTCAGCCGGCCGGCTTGATCCCCATCTCGGTGAGCTTCTTTTCGAAGGCCGCTATCCGGGATGTGTCCGAGTAGTAGTCCTCGTGCCGGACGATCTTGCCCATGCGGGTCCGGACGATCACGACGACCTCGTTCTCATAGATCCGCTCGCCGTCCGGTCCGGTGGCGTGATCGTCGAAGCGGGCGACCATGCTGAGGGCCCAGGGCGGGCCGCTGGTCCAGACCTCGAGCACCTCGCCCTGAAGTCCGGCCCCGGTGAAGTCGCGCAGGAACACCTCGATCGCGTCCTTGCCCCGGTGCTCGCCGGCCCAGCGGTGGGGCCCGTCGTTGAAGGCCAGCACGGCGTCGTCGGCATAGCTGGCGAGCAGTCCGCTGTAGTCGCCGCCGTTCAGAGCGCGGACGTCGGCCCGGAATTTCTCCAGCAGCAGCGTGTTCATCAGGGATCGCGCGCCGATCGCGAGGGCGGCGCCGGCCAGCAGGGTGCGGGTACGGGGCATCTGCGCTCCTTGGTCGGGGGAGGTCTTCGGAGAGCGTAGAACCTTTGCCGCCGGCCGTCGACATCTAGGATCAGTTCATGGCCAAGGCAACCTCCGTCTTCAACGCGCACGCGGCCCGATACGACGAGGCCCGCCGACGGCTGATCCCACCCTTCGATCTCTTCTACGGAACCGCGATCGAGGCGATCGAGCTCGCCGGACCGGAACCCGGACGGGTCCTCGATCTGGGCGCTGGGACCGGAATGTTCTCGGCTTTCGTGCTCGACGCCTATCCCTCCGCGCACCTCACCCTGTTCGACGCGGCCCCGCTCATGCTTGAGCGGGCGAAGGACTCGCTCGACGACGAGCGGGTCGAGATCGTGGTCGGCGACATGTACCGCGAGATCCCCGAGGGACCCTGGGACGCGGTGATATCGGCCTTGGCGATCCATCACATGACCGACGAAGGCAAGCGGTTCGTGTTCGGGGCCGCCCATGATTCACTGCGACCGGGAGGGGTTTTCATCAACGCCGAACACATCTTCGGTCCCACCGAAACGATGGATGCCGAGTACCGGCGCTGGCACGAGATGAGCGCCAGGCAGGCCGGAACGGATGACGACGAATGGAACCGTGCGGTGGAGCGGATGGGTCACGACCACCTGAGTCCGCTGGAGGATCAGCTCGCCTGGCTGCGCGAAGCTGGATTCGAGGATGTGGACTGTCTCTTCAAGCAGTACGGATTCGCGGTCATGTTCGGGCGCCGGGCGGAATGATCCGGGTCCGACCTCGGTGGGGCATAGCTGGTAGAAACGCGTGATGAAGAACGAGGATCGTCAGGGCCCCGTATCGCGGCGAGTACATGAGACGCTTCGCCGGGACATCCTCGACGGGAAGCTCGAGATCGGGGCGCCGCTGCCTTCTGAACGTTCGCTCGCCGAGCAGTTCGGGGTCAACCGCCATGCCATCCGTGAGGCCCTGAAGCGGCTCGAGCAGGCCGGTCTGATCCGCATCACCCACGGCGGCGCGACCCGTGTGCTCGACTGGCGGGATACAGGTGGCCTTCAGGTCCTGCTCGATCTGCTCGACGACACCTTCGACCCGCCGTCGGAGATCGCCCGTTCGGTGATCGAGATGAGGGCCTCGATCGGGGTCGACGCGGCCCGGCACTGTGTCGGTCGCGCCAGCGAGGAGCAGCGTCTCGCGGTGAGGGATTTCGCCTTCGCGGCGGCCGATCTGGTCGGGGCGGGGGACGACGAAGCGCTCGATCTGGCGTTCGCCACGCTCTGGCAGGCGATCGTGATCGGTTCCGGCAACATCGCCTATCGCCTCTCACTGAACTCGCTGATGCAGGCACTGGCGGCCAACGGCGATCTCGCCGACCGGATCCGTCCTGAGGATTCGGACGGAATTCGAGCGCTCGGCGAGGCGATCGCGCGGGGCGACGAAACGGCATCGATCGAAGCGGCCCGCATCCTGCTCGAGCCGGACATCTCGGCCTTCTGACCCAGCCTTTCTGACCAGGCCCTAGCAACCACCCAAAGCGGCTTCTGGGTCGAATCGAACACGAAATAGCCGTCGGATTCGACCCAGAACGGGTTTTTTGGTGGGGGTGAGGGTTGGGCCGGTGGTTGGGTGGGGTTGTGGGTTGACGCGTTGGCCTGCAACTGGTATAACCAGTTGCAGATAACTGGTTGTACCACTGTTGGAGGCACCCTTGAGCGAGCTGATTCTCTATGCGATCCCCTTTTTCTTCCTCTTCATGGGGCTGGAATACCTTGCCCTTCGCCATGCCGCCCACGAGAACGCCGAGGAGGCCGCGGCGATCGGGTATGAGCTGAAGGACACCGGAACCAGCCTCAGCATGGGCCTCGGCCACGTCTTCATCGCCGGGGCCTGGAAGCTGATCCTGGTGGTGATCCTGGCCGGGATCTACACGATCAGCCCGTTCCAGCTCTCACCGGGCGATTGGTGGGTCTGGGTCCTGCTCTTCTTCGCCGACGACCTCGCCTTCTACTGCTACCACCGCAGCCACCACCGGATCCGCCTGTTCTGGGCGAGCCACGTCGTCCACCACTCATCCGAGCACTACAACCTCTCGACCGCGCTCCGGCAGGACTGGTCGCCCTTCACCGGCTCGATGTTCTGGATGCCGCTGGGTCTCTTCTTCGAGCCCTGGATGATCGTGCTCGCGATGTCCTGGAACCTGCTCTACCAGTTCACGCTCCACACGGAGACGATCGACAGGCTGCCGCGTCCGGTCGAGTTCGTCTTCAACACGCCCAGCCACCACCGGGTGCATCACGGCTCCCAGGAGCAGTACCTGGATCGCAACTACGCCGGGATCCTGATCATCTGGGACCGGCTCTTCGGCAGCTTCGAGCCGGAGGGGGAGCGGGTCCGCTACGGGCTCACCAGGAACATCGAGACCTTCCATCCGGTCAAGGTCGCCTACGGCGAGTTCGCCAGCATCTGGCGTGACGTGAAGGCCGCCGGAAGCTGGCGCGATCGGTTGAACTACGCGTTCCGCGGCCCCGGATGGAAGCCCGAGCAGGAGTTTCACGATTCGCCGGCCGGGTACGACCCCATCGAGGACGGACAGGGGTCGACACTCGGAGGGGTGCGGAATGTTGAGAACGGTTTCGGCAAGTCGGTTGCGATTCGCAGCGCTGGCAGGCGGCATGTCATTCATCTTGCTGCTCCTGACGGGCAGCGCCGGGGCCCAGAGGGTGGACGGGCTTCCGAATAGGGCGGCGACCGCCCCGGTCAATCTCCAGCTGACACCGACCGACGCCTTCATCCGGATTCGCGGATGGTCGCTGCCGGCGCCGATCCTGCCGCTCTCGATCATGGGTGGCTGGGGAGGCAGGGGAACGATCTCCGGCGCGGGTGAGGTCAACGTTCCGGTGGGCCAGATCTCCTCGCCCAGCCAGTTCCAGTTTCCCCGTGACATCAACGGCGAGGAGGAGACGATGACCGTCAGCCTGACGCCCCGTGGCGACTGGACCGGCAACGTGAATCCGCTGAACGGCGAGGCGACGATGCACATGCCGGCCAGCCTCCGGATTCAGGCGTCGCACGTGCGGATGGTCAACCCGCCCTGGCCGATCGGCTGGATCTACGGGAACATCGACTGCACCGTTCCGCTCGATTTCGGCCCGATGACCACCGCCGCGATGGAACCGCCCGATCCGACCGCCGATCCGGCCCCGGTCACCACGGGAACGCCGTACTCCCCGGAATCCGGCCAGTTCTCGGTGATCAACAATGCGATGACCATCGGCGGCTTCGACTGCAGCCGCCCCGATATCGGTTCGGGCCAGGTCGAGGACGAGCTGAACGGCGCGGTGGCGATCCCGTCCCCGTCCGGCCGCACCGACGCCAGGTTCAATCTGACCTTCCTCGAGGGCGGCGGCATCATCCGTCCCCGCCCGGCCATCCGCCCGGCGTTCGGGAGCCTGCCGGGCGCGCCCCTGGATGTCGCCTTCGACGCCGCCCAGAGTTTCGCCAAGGCGGGGGTGCTGCGGTACGCGTGGGATTTCGACGGCGACGGCACGGTGGATGAGGCCGGCGCCGAACCGTCCATCACTCATTCCTTTCCCACGGCAGGCGCCCGGAAGGTCGGTCTGCGTGTGGTCGATCGAGACGGGGACGTCTCCCCGTGGGCGATTCAGGATGTGACGGCAAGCACCAGGCCCGGGGCCGGTGTCGCCAGGCTCGGCCGGTTCAAGATCTCACCGAAAAAGCGCCGGGCCGCGCCGGGATCGACGGTGAAGTTCAGAGTTCGGCTGCGGAACTCGGGGCTGGCCCCGGCGAGTGGCGTGAAGATCTGTGTGACCGGTCCGAAGAAGCTCCTGAAAACCGAGAAGCGCTGCATGCGGCTCGGGGACCTCGGCCCCGGCGAGGCGAGGTCCCGCCGGGTGAAGGTCAGGCTCTCGGCGAAGGCGCGGGGCCGCCGGACCGTCGCGCTGAGGATCAAGGCGACGGCCCGCTCGGTTCAGCCGGTCAAGGCGAGGGCCCTGATCCGGGTCACTGGAGCACGAGGCCGGCGGTGACGTTGACGATCGTGCCGGTGATCCCAGCGGCCTGATCGGAGGCGAGAAAGGCCGCCGTGTCGGCTACCTGCTGGAGCCGCGGCGCGTGGCCGAGCGCCGCCCTCTGGCCGATCGCCTCGTCGATCTGCTCGGGGCTGAGGCCGCTCTCCCTCCGTGCCCGGTTGCTGTCCAGCTCGGAGGGCTCGAAGGTCTCCGGCACCCCGGCCGTGTGGATGCCGACCACCCGCACACCGTCGCGTCCGGCTTCGATCGCGAGGTTCCGGAGGAAGACCTCGATCGAGGCGTCGGCCGGACCGGTTCCGCCCATCATCGGCGCCCCGACCTTCGAGGATCCGCTGGTCAGTCCCAGGATCACGCCGCCGGATTCCTGGTCGCTCATCACCTTGGCCGCGGCGCGGGCCGTCGCGAAGTTGGAGGCGAGCCCGACGTAGGTGGTCTGGAGAAAGTCGGTGATCGCGATGTCGACCAGAGGCACGCCGTGGGTGTCCATGCGTGAGGTCAGGTTGAAGGAGATGTCGAGCGATCCGGCGGATGCGGCGACCCCTTCGGCATGTGCGATCACGGCGGATTCCTCGAGCACGTCGAAGACCGTCGTCTCGACCTCCGCTCCGACGGCCCGGGCGGCATCGGCGGCGATGTCGAGCGGTTCGTGACGCCGGCCTACGAGGAACAGGTTGGCCCCGCGTTCGGCGAAGGTCCGGGCGACACCCGCCCCGAGCTTTCCGCCGCCGCCGTAGATGACGGCATTCCTTCCTTCGAGTGTTCTTTCCAATGAGATCGTCTTCCTTCGGTGGGTGCGGCCGTCCGGAGCCCCGCGGGGCGGAACCCGACCAGGCGCATGATTGTCATGGGGTTGACAGCTGGGTCGGTCATGCCTATAGTGAACCATATGGTTCAGTATTCGACAACCCTCGATCGCACATTCTCGGCGCTCTCCGACCCTACCCGGCGAACCATTCTGGATCGCCTGGTGGAGGGCAGCGCCACGATCAGCGAGCTCGCGGAACCGACCGGGATGTCACTCACGGGCTTGAAGAAGCACGTGAAGGTCCTGGAGGAGGCGCGGCTCGTGACCACCGAGAAGCGCGGCCGTACAAGGCACTGTCAGCTCGACGAGGCCGGTTTCGACGAGGCCGGTTTCTGGCTCGAAGAGTTCCGGCGCAACTGGGCGGACCGCTTCGGTCGGCTCGACGAAATCATCGAAAGAAAGAAACGAGAAGGAAAGACCACATGAGCGAAAACAAGACGACCAACGAGACGAAAGTCAGCACCCCGTCCGACACCGAGGTCCGCATCGAACGCGAGTTCGAAGCTCCCCGCGAGCTGGTCTGGGAGTGCTTCAGTGATCCGGAGCTGCTGGCCCAGTGGCTCGGTCCGCGCTATCTCAAGATGAAGGTGGAGGAGTACGACTTCCGGCCCGGCGGAAAGTGGAGGTACACCCACTTCGACGACGAGGGCAACGAGTACTTCTTCTTCGGTGAGTTCCTGGAACTCGAGAAGCCGGATCTGATGGTCCAGACCTTCAACTTCGTCATGGATCCGCCGATCCCGCCGGCGATCGACCGGCTCGACCTGATCGAGCTCGAGGGCGGCCGCACCAGGCTGGTCACCACCTCCACCTTCGAATCGAAGGAGCTGCGCGACGGCATGATCCAGTCGGGCATGGAGACCGGTGTCAGGGAAGGAAACGAGCGTCTCGACGAGCTGCTTGCAAGGAAGCTTTCCGGGGATTCGTAGCCCGGCGGTTCCGCCCGGGAAAAATAGGATCGGCGCCATGGACATCCTCGAGCAGTCAGGCGCCGATCCGGCCCCCGGGTTCTACCCGGTCCCGGACCATCACAAGAAGCCGGTGGAGCGGCGATGGGACGGCGAAGTCTGGCTGAACGAGGTGCGCCCCGCGGCCGAGGGAACCGCCCTGCCCCGGTACAGGCGCCACCTCTTCCACTTCCTCCGAAATCCGGGGTGGAAGCTTTTCGGCATCTTCGTGATCGCGCTCGGCGCCGCCTCGGCCCTTTGGGCGACCGACCGGGACGCCCACTGGGTTCACGGAATCCAGCTGCCGGTGCCGCTGCTCTCACTGATCTCGACCATCGCGGTGATGTCGGCGCTGGTTCTCTTCCTTTCCCGCCGGGTCGGATTCGACCGGATCCCGGCCGATACGCGCCGTTCGATCCTGAAGTGGGGGATCGCCTCCGGTGTGGTCGGCATCGCGTTCGCCCTGGCGATCGAGATCGGCGTTCCGGCGATCTTCGGCGCAAAGCCCAAGGATGGCGCCTGGCCGGCGATCGCCGGGCCCGCCGAGGAGACCGGCAAGGTCCTGCTGCCGGTGATCCTGTGGCTGAAAGGCCGTTTCCGGCTGCCACGGGAGGGCTATCTGCTGGTGGTGATCTCGGCCTCGGCCTTCGGGGTCGCCGAAAGCTGTGAGTACGCCTTCAACCCGGATCACTGGCAGCCTTCGCGCGGCTTCCTCGAGGTGATGCACCCACTGCTCACCGGATTCATCGCCGCGGTGGCCTGGCAGGTCGCCTGGAAACGGGGCGAGATCTTCACCGGTGCCGCGATCGGTGCCTGGGCGATCGCGATGTTCATGCACGGCCTCAACGACTTCATCGTGCTCGACGGTCCCGACATCAAGGCCCTCGGTTCGATCAGTCTGATCACGGTGCTGGTGATGTACCTCCTGCAGAAGCACAGCGCCCGCCAGCTCGTCCCTCCGGACAGGGTCGGTTCGGTCTCGCCGAGATGGAGGCCGGTGGCGCCACGCACCGGCTGAGGTGCGGGGTCGTCACAGCGGGATCACCGGGACCCGCCCGGAGGCCGCGCGGGCCAGCTTCCGGTCGGTCGTGAGCAGCGAGGCGCCCGCGATCACCTCGGTCAGAACCAGATACAGGGCGTCGTCGATCGTGATCCGGTCGCGGTATCGCCAAGCCCGCGGAAGCAGGTCCTGGCTGGGATAGACGGTCACGTCGAGTCCGAGCGCGTTGGCCGCCTCCCGGTCGGCCCGCTCGTCGGAGATCACTCCGGCGATCGCGAGCCGCCTCAGCACCCGTGTTGTCTCGACCAGCATGTGGTCGGGCGCGACGATCGGCACCTCGGGATTCGCCACATGCCCGAGGATCCGCTCGGCGGGATCGGTCGCCAGCAGGAGGTCCAGCAGCGCGCTGGCGTCGAGGACGATCAAGGGGAATCGCGCTGGCGCCGGAGAACCGCCGACGGGGGTTCCGCCAGATCGAGCGGTTCGGCCCGCCGGATGCTCTCGATGACCTCAGCCCGGGTGGGCTTGCCGGCGATCAGCGCGACCTCTTCGCGCAGCATGTCGGACAGCGTGCGTCCTTCCCTGGCGGCGCGCGCCTTCAGGCGTTCGTGGACTTGCTCGGGTACGTCGCGGATCTGAAGCATCTTGCCCACGATTCAAGCCTAACATGCGTTGCGCATGTGCAAATGGGTGACAATTCATCGAACAAATCCGGAGATTTGTCCCGGCGTCGGAGAGAATGGGATCCATGAGGAAGACCGGACTGGCCTATGACCCGCGCTGCCTGCTTCATGACAACGGCTCGATGGTGCTCGACGAGGTGGCGGCCGGCTGGCTCGACGTCGCCCACGCCGAGAACGCGGCGCGGGTGAGGCGCGCGTTCCAGGTTCTGGAACGCTCCGGGGTCGCGGCGCGGATGGAGCGGATCGAGGCCAGACCCGCGACACGGGACGAGCTGCTGGCGGTCCATACCGACGAGCACATCGACCGGATCGAAGCGGCCTGCGAGATGGGCAGCCTGCAATGGGTCGGACCCGAGGCGAGGGTCGGGGGCCGATCCTGGGGTGCCGCCCTGATCTCCGCGGGCTCGGCGATCTCCGCGGTCGACTTCACGATGGAGGGCCCCTCACGGCCGGCCTATGTTCTGACGAGGCCGCCCGGCCATCACGCCTCCGCCGGTCAGGCGATGGGCTTCTGCCTGTTCAACAACGTCGCGGTCGCGGCCCGGCATGCCCAGCGGGAACACGGCCTGGAACGCGTGGCGATCCTCGACTGGGACGTCCATCACGGCAACGGAACCCAGGCCGTGTTCTACGACGATCCGAGCGTGCTGTTCATCTCGATCCACCAGGACGGCCTCTATCCCGCCGACGAAGGGTCGATCGACGAGCGCGGCTCCGCTGAAGGCACCGGCACCACGGTCAACATCCCGATGCCGGCGGGCAGCGGCGACGCGGGATATCTCGCGGCGATCGATCAGGTGGCGCTGCCGGCGCTGGCCGGGTTCGAGCCGGAGCTGGTCTTCATCTCCAGCGGTCAGGACGCCGCCGCCTCCGATCCGCTCGGTCGCATGAGCGTGACCACCGAGGGCTTCCGGATGATGGCCGGCCGCGTCTCCGAGTTCGCCGAATCGAGCTGCGAAGGCAGGTTCGTCGCGCTCCAGGAGGGCGGCTACAGCGTCGATCACATGCCGTTCTGCGTGCTGGCGACCGTGGAGGCGATGGCCGGGCTCGAGCCGAGCCTGCGATCCGATCCGATCGAATTGGACGTGCCGGTCGTGCTGGGGGAGGCCGAGGCCGCGGCCGTGTCGCGGGCCGCCGCCGGACGGTGATCCCGGGTCTCCTCATCCGCACGCTCGCCGTGGCCGCGGTGGTCTTCTCGGCATCGATCCTCGGCCATTCCGGCACCGCGCTCGGCGGAACCCATCGGGTCTTCACGGCCGGAAAGTCGGTTCAGGACAGGGCGATCCGGGTCCAACGGCACGGCGATCCCTCGGCTCCCTTCAAGGCCCTGATCGTCGGCTCGATCCACGGTGACGAACCGGAGGGCATGAGGGTGGTCCGGCGTCTCGACCGGCTGGCGGAGCTCGGGATCAAGAGCGTGGATCTGTGGACCATCCGCACGGTGAACCCCGACGGGATCGCCCGTGGCAGCCGCGGGAACTCGCGCGGGGTGGACCTCAACCGCAACTTCCCCCACCGGTTCGATCCGACCCTGAACGGCGGCTACGAATCCGGTCCGGAGCCACTCTCGGAGCCGGAGTCCCGGACCATCGCCCGGATCGCGTGGGGACGGAATTTCGACCTTTCGATCTGGTACCACCAACCCTGGGGACGGACGCTCGTGCCCTGTGGTCCGACCGCCCGTTTCGCGAGGCGGTACGCACGGCTGTCCGGCCTCGAGGCGGAGCCCGGCTGCGATCGCCCCTATCCCGGCAGCGTCAGCGACTGGATGCGGCATCGGTTCGGCACCAGGGCCTTCGTGGTCGAGCTCGGTGCGGGGCGTCCGGCGAGACCGGAGGTCGATCGCCACGCCCGGGCCGCGATCAGATTGATCAAGTCCATGAGATAGGGGACACTGGAGCCGAGATGGGCAGCGCCAGGCTGATCAGCGAGCTCCTCGCGCGCGTGCGGGATCCCATGGTGATCGACGCGATCGCCGAGGTGCCCCGCGACGCGTTTGTGCCCGAGACCCTGAAGGACGTCGCCTGGGAGAACGAGGCCCTGCCGCTGCCCGAAGGACAATCGATCTCCCAGCCCACGGTGGTCGCCGAGATGTGCGAGATGCTGGACCTGAGGGAGACGGATCTCGTGCTCGACATCGGGACCGGGTCCGGCTATCACGCGGCGGTCCTGGCGCGCCTCGGCGAACGGGTGATCTCGATCGAACGCCACCCGGCCCTGGCCGAAACGGCACGGGAGTCCCTGGCGCGGGCGGGAGTGCGGAACGTGACGGTTCTGGTCGGTGACGGGTCGCGCGGCATTCCCGAACGGGCGCCATTCGACGCGATCAACGTCGGGGCCGCCTGTGCGGGCGATCCCGATCCGGCGCTGCTCGAACAGCTGACCGAAGGTGGGCGCATGGTGGTGCCGGTCGGGGATCGGGCTGGGCAGCGGCTGAACCTGTTCCGCAGCCGAAACGGCCGGATCGAACGCCGGGTGGATGGTGCGGTGCGATTCGTGCCCCTGATCTCCGGCTGAATTCCGGCAGGCACCCTCCGGACCGATGAGAATCGGGGGAGACCGGGGTCTTACTTCTGGACCCACGGCCAACCCGACTTGAACGGAGGAGAATCATGGACAGGATCACATCCGCTGACGGCACCGAGATCGCCTGCGAAGTGAGCGGCGACGGACCGGCGCTGATCCTGGTCGGCGGCGCGCTCACCGACCGGGCCGCGCAGAGGCCGCTGGCCGAGGAGCTCTCGGACCGGCTCTCGGTCATCAACTTCGACCGGCGCGGACGGGGGGACAGTGGCGCCAACGGGCCGGTCGATCCGGCGCGCGAAGTCGAGGACATCGCGGCGCTGATCGAAGCCGTCGGCGGGACCGCCTCGGTCTACGGGCATTCGTCGGGCGCGGGCCTCGCCCTGCGGGCCGGCGCCGCCGGGATCGGCATCGAGCGGCTGATCCTTCACGAACCGCCGTACACCCCGGACGGAGAGACCGCGCAGATGGATGGCGCGAAGGCGTTCAACAGGGACCTCACCGCGATCCTCGCCGAGGGCCGCCACGCCGACGCGGTCGGCGCTTTCATGTCGGTGACCGGAACGCCCGAAGAGATCCAGGAGGCGCTCAGGCGCGATCCCTCGTGGGATGGGTACGTCGCGATGGCCGGCAGCCTGGCCTGGGATTCCGCCGCGATGGGAGATGCCGACGGCGGCACCGTGCCGCATGAGCTGGTCGCGAAGGTCTCGATGCCGACCCTGATCCTGGAGGGAACCGAGACCTTCCCATTCATGATCGAGGTCGGCAGGGCGCTCGCCGCCGAGCTTCCCGACGCGACTCTCGCCATGCTCGAAGGTCAGCATCACGAGCCGGCACCCGAGCTTTTCGCCTCGGATGTCGTGGAGTTCGTGCGGGCGTGACTACCGGGTCCGGGTCACCTCGATGCCGTCCAGGATCAGGGCGAGGCCGTTGTCGAACGTGTCCTGCGCCTCCGCCTCGAAGTACGAGAGGGAGCTTTCGATCGGCTCGAAGACTCCCTGCTCGCCGAAGGCCGTGATCAGCGGAAAGCGTTCGGCGAAGTCGGGCGCGACCTCGTGCATGACCGCGGAGCGCACATGCCACCACTCCTCGTCCGACACGCCGGTCACCTCCAGGGCACTGCGGGTCTCGGCGATCGTCTGTGCCGCCCCGCGGATGAAATGAAAGAGCGTGCCGGAGATGTGCAGAATGGGCCTTGGTTCGAGACCCGTCTCGTTCAGGATGCGAACGACCGTCTCGTAGACCGCGTTCTCGTTCGGGCCGAGAACCGGCCTCGCCTCGGATACCTGGAGGACCCAGGGGTGGCGGGTGTAGAAGTCGCAGAGGTCCCCGGCCCATTCGCCGATCGCCGCGCGCCAACCCCGCCCGAGGTCGTAGCCGGTCGGCATCTCCGCCTGGACCTGGTCGAACATCAGGTCGATCAGGACGCTCTTGTTGGGGATGTAGGTGTAGAGGGCCATTGCGGTTCGGTCGAGCCTTTCGCCGACCGCGCGCATCGAAAGGGCCTCCATGCCTTTCTCGTCGGCGATCTCGATCGCGGCTTCGACCACGGTGTCGATGGTCAGCCCGGGCTTGGGCCCGGGGCCGCTTCGCGCCTCGGGATCCGCCGGTTTCCGCCAGAGCAGGAGCATCGTCTCGCGGGGGTCACCCTGACTCGCGTATATCGCCACCAAGCATCTCCTTACTGCATAAGCTATTCTCTTCGACCAATTCTTTACAGCGTAAGACAATATCAGGAGGCCGTTTGAATCCAGAGACTTCCATCCTCGCGCCACTCGCCGCATTCGGCATGGCGAGCCGGTCCGGCGGCCCCGCCGACGGCCACGACCTGATCGAGGTCCGTGGTGCGCGGGAGAACAACCTGATGGATGTTTCGCTCGATATCCCCAAGCGTCGGCTGACCGTGTTCACCGGCGTCTCCGGCTCCGGCAAGTCCTCACTCGTGTTCGGCACGATCGCGGCCGAATCGCAGCGTCTGATCAACGAGACCTACACCGCTTTCCTGCAGTCCCTGATGCCGAGCCTGGGCCGGCCCGACGTCGACTCGCTGCGCAACCTGAGCGCCGCGATCATCCTCGACCAGGAGCGCATGGGGGCCAACTCCCGCTCCACCGTCGGGACCGCCACCGACGCCCAGACCATGCTGAGGATCGTGTTCAGCCGTCTCGGCGATCCCCACGTGGGCACCTCGTCGGCCTTCAGCTTCAACACGGCCGAAGGCATGTGTCCCGAGTGCGAGGGCATGGGCCGGGTGACCGACCTCGACCTCGACCAGTTCGTCGACCATCGGCTCTCGGTGAACGGCGGCGGCATCACCGTCCCCAACTTCTCGGTCGACGGCTGGTACCACCGCACCATGGCCGAGTCGGGTTTCTTCGACCCCGACAAGCCGATCGGCCAGTTCACCGATCGGGAACGGGAGGACTTCTTCTTCAAGGAACCGACCAAGGTCAAGGTCGGCAGCAACAACCTCACCTACGAAGGTCTCGTGGTCAAGGTGAAGCGGATCATCCTCAGCAAGGACCGCGACAAGATGCAGTCCCACATCGGCGAGTTCGTCGACCGGGCCGTGACCTTCAAGTCATGCCCATCCTGTGGCGGAAGCAGGCTGAACCAGGCGGCGCTCTCCTCGCGGATCGAGGGACGGAACATCGCCGAATGCGCGGCGATGCAGATCAGCGATCTCGCGGTCTTCATGGGAGGCATCGAGGACGAGTCCGTGGCGCCGATGCTGAGCACCCTGAACGAGACCCTCGAGTCGCTGGTCGAGATCGGCCTCGGCTATCTCAGCCTCGACCGGGAATCCTCGACTCTCTCGGGCGGCGAGGCCCAGCGGGTCAAGATGGTCAGACACCTCGGGTCCAGCCTCAGCGACTGCACGTACGTTTTCGACGAGCCGACGGTCGGGCTCCATCCCCACGACATCCAGCGGATGAACAACCTGCTGGTGAGGCTGCGGGACAAGGGCAACACGGTCCTGGTGGTCGAACACAAGCCGGAGACGATCGCGATCGCCGATCACGTGGTCGACATCGGCCCGGGTGCCGGTCCGGACGGCGGCAGGATCTGCTTCGAGGGAACGCTGGGCGGTCTGCGGGACGCGGACACGCTCACCGGCCGTCACCTCGACCACCGCGCTTCCCTCAAGGACCGGACACGCGAGCGGACGGGAAGCGTCGCGATTTCCGGAGCGGACCTGCACAATCTGAAGGACGTCTCGGTCGAGGTTCCGCTCGGTGTCCTGACGGTCGTCACCGGGGTCGCCGGTTCCGGAAAGAGCTCGTTGATCCACGGGTATCTCTCGAACGAGGACGGGGTGGCGGTGGTCGACCAATCGGCGATCCGGGGCTCGCGCCGATCGAATCCCGCCACCTACACCGGCCTGCTCGGGCCGATCCGGACCGCCTTCGCCAAGGCCAACGGCGTCAAGGCGGCGCTTTTCAGCGCCAACTCGGAAGGAGCCTGCCCCAACTGCAAGGGGATCGGGCTCGTCTACACCGACCTGGCGATGATGGCCGGCGTGGCCTCGCTCTGCGAGGAGTGCGAGGGCAGGCGCTTCACGCCCGAGGTCCTGACCTACAAGCTGGACGGCAAGGACATCAGCGAGGTGCTCGCGATGCCGGTCAAGGAGGCGAAGGAGTTCTTCAGGACCGGCCAGCCGGCGAAGATCCTCGGCCGGCTGAGCGACGTCGGCCTCGACTACATCGGCCTGGGTCAGCCGCTCAACACGCTTTCAGGCGGGGAACGGCAGAGGCTGAAGCTGGCGACCCAGATGGCCGAGAAGGCGGGCGTCTACATCCTCGACGAACCGACCACCGGGCTTCACCTGGCCGACGTCGACCAGCTGCTCGCGCTGCTCGACCGCCTGGTCGACGACGGCAACTCGGTGATCGTGATCGAGCATCATCAGGCCGTCATGGCCCACGCCGACTGGATCATCGATCTCGGTCCGGGAGCCGGCCAGGACGGGGGCCGGATCGTCTTCGAGGGAACCCCGGCCGAGCTCGTGTCGGCCGGCGGGTCGCTCACCGGTGTGCACTTGAAGGAGTACGTGGAGACCGCGTAGCGCGGCCCGGGCTCAGGAACCGGCGTCGACCTGATTCCAGTCGAGACGCTCCGGGAAGCGCGGCAGGCCGTCGTCCGGCACCGCGTACCAGGAGGGTGCGTAGGAGACGAACTGGTGAAGGCCCGGTCGCACGCCGGGGTCTTCGTCGAAGGCGCCCATACGGACCGCGACCAGATCGGGGTCGTCCGCGTTGGTCGTGTGGATCTGGCTGCCGCAGCGGGTGCAGAACGACTTGTTCCACCCGCCGTCCCCGGGTTCGTGGGTGCCGATCAGCTCGGCACCCTCGGTGATGTTGAACGAACCGGGCCGGGTCAGCGCGGTGGTCGAAAAGGCGGTGCCGGTCCGGCGCTGGCAGCGCTTGCACCAGCAGAACGCGGCTCCGAAGAGTGGCGCGTCCAGCTCGAACTTGACCGCGCCGCACATGCATCCTCCGGTGAGCCGTTCGAAGGTCTGGTCGTCTGGTGAATCGCCTGAGCTCTCCATGGGACGAGCCTATGCGTCTTCGACACCGAAAGCGAAAAAGCGCCGGTGTGACCGGTCGGCGTGTTTCAGCCCGAAACTTTATTGAACAGGTGTCAACAAGTCGGATAGGTTGGCGGTAGGCGTTGCCGGGAAGCCCGTCGGCGTACCTCAACCAACTCGTGGAAGGCATCAAATGCTCGATCTTCACTCTCCTGAATCTCGATGGGAAAGGCGGGCTCCGTGGGCCTTGGTCCTGCTCCTCGGCGCCGCTGCGCTGCTCCTGCCGGGGCCGCCTGCCGCCGACGCGGCGCAGCGCCAGACCGTGACGGTCAAGACGGTCTCGGTCGGATCGGTGGGCAATCCCTCGGTCGGGGTCGTGCCCTTCACTGACGCCATCTACCAGTCCTGCGCCGACGCGCCCTCCTCCAAGCAGGGCTGCCAGACGATCGGCGGGGTGGACTACAGGTACGAGATCGGCCAGCTCGAGACGACGGTCGGCGACTGGGTCAAGTTCCTCAACACGACCGATCCCTCCGGCAAGAACAAGGACCGGATGTATGCGCGGACCCAGAGCTCGAAGCGCTGGCCGGAGTACGGCTCGGTCAACCATCGCAGGAAGGCCCCGGCGGGCAGGCACTACTCGGTCGCCTCGAAGCAGTGGGCCGGCAAGCCCTACGGATTCGCCACCTTCCTGTCGGCCGCCCGGTTCGCCAACTCGCTCGACAACGGCAAGCTGCTTTCGAAGAAGACCAGCACCGCGTACGGCGTCGAGGTCACGAGCTACAAGGTCAAGCTCTCCCGCAATTCCGATCGCGGCATGTACGACATGAGCAACAAGAAGACGAAGCGCACCGCGAATAAGGGCTTCGTCGTTCCGAGCCAGGACGAGTGGGTCAAGGCGGCCTATTTCGATCCGGACGGCGGCGGCAAGTACTCGTACTGGAAATACCCGACCAACGAGGGAACCTTCGGGGACGGTCAGGCCGACGCGCCGAACCCGACCGTGCTCGACTTCGACACCGGCAAGGTCGCCAACTCGGCGGACCAGCCGGTCGCCGGATTCAAGCCGTCCAGCGGGCCGACCCCCAACTGGTGCCCCGCGATCGCGCAGCTCACCAGTTCCACCTGCTCGACGGTCAACCCGTTCAGGATCCCGGCCGACGCGTATTCCAAGATCTACATGGGCGGCCTCGCCACGGTCGGCGGAGCCAAGACGCCCTCACCATGGGGCACCCTGGACCAGGGCGGCAACGCGGTCGAGTGGACCGACACGATCACGCTGCCGCCCTCGAAGCGTCCCGGTGAGAAGGGGCGGGTCTGGAGGCGCCTCCACGGCGGCATCTCCAACTCGACCGCCTACCAGATGTGGCCCTCCGCGGTGGGGCTCAATCCGCAGGACAACTTCGCCTTCGCGAGGACCTATCCCTGGCTCGGAATCAGGATCGGCGTGATCGGAAACCTGACCGTCAAGAAGTAAGGATCGATCTCAGAGGCAACCAATCGGGTTCTTGCCGAAATACTCGGTACGAACCCGATTGGTTGGCCGGTCCGAGTTGGTGGATGCCCCTTACCGGACCTCGAGGTCCGGGGCGAGCTCGATCTGTCCGTCACGGAAGAACTGGACGTCGATCGTCTCGTTCTTGTAGTAGGTGCCGAACAGTCCCAGGGACATCGCCAGCCAGCGGCCCGGACTGACCTTCTCTTTCAGGATCTGGCGGCTGAACACGATCTCGTCCCCGACCACCGAGTAGGCGGTGTCGGGATCCTGGTCGATGCCGTTGACGAACACGACGAACGGACCCTCAGCACCCTCGGGAAGCCGCACCCGGTCGCCGGCCTCGTACGAGCCCTTGGGAACGGAGTGGGTGATGTTCTCATCGGTCGCGGTCTTCATTGCTGCTCCTGGGTCGGTTGGAGATAGATCAAGGGTAGACCCGGAACGGCGGTCCGAAGGTGGGGTTAGCCGGACATTTGCGGCGTCCGGCCGGGCCCTATGGTGTTCCCATGGATCCCAGTTCCTCCTCGGACGAGACGCGGGGCACCGGGCGCTTCGAAGCGCTGCTCGCCTCGGTCGCCGATCCGATCTACATGGTCGATTCGACCGGGCTGATCCAGTTCGCGAACCCGGCCGCGGTGTCACTGCTCGGGTTCGAATCGGAGATGGATCTGCTGGGACGTCCCAGCCACCAGACGATCCACCATCACCGGCCCGATGGGAGCCCGTTCCCGGAGGAGGAGTGTCCGCTGCTGGAACCGCTCAGAAACGGCGGCACGGTCCGGGTGGAGGAGGACTGGTTCGTGCGGGCCGACGGATCGATGGTGCCCGTGTCCTACTCCTCGGCCGCGTTTCGGCTCGAGTCGGGCTGGGGAGCCGTGGTCGCGTTCAGGGACATCACCGAGCGCCGTGAACTGGAGGCCTCGGAACGCCGCCGCGCCGCCGAGCAGGCCCGCTCGGCCGAGCTCGACGCCTCGCGCAGGCGGGTGATCGCGGCCACCGACGAGGCCCGGCGCCGGATCGTCCGGGACCTTCACGACGGAGCGCAGCAGCAGCTCCTGAACGCGGCGATGCTGATCCGGGAAGGAATGGCCGAACTGGAGCTGCGCGATGGCGCCGAGGTGCCCGAGGCCTTCGGGCTCGCCGCCGAGAGGATCCGCGAATCGATGGCCGAGCTGCGTGAGCTCGCGGCGGGGGTCCATCCCGTCGTGCTGCAGTCCCGTGGACTCGCCGCCGGGCTCGACAGTCTGGCCTCCCGCTGTTCGGTGCCGGTTCGCCTGCGGGTCGCCGAGCGCCGTTTCGATCCGGAGGTCGAGACGGCGGCCTACTTCCTCGTCGCGGAGGCGTTGAACAACGTCGAGAAACACGCCGGGGCGAGCCTGGCCGAGGTCGAGGTCGAGCTGGCCGGGAACGGGGAGGAGCTGATCGTGAGCGTCGCCGACGACGGCTCCGGTGAGATCGCCGCGGCCGAGGGCATGGGACTTCCCGGCATGGCCGACCGGGTCGATGCCCTCGGCGGGCGGATCGAGTTCCGGGGCGAGCCCGGACAGGGCAGCCGGGTCACGGCCGCGATCCCGCTCTGAGGCCGTGCCGGGCTCTCAGCCGGAGCGCAGAAACCGGAGCACGGCCAGCACCCGGCGGTGTTCGGTCGGCTCGGTGCCGAGCCCGAGCTTGCGGAAGATGCGGGTCGAGTGTTTCTCCACGGCCGCGGTGCTCACGCTCAGGGCCTCGGCGATCCCGAGGTTCGAGCGGCCCTCGGCCATCAGGGACAGGACCTCGGTTTCCTTCGCGGTCAGCGTCTCGATCGGATCGTCGTCGCGGTGACGGCCGACCAGGCGGGCGACGACCTCGGGGTCCATCGAGGATCCACCGGAGGCGACCCGCCTGACCGAAGCGATGAACGATTCGACGTCAACCACCCGGTCCTTCAGCAGATAGCCGACCCCGTCGGCGTCATCCCCGACCAGGTCGAGCGCGTAGCGCACCTCGAGGAACTGGGAGAGCACGAGCACTCCGGTCTCGGGCAGCTCGGCACGGATCGTGATCGCGGCGCGCAGCCCGTCGTCGGTGTTGCCGGGCGGCATCTGGACGTCGACGATCGCCACGTCCGGTCGGTGGGCCCGAGCCTTCCTCAGCAGGTCCTCGGCATCTCCGGTGCGGGCGACGACGTCGAAGCCCGCCTCACCGAGGATCTGCTCCAGGCCGGCCCGCAGCAGAGCCTGGTCCTCGGCGATCAGAACACGGATCGGAGTCATCGCACGAGCGTAGTCGGATCCCGCCGATCGGGGGGCTGATGTGGAGAAAGAGACGGCCACCTGACAGCATGGAGGCTGAACCGAGAAACCATCACCGAAAGCTTGGACAATGAGCAACACCGATTCGCAGTCCGCCACGCAAACAGAAATCAAGACCGTCGCCGTAGTCGGCGGAGGCTTCATGGGTTCGGGAATCGCCGAATCCACGGCCGTCGCCGGAGTCCCGGTGATCGTCTTCGAGTCCGATCCCGAACGCCGGCCCGGAGTCACCGACCGGATCGGCAAGTCCCTCGCCCGAGCGGTGAAGGGCGGCAAGATGGATCAGCAGGCGATGGACGACACGCTCGCCCGCATCACGATCGCCGAGCATCTCTCCGGGATCTCCGAGGCCGATCTCGTGATCGAGGTCGTTCCCGAGGATCTCGAGCTGAAGCTTCGCGTGATGGGCGAGATCGAGAAGGTCGTATCCCCGGAGGCGATCGTCGCCTCCAACACCTCATCGATCCCGATCGCCGAGCTGGCCGGGACCTTCAAGCATCCGGAACGGGTTTGCGGCCTCCACTTCTTCGCGCCGGTGCCGGTGATGAAGCTGGTCGAGATCGTGGTCGCGCTGGACAGCTCCGAGGCGACGATCGAGTCCGCCCGTCGCTTCTGCGCGACGATCGGCAAACGGCCGATCGAGACCAAGGACCGCTCCGGTTTCGTGGTCAACATGCTGCTGGTGCCCTACCTGATGGCCGGGGTGCGGATGTACGAGGAGGAGTTCGCCACACCCGAGGACATCGACGAGGGAATGCGGCTCGGCTGCGGACACCCGATGGGGCCGCTCGAGCTCTGCGACTTCATCGGTCTCGACGTGCTCTACAGCGTCTGTGACTCGCTCTACGAGGAGTTCAAGCGGGACGAGTACGCGCCGCCGCCGATCCTGAAGCGCATGGTCGCCTCGGGACGTTTCGGCCGCAAGTCCGGGCGGGGTTTCTACAAGTACGAGAACGGGGCCAAGGTCTGAGGCACGGCGTGAGCCGGAAGGACCGCGATGGCTCGCGGTCCTTCCGTTCGCGCCGCTCGAGTCGGGTGGGGTTCAGCCGGTGACCAGGCCGGCGATCTCCTTGACCTGGGTGAGGCGGGCGGAGTTGCCGGAGGGATCGCGGAAGCCGGCGTCGATCCCGTACGGACGGTCCTCCGGGGCCTCGGTGAACTCGACCCCGCGGGCCTTCAGCTCCTCATAGGAGGCCTGGCAGTCGTCGGTGGTGAGGAAGACCGTGCCGGCGAAGCCCTTCGACATCAGTTCTTCGACCATGCCCTTGTCCTGGGCGCTCATGATCGGCTCTCCCGGAATGGCCATGAGGACGATGTCCACGGAACCACCGGCCGGGGCGACCGTGACCCAGCGGAAATCTCCGAGCTCCGAGAGGGTGACATCGGAACGCAACTCCAAACCCACCTTCTTGGTCCAGAACTCGACCGCTTCGTCCTGGTCGCGAACCCACAGTTGCGTTGATCCAAGGTTGATCATCTCTTTCTCCTGAAAATGTCGTATTGACGATGTGGAGCGATGCTACGGCGAGGTGTTCGGTCTGTCTTCTCGAAACGTCCGGTGTTGCGGACGCGCATAGTTCCGGTAGACGCAGGCCGGAACCCGGGCGTGGGCGGCGGCGGGCGGATGTTCGGCTCGGTACTCGGTCGGAGTCATGCCGTAGGTCCGTTTGAAGCTGGTGGTGAATGAGCCGACGCTGCTCAGGCCGACCGAGACGCAGATGTACGCGACCGACTGGTCGGTGTTGCGGAGCAGCGTGGCCGCCCGTTCGAGCCGGCGGATCAGCAGGTAGGCATGCGGCGAGATTCCGAACGCCTTCTTGAACCGCTCGCTGAAATGGGCCCGCGAGAGGTTGGCGGCCCGGGCCATGTCCTCGACGCCGAGCGGTTCGGCGTATCTCGCGTTGGCCAGGTCCTTGGCCCGGATCAGCTGCCGCGATTGGGTTGACGGAACCATCGGACAAGTATTCCGCACGAAGAGCCCGGGGTGGAGACGATCGGCAC
>DATJUB010000057.1:0-4584 GCA_035502775.1 Solirubrobacterales bacterium | reverse complement strand
ACAGCAGAACGCTGACGGCGGATTCGCCGCGTCCACGGACAGCGACATCTCGACGGTCGGCATGACCAGCCGGGTGATGATGGGCCTCGCCGCCGGAGACATCAACCCTCTCGACGTCAAGAATGGCGACAAGACACCGCTCAGGTACCTGAAGGACAACAAGGGCGACATGAAGGACGCGAATGACATCGCGCTCGTGATCCTCGCGCTGAAGACCGTCGGTGCCGACCCCACCGATTTCGAGGGCCGCAACCTGGTCGAGGCGCTCCGCATGCGCTGGGGCAACGGTTCCTACGGAGACGACGTGAACGTCGCCGCTTTCGCCGCGCTCGCCTTCCAGTCGGCCGGTGCGTCAAGCTCGCGCGACCACGTGGTCAAGTGGCTGCGTTCCGTCCAGAAGGACAACGGCGGCTGGGGTATCACAAGCAAGGCGAAGAGCGATCCGGACTCGACCGGCACCGTGCTCCAGACCCGGGTCGGAACCAAATCGATCCGGCAGGCGATGGACTACCTGCGCGACACACAGAAAAGCTCCGGCGGATGGGCCTCTGGCTCGAACGTGAACTCGCAGACCACCGGGCTCGTGGTCGGTGGCCAGGTGGCGTCCGGGAAGGGCCCGTCTTTCCTGAAGACGAAGGGCAACTCCGGCATGGACTATCTGCGGGCCCGCCAACAGACCGACGGCAGCGTCTGGTACTCGAAGTCGGCCGATACGACTCGGGTATGGGTGACCGCCGACGCCAACCGTTCGCTCGCCGGGCTCGCGATGCCGATCAAGGCGCCCGCGCGGGAAGACAAGGATGACGGCGGCGGGGGAAGCGGTGAGAACGGGAGCGGCGGAATCGGTCCCGGCACCAATCCGCCTCCGGCCGACAACGGGACCCCGAGCAGCCCGGGAACCAGCACACCGTTCCCGGACATGAGCGGCAGCTCCTCCTCGTCCGGATCGGGCTCTGGGTCAGGTTCGAACGGCGGTTCCGGTTCGAACAAGTCGCTGAGCGAGCTGACCGACCCCGGAAGCGGCTCAAACAACTCGACCGATCCGGGTACCGGGGAAGTTCCGCCCCTCAGCTCCGATGTCCCGGTCGTGCCGGTCGCGCCGACCGAGGCGGTCCTGACCGCGTCGAAGGCCGGCCCGCCGCCTTCACCGGTGATTGCGATCCTGATCTGTCTCGTGGTCTCCGGCGGACTCGCCGGAGGCACGGTTCTGCTGGCCCGGCGTTTCAAGTGGTGAACTGATGCTCTCCCGTCCCTCAGCGCTCGAGGCGATCGCCGGGCAGCATTTCGAGGTCGTCGTGATCGGCGGCGGAATCACCGGAGTGGGGGTCGCCCTCGACGCCGCGTCACGCGGCTACTCGGTCTGCCTGCTCGAAGCCCGCGACTACGCGATCGGCACCTCCTCGCGCTCCTCGAAGATGGTCCACGGCGGGCTGCGCTACCTGGAGAACTTCGACCTCGGACTCGTACGTGAAGCGCTGCTGGAACGCCAGCTGATGGTCGAGCTCGCACCCCACCTGGTCTACCCGACACCGTTCCTGGTGCCGACCCTGAAGAACGAGAAACGGGACCGCAAGATCGGTATCGGCCTCAACGCCTACGACGTGCTCGCCGGGGTCGGGGCAAACCGGCCGAAACGTGAATCCCGCTGGCGCCGCAGCCGGCCCGGCGAGGCCGAAGGCGGCTGGTCCCCCGACCGTCACCGGACGATCGACGGTGACGAGGTCATCGACATGGTGCCCGCGCTCGCCGACCGCGACCCGGAATCGGCCTATCTCTTCTACGACTGCCAGACCGACGACGTCCGTCTCGTGCTGACCGTACTCGGCGAGGCGCAGCGTTTCGGTGCGGTATGCGTGAACGGCGCCAAGGTCACCGGCATCACCGAGAAACGCGGCAAGGCGGACGGAGTCGAGTTCATCGACGAGGTCTCCGGCGAACGGATCGTGGTCGGGGCCGACAACGTGGTCAACGCGACCGGTGTCTGGGCCGACCGGATCCGGCCGGGCGAGATCGAACGCGAAGAGGACGTCCCGAGGATCGCCCCCAGCCGTGGCGCCCACCTGCTTTTCTCGACCGATGATCTCGACATGGGACGCGCCGCCTGCGTGCTGCCCGCCGGCGCGGGCCGGGGCATCTTCGCGCTGCCGTGGTACGGGCGGACCCTGGTCGGTACCACCGACGTCGATCACGACGGTGAGATCGAAGAGGTCGCCCCGCGCGAGGACGACATCGAGTACCTGCTCGACGCGGTCAATGCCTTCGCCGGCAAGAACCTGAACGAGAAGGACATCGTCGGGGCCTACGCCGGTGTCCGGCCGCTGATCAGCACCGGCGACCCGCGCAAATCGGTCGACATCTCCCGGCGGGCGGAGCTCTACGAAACGTCTTCGGGAATGCTGACCATCACCGGCGGCAAGCTCACGACCTGGCGGCGCATGGCGAAGCAGACCGTTGACCGGATCGTCGAGAGATCGGGCCGGGAGGCGCGCTGCCAGACCGCCGAGATCCCGCTCGGACTCGAAGTCGATCCGGCCGAGCTGGCCGGACCGGAGGGCATCGGCGAAGAGGCCCTCTCGCAGCTCGCCTTCCGCTACGGCCATGCCGCCCGTGGGGTGCTCCAGCTGGCCGAGGCTGACCCGGAACTGGCGCGGCCGATCGTCGCCGACCGCCCGGACATCCTGGCCGAGGTCGTGGTCGCGGTCGAACTGGAGCAGGCCCGGACCATCGCCGACGTGCTGCTGCGGCGCACCAGGCTCGGCCTGACCGCCGCTTCCAGCCTCGATTCGGTCGAGTCGATCAGGCCGGTGGCCGAACTGATGGCCCGGTCGCTCGGCTGGTCGCAGGCCGAAGTTCAGGCCCAATCCGAGGCCTGGCTCGACACGGTGAAGGCCGAAGGCCTGAATCCCGCCTCGCTCAGCACCCGCTGAGCAGCCGTCGCGGCCGCCCACTCCAATATCCTTGACCGATGGAACTCACCGACGTTCTATCCAGCGGCGCCACCCCGGCGCCTGAAACCACAACGGGCATCGACTCGCCGAGCCGCGATCTGCCCCGGAAGCAGTAACTCACATGACTGATTTTGAATCCAAGACCCTGGCCCAGCTCCACGAGCTGGCGGGCAAGGCCGGAATCGACGGGTTTCGCCGTCTCCGGCGCGAAGACCTAATCGAGAAGCTCGGTGGTGACACCGATGCCTCCGAAAGTTCCGACAACGGCGACTCGCCCGAATCCGGTGACGGGACCGGCCGCCCGCGCCGGCGCCGCAGCCGCGGTGGACGCGACCGCAGCCGCCGTGAAGGCGGGGGAGACCGCGAACCTCGCGGCGACCGCGAGCCCAGAGGCGACCGTGAGCCACGTGGTGATCGCGAACCCCGTCGTGACCGCGGCGAGGAAGCCGACCGGGCCGAGTCCGACGCCGATCTCACCGAGGTCACCGGCATTCTCGACGTGCTGCCCCGGGGCAGTGGTCTGCTGAAGGCGGAGGGCGTGGCCGAGGCCGGCGTGTACGTATCGCCCGCCCAGATCCGCCGCTGCCAGCTGCGCAGCGGTGACGAAGTGAGTGGTCCGGTGCGTCCGGCCCGCCGTGGCGAACGCCGCCCCTCGCTGGTCCGGGTCGAGAAGGTCAACGGCGAGCCGCCCAAGGATGAGCGCAGCCCGTCCTTCGAGAGCCTCACCCCGATCGCGCCGCACCGTCACATTCCGCTGAAAGCCGAAAGTGACGATGTGCTCGCCCGCTCGGTCGACCTGCTCGCGCCGCTGGCGTTCGGTCAGCGCGTTCTGGTCGAAGCCCAGCCGCGTGCCGGGCGGACCAGCTTCCTCAGGTCACTCGCGAAAGCGATCGCCGGAGGAACCGAGGACGGAACCGACGTGACCGTGCTGCTGATCGACGAGCGTCCCGAAGAGGTGACCGCCTGGACCCGTGAGGTCACCGACGTCGAAGTGATCGCGGCACCGGCCGATCTCGGCACCCACGAGCAGATCCGCATCGCCGAGCGCGCACTGGCCAAGGTCAAGCGCCAGGCCGAGGCCGGGGAGGACGTCGTGATCATCGTCGACTCCCTGACCAGGCTCGGCAACGCCTACGGTGAAGCCGGAGCGGTCAAGCCGTTCTTCGGCACCGGACGCGAACTCGAGGAGGAAGGAGCCGGATCGGTGACCGTGATCGCCACGGCACTCTGGGGCTCGCCCGGAGACCAGGCCGTCATGGATGCGGTCCACACCACCGAGAACGCGACCATCCGGCTCGACTCGGCCCTCGCCGCCGCCGGAATCAAGCCCTCGCTCGACGTCTCCTCCTGCGCCCTCTCCGGCCAGGAAGCCGTCCTGACCGAGAAGGAGATCACGGCCCTGCGAAGCCTCCGGGCAGAGCTGAAGGGAATGGAGCCCATCCCCGCCGCCGCGAGACTGGTCGAGCTGATCAAGAGTTCGGAAAGCAACGAAGAACTCCTAAGCAGGCTTTAGCCGCTGCCTTAGTTTCGGCTGAGGTGTCGAAAAGGGCCGCCCCGGTGGGGCGGCCCTTTTTCTACGGCAGAGGGTCGGGCGCGCCACGCGACGGGTTCTCAGGTCTGGGGGCGTTTTGGGTGC
>DATJUB010000056.1:0-29005 GCA_035502775.1 Solirubrobacterales bacterium | reverse complement strand
TGATCGTCTCCACCCCTGCGTGTGTGGCCCCGGGGCGCCTGTTCGGTCCCGGCGTCTACGGCCGAGCATCGGGTGCCGGGTCGCTTCGCTCCGCGCTTCGCGCGTGGGGTTCTTCAGGGGGTGGGTGCGTTTTGGACGCGTATCGCGTCCAAAACACACCCACCCGCCGCTCACGCCCGTTCCCCGGATCGTTCTGGGTCGAATCTGATGGTTATCTGGTGGGCTATTCGACCCAGAACGGTTGGTTTGTTCCTCTTGCTGCGCTTGGTCTGAGCGAAACTTCGGCTTTTGGTCGGGTTCCAGTACTGAACGCTCGTCCTCGCCTATCCAGGAGCTGGTTCGCTTGAAGAGAACTCTGACCGTCGCCTTGGCTGCCATCACCTTGTTTCTGGTGGCCGTCGGTCCCGGTGCGGCTCCGGCCTCAGCCGTCGGTGAGGTCGAGCTCGACGTGGTCTCGTCGCGTCCGGACACCGCCAGCGGCGGTGACAGCCTCGTCCAGGTGACCCTGCCTCCCTCCGGGGACCCCGCCCAGCTGAAGGTCGCACTGGCCGGAGCGGACGTGACCTCGCGATTCCAGCCTCACCGGGGCAACCAGCGGGTCCGCCGGGCACTGCTCGACCTCGATGGGGCAACGGTCGGCACGGTCACCGCGAGTCTTCCCGGCAGCACCGAGGCGAAGCTCCTGATCGTCGATCACTCGATCAACGGGCCGATCCTCTCCGGAGTCCGGCAGACCCCATACATCTGTCAGACCCCGAACGGGCCGATCGACACCGATGACTGCTCGGCGGAAACCACCGTCGAGTACCGCTACCGGCTCGTCGGCGATCCCTGGGTATCGGTCCCGGATCCGGCCGACATTCCGGCGGCCGACCTCCGGACCACCACCACGATGCCGACCGGCGACCGACCCCAGGGTGTGACCGTTCCCCAGGTGATCCGGGTCGAGACCGGCACCATCAACCGGGCGAACTACCGGATCGCCTTCCTGATCGACCCGGCCGATCCGGACATGCCGTCAGCGGCCGCCTGGAACGGACGCCTCGTCTACAGCTTCGGCGGAGGCTGCGGCGCCGGCTACGTCCAGGGCGGAGTCGGCGGCGAGAACAACTACCTGCGGATCGCCGACGTGCTCGGGGGATACGCCACCGGGGGCTCGTCCCAGAACGTGTTCGGCACACGCTGCTCGGACTCGGTCTCGGCCGAAACGGTGTCGATGGTCAAAGAGACCTTCATCGAGCGGTTCAGGCAGATGGACTTCACGATCGGCAAGGGCGGCTCGGGCGGTGCGATGGCCCAGCAGATGATCGGCAACAACTTCCCCGGCCTGCTCGACGGACTGCAGGTGAGCAACTCGTTCACCGACAACGCGTTCCCCGGCAACCAACTGCTCGACTGCCGGCTGATCGATGAATTCTTGAACTCGCCCGAAGCGGCCGGATGGACCACGGAACAGAAACGATCGGTCAAGGGTCTGGCCCGGGAAACCGCCTGCGGCATCGTCTACGGCGCGTTCGGCGCCAACTTCTTCGATGCTAGTGACTGCTCACCGCTGCTCCCCGGCGGCTCGACCTTCGATCCGGTCACCAACCCGGACGGGACCCGCTGCACGATCTACGAAGGCAACATCAACGTCTACGGCATCGATCCCGCCACCGGCATGGCCCGGCGTCCCGTGGACAACGTCGGTGTCCAGTACGGACTCGAACCTCTGAGGCAGGGCACGATCACCATCGAGCAGTTCCTCGACCTCAACGACGGTATCGGCGGCATCCGGCAATTCGACGGGGTTTCGGTCCCGGAACGCTCGGTGGCCACCGAGGAGGCGATCCGGCGCGCCTACGACTCCGGCCTGCTCAACACCGCCGGGGCCGGTCTCGCCGCCACACCCCTGATCGACAACCGCGCCTACAACATCGAGACGGTCGACAACGGCCACCAGATCATCCATGCGCTCTCGATGCGCGAGCGCCTGCTGAAGGCGAACGGTGATCCCGACGGCGATGGCCAGGCCGGCACCCAGGTCATCTGGACCAGCCCCGACGGACTCGACGACGCGCTTCAACTGATGACGATGGACCGCTGGCTGAGCGCGATCAGGAACGACAAGTCGGCCCGCTCGAAACGAGAGAAGGTCCTGCGCAACCGTCCGGCCGAGACGTTCGGGTCGCCCGCCGCCACCGACGCCTGCTTCACCGACTCGCTCGGCACCGTGCTGGCACAGGAAACCCAGACCCTCGATTCGGGTGTCTGCGGCGACACCTATCCCTCGGCCTCGGGGCCACGCATGGAGGCCGGACAACCGCTTGCCAACGACATCCTGAAATGTCAGCTGAAGCCCGTCGATCCATCCGAGTACGGGGTCACGCTCACCGGCCCCCAACTCACCCGACTCCGCCAGATATTCCCCCAGGGCACCTGCGACAACGACCGGCCCGGGGTCGAGTTCGAGATCAACCGCAAGACATGGCGGGCACTTCCGGCCACCGCTGCGGCCGACACGTCCCCACCCGACACAGCCATCTCCTCGGCGCTCAAGAAGCGGGGGCAATCGAACCAGGTCAAGCTGCGATTCACATCGTCGGAGACCGGATCGAGCTTCGCCTGCCGGTTCGATTCAGCCCGGTTCAGCCCGTGCGCGGCACCCCTGGACAGGGGGAACCTGCGAGCCGGGAGCCATACCTTCGAGGTCCGGGCGACCGATATCGCGGGCAACACGGATCCCACGCCGGCCAAGGTCCCATTCGTCGTCGGCTACCCGAAAGCGAGCCTCGCCCTCCGCTCCCGGAAGATCGAGTTCAACCGCCGCGGCAGGGGATACGCACGGGTGCGCTGCACGCTTTCCGGCATGAACCGATGCCACGGCCAGGCCACCGTCTCGGTCAAGGGCAGGATCTTCGGAGCTCGGGGCAGCCGGGCCGGGAAGGACGTGGCCATCTCACGGTCGAAGTACGCCGTGAAGGCGGGTCCGAAACGGTCGGTGAGGGTGAAGCTGAACGGCAGGGCGAAACGGAAGCTGCGTCGGAACGGCCGGATCCGGGCGAAGATCGCGTTCACCGTGGCGCAGGCCGGCACCAGCCCGAAGAAGGTGGTCCGCACGGTCCGCCTGATTCGCGGACGCTGACCGAAGTCGGGGGTCGATGAGGGCTGCCCCCTACATAGGTAGGGGATGTCCCTAATATCGCTTATTTGGCCGGATTTGCCTGCTACGGTGCCCGCACGATGGAATCCACCCTTGAAGCGAATCCCGAATCCGAAGCCCCCCAGAGCTCGATCGTCACCGCGACCGGACTCGAGCGAATCTATGGCGAAGGCGAGGCCGAAGTGCGTGCCCTCGACGGAGTCGATGTCGCTTTCGAGAAGGGGCGGTTCACGTCGATCATGGGTCCTTCCGGCTCCGGCAAATCGACGCTGATGCACATCCTGGCCGGCCTCGACAAGCCGACGACCGGCAAGGTGCGGGTCGACGGGGTCGAGATCACCGGGCTCGACGACGGTGAGCTGACACAGCTGCGGCGCGACAAGCTCGGTTTCGTCTTCCAGTTCTTCAATCTGCTGCCGGTGCTTTCGGCCGAGGAGAACATTCTGCTGCCGCTCTCGATCGCCCGCCGCAAGCCGGACAAGGCCTGGGTCGACGAGGTGATCGAAAGGGTCGGCCTGACCGACCGCCGTACCCACCGTCCCTCGGAGCTCTCCGGCGGGCAGCAGCAGCGGGTCGCGGTGGCTCGTGCCCTGGTGACGAGGCCCGCGGTGCTGTTCGCCGACGAACCCACCGGCAACCTCGACTCCAAGGCATCCGAGGACGTTCTCCAGCTGCTGCGCGGTTCGGTCGACGAGTACGACCAGACGGTGATCATGGTCACCCATGAGCCCGACGCGGCCGCCCACGGTGATCGCCTGATCGCCCTGCGCGACGGCAAGCTCGTCCACGATGCCCCGCCGGTCTCCGCCGACGCGGTGATCGAGCTGCTGAAGACCCTTGCTTAGCCTCACTTTCAAGAACCTCTGGGCCCGCAAGTGGCGCTCGCTGATGACCGCCGTCGCGGTGGTCTTCGGCATCGCGCTGGTCGCCGGCACATACGTCCTCACCGACACCACCAACGGTGCCTTCGACGACATCTTCGTCAAGTCGAACGAGGGCATCGACGTCGCGATCACGAGCCGCGCCCAGGTCGAGCAGCAGGATGGCAGCACGCCGGCCTTCAGCGACAAGTACCTGAAGAAGGTCGAAGGGGTGGACGGAGTCAAGATCGCCGCCGGCTCGCTTTTCAGCCAGGGCGCGATCCTCGACTCGGAGGGCGACTCCACAGGTGGTGGATTCGCACCCCAGTTCATCGCCTCCGAACTGCCCGAAGCTTTGGAATCGCTCGAGGTGGTGGAGGGACACAGGCCCGAGAAGGCGGACGAGGTCTCGCTGGACCAGGCCGCGGCCGATCGGTCGGATCTGAAGATCGGCGACACCGTGCAGCTGGTCGGCACCGGCAAGGCCACACCTTTCAGGATCGTCGGGCTGACCCAGCTCGGCGGCGCCTCCTTCGGTGGTACCTCGATCGCGCAGGTGCTGCTGCCCCAGGCCCAGAAACTCACCGGCAAGCAAGGTGAGTTCGATCAGATCTCGGTCCAGGCCGATCCGGGAGTTTCGCCGGAGGAGCTGCGGGACCGGATCACCGAGGTTCTGCCGAAGGACCTCCGGGTCGAGACCGGCGCCGAGAACGCGAAGCGGAGCTCGGACGACATCCGTGAATCTCTCAGCTTCCTCTCGATCGCACTGCTCGCCTTCGCCGCGATCTCACTTTTCGTCGGCTCGTTCGTGATCTTCAACGTCTTCTCGATCACGGTCGCTCAGCGCACCCGGGAGTTCGGCATGTTGCGGACCCTCGGTGCGAAGCGTGGCCAGATCCTCCGGACCGTGCTGATCGAGGGTTTCCTGATCGGCCTGGTCGCTTCGATCGTCGGCATCGTGGTCGGCATCGGCCTGGCCAAGGGTCTCAGTGCCGTGCTCAGTGCGGTCGGCGCGGACCTGCCGACCAAGGCGCTCGTGATCGAGCCACGCACGATCATCGTCTCGCTGGTCATCGGCATCGGAGTCACGCTCGTGTCGTCGCTGATCCCGGCCCTGCGTTCGACCCGAGTGCCGCCGATCGCGGCGCTCTCGGAGAACATCGTGATCGGCGGCAAGAACCGACTGCTGCTGAGAAGCATCGTCGCCGCCCTGCTCACCGTGCTCGGAATCGGCCTGATCGTCTCGGTCCTGGCGAGCGGCTCGGAAGGTGGCAACGCCGCCCTTCAGATGGGCATGGGCGCACTCGCGGTGGTCATCGCGATCTCGATCTTCAGCCCGAAGATCGTGCGGCCCGCGGCCTCGCTGGTCGGCGCGCCCCTGGAACGAATCGGCGGGCTCACCGGGCGGCTCGCCCGCGAGAACTCGCAGCGCAATCCGTCCCGCACCGCGGTAACCGCGGCGGCGCTGATGATCGGTCTGGCCCTGGTCAGCTTCGTGACCATCTTCGCGTCCGGGCTGAACAGCTCGGTCACCAAGGTGATCGACCAGGATCTGAAGGGCGAGCTGACCCTGCAGGGACCGGGCGGCTTCAATCCGATCTCGATCAAGGCGGTCGAGGCGGCCGGAAAGGTCGATGGGGTCGAGGACGCCTCGGCGATCAGCTTCAGCCAGGTCAAGGTGGACGGCGGCTCCAAGTCGCTTTCCTCGGTGGACCCCTCGACCATCAACCAGGTGATGAACATCGAGTTCGACGACGGTTCGCCGCAGGATCTCACCAACCTGAAGGATGGCCAGGTGATCATCAGCAAGGACCTGTCGGATTCGACCGGAGCCTCGGTCGGGGATTCGATCTCGGTCCTTTCCCAGACCGGCAAGAAGCCGAACCTGACCGTGACCGGGGTGATGGCTTCCGGCAACCTGGATCTGCTCGGTGACCTGGTCGTGACCCAGAACGAGATGATCAGGACCTTCGGTGTCGACACCGCCTTCTTCGCTCTGCTGAAGGTCGCTCCGGGACAGGACGTGAACACGGTCCAGAAGCGGGTCGAGGATGCTCTCGACAAGCCGTTCCCGACCGCGGACGTGCTCAACCAGGACGAGCTGAAGGACAGTCAGAAGCAGCAGATCAACGGGCTGCTGGCGATGATCTACGTGCTCCTGGCGCTGGCCGTGGTGGTCTCACTGGTCGGCATCGTGGTCACCCTGATCCTCTCGATCTACGAGCGGACCCGGGAGCTCGGAATGCTGCGGGCGATCGGAATGTCGCGGCGTCAGGTCAAGCGCATGGTCCGGTACGAGGCGGTCATCACCGCCGTGCTCGGGGCTCTCGCGGGGCTGATCCTCGGCGTGATCTTCGCGTTCCTGCTCGGGATTCCGCTGGAAAGCGAAGGGTTCACGCTCAGCTATCCGATCGTGACCCTGCTCTTCATCCTGCTGCTGACCGCGGTGGCCGGCGTCCTGGCTGCGATCTATCCGGCCCGCAAGGCGGCGAAGCTCGACGTGCTGGAAGCCGTCTCCTACGAATAGCCGTGGTTCCGGGATGGGCCGGTGAAATCACCGGCCCATCCCGGAAAGCTGTTTGCGTTTTTCTTATAAGGGGATATGTTCGGCCTGGGCCGGTGAGGCCCAAGGTGAAATGACAGAAATCCCCTGACTCGAAAGAGGCATCTCAGTGAACCCACCCGTCCCTTCGGCGAGGCGAAAGCTCGCGCTGCTGCTGTCCGTCCTGCTCTGTCCCCTCCTCTTCGCCGGTGCGTCGGCCGAGCGGGCGGCCGCCGGACCGGCCCTGCCGGACCACTCGATCAACGCCCTCTTCGAACTGAAGCACCCCAAGGGACTCCAGGAGTTCGCCAAGGCCGTGTCCACTCCGGGCAGCGCGAAGTACCAGCAGTACCGATCGGTCCAATGGATCGTGAAGCGGTACGGCGCGAAGAAGAAGACCAAGAGGAAGGCCACCCGCTGGCTGGAATCCCGCGGCATCGATGCCCGGCCCGACGCCACCGGCCAGGCGATCCTGGCGACCATGAGCAGGGATCAGGCCGACCGTTTCCTCCCCGGAGGCGCCTCGGTCTCATCGGCGTCGGCCGGAGGTCCCGGACGTGTCCCGCCGGGCCTCGGCGACGCGGTGACCGCGGTCGGCTTCCTCGATTCCGATCCGGACAGGTTCAAGCCCGCCGCGGCGGCCGCCGAGACGCCCGGCGGTTTCTCCCCGACCATCGGTTCCGCCCGCAAGCGCACCGGCACACCGGCCGGCTGTGCGGCCGGACAGGCGGTCGCCCCGAACACCGGGCTCGCTCCCTTCACTCCCAATCAGTACCTGGACGCCTACGGCCACACGACCCTCCACAAGCAGGGATTCAAGGGCCAGGGCATGAGGATGGCGGTGGTCGAGATCGACGGCTTCCTGCGATCCGACATCGAGACCTTCGGTGAATGCTTCGGTGTGAGAATCCCGCCGACCCCGGTCACCCTGGTCGGCATCAAGAAGCCCCTGGCGCCCGGTGGCGAGACCACCCTCGACCTCGAGGTGCTTTCCGCCGCCGCTCCCCAGCTGAAGAAGATCTTCGTCTACCAGGGCCTCGGATCCGAGGTCGGGCTGATGGCTTCGATGGGCTCCGCGCTCGGCAACGCGAAGAGCAAGCCGGACGCGATCTCGATGTCGATCGGCGGCTGTGAAGCTCTCCTCACCGGCCAGCTGCAGTTCCGGCGCGGCATCGACAACATCCTCGCCGTGGCGGCGGGAGCCGGGATTCCGTTCTTCATCTCGGCGGGTGACGTCGGCGCGGCCGGCTGCCCGGTCGGCGACAACTCGACCGGCATGCCGTTCCCGGCCGTCCAGGATCCGTCCAGCTCGAAGTTCGCCACCGGAGTCGGTGGCACCAACTTCAGCCTGAACGCGAAGAACCAGATCACCGAGGAGGTCGTCTGGAACGACGGCACCGAGCTCGGACCCAACGGAAGCGGTGGTGGCCTGAGCATCCTCAGCAACCGTCCCTGGTATCAGCGCAGCAAGCAGTTCAACCAGTACGGGCCGTCACGGGCGGTGCCCGACATCACCGGCCTGGCCGACCTCTACCCGGGCTACTCGATCTACTGCTCGGTCGGATGCCCGAGCTCGGTCCAGCCCGAGGGCGGCTGGTCCGCGGTCGGTGGCACCAGCGCCGCGACCCCGCTGATGGCGGCCGGCGTGACCCTGCTGAACCAGAAGCGCAAGAAGGCCGGCCATCGCTCACTGGGATTCCTCAACCCGCTGATCTACAAGATCGGCAACAGCAAGGCATACGGCCAGGCGATAAGGGATGTCACGATCGGCAACAACGACACCGGCAAGGCGATCCCGCCATCGGCCGGCGGCACCGGCACGGCCCTCGGCTGCTGCACCGCACAGAAGGGCTACGACGTGGCCAGTGGCTGGGGTTCGCTGAAGCTCGCCGGATTCGCCAAGGTCGCCGCGAAGTACAACCCGAAGGTAAGGGCGGGCGGCAAGAGGTAGGAGCGGCGCGGGATCTGGATCAGCTGTCGAACCCGAGACCGAGACGGTCGAGGGTTCGCAGCCAGATCCCGCGCCTGCCGCCGTTGCGGTCGGCGGCGGCCAGGCGCCCGCGGGTGAACTGGATGGTTCCCCAGCGCAGGGGCTCCGGCGGGAACGGGATCGGCTTCGATCGCGCGTACCTCATGCCGGTGATCTCGTTTTCGATGTCGTCGAGCAGATCGAGTCCGACCCCGGCCGAGAACCGGCTGGCGCCCACGCCGAGGCCGGTGTGGCCGACCGCGTAGGCGACCCGCCCGCCATGCGACTTGCCGTAGAAGGCGAAGAAGCGGGAGCAGGTGTCGATCGCTCCGCCCCAGCGGTGGGAGAAGTTCAATCCCTCCAGCTGCGGGAAGGCGGTGAAGAACCGCTGGGCGAGCCCGGCGAAGCTCTCGTCCCGCTGGTAGTACGAGTCCTCGACCCTGCCACCGAAGTTGTAGATCGCGTCGTAGCCGCCCCAGAGGATGCGGCCGTCCGCGGTCGGGCGGTAGTAGTGGAACTGGTTCGAGGCGTCGGAGAGCCCCTGGCGGTTCTCCCAGCCGAGCGAGTCCCATTGGGCCGGGCTGAGCGGTTCGGTCATCAGCACGTAGTCGTAGACCGGCACGACCCGCGAACGGATCGCCCTGAGCGGACTGCGGAAGGCGGCGGTGGCGAGCAGCACCTTGGCCGCTCTGATCGTGCCGCCGGGGGTTTTCACCTCGACCCCGGCGCCGGCATCGGCGAGAGCGGTCATCTCGGTGTTCTCGTGGACGGTCACGCCGAGCTTTTCGGCCAGCTCCAGGAGCCCGTCGCAGAGCTTCACCGGGTCGATCAGGCTCTCGCCGCTCTTCTGCCAGAGGCCACCCGTGTACACGGGTGAGTCGACCTCGGCCCGCATCGCTTCGGCATCGAGCAGCTCGGCTTCGTGACCGTACTCGCGAAGTTCGTCGAGTCCTTCCGCCAATTCCTCGTACTGCGCCCGGGTGGTCGCGATCTCGATCACACCGGGAGAGGTCAGGTCACACTCGATCCCGTGCTCGGTGATCGTCGCCTTGATCGCTTCGAGGTTCTCCATGCCGAGCCGCTCCAGAGTGGCGACCTCGTCAGGAAAACGGGCGAGGCCGTTGCCGATTCCGTGGACCAGGGAGGAGGACATGAACCCGCCGTTCCGGCCGCTGGCCCCGATCGCGATCGTCTCCCGCTCGATCAATGTGACCGAGCGTTCCGGATCCCTCTGCCTGGCGATGATCGCCGCCCAGAGGCCGGTCAGGCCACCGCCGACCACGACCAGATCCGCCGCTTCCTTCGCATCTACCGGGGGACGCGGGGCCGGACGCGGACGCGAGAGCCAGTAGGGGCCGGGCTCGGCGTCCGCGTAGGAGGCACGGTCGGAGGCCGAGGGTTCGGTCGTGGGCCAGACCGGTATGTCGGATGCGAAGGGACTGATCACGCGACCATAGCCGCGTTCTGAGTCACATGCGAGCCGGGCCTACCTGACGCGGAGCTGCTTCTTGGCCGGACTGTGGCCGGACTTGCTCACGGTCAGGGTCAGGCGCTTCGCGTTCTTCTTCGCCTTCACCTTGACTGTCGCCTTGCCCATGCCATTGGTGATCACGGTCTTGCCGCCGAGTTTCACCTTGGCCGCGTCGACCGGTCCCTTGGCGTCGAATTTGGTTTCGCCGGTGACCGTCACCTTGATCGTGCTCTTGGATCCGGCCTTCGGCTTGCCGGTGGTCTTGACCGACAGCTTGCGGCAAGGCGCGGTCTTGAGCTTGATCGTGAACGGAAGGGTCTCGTCATATGAGCAGCCGTTGCCGTCGCTCAGGGAGACCTGGCCGTCGCCCGTCGCGCTCAGGGTGCCGCCCTTCCGGGAGAACTCGGCCACCTTGGTCTGGCCGTCGGCGAACCGGAAATCGATGTCCCAGGCTCGTCCCTCCTTGGAGGCCGTGACGTAGGTCCAGCTCGCCGGCCGCTCGACCGTGGGCTTGAAGAGCCCCTTGGCGATCGCGCTCTTCAGGTCGGGGCGCCAGAACTCGAAGTGATGGCTGCCGGGGTGGACCGTGTAATCGATCGTGGTCGATCCGGCATCCTTGATCGCCTGGACGGTGGTGTCATTCTGGAGCTTCAGGAAGGACTCCAGGAGCAGGCTGATCGAATCGGTCGGGGTCGAGTTTTCGGGGCGCAGCGCCGGGTCCGGCGTGCCGTCTCCGGTGTAGACATCCATGTTGGTATTGCGGAAGTTCGGGCCCCACTCGATCGGATCGTGGCCCTCGGCGTAGTACTCGGTGGAGGGTCCGTAGATCGTGTTGAAGGGGATGCCGCCACTCGCGGTGGAGAAGGCCAGCTGCGTTTCCGGGGTGCGGATCGAGGCGAAGGCGGACAGCGGCACGACCGTGCCGAAGTAGCCGTTCAGCAGTGAGCCGGTCAGGTACGTGCCGTAGCCGCCCATCGAGAATCCGGCGACCGCGTGGTAGCGGCGCTCCGTGCGGATGCTGTACTTGCGCTGGATGAGTGGCAGCAGCTCTTCGCGGATGTAGTGCTCCCAGCCCGGGTTGGTGCGGGCGCCTTCGTTCCACCAGTCGGTGTAGAAGCCGTGGGCCGCTTCGGGCATGACGATGATCGCGTTCAGGTTCTTCGCGGTGTTCCGGATATCACCGAGCTCCGGGTCGGCCCAGGAGTCGTAGCGCTCCCCGGCACCGTGGAGGAGCAGCAGCAGCGGGTACCGCTTGGCCGGGGTGTAGCCGTCCGGCAGCAGGACGTTGGCCTTCAGCGAGCCGGGATGCGGTCCCATGGTCGAAGAGACCGGTGGGGCGAAGCTCTGGGTGGCCGGGTCGATCACCTTGCTCGGGACATCGAGCGTGACCAGTTTCGGTTCGGCCTTGGCGCCGTGGGCGAAGGCCAGCAGTCCGGCACAGGCCACCAGGCAACAGATGGCGGCGGCCGATGCGCGCAGCGATGATCCAGACAGTTTCCCCGCTCCCAGAGTTCCCATGCGGGAAGTCTAGACGCTCGCGGCAGCGATTCGCTCGGCTAGGGAGGAGTAGCGGCCACCACCTTCATCCCGTCTGACTCCCATCTCCAGTGCCGGACGGTCTCCGACGAGCACGCACATCTTGCGGGCCCTGGTGATCGCGGTGTAGATCAGTGGCCGGGTGAGCATGCCGGCGTGGGAGCGGTGGCAGACGAAGATCACCACCGGGATCTCGCTTCCCTGCGCCTTGTGCACGGAGATCGCGTAGGCGAGACGCAGGTCGTCCGATTCCGCGTAGGGCAGCACGATCTCCTGACCGTCGTCGGTGATCACGACCGCCATCTCCTCGTCGGGGTCGTCCTCGACCAGGAAGCAGATCGTTCCGTTCATCAGGCCGAGCTCGTAGGCGTTGCGGGTCTGGATCAGGCGGTCGCCGATGCGGAAGCGGTCGGTCAGCGCGCGTCTGCCATCCGGGTTCAGGGTTTCCTGCAGCCGCTTGTTGAGGGAGTCGATGCCGACCTCGCCCCGATAGATCGGGGCGAGCACCTGGACGTCCCGGATCGGGTCGAGGCCGAGTCCGGCCGAGACCCGTTCGCCGACCATCTCGATCACGGCGTCGCGGGTCCGTTCCGGCGTGGCCCGCTCGACGAAGAAGAAGTCCTGAACCTGATCCTCCTGCGGGGTCAGGTGGGGTGGGCGGCCCTGGTTCACTTCGTGGGCCGCGGTCGTGATCATCGAGCGCGCGGCCTGGCGGAAGATGTGGGTGAGGCGGGTCACCGGCACGAGCCCGGACTCGATCAGGTCGGCGAACGGCTTGCCGGCCCCGACCGGTGGCAGCTGGTCGGCGTCGCCGACCAGGACGATGTGGGTTCCTAGGCCGAGTCCGCCGAGCAGGACCTCGGCCATGTGAAGGTTGATCATCGAGGCTTCGTCGACGATCAGCAGGTCGATCGGCAGTGGGTGACCGGGCTTGTACAGCGGTTCGGTGCCCGGCCGCCACTCCAGCAGCCGGTGGATCGTGTGCGCTCCGGTGCCGGTCGCTTCGGTCAGGCGGCGGGCGGCGCGGCCGGTGGGTGCGCAGAGGCCGACCCGCATGTTCGCGGCGCGGGCCTCGGACACGATCGCCTTGGTGCAGACTGTCTTGCCGACGCCGGGACCGCCGGTGACGACCGAGACCTGGGCGCCGAAGGCGCCGAGTACCGCCTGCCACTGTTCGTTGGTCAGCGAGTCATCCTCCGGATCGTCGGGAACGTGTTCCAGCTCCGGTTCGAGGATCGCCCGGTCGCGCAGGTCGCCGGCGATCCACAGTTCCCGGTTCAGGGTTCGTTCGCGGTAGATCCGGCCGTCCTCTTCGACCAGGCCGTACGACGCGGCGAGCACTCCAGGGTCCGGGGTGTGGCCGAGCAGCTTGGCGGCGTTTCGCTGAAGCTCCTCGGTCGGCAGGTGGGTGTGCCCGCGGCGCTCGGCCTCGCCGAGAAGGTAGTAGGCGGCGGCCTGGGCCCGCCGGTCGGACTCGGGGGGAACATCCGCGGCGAGCGCGATCTTGTCGGCCCGGACGAAACCGACGCCGTCGATCTCGGTCAGGCGATAGGGGTCGTCGCGGATGGTCCTCATCGCCTGATCTCCGAAACGTTCGTGGATCTTGCCGGCGAGGTGCGCGAGTCCGTGTGGGGCGAGTTCGACGTGAAGGTCGCGGACGGCGCGGGTGGCGTACCAGCTCTCGGTCGCCGCCTCGGCCTGTTTCCTGCCGAGCTTGGGCAGCGATCCGAACACGCCGGATGGGTCGGCCGCGATTCGTTCCATCACTTCGGGGCCATAGATCTCGCAGAGGGTTTCGGCCCGGACCGGGCCGATATGGCGCAGGGTGCTGAGGTAGGCGACCTGCCCGGCACGGTCGCCGGGATCGAGCGGATACGCGGTCAGCGCCTGGAGTTGCGGGCCGAACTTGGGGTGCTGGGTCCACTCGCCGATCAGCCGGGAACGCTCACCGGGCTTCAGATGGGCCACGGTGCCGGTGACGACGAACTCCTCCCCGGAGTCGTCGCGGACTTCGATCACCGCGTAGCCGTCGTCGGGCGCGGTGAAGATGACACGACTGACCTCGACCGGACCATCGAATCCGTTCTCGTCATCAAAAAGTGCCTCCGCGAGCCGCGCCATCGAGTGAGATTAACCCAGCAGCCGGTTAACCCCCACGAGGGTGGAGACGATCTCCGGCCGTATCGGCCGGAGATCGTCTCCACCCAAGCACTCTTGAGGCGAATTGACCGAGATGTTGAACGAACGTTGGAGTTTGTTTGCACGGTTCACACACCCGCAAGGCAAATGCTCCGAAACTTCAGGCATGAGTGACATGGAAACAGGGACCCGGGCCGCCGAAGTTCGGAAGGTGGTTCAGAGGGTTGCCGCCGTTCAGCATGGTGTGGTGGCCAGGTGGCAACTGCTGGAAGCCGGAATCCAGGATTCTGGAATCGACAAGCGGCTCGGTGGGTTGTTGTTTCCCGTATTTCCCGGGGTGTACGCGGTCGGGAGGCCGCAGATCACCCAGAAGGGCCTCTGGATGGCCGGAGTCCTGTGTGGAGGTCGAGGCGCGGTTCTCGGATATCGAAGCGCAGCAGCACATTGGGGCATTCTCCGCGCTCTGCCGACCGTGGAAGTGATCCGGGGCCGCAGCCGCCGAAGTCTGCGAGTCCGCGTCGACGTCGAAGGCGTGGAGTCATTCGTTCCGCTCTGGGTCAGGCGCACCCGGAATCTCCCAGAGCAGGATGTTCAGACGAAGGATGGAATTTCGCTGACTTCGGTGGCACGCACTCTGCTCAACCTCGCATCGACTCTGGACCACACTGGACTGGAGAAGGCATTTCTCGAGGCGGATCGACTTGGGCTGCTCGAGGATGAACAGCTGATCGAATGTGCCACCCGATCAAACGGTCACCGGGGAGCGGCGCGATTTCGGCTGATGATTCTTCGGCGGATCCCGCCGGGAAGGCACCTCCGGTCCGTTCTCGAGTCGATCTTCCTGGCGGCTTGCCGGGATGGGGGCATCGAGCTTCCGGAAACCAATGTGCTGATCGGGCCGTACGAAGTCGATTGTGTCTGGCGCAAGCCGCGGGTCATCGTTGAACTCGACGGGTACGAGTATCACCGGGGGCTGGAGATGTTCGAACGGGATGCCGGCCGCGGGAATCAGCTCAGGTCAGATGGTTGGGCAGTCCTGCGCTTCACTTGGCGCATGCTCGCGAACGAACCGGATCTCGTTCTCAACCAGGTGCGAAACGCGCTCAAAAACCAGGCAGTCCGAGATTCGACCACCGTCCCGAATGGGGTGGAGACGATCACCGCCCGCTCCGGGCGGTGATCGTCTCCACCCTTGCCGGGGGATGGTTTGGCTCAACCCATAAACTCGGGCCTGATGCCGACTGGTGATTCGAAGCCTCTGAAGGATGCCGTCGCCGAGGCGACCCGGGCGGCGAAGTCCGCGGAGCCGGGCCGGCGCAAGAGTTCGGGGCGGGCCGCCGATGCCTTCGGCAGCGAGATGCGCCGGCGGGACCTGCTGCCGATGCTGGTGCTTCACCTGATCCGCAACGAGAAGACCTACGGCAACTACCTGATCGAGGCGATCGAGTCACTCACCCAGGGTGTGATCTCGGTCAACCCGAACACGATGTATCCGCTGCTTCGCGGGCTCGAGAGCAAGGGCCTGATCGAAGGCGACTGGGAGCACCCCGACAAGCGGACCCGCCGCTTCTACTCGATCACCCCCGCGGGCGAGGCCGAGTACGCCCGGCTGGTGGAGGAGATCGAGCCCTTCCTCGACTCGCTCACCCGGTCGATCTCGCTGATCAAGGCCGAGGTCTACGGGCGCCAGGACCCCTGAAACGGAAAACGCCCGCCTGATGGCGGGCGCCTCCCAGATTCAGAATTCGCGTCGAAGCTAGATGGCTTCGACCGATGCCGCGGACGGACCCTTCGGGCCTTCCTCGGACTCGAAGCTCACTTTGGCGCCCTCGGCGAGCGTCCTGAAGCCATCGGCCTGAATTGCGGTGTGATGAACGAAAACGTCCTTCGATCCATCGTCAGGCGTGATGAAGCCGAATCCTTTTTCATCACTGAACCACTTAACTGTGCCAGTCGGCATTGATTCCTCCATGCAGAAACGTCGCCGGTTCTCTCCTCCCGGCCGAACGGGCGGCAAGTTAGCAGTAAACCGCTCCCGGATGTTGTGAGCAATGCCTCGAAATCCGGGCCGACGTCGGTTAGCCTCGGAAGTCATGTACAGCACCGGAGGTATCGCCGACCGATTTGCACCGCTGGTTTCGAAGCTCGAGGGTCGATTGAGCGGCCCGCTTCCCGCCGCAGTCAGGTTCTGGGACGGGAGCGAGATGGGTCCGGGACAGCCCGGCTCGGCCGAGGACACGATCGTGGTGCGCAACAAGCGTGGGCTGACCTATGCCGTGATGCGTCCCGACCAGGTCGGCATCGCCCGCGGCTGGGTCTCCGGCGACATCGAACTCGAGGGTGATCTCGAACGGGTGATGATGGCCGGCTCGCGGCTGTACGGCTTCGATTTCACTCCCCGCGAGAAGCTCGAAGCGGCGCGCATCGCTCTGTCGGTCGGTGCCGTGAAGATCCCCCCGCCCAAACCTCCCGAGTCGGAGGCGAAGGTCCACGGCCGCCTCCATTCCCTGCGCCGCGACCGTGAGGCGATCAGCCATCACTACGACGTCTCGAACGAGTTCTACCGGCTGATCCTCGGCCCGACCATGGTGTACTCCTGCGCCTATTTCGCCTCCACCGACGACACGCTCGAGCAGGCACAGACCCGCAAGCTCGACGTGATCTGCCAGAAGCTCGACCTGAAACCGGGGGAGAGGCTGCTCGACATCGGCTGTGGCTGGGGGTCACTGATCATCCACGCCGCCGCCAACTACGGGGTCCGGGCGGTCGGCGTCACCCTCTCGGAGGAGCAGACGAAACTGGCCAGGGAACGGGTCGCCGAGGCCGGTCTCAGTGACATGGTCGAGGTGAGGATCCAGGACTACCGCGAGGTGCGCGACGGTCCCTATGACAAGATCTCTTCGGTCGGCATGTACGAGCACGTCGGCTCCAGCCAGCTCGACAACTACATGGAAACGGTCAAGAACCTCGGCCGGCCCGGCGGGCTGGCCCTCCACCACGGCATCTGCCGCATGCAGAACGACGAGGAGCAGCCGAACACGTTCATCACCAGGTACGTGTTCCCAGACGGTGAGCTCCACCGGGTGGCGAAGGTGATCAAGGCGCTCGAAGGATCGGGTCAGGAGATGCGCGACGCCGAGTCACTGCGCGAGCACTATGCCCTCACCCTGAAGCTCTGGGTAGAGAACCTGGCCGCGAACAAGGCGGAGGCGATCGCGCAGATCGGCGAAGAGCGCGAACGGATCTGGCGGCTCTACATGACCGCCAGCATCGGCGCCTTCGAACGTGGCGACGTCGCCATCCATCAGATACTCGCGGTGATTCCGGACGGGCAGCACCAGATGCCGCTCGCCCGGCCCTCATACGTGCGGGACGTCGAGACGATCGAGGAGCCGGCCGTCCTCAAGGAATGAACGAGCGCTCGGGAGTCTCGAGCAGCTTGGTCGCGACCTCGGCCGAGACCGGACGCGAGAGCAGGAACCCCTGGGCGAGATGGCAGCCCAGATCCCGGACCATCTGAAGCTGGGTTTCCGAGCTGACCGCCTCGGCGACCACGGTCAGTGAGAGTGCCTTGCCGATCTGGATGATCGCGTCGGCGATCGCCGACCCCTTGGGATCGCCGTTGCCGAGATGGTCGATGAAGGAACGGTCGATCTTGATCGAGTCGAGCGGGAACTCGTTCAGGTAGCTGAGCGACGAGAAACCGGTCCCGAAGTCGTCGAGCGCCAGCACCACTCCCATGTCGTGCAGCTCGCCGAGCACGTTCTTGACGGTGCTGGTACCGGCGACCAGCACGCTTTCGGTGATCTCCAGGGCGAGCCTCGACGGTGAAACGTCGTACTTCTGCAGCAGTCCCGCCACCAGGCCCGGCAGCGCGGTCGTCCGGATCTGCCGCGACGATGCGTTCACGGTCACGACGAAGCGCCGCTCCGGTGGGATCAGGCGCTGCCACTCGGCCATCTGGCGCAGCGAATTGCGCAGAACCCAGGTGTCGATCTGCGCGATCAGATCACTTTCCTCGGCGATCGGAATGAACTCGACCGGGCCGATCAGCCCACGCGCCGGATGCTGCCAGCGGACCAGGGCCTCGAAGGCATATATCTGGCCGGTCTTCAGCGAAACGATCGGCTGGTAGTGGATGACCAGCTGATCGTCCTCGATCGCGCGGCGCAGCTCGCGTTCGACCTCGAGGCGGCGCAGAGCCTTGTCCCGCATCGGCTGGCCGAAAACCTGAGCCTGGGCCCGGCCCATGTCCTTCGCCTGATACATCGCCGCGTCGGCCTCCTGGATCAGGGCCTCGGCATCCTTCTCGTCGTCGATTCCGGGGGTGTAGATCGCGATGCCGATGCTGGCCGTGATGAAGTTCTCGACCCCGTCATAGATGATCGGCTCACTGAGCGCATCGAGCAGCCGGTCGGCGATCTCACGGGCATCGTCCTCGCCCTGGACCGACTTCAGCACGATCCCGAACTCGTCCCCGCCGAACCGGGCGACCGTGTCACCGCGCCTGATCCCGTAGGACAGCCGGGGCGCGACCTCGCGCAGCATCTCGTCGCCGGCGTGATGACCGATGCCGTCGTTGATCAGCTTGAAATGATCGATGTCGAGGAAGAGCACACCGCACTTCTCGCCACTGTCGCGGGCGAGCGCGATCGCTTCGGTCAGGCGCTCGGTGAACAGCTGGCGGTTCGGCAGGTCGGTGAGCGGATCGTGGTGGAGGCGGTGGCGCAGGGTCTCGTCGGCACGGTTGCGCTCGATCGCGTTGGCGAGGATGTTCGCCGCCGCATGAAGGAAATGTCCGTCCTGCTCGGAGAACCGGTTGGGTTCGGTCGAGGTGACGGACAGCATCCCGAACTGTTCGCGCGACCCGCCGATCGGCACCATCATGCTGCTGCGAACCTCGGGTTTCGTCATCGCTCGGTACCGCGACACCCGCGGGTCGCGATCCCAGTCGAGGATCGAGACGATCTCGCCGTCGGCGAGCCGGTTGCCCGGGTAATGATCGGTCTCGTAGGGGACGACCGGCGGAACGGTGCCCTTCGAGGAGGAATGGCAGAGATAGAAGTTGGTGAAGCCTTCCTGTTCCCAGACCGAGGCGTCGAGGATGCCGTCGAGCTTGGCCAGCGATTCGACGCCGATCGCGATCAGGCGGTCGGGATGCTCGCCCTTCATCGCCATCTCGCCGAGGCGGGCGATCAGGCGCTGCTGGTCGATCTTCTGCTGCACCACGGTCTCGGCCGCCTTCAGCGCGGTGATGTCCTGCATCACGCCATGCCAGATCGGTACACCGTCCTCGTCGGAGACCAGGCGGGCCCGCTCATATATCCAGACGTAGCGGCCGTCCTTGGTCCGCAGCCGGTACTCGGCCGGAGGGTGGACGTCGAGACCGATCAGCCGGGAGTCCTCGAAGGCCATCGCGTGATCGCTGTCGTCGGGATGGAGCGAGTCGTACCAGAGCTTCGGGTCGGCGGTCCATTCCTCGGGGGTGTAGCCGAGGATCCGTTCGATCTGTGGGCTGACGAAATGCCACCGTCCGGTGTCACCCATCTCGGCCTTGTAGACGATCGCCGGCACGGTCTCGATCAGCCCCCGGAACTCTTCTTCGGTCCTGCGCCGCTCGTTCGCCGCGATCACATGGTCCCGGCGGAGATCGTTCTCCCGGTCCATGCTCTCCAGCAGCTCGATGTGGGTGGCGAGCACGGCCGTGATCGCCTTCAGTCCTTCGAGGCCGCGCGGCGTGTCTTCGTCCCAGGCGGCGGTGACGCGGGTCGGATTGGTCGTCGCCAAGGGGATCGAAATGGCCTGAAGGTCGCCGATCCTGCTGATCCGGGGCTCGCCGATGCCACTGGAGACCGGGGCCGACCAGAGGTCCGCGATCGTCGAAGGATCGAGTGCCGAAGGGCGGGCGGCCATCGGACCGTTGCCGTCGATCACCACGGCCGCTCTCGCCCCGCAGAGCTCGACCACCAGTCTCGCGGCCGTGCCGGCCAGTTCGATCAGGGACTCGGCGCTCGACATTTCGTCGAGGAGCGGAGCGAGCGAAGCTGCCGACCTCGCTGTGGATTTGTCGTCGGGCCCGGGGTTCATCCTCTTTCCAAGAACGCTCTGTCCATTATCGCCCCGGGTGGGCGGTGCGGCAAGCTCCTTCCCGAAACTGGTGAAGATCCTTCAGTTCGAGGGCGCCGGGCCCGGCACGGCGGCGGCCGGGGTCCTTGCGACAAGGAGCGCGGCGATGATGAACTCGATTTCCGGCGGATGCGGACGATCTTCGGTCTGTTCGATGCCGGCGTCACGGGCGAGCCCGATCAGCTCGAGCAGCGCCAGCAGAAGCTCGGGCTGAGGGTGCGAGGGATCGGAGCAGGCGAGCTCCGCGAGCGATAGGGGCTCGTTCGTGTCCTGGTCTTCGATCGCCCTGCCGAAGGCCGAATACAGGTGGGACGCGATTCGCTCCAGTGCCGGATCCGTGAGCGGTGATGGCCCGGGGGCCGGTCCCAGATCCAGGCCGGGTTCTCCGGAAAGCAGCCGGTCCATCTGGCCGCCCGCGATCATCCGGATCGAATCCGGGGAAAGGCCGGCCTGGACCGCACAGCGAAGCTGGAAGGCCAGCGAGCCCGAGGGCCGCCCGTAGGGTGAGTCGCTCGCCCACAGGATCTGCCCGGGGCGGACCAGGGTGAAGAGTGCCATCAGGTCGGCCGGGTTCCACCAGGATGTGTCGATGAAGACGTTCGGCACCTCGGGAAGGACCCGCCAGAGCCAGGCGAGATCGCTGACCGCCGAGTGGGCGAGGATCACCTTCGCCGCGGGATAGGCGCGTGCCAGCTCGATGGCCTGTTCACCGAGCGCCGGGATGCCTCGGCCGGCGTGGATCAGCAGGGGCACCGCGAGTTCGTGGGCGAAGGCGAAGATGTCGATCACCGATGGCTCGGCCAACGTGAATCCCTCGGCCCGCGGGTGAAGCTTGATCCCACGGGCGCCCGCATCCATGCACCGCCTCGCCTCGGTGAGCGGGTCGTCGCGAGGGTCGAGCCGGCAGTAGGGGACGAGCCTGCCTTCGGATGCCTCGGCGGTCGCGATCACAGTGTCGTTCGGGATCGAGTATCCGTCGGGCTCGGCCATCGCGAAACAGGCGGCGCGAGCATCTATCCGGCCGAGGGCACCGAGCAGCTGTTCCGGTGTCTGACGAAATCCGTCGGGATCGTTCCGGCCGATATGGGTGTGTGCGTCGAAGGGTTCGAGCGCGCCGGTCGACCGGAGCAGGGCGTCGAGCCATGGCCCGACGATCCCTTCGGCCCGATCCTGCTCAGCCACAGTGGGCCACTCCCGCTATCCCGCGCACGGCCTGTTCGATCAGCTGCGGCGAGGTGCCGATGTTGAGCCGGCAGAACCCCGCGCCCTGCGTCCCGAACGACGGCCCGGGGCTGAGTGCCACCCTGCCGCGCTCGAGGATCTCGACGGAGGGATCGTCACCGAGGTCGAGGATCCGGCAGTCGAGCCAGGCGAGGTAGCCGGCCTCGGGCGGCCGGTATCCGACCTCGGGCAGATGCTCGGCGAGCAGGTCGGCGAGCAGGCCGCGGTTGTGGTCCAGCTGCGCGATCACCTGGTCGAGCCACTCGTCACCTTGCTCGAACGCGCTTTGGGAGGCGATCACCCCGAGATGGGAAGGGTGTTTCGCCCCGAACGGCAGATCTTCGATCACCTTTCGCGCCCGCTCGGAGACCGCGACGTATTCGGCACAGGAAAGACCGGCGAGGTTGAAGGTCTTCGATGCCGAGCTGAGGCAGATGCCCCACTCGGCGGCCGCCTCGGACACGGCGAGGAACGGAAGATGCCGGGCGCCCGGAAGGGTCAGGGGAGCGTGGATCTCGTCGCTCAGTACCCAGGCCCCGTGTTCGGCCGCGAGGTCGGCGATCGTCTCGAGCTCGGCTCGGGTCGGCACCGTCCCGGCCGGGTTGTGGGGGCTGCACAGGATGAATGCTCTGGCGCCGGCCCTGAATCCCGCCTCGATCGCGTCCAGGTCGAGGGTGCGTCCCCCGGCCAGTGGCGCTTCCTCGATCCGGCATCCGATCTCCTCGATCACCGCGAAGAACGGGTGATAGACCGGCGGGGTGATCATCACCTTCTCTCCGGGTTTCACCAGCGCCCTCAGCAGGGCGGTGATCGCACTGACGACGTCGGTGGTCGCGGTGATGCCGGCCGGGTCCGGCGCCCAGCCCATGCGGCGTTCCATGAAGGCGGAGAACGCTTCGGCGAGCCCGCTGGCATCGGCGTTCGCGTAGCCGGTGTCGTCCCGTTCGATCGCTTCGACCAGTGTTCGTTTGACCGGTTCGGCCACCGGGAAGTCCATCTCGGCCACCCAGGCGGGCAGCACGTCCGGCTCGAACATCGTCCACTTGACGCTCCGGCGCCGGCGCAGGAGATCCGGGTCGAGCTGGTCCAGGCGGTAGTTCACACCGGCCACTCTTTCAGGTCGGCGCCGCCGGCCGGTGCGGCCGGCGCGGGGCGGTGGGGCGATGGATCGGGACCGCGGTCGGTCGGAATCACCAGGCTGATCAGGAACGCGGGGAGGGGGAGCGCCGCGATCACGAGCATCACCGTGGTCAGGCTGACCTGGTCGGCAAGCAGGCCGAGCAGGTAGGCGACGAAGCCTCCGAAACCGATCGCGGCGCCGAGCGTGACCCCGGAGGCCACCCCGATCCGGTTGGGCAGGAAGTCCTGGCCGAGCACGACGGTTATCGAGAAGGTGCCGACCATGAAGAACCCGATCACGGCCATCGAGGCGATCGCCGGAATCTCGCTCAGCAGCAGGAAGAGCAGGATCAGCGGGGTCAGGACTCCGAGGGAGATCACCATGATCGGCTTCTTGCCCATCCGGTCGGCGAGGCGGCCGCCGACCAGGGTGCCGATCGCGCCGAAGACGAGCAGCATGGTCAGGGCCGTGTTCCCGATCGCGGTCGAGCTGTGCAGATTGGTGATGAAGTAGGCGGGGACGAATGCCTGGAGCCCGAAATAGACCGCCGAGCGAAAACCGGCGATCGTCGCGACCGCGGTGAAAGGGCCCCAGCGGTCGGGCCTGGATTCGGCCGGCTCGTCACCGGCGGCTTCGTGATCCGGCCGGAACGAGTTGAGCCGCGGCAGTTCGCGAACGATCAGGGCCGTCACGATCGCCAGGGGAATGAGCATCCAGACGATGCCTCCGATCCCGAGCAGGAGTACCAGTGGTGTGACCAGGATCGGGCCGAGGGCGAAGCCGATGTTGCCGCCGACCGAGTACAGGCTCATGCCTGTGGCCCTCTTCTCTCCGGAGACGTAGTTCGCGAACCGCGCGCCCTCGGGGTGGTACGCACCGACCCCCAGCCCGGAGACGCCGACCGCGATCAGGGTCATCGCGTAGGAATCGGTGAGTCCGACCACGGCGATCCCGGCCGCACCGAGGACGATGCCGCCCGGAAGCAGCCAGGAGAGGGAGCGCTTGTCGGCAAGGTGACCGAACAGCGGCTGCAGCATCGAGGACATGAAGGTCATGACGAGCAGCAGCGAGGTCGCCTGGGCGTAGCTGTATCCGCGCCGCTCGATCAGGAAGGGCAGCAGCGCCGGGACGGCACCCTGGCAGACATCGACGCAGGCGTGCCCGACCGAGAGGATCGAGATCTCCCGGCGGTTGATGTCGGCGGCCGGTGGATTCACTCTCACAGAGTGTCTCAGGTGAACCAACGGGTTGTTGCCGAAATACTCGGCAATACCCCGATGGGTATTGGTCTACCTAGGCCGCATCGGAGAGATCACGCAGCCGGCGGTCGCGTTCACCGCGCATGCCGGCGATATTTAGCCAGGCGGGGTTCACCGACTCGAAGCCGCGCCGGACGGAGGGCGGGACCGGTTCCAGCGTGGCCTCGACACAGGCGTTGACGCTGCGCAGGAGCTCCTCTTCGCTCTCGGCACTTTCGCTCTTTCTCTGGAAGGAGTCGTGCCACTCGTTGATCGCGAGGATCGCCCGGTCGAAGGTCGCGTCCGGGGTCTGCTGGGCCGGACCGTAGTGGGCCAGGTGCAGGCTCTCGGGGGCGAACTCGCGCAGGCGCTCGATCGAGCTGATCGTGTCCTCGCGTGAGTAGTCGGAAGGTGGGGTGGACGGACGGATGATCCGGCTGCCGGGCAGCTGCAGCCCGAGCGCGTCGCCGCAGATCATCGCTCCTGTGGAGCGGTCGAAGAAGACCATGTGGGCGCGGGTATGGCCCGGTGTGGCGATCGCCTCGACCTGGCGGTCACCGAGGTCGATCAGGTCACCGTCACCGATCGTCTGGATCCGGTCGGCGGCGATCGGGGTGGGCATGCCGAACAGGGCTTCCGCCTTGCCTCCCCAGATCGCCTTCACCGAGTCGGCGAGCCTGGTCGGATCGATTAGATGCTCGGCGGCGCGCTCGTGGATGTAGACGGTCGCCTCGGGGAAGTGCTCGGCGAGCCGGCCGGCGCCGCCCGCGTGGTCGAAGTGAACATGGGTGAGCACGATCGAATCGAGCCGCTTGATGCCGAGGGCGGCAAGGGCGGCGATCACGTTCTCGGCGGTGTTGGCCGGTCCGGTGTCGACCAGCGCCGGCTTCTCGCCGGGCAGCAGGTGTGCGGCCATGATCTGGTGTTCGCCGAACATCTCGGTGTCCAGGGCGATCGGCTCGATCGTGGTCGGTGGGGAGACCTTCGCGGCTGCTGGGGACTCGACGGCGGTGCCGTTCTTCGCGGCCAGTCTGATCGGACTCAGATTGCCCAGGACCTTCTTGCGAACGTTGAACCGTGTTGTCATGTCTACTCTCTTCAACCGTCCAAACGGAAGTTTGATTCGGTCGAATACGGCGATTGCAGAACTACCTTCGATATCCCCCGTCAAACGCCTTCCGCGAGCAGAGATTCGGTTCACCACAATTCAGTGCTTGGACCGGATCTCGAAGACTCGCCGCGGGCATGGACATATCCGCTGCCATTGTGATGCGGCCGTCGGCGGACAACCGGTCCTTAAAGCGAAACGCCCGCCATATGGCGGGCGCGCTCGCGGTACTTCAGTTCAGAGCGAGACCTAGATGGCCTCGACCGAAGCGGCGGCGGGACCCTTGGGTCCGTCTTCTGCTTCGTAGCTGACCTTCGCACCCTCGGCGAGAGTACGGAAGCCGTCAGCCTGGATGGCGCTGTGATGGACGAAAACGTCCTTCGAACCGTCATCGGGCGTGATGAAACCAAAGCCCTTCTCGTCGCTGAACCACTTAACTGTGCCTGTGGGCATTGAATCCTCCACATGATGGTGAGGCAAACGCGGAGGATGCTGGTAAAGCAACGACTGCGAGCGCTACACACGTCTTTGCCGGGATGATTCCCGACCCTATCTTGTGGACCGTAGCACGGTTTTGCCTCGCCGGGGGACTTTGTTACGGATGCGACCAACTACGCCCGTTTACCGGCGAGGCGCCAATTCCGGCGAGTGAACCTCTCGGCGGAGCGCCAACGCTCCGCCGAGGCGGGGCCTAGCGCTGGCCGCGACCGCCGGAGTCGCCACCGCGGCGACCACCCTGGCCGTTGCCCCGTCCCTTGCCCTGCTTCGGGTGCTGGCCGTTACCGCCACCACCACGGTTCGAGCGCTTGCGGTTGCCACCGCCCTGACCGCCGCCGCCCTGGCCGCGCGGGCCGGAGCCCCGGCCACCCGAGCGCGAAGGCTTGCGGCTGTGGGTCTCGGAATGAATCGAGACCGGTGCTCCACTCTGCTCGTACTCGTGGCTGAGGCCAAGGGACTTGGCGATCTTCTGCATGTCTCTGGCCTGATCGGCCAGGACGAAACTGATGCCGATGCCGTCCGCGCCAGCTCGACCGGTCCGTCCGACCCTGTGGACGAATGTGTCCTGGTCCTCCGGCATGTCGTAGTTGATGACGTGGGTGACATCGGCGACGTCGATACCTCGAGCCGCGACGTCGGTGGCCACGAGCGTGTCCACCTTGCCGCTCTCGAAATCCGCCAGCGCGCGCTGACGTTGGTTCTGAGATTTGTTTCCATGCATGGCCGCCGCCCTGATCTGGGGCGAGCGGCTCAGCTTCTTCACAAGTCTGTCGGCGCCATGTTTTGTGCGAACGAAAACCAGGGTCCGTCCCCGCTCCGAGTTCTCGAGCTCGTGGAGCAGTGAGGTGACCTTGGCTTCGTGCGAAAGATGAATGAATCGATGTTCGACCTTGCCGGTCTTCTCCGGGGCCGGCTTGTTGACGTGGGTGACCGGGTCGTGGGTGTAGCTGTTGGCGAGTTGGCCCGCGGCACCCTCGAGGGTGGCCGAGAAGAACAGGGTCTGACGGTTGCCGCTGACCTTCTTGACGATGCGATCGACCGCGGGCTTGAAGCCCATGTCGAGCATGCGGTCGGCCTCGTCGAGCACCAGGTGGCTCACGTGATCGAGCGTGAACGAGCGGCGCTGGAGCAGATCCTCGAGCCGGCCGGGGCAGGCGACGAGGATGTGGGCGCGCGCGGCCCGCTTGGCCTGGGCCTGGATGCCGACGCCTCCGTACACGGCGGCGATCGAGAGGGCGCGAGCGTTGCAGATCGCCTCCATCTCATCGACGATCTGGCTCGCGAGCTCCCGGGTGGGGGCGAGGATCAGGGCCGAGGGACGGCGGGAGTCAGCTTCGATCAGATCGACCAGCGGCACGCCGAAGGCGAGCGTCTTGCCGGAACCGGTCGGCGACTGGACCAGGACGTCACGTCCGTCCAGCACATCTTCGATCACCTGGCGCTGAACGGCGAAAGGTGATTCGATTCCGCGCGCCTGGAGCGCGTTCACAACGGGTTTGGACACGCCGAGATCGGCGAAGGACTGCGATGACATAGTTCAACTTCCTGTGATGAGGGTGAGGGGAGATCCAGTAACCCCGAAAACGCTCGTTGCGCAGGAAGGAACAGAACCTCGATGGACTCCCATCGGGGGAATCCAACGTCACAGACGGTAGCAGGTGGCGGAATCGACCAAGTGGATCATCGTCACTCAAGTCACCATCACTCAGGTCGTTTCCCGAGACCCAGTGCGGTTGGGGGTGCCACCGTATCCCGAACGGGAATGCAACCTGGGTGCATTACTCGTAGCCTTATTGACTGGCGAGTCAACTTCTCGCAAAAGGCTTCAACACACGACCCTCTGGAGGATCAAGAACCTCATGTTCGTACACAAGGCCGCCGTTGTCGGCGGCGGCACCATGGGCGGTCAGATCGCACAGGCAATCGCCGCGTCTGACACCCCCGTCGTCATCAAGGACGTCGACCAGAAATTCGTCGATCACGCGATCGAAGAGGTCCGCAACGTCACCACCGGACAGCTCGGCGGACTGGTCAAGAAAGAGAAGCTGACCCAGGAGCAGGCGGACGCCCGTCTCGCCGAAGTCATGAGCCTCGTCACCGGCACCGTCACCTACGACGAGTTCGGCGACGTCGACTTCGTGATCGAAGCAGTTCCCGAGAAGATGGCGATCAAGCAGGCCGTTTTCGCCGAGCTCGACGCCGTGACCCCCGGTCACGCCATCCTCTCCTCGAACACGTCCGGCCTTTCGATCTCGGAGATGGCCGAAGCCACCCTCCGTCCGGACAAGGTCGTCGGCTTCCACTTCTTCTACCCGGCATCGGTCATGCCGCTGGTCGAGGTCATCATCGGAGACGAGACCACCTCGAACACGGTTCAGGTCGCCTCCAACTTCGCCCAGGGCATCGGCAAGCAGCCGATCACCTGTGGTGAGGTCCCCGGCTTCGTCGTCAACCGCATCCTCAACTCGGCCGTCGGCGAGATCTGGCGCGCCCAGGAAGAGCGTGGCCTCTCGATCGCCAAGATCGACGAAGGCGTCGGTGCCGCGAACGTCGCCCCGATGGGTCCGTTCATCCTGGTCGACCTGCTCGGCCTCGACACCGTCTACCACGTCGCCGACCATCTGGCCGACGCCTACGGAGACCGCTTCTACGTCCACCAGGGCATGAAGAACCTGGTCGCCGAAGGCAAGCTCGGAGCCAAGACCGGTGGAGAGGGCCTCTACAAGGACGGACAGCCGAACATTCCGGGAGACGCTGACGCCGACGCCCAGGAACTCGCCGACCTCTTCCTCGCGAAGGCGCTCGTCGAGGCCTGCCTCATCCTCGAAGAGGGTGTCTGCTCGGTCCGCGACATCGACGTCGGCATGATGGCCGGCGCCGGACTCGACCCGCGCCGCGGTCTCTTCCCGCCGTTCTGGAAGGCCGACATCGAAGGTCTCGACGTCTCGCTGGAACGTGTCGAGCGCCTCAACGAGAAGTACGGCGACGAGCGTTTCCCGATCCCCGTCTCGCTGAAGCGACTCGTCGCTCAGGGACGCCTCGGGATCGCCGCCGGACAGGGCTTCTACCCGTGGGCCCGGCCCGACGAAGGTGACCAGACGCAGACGGTCAAGCTGGAGACCCGCGGTGAAGTCGCCGTGGCCTGGCTGTCCAACCCGCCGATGAACGCCATCTCGCCGCAGGTGATCGAAGATCTCGGCACGGTATGGAACAAGGTCAAGGACGACGAGAGCATCGGCGCGATGATCGTCGCCTCCTCGATGCCGATCGTCTACTCGGCCGGCGCCGACATCAAGGCGTTCACCAAGATGGACATCGAAGGTGGAGCGGCTCTGATCAACAACGGTCATGAGCTGCTGAAGGACTTCGGCAAGAGCCGGGTCGTCACCATCGCCGCGGTCAACTCGCTCGCCTTCGGCGGCGGCTGTGAGCTCGCGATGGCCTGCGACTTCCGGATCGCGGCCGAATCGGCCGTGTTCGGGCAGCCCGAGATCAAGCTCGGAATCATTCCGGGCTTCGGCGGAACGCAGCGTCTGCCGCGTCTCGTCGGCCAGAACAAGGCCCTCGAGATGAACCTCTCCGGAGACCCGATCTCGTCGCTGGAAGCGCTCGAGTTCGGACTCGTGACCAGGGTCGTGCCGGACCAGGAACTGTTCGACACCGCCCTCAACTGGGGCAAGAAGCTCGCCGGACAGGCACCCCTGGCCGTCGAGCAGGTCAAGCAGGTCTCCTTCCAGGGTGGAGATCCGGATGCCGGAATCGACGCCGAGAAGCAGGGATTCGCCACCGTCTTCTTCTCGGAAGACGGCAAGGAAGGCATCAGCGCCTTCCTCGGCAAGAGGTCCCCGAAGTGGCAGGGTAAGTAGTACGGACGCAGCGCGTCTTCTGATGTGTCGAAAAGGGCCGCCCCGGTGGGGCGGCCCTTTTCTTTATTTGGGACGGTGGGCGAGCGGCGCCCGGGGCGCTCCTATGCACGCCTGGCTTCGTCTGTCGCTCACCGGGCTCGCTCATTGTCATGGGACAAATCGCTTCGCC
>DATJUB010000055.1:0-12220 GCA_035502775.1 Solirubrobacterales bacterium | reverse complement strand
GGTATAGGTGACCTTCTTGTTTGACTTCGGCTTCGCCTTCGTCAACGCACCCTTGCCACCCAAGTAGAACGGGGTCGCTTTCGCTTCCTTGATCGGCCAGGAGTCATAGTCAAGCTCCCACTTCGCACCGATCGCACCCGGTCCAATGTCCGGAACGGCATTGCCGTTGTCCATCAGCAGTCGAACCCGCGGATCTTTCTTGAAATCGGCAAGGGCGGTCTCGGTACTGGTGTAGTCAATGAACCTGCTCTGCGGAATCGGAGCCGCGCCGGCACCCGGCGCGACCGCCTCGTAGAGAGCCGGGGCGAGATCGAGGATCGCCGGATCGATCGCGGGGATCTCGTCGGCCACGAACAGCTTCATGAACTCGATCCAGCGGGTGATCACGCTCGGACCCAGTGAGTCGACATGCGGACCGTTCTGAAGAACCATCCAGACGTTCGGGTTGTTCTTCATCAGGCCGAGGCTCTCTCCGAAGCGGCCGCCGGTCTGCTCGTCCTGGAACTGGCTGGCAAAGAACACCGGCGACTTGATCTTGCTCATCCAGTAGCCGGGTGAGCGGTACTTGAAGAGCTTCGGCGTGCGGTACGGATTCTTCTCCACCAGTTGGACCGCGTTGCGGGTCTGGTAGCGCATCTTCTGGTTCTCGATGCAGTGCTGGTCACCCTGCTCGGTCAGAACCTTGGCCCAGGTCTGGCCACCACCCGGGGCGGGCAGAGCGTCGTCCATGCGTTCCTGGATCCAGGAGAGCGCGAAGCCCTTGTTGAAGATGCCGCCCGGGTAGCCGGTGCCGGCGTAGAGGTCATCGGTGATCGACATCGGCGACACGGCCGCCAGATGCGGCGGGTTCGTGCCGGCCGCGAACAGCTGTGAGATCCCCGAGAAGGAGATGCCGCCCATGCCGACCTTGCCGCCCTTGACCCAGGGCTGGGATCCGACCATCTCGACCATGTCGTAGCCGTCGTAGGTGGTCGGCAGACCGAACAGATCGAAGGCACCACCGGAGCAGCCGGAACCGCGCATCTGCACGCTCACCGTCGCGAAATCAAGCAGTGGGCCGATGATCGAACCGACCGCGGTCGATGCCGCGGGGGCCAACGGATCACCGGCGAGGATGTCGGTCAACGCTCCATTCGGCGCGGCGGTCTGATAGCCCGAGTGCTCGATGAACGTCGGGAAGGGACCATCCGCCATCGTCTTGCCCGCGGGCAGACGAACGGTCATGGCGAGTTCGATTCCGTCACGCATCTTCACGTAGTTGAGACCTTCATGAAGGTCCACGGCGTCATAGAAGGACTGCGGGGGATTGGCTCCCGGCTTCAGGATCGCGAACTTCGCGGTACCCGCAATCTCCGAACCCTTGCGGCTCAGAACCCGATAGCCCGGACCGGGCTTTTGGTCATAGAAGATCTTGCTGCCGAAACTGTCGGCGTTGCCCTCGGCGGCGATGCGGCCATCCTTGTTCACCAGCAGCAGCTTGATCCCTGGCGTGGCGTCGCGAACATAGGCGTCACCGACGCTGCCGCGCGCGGTGAAGGTCGCCGTGGCATTGGCCTTCGGCGCTTTCTTCAATTGCGGCTTCTTGGCGGACTTCTTCGAGGTCTTCTTGGCCGAGGAACCGGCCGGTGCGGCGCTGGCCGCCGAAATCGTGAACGACCCGAGCATGGCAATGAGCGTGGCTGCCACTGCCGCCAGGGCCGAGTATCTCCTTAATCCCCGCATGTACATCTCCCCATCTCTCTGTCCTAGTCCACCCATCATGAGCGGAGACAGGAGAATACACAGAATGTCTCTGTTCGCGCAAGTTTCCCTGAGTGGTCACCCGAAAGCTCCCCGGAGCTGCTAGCGCTCAGGGGGCCAGTCGCTCGATTCGCCAGCCGGAGGGATCCCGCCGATAGCGGAATCGGTCGTGGAGCCGCGCCGACCGGCCCTGCCAGAACTCGATCTGCTCCGGCCGGATCAGGAACCCGCCCCAATGCTCGGGGCGTTCAACCGGCTTGTCGCTGAAGATGCGTTCCGTCTGAACCGAGTTTCGCTCCAGCTCTTCCCTGCCCCCTTCCAGGATCCGGCTCTGCGGCGAGGCCCAGGCGCCGATCTGGCTGGCCCGGTCGCGGCTCGCGAAGTACGCGTTGGACTCGCTCGGCGAGAGCCGTTCGGCCCGGCCCCTGATCCGTACCTGGCGCTGAAGCTCCGGCCAGTGGAAGACGAGCGCGACGAACGGATTCGCGGCGATCTGACCGGCCTTGATGCCATCGTAGTTGGTGAAGAAACGGAAGCCCTCGGGGTCGGCACCTTTCAGCAGGACCATCCGGGCGTCGGGAACACCGTCGGCGTCCGCGGTGGCCAGGGTCATGGCCTCCGGCATCCGGTTCACGGCCGCGGCGTCGGCGAACCAGGCACGGAATTGATCGAGCGGATCCGGCGCCAGTTCATCCCTGTTCAGGGCCGGTTCCTCGTCCGGAGCGCTGGAAGTATCGGCGACCACCAACCAAGCCTAGAGAAGCCGGGTGGTGGCCGCGCGATATTCCAGAGGAGAGAGCTCTAGGACCTACGCACCTTGAGCTTGTGGAAGGCCACCGGCTTGCCGTGGCTCCGGTGCTTTGACTTGACGTTGAGTTTCAGGGTCAGCGTCTTGCGGTTCTGCTTCGCCATCTGCTTGACCCGGTCCAGATACTTCGGCTTGATCGGCAGTGCCTTGGTCTTCCAGCGGTTGGTCTTGACGTTGGCCTTGATCTTCTTGGTCACGGCCTTGCCGCCCTTTTTCTTGGTCAGGGCCACCGCCTTGATGTGGCAGGTGGGGCTGAACCTGGAGGGGCACCTGACCCGGACGTAGAGCTTGTTCTTGTAGATCACGCCCTGTCCTTCCGGCACGTCGGCGGGAGGGTAGGACCGTCCGGCCGGACCGGTCGCCCCGGTGGCGCCCGTCTGGCCCTGCGATCCCACCTTGCCGGTGGCTCCGGAGGGCCCGACCGGGCCGCTCGGACCCGTACCGCCCGTGGCGCCCGTTCCGCCGGTCGGCCCCGAGGGGCCAGAACCGCCGGTTGAACCAGTGGAACCGGTCGAACCCGTGGATCCCGTCGAACCGGTGGATCCGGTTGAACCAGTGGAACCTGTCGATCCGGTCGAACCGGTAGACCCCGTCGCGCCGGTCAAACCTGTGGACCCGGTGAGACCTGTGGATCCCGTCGAACCGGTGGCACCGGTCGACCCAGTGGAACCCGTGGACCCGGTCGCCCCTGTGGACCCGGTCGATCCAGTCGATCCGGTCGGCCCGCCGGGAGAGAACTGGGTGGCCATCAGCTGAACGTCGTCGAAGTCGACGTTGCCGCCCGTATTGATGAGCGCGATCAGGTTCGAGACCGTGGTGCTGATCCGCAGCTGATAGTCCTCACCCACCACGAGACTGTTCGGCAGCATCGAGACGAACAGACCCTGATGCCACGCCGTCCCCGAGCCGACCGGCTCGTCATCGGCGATGGTCACGATCGGTCCGGGCCCCTGCGGAATCGCGACGACGTCGTAGCTGATGTTCAGCCCGAGTGAAAGGAGCGCCGCGACATTGCCTCGTTCAGCCAGCCGGAAGCCGAGCGTGTCCGGGGTGGCTCCGCTGACGCCGTTGTAGGTGAATGTCGGGCTGGTCCAGATACCGGTCGATGAGCCCAGGGGCAGGGTCGCCAGGGTGGTTCCCACCGTGGTTCGGATGAAGCCATCCGAAGCTCCTCCCGTACCCCCGCTGCCCTGATACGAGCCGGTCATGGACGGACATGCCAGGGGTATGCACAGCCCGGCCTGTTCCGAGGAGCTGGTCCAGCCTCCGGCGGAAGTCGCGAAGGTCGTCGAGTTGCCTCCTATGTATCCAACTGTGTAGTCAGCTCTCGCGACGGTTGTGTACACACTCAAAAGAAGGAGGACGCTGGCGGCGAAAGCCGCCAGCGCTCCTTTCATTTTCGTGCCTGAATCACTCTTTGCGGGTAGTGCCCTCATGACATCCTCCTGGTGACCGGCTGACTACTTGGTGCGCTCGAGGACACGCAGCTGGTTGAACACGGTCCCCTTCTTCTTGCCCTTGCTGGACCGGATCTTCAGGCGCACGGTGATCGTCTTCGCGTTGACCTTCGCCAGCGCCTTCACCGTCGCGCTGTATTTGGGCTTCACCTGAAGCGCCTTGCGGATGAACCCACCCGACCTGACCGTGGCCCGGACGTTCTTGGTCATCAGCTTGCCTCGCCGCTTCTTGGTGAGAGCGACGGCATTGACTCTGCACCTGGGCTTGAAGGCCTTCGGGCACTTGACCCTGATGTAGAGCTTGTTCTTGTACAGGTACGCGACTCCGGGCGGAATCACCTTCGGAGGAGGCAGCACCGTTCCACCGCCGCCACCGCCACCGCCGCCTCCGCCGCTGTCGGATGCGGTCAGCTCGACGCTGTCGTAGTCGATGTCACCGGCGGGGAGCACCGCGGCCAGCCCGCCGATCGATGTCCTGATCTCGAGCACGTAGTTGTCCCCGATCGCCAGGCTGCCGGGAATGAGCGGTACCTGAGGCACCTTTTCCCACGTGGTCTGGTTCCCGACGGTACGCGTGTCTATGAGGACACGATCCGGTCCTCCCGACTGGTTCAGCGCCGTGACCCTGTAGTCAGCCGAGGCACCGAGAGCGAGCAGGTCGGTGAACCCGGAGCGCTTGCTCATGTCGAACGAAAGTGCCGCCGGCACCTTGCCGCCGATTCCGTTGTAGGTGAATTGCGGGCTGCGCCAGATCTGCACCGAGCTGGAGAGGAGCGCGGCCAGAGTCGTGGTGCCCGACGTGGTTCGGATGAAGCCGTCGTTGGCCCCTCCCGCTCCCCCGGTCGCCACGTACTCGCCACCCACAGTCGGGCAGGTGAGACCCTGCAGGCAAAGTCCGTTGTACTCCTCGGTCGACTGCCACCCTCCGACGGAATTGGAGAAAGTGGAAGAGTCGCCGCCGATGTACGTGGTCGACGCCGCTCCGGAAGTCGCGGGTGCCAATGCCAGCCCCACCACCAACAGAACGAGCGCGGACAGCAGTTTGTGCATCGGGACTTTCGCACCGGAATGTCCGTGATTGAACATCAAGAATCTCCTTTTCGGATATGAAGAAAACAGTTCGGCCTCCAGCTCCACGGACCAAATCTGTAGTCAGCTATGAGTGCGTCTCCCTATTTACTCCAACCTGAAGACACTCCGAAACTATGAACATCGGAGTCGAGTGTCAATACTCGAAACCGCGTACCAAAAATGCCTACCTAAAACTCAGTAGGAAGGCCGGCGGTCAGTTGAGTGTGGGATCGTCCGGCATCGTCGCCAGCAGGGCATAGTCGCGGCCGGCCCGCGCGATCACGTCGGCCCAGAGGTCGCCTTCGGCGAAAACATCCTCGGGATCCAGGTCGGCGACGATCCAGGAATCCCGTTCGAGTTCCTCGTCGAGCTGGCCCGCGCCCCAGCCGGCATGGCCCACGAATACGCGGGCCCGGATCACGTCGGTGTCACCGTCCGGATCGACCACGCCGATCCTTTCGGTCACCGCGCCGGCGGAGCTGCCCGGATGCTCGTACTCGCCGAGCACGACGATCGAGTCCGGACCGACCGGACCTCCGACCCACAGGGGCGCTCCCCTCTCGACCAGCGGATCAAGGTCCGGAACCAGCTCGGTGACGTCGGCGTCGGCCCGCCGGTTGAGCACCACTCCGAAAGCTCCCTGCTCGGTGTGTTCGACCACGAGAACGACTGTACGGCGAAAGAAATCGAAGAGACTGGGCGCCGCGATCAGGAGTTTTCCACGCTGGGAGTCCGCCATCAGTTGAAGATAATCATCGCTGTGGTCGCCAAGGCGAGCGCGGTCGCGCCGCCGGTGAGAAGCACCTGGACGAGACGGCTGGTCTTGACCGGCTCCCCGGTCTGGACCGCGACCTCGACCTGCGCCCGCCGGTGGCTTCCCTGGAGCGTCAGAACCACGGCGTACAGACCGAACGCGGCACCGAGAACGGTGTAGGGCCAGATCACGTCTTCCGCGGACAGCTGGGGGATGATCTTGCCGACCGCAAGCCCGACGGCGAGCACCGCGAAGGCGGTTCTCCACCAGGCAAGCTGGGTCCGCTCCGCAGCGAGCATCGTCCGCCGGGGCGCGACGCTTTCGGTCACCGGGGGAGGGCTCGAATCGGAAGGTGGGCTCATCCTGGACTGACTATACGCCCGGCACCGATCGCGGTGTCAACGGGTGGTTGTCAATTGGGCGCGTGGACGCTCTTGCCGGTGAAATCCGGCCCGACGTAGGTCTTCTCCTGGATGTTCGGTCCACCCGAATTGTCGGTGCTGCCGATCAGCTGGCAGATCGAACCGGGGAAGGCGACGGTCGATGCGTTTCCTCCATACGGATCGGTGAACCAGCGGGTCGGGCCGCCCTCGTTGCTCAGCTTCACGCCGCGCAGGCGAATCTCTCGTTTGCTCCCGCTGAACGGGGATCCGGGATTGTCGTACGCGAGCCGCCGATCTCCCGGGAGTGACCAATCGTCGGTGGCCCGGGCACAGGGAGTGAAGGACCTGTCCACTCGGCTTCCGCCCGGACCTGTGTCCCAACACAGGTCGATCGGTCGGCTGATACGGGTCGCGTATCCCGGCATGGGGGTTGCCGTGGGGTCGGGGTCGGCGAACCGGCTGGGATCGAAAATGTCGAACCGGGTGTCGAACCGCGCGAGAACTTCGCCGGTTGCGGGGTCTGGCCCCTTGTGCAGAACGTTCTCCGCGATCCATTGCTCCCAGAGCACGAAGGCCGAGGTGGTCCTGCCGGGCTGCACCAGGAAGTGGGTGTTCATGCAGGCCCGATCGGGGATGAGCCGCCGGCCGACGCCGTCGGGAAACCCGTTGTCGGTCGTCCGGACAACCGTGTTCGGCTCGCAGGCACGGTTGTACTCGCCTGCGTTTCCGTATCGGGTGAAGGCATTACTGATCAGCTCGGTCCCGTCGTCACAGCGGAAGGCGTAGAGCGTTTCGTGAACGTTGTTCATCGTCGCGTCCGCCGAGTGAGAGCCCTGGTGATAGCGGACGAAGAAGTCACAGGTGACAGCCAGGTCGGCCCCATTCTGGGCATACAGACGCACATCGTTCCTGTACTCGATCTTGTAGCCCGGATTGTCCTCCCGCCGCAGAGGGGTCGAGGCGACCGGACTCCAGGTTTCGAGAGCCTGGGTGGCGAGTCCGAACGGGATGCCCGAGTACTCCTCCCGGCCTTGCTCGGCGAAATGACCCGCCACCCATTCGAAGAGGTCGGAACCGCCGGGATCACGGCCATGTTCGTGCCCGAACGTGCACGGCTCGCCGGTCGCCGGGTCGGTGACGATCGGCGGGTGCCAGGTCGGGTACTTGAGACCGTCTGGTCCGATCACGGCGAAACGGTCGTGAAGTGTCGCCGGACAGGTGTCCACCGCTTTCGGTGTCCAGTTGGCGGTGGTGTACGGGACGGCGGGATCGGCCTCGGGCAGCTCGGCCGGGATTTCGGGATCGGTGGGACCCGTCGGTCCGGTGGGGCCTGTCGGTCCGGTCGGATTCGTCGGACCGGTCGGACCGGTCGGACCCACGGGTGAAGCCGGTTTGATCGAGACGATCACCCGACCGGTGAACCAGGAGCCCCATTTCTTGCGGATCAGAAACCTGAACGAGTCCTTTCCCCTTGATCCCGGACTTGAGCGATAGATCAGGTGACCCGGCTTCGAACGGACAGCCGCGAGCGTGCCCTTCCCGGGCCTCTTGGCGATGCGATGCCGGGCAACGCCGTTGCCGGAGCGCACCCTGATGACTTTCTTCCCCCCGGCCTTGACCACACAGCCCAGGGCGATCCGAAGGGAACCGCCCGCCTTGACCGTCACCGAAGAATCAGCGCACCTGACCGGAACCTTGTGCTTCACGGCCGATGCCTGGCCGGCCGGGCCGAGGCCCAGTCCGGCCAGGACCGCAACCAGGATCGCTGGAACCAGAGTTCTTCCGAGCCGACCGGCTCTTCCCACACTCACCTACTTGCTGAGCCTGAGGTTGATGACGCGCACGCGCCTGACCGAGGCCGCTCCCGGAAGGCTCGACACGACAGACACCGTCGCCTGCGGCTTGGAACCACGCCGCAGCTTCGCCTTGATCGTCTTGATCTGTGTGGACGTCAACTTGACCGTGAGCACGCGGCGCTTGCCCGTGCCGAGCTTGAACCTCACCGGCTTCGCCTTCTTGCCACCGGTGGTGAGATTCAGCTTGCCGATACATGCCGCATCGCCGGAAAGGCAGGACACGGCGATCCGTGCGGAACCCCGGCGGCCGTTGATCTTGACCGGAGCCTTGCCGGACCTGACCACCAGGGGTGTCGCCTTCTTCACGGGATCCGGATCAGTCGGGCCGGTCGGGCCGGTGGGGCTGGTCGGACCGGTCGGGCTCGTTGGTCCCGTGGGGCCGGTCGGGCCCGGTTCGTCCGGCAGCGGCTCACCGCCGAGCAGGGCCACGGTGACCTCGCCCGCGCCGGTTCGGCCGAGCCGGTAGGCGGCGTCGGCCCCGAAGGCGATCGCGCTGCCACCGTTGCCGGTGACGTCACCGATGCCGGCCAACGTGCGGCCGAACCGCTCCCCGGAGGTCTGCCCGTCTATCCGTGAACCCTGGGTCGAGTCCAGTGTCGCGAGATCAAGGTATCGGGTCGTGTCGGCGGGGTTGGCCGGGACGAGCCCGGCGGAGGCGTCGTTGGCGGGAAGTGTCGATGGATCCTCGATGCCGTAGGTCACGAATGCCGCCCCCGGTGCCGATGGAGCGCCGGTCGCGTTGTGACTGTAGGCGCCGACGGCGACGTCATCGAGACCGTCGCCGTTCACGTCACCGACGCCATCGACCGAATACACGGCCCAGTTCGGCCTGCCGAGCAGGCGGTAGCCGCGGGCGCCGAGGGAGGCCGTGTCGATGATGCCGTCGGCGTCGCCTCCGGCCCGTGGGGCTGCCGAGCCGTAGATGACGTAGGCGGCATCGGTGTTCGCCGCGGCGGTCGAATCCGCGGCGATCACAATGTCATCGAGACCGTCGCCGTTCACGTCACCGGCACCGCCGAGGCCGATACCGAGACGATGGCCGGCGAACGCTCCGCCGATCGCGAACATGTACTCAGTGGGGTCAGCGAGATCGACCTCGCCGCGTGCGGACCCGCTGATCACCGAGACGGCCCCGGAAGCGATGCTGCGTCCGAAGGTGACCGAGGTGATCGAACCGACCGCCAGGTCGGGCACACCGTCGCCGTTCACGTCGCCGACGCCATCGATCGTGTTGCCCTGCCCGAACGGAGCAACGGCGGATCCCGGCGAAGCACCGATCACACTGAGCAGGGTCTGTGCCGGGTCACTCACGTCGACGTCGACGAAGTCGGACTTTCCGGGCACGACCACGGTCCGGCCGCTGTTGCTTCGCAGCGGGGTGGTCACGCTCGGGTCCGGGTTCGGCAGGTCAGCCGTGTTCGCCATCAGGGCGATCTCCTCCTTGCCGTCGTCATTGAGGTCACCCACGTTGGCGACAGCCAGGCCGAGATGGTCCCAGGCCGCCCGCTGGTGGACCGGCAGAGAGTTGTCGGGGTCGGCGAGGATGCGGAAGCCGCGGCCTCCCAGGTTGCTGAGGTCGACTGGATCGCCGGTGAAGAAGTCGCTCGATCCGTAGACGACATAGGCGGCCCCGCGGGCGTCGGCGGTGCCCGCCACCCGCCCTTCGTACTGATAGGCCCAGGCACCGATGATCAAGTCGTCGGTGCCGTCACCGTTCACGTCGGCACAGGCGACGCTGCCCGTCTGGTTGCCGGCGGCCTGATCCGGGAGCAGGACCTCGCCCGGAATGATGATCGCCTTGCCGCCGCGATCAGCGAGGTCGGCACCGCCGACCCCTTGACCGCCGGGGTACGCGTAAACGGCGCCTTCCCAGTCATTCGTGTTCGGGTTGCGCGACCAGGTGGTCGCGCCCATCACTACGTCCGAGTGTCCGGTGCCGGTGAGATCACACTTGCCGCTGGCCACACCGGAGACGGCATCCCGCCCATCGCCCTGGAAACGGGCGAGTGGCCGTGCGTTGATGTCGAAGCTCTCCGGTTCGGGTCCGACCAACGGCCCGCCCAGGCCCCGACCCGAGATCGCGACCGAGTTGGACGGCGAGATCGAGTTGGCCTCGAGGGCGACACGCGCCTCGTGCCAGCCGCTGGCGGTGGGTCGATGAGCCACCTGAATCTGACATGAGGCGCCCGGGGCGATCGGACCTGACCCGCAGTCCTGCCCGACCAGGGTGAACTGGTCCGCGTCAGGACCGGAAATCGAGACACCGGGAACGTTGAGGTCGAGGTTGCCCGTGTTGGTCACGGAGATCGTCTTGGTCTCACCGTTGCCGGAGTTCGGAATGGTGGCTCCCAGATGACGCTGGACCGGGGCGACCCGGAAAGCGGGCTCGCCGGTCTCGCCGTTGAGCACAACCGGGTTCGGGCCGTAGGAGGCGATCGTGAAGGCACCGGTCTTCTGTCCGACCGCACCCGAGGACTTGAATCGAACTGAGACGTCGCAGGACTGGCCGGTGGCGAGGGGGACGCTGGTCGAACAGGTGCTGCCCGTGATCTCCCAGTTTGTCTGGCTGGCCGTCGGCAACGTGATCGCGCCCAATGTGTAGGCGGCCGCGGCGCGATTGGTGATCGTCACGGTCTTCGGCGCTGTGTTCTGACCCGCGACGACCGATCCGAACTCGAGCGAGGCCGAATTGAACTCGAGATCCCGGGCGGTACCGGTGATGGCACCGGTGGTCGTGAGGGTCGGTCCGTTGGTCGTCACCTGGATCGCGGCGTTTTTCGTTCCCACCGTGGTCGGGTTGAAGCGCAGCGCGAGGGTGCAGGTCTTGGCCGTCGGGGTGAGCACCTTCCCCGGAACGCAACGGGACACGGAGCTCTCCAGGAAGTCGAACTGATCGGCATCGGCCCCGGTGATCGAAATCGAATTGATGACCAGATCATCGGTTCCCGCCGTGGTTCCGGTCGTAGTGACGGTGTAGCTCCGGGAACTCGAGGGGCCCCCGCCGATTTCCCGGCTGCCGAAGTCATAGGCCGTGACCGGAGTCAATGTTCCACCGACGGCTGCTTGTGCGCCGGAGACGAAGATCAGCGCCGTGATGGCCGCGAGCGCGAAGGCGGACAGCCATGCCGACAGACTGGATCGGAGGGGACGAGACGGGTGACTCTGCATCGAGATCGGTTCTCCCATTGGTTTTTCTTGCGGACGGGTGAGGCGAGAGGCGGCGGAACTTTGAGAATTAGGGCTACCAATCACCGTGTTAGGTATGTCTAAGTTGTGCAACCTAACAAATCCAAACTAAATTAGTCGGATTAGTGGGATCGGCCGATCCTTCCGCCGCCGGAAACGAGATACTTCGCCCTGCCCCGCCGCGCGCAGAGCAGAATCGAACTCGATCCGGTACTGTTCCACGCCGCAATCATGGGCAGATATACCGGACCAAAAGAAAAGCTTTCAAGGCGCGAAGGCGTCGACCTCGGACTCAAGGGTGAACGTGCCCTTGGCGGCAAGAGCGCTATGGAGCGTCGTCCCTACCCGCCGGGCCAGCATGGCCGTGGGCGCAGGCGCGCTTCCGAGTACTCGGTCCGTATGCGTGCGAAGCAGCGTGCGAAGTCCATGTACGGCCTGCGCGAGCGCCAGTTCGCCAAGCTGTTCGACCGGGCGAACCGCGAAGAGGGCATGGCCGGTGAGAACCTCATGCGTCACCTCGAGCAGCGGTTGGACAACGTCGTCTACCGTCTCGGTCTCGCCACCACCCGTGCCCAGGCCCGCCAGTTCGTGGTCCATCAGCACATCACGGTGAACGGCAAGCGCCTCGACCGCCCGTCCTACGAGGTTTCCGCCGGCGATCAGATCGCCGTCAAGGAGAACGCCGCGATCGAGCCGATGGCCCGCCAGTCGACCGAGACCGCCGGCCCCACCCCGGCCTGGCTGCTCGCCGACCACGACGGTCTCAAGGGAACGGTCAACCGCCTCCCGGACCGCAACGACATCAGCGCCCCGATCGAAGAGCGCCTGATCGTCGAGCACTACTCGCGCTAGACGGCCCGAGAATCACCCATGCTTGGAAAGGGCGCCCATCGGGCGCCCTTTCTCGTTCAGGAAAGCGAACAGCCTCGAACTGGGGGCGATCTGGGAGCTATCCGCTCCCAGAT
>DATJUB010000054.1:0-45378 GCA_035502775.1 Solirubrobacterales bacterium | reverse complement strand
GATCCGGGAGCCAATAGCTCCCGGATCGCCCCCAGCTGCCCCGGCGCTCGTCCCCCGGGGTGTTCTGGCTCGAATCTGATGGTTATTTGGTGGACTATTCGACCCAGAATGGCTTGAGGGTGTTGGCCGGACCCGTCTTGGCGGTGCCGGATACTCTGGTTCGGTGCCCGTTCCCTTTTCGTCCAGCCGCATAATTCTTGGTGACAACCTGGCTGAGCTTCCCAAGCTTCCGGATGGCTCGTTTCAGATGATCTACATCGACCCGCCCTTCAACACGGGGCGGGCCCAGTCGCGCAAGACGGTTCGTACCGTCGCCGACACCGAGGGCGACCGGACCGGATTCAACGGTGTGCGCTACCGGACCGAGCTGCTGCGGGATTCCTCCTATCGGGACAGCTTCGACGACTTCCTCGGCTTCCTCGCGCCGCGGCTCGAAGAAGCACACCGTCTGCTCGCCCCGAGTGGCACCTTCTACTTCCACATCGACTATCGCGAGGCGCACTACTGCAAGCTGCTGCTCGACGAGATCTTCGGCCGCGAGTGTTTTCTGAACGAGATCATCTGGGCCTACGACTATGGGGCCAGGTCAAAGAAGCGGTGGCCTTCCAAACACGACACGATTCTCGTCTACGTCAAGGATCCGGCGGCCTACCACTTCGATTCGGAAGAGGTCGACCGCGAGCCTTACATGGCACCCGGCCTGGTCACCGCGGAAAAAGCTGAGCGTGGCAAGCTGCCGACTGATGTCTGGTGGCACACGATCGTTCCGACCAACGGCAGGGAGAAGACCGGATACCCGAGTCAGAAACCCGAAGGCATCATCCGGCGGATGGTTCAGGCATCCACCAGGCCGGACGACTGGTGCCTCGACTTCTTCTGCGGCAGCGGCACCCTCGGCGCGGTTGCTGAGAAGCTCGGCCGCAACTACGTGCTGATCGACTCCAATCCCGAGGCGGTGGCGGTCGCAAGGGACCGGCTCGGGCTCACCGAGGAACCGGGCCGAGCGGCCTGAGTCCTATTCCTTGCCGTATTCGCGGCGGGTGTTGTGGCGGTGACGGCGCAGGATGGGGGCCGTGTAGCCGATGATCGCGCCGACCAGAGCCGCACCCAGGAGCAGGATGATCAGGGGCGATGAGGTCGAGAGGAACAGCAGGTTGAACTCGACCTTCTGCGAGTTCTGAAGGACCACGACCAGCAACACCAGAACGGCCACTCCGAGCGCCCAGCGCTTCCACTGGATGTCCTGCTTCTGGCCTGCCGAAAGATGGGGTTTGGTCGGATCGCTCACGGGATGACTCTATAACGCGACACAGACGTCGAGAACTCGTTGCACAAACGACCCCACCTGTGAGCTCTGGCTTCGTAGCGTCCTGTCATTGCCCTCAACCTGGAAATCCGCTCCGGCTCCGGCCAATCGACCGTCGAATGGATCGGTCTCGTGCTGCTGGTCTCCGCCATCATGGCGGCGCTGGTCGGTGCCGGCGCGAACCTTCCCGGACCCGGACTGGTCCACTCGATCTCCCGGCAGATGCTCTGCGCCGTTTCGCTCGGCGGTGGATGTGGCTCTGCGGATACGTTGGAAGCCGCCTACGGCAATCGTCTGGCGGAGACCATCCGGGAGCAGGCTCCCGAACTGCTCTACGGACGGGACATGCTGGGGCTGCCGGTGGACTACCGGACATGCCGCTCGGCCTACTGCGCCGAAGGTCCGGGGGAAGGGGTCATCTCCGAATCCGAAGCGGGTGAGCCGGTGACCCTGTTCACCCGTGTGATCGATTGCCGCGAAGGATCAGATCCGAGTCTGCCGCGGGCCGAATGCTCGGATGATCGGGTGGGGCGGCTCTATCTCCAATACTGGGCCTACTACCCGCAGAGCGCGTCCCTGCGCGGAGCCCCGGTGTTGGAGGAGGAGGGTTTTCATCCGAACGACTGGGAATCTGTCCAGGTGAGGATGGACGCCGACGGTTCGGTCAGCCAACGGGCTTCCTCCCACGGCGGACACAACCACACACGCTCCAAGGCGAATTGGGGTTCGGACATGGGCTGGGGCTGGCTGTCGGGTTTGGCGGAGAAGGTGGGGGTGCGTGAAGCCGGGGGCTGGGGCGAATCCAGTGGGCAGTATCTGATCGCGGGCGGCAGTCACGCCGGCAACGTGGCCGACCCGGACCGTTCGGAGGACACGTATCCCAGCCGCACGCCGGCGGGACGAATCCGGCTGGTGCCACTCGAGCGAGCCCGCGGGGACGCGTTATCTAGGGCGGCGAGCTTCGATCCGATCACGCCGCCCTGGGAAAAGAAGCTCTGGCTCGACCCTGAGGAAGAGGGGACCGGCTGATGATGGCTTGCGGATCAGATCGATCAGGGGGCCAGCGCCTTGATCAGGGCCGACATGTTGTCCGGCGGGGTGATCGGCGTGACCACTGGCAGGGTGATTCCGCCGTCGACGTAGGCGTCGAGGCGATCTCGGATCTGCTCCGGCGAGCCGAGCAGGAAGGTGTCCTCGATCAGCTCCCACGGGGCGGCCGCCGCGGCGCCCTGGCGATCCTTGTCGGCCCAGGCCTCGCACATGGCCGCGATCTCGTCCCCGTAGCCGAGCCAGCGGAAGAAGTTGGCGTAGACCGGCACGGTCACGTAGGAGGAGAACATGAACCGGGCCAGCGGTTCGACCTGGTCGCGTTCTCCCGGGATGCAGAAGAAACGGCAGAGCAGTTCGAAGCCGGGATCGGCGTCCTTCAGTTGCTCGGTGACCGTCGACAGGCCGCCCAGGGGCAGGAAGTTGGTGAAGGCTCCGTCGGCCTTCTCTACCGCGAGCCGCAGCATCTTGCCGCGCAGGGCGGCAAGCAGTATCGGCGTGGGGTGGGACGGTGCGGTCTCCAACTTGAAGCCCGTGTCGGTGCGCTCGCCGGCGAGGGCGACACGCAGGAAATCGAGAGTCCTCTCGACCTTGCTCAGCGGCTTCTCGAACGGGATCTCATTCCAGCCGGAGACCATGCGATCCGAGGAGGCGCCGATGCCGAGGACGAAACGTCCGCTGGACGCGTCGGTGAGGGCCGCCGCCTGCTGGGCCAGCAGAGCCGGACCACGCTGAAACACACCGACGATTCCCGTCCCGAGCCTCACCCGCTCGGTCCAGGCGGCGCTGAGGGCGAGGGGGGTGAAACCGTCGGGACCACCGGTCTCGCCGGTCCAGAGGTCCGTGTATCCGTCCGCCTCCGCCTGTTCCACGAAGGGCCGGTGATCGGCCAGCGTCGTTCCGGGCAGCGGCAGCGTCAGACCCCATCTGGAAGTAGTCACGCCGCCAGCCTATCCTTCGTCAGGCGTATCCGGTCCGGCCAGCCTGTATCCCGTTCCCCGGACCGTTCTGATCCGTCCGTTCGGCAGCTTCCGGCGCAGATAGCCGATGTAGACGTCGACTACGTTCGATCCGGGATCGTAGTCGTAGCCCCACACATGAGAGAGCAGCTGCTCCCTCGACAGCACCTGCCCCTCGTGCCGCATGAAGGTTTCCAGCATCGTGAACTCCCGCGAGGTCAACTCGATGGTCGATCCGGCGCAACTCGCCGTCCGGGCATGCAGATCGAGATCGACCCCGGCCGCCGAGAGGGTCGTCGCTTCGCCCCCGTTCTTGCCTCTCAGCCTGACCCGTATTCGGGCCATGAGCTCTTCGAAACGGAACGGTTTCGTGACGTAGTCGTCTGCCCCGCCATCGAGACCGCTCACCTTGTCGCTGAGGTCGTCCCGCGCGGTCAGGATGACGACCGGAGTCTCGATGCCCTGCCCACGCATCTCGGAAAGCACCTCCAGGCCATCGATGTCCGGCAGTCCCAGGTCGAGGATGATCAGGTCGAAATCCTCGTTCCCGGCCCTCGAGAGCGCGGCCCTCCCGTCCTCGGCCAGACCAATCGCGAAACCGTTCGCCTTCAGGCCCTTCACGAGGAAGCTCGAGAGGCCCGGCTCGTCTTCGACAATCAGGATTCGCTGGTTCATTCGTCACCTCGTTCGGATTCGCGCGGTCGTGGGGTGGGATCCACCGGAAGGCTGATCGTGAACCGGGCACCGCCCAGGTCGCTGTCGCCGACCGAGACGACGCCCCCGTGTGCTTCGGTGATCACTCTGACGATCGGAAGGCCGAGACCGGTGCCCGGGTAGCGGCGGCCGCTTCCTCGTTCGAACCGGCGAAAGAGCCGCTGCCTGTCGGACGGGGCGATTCCCGAGCCCTGATCTTCCACCCAGAGTCGAAGGATCGCTCCCTCCCGTGACGCCCCGATCTCGATCACCTTTCCCGGATCGGTCTGGCGGACCGCGTTGTCGATCAGGTTCAGCATCGCCTGGGTGAGACGGCGCGGATCGACCTCGGCCTCACCGGGATCGCCGGCGACGTTCAGCTTCCAGACACGTTCGCCGAGACTCCCGGCCTTGTCCAGCAGCTCGTCGAGAAAGGGATAGATCGCGACCGGTTCCTTCTCGAGGAAGTCCGATCCCTCGGATCTGGCGAGCGTCAGCAGATCGTCGACCAGCAGCGACATGCGGTCAAGTTCACGGGTGACCAGTTCGATCGTCGCCCGCCGGTCCTCCGGATCGTCCTCGAGCAGCTCGATGTGTCCGCGAACGATCGTGATCGGGGTGCGAAGCTCATGGTTCACGTTCCTGATCAGGTCGCGCTGGCTGCCGAAAGAGGTTTCCAGACGGTCGAGCATCGCGTTGAACGTGACACCGAGCTCGGAGATCTCGTCGTGGCCGGTCACGTTGATCCGGCGGGTCAGGTCGGAATCCTCGATCGATCGCGCCGCATCGGTCAGTTCGCGGAGCGGATGGAGCACCCGCCCGGCACCGAGGTAGGCCACCAGGCTGCCGACCAGCAGCGCGAACAGGCCGACCAGCGCCGCGGTCCGGACCGCGGCATCCACCTTCTCGCGGTCGGGCTCGACCAGATAGCCGACCACGAAAGAACCTCGCACCTCATTCCCCGAGCGGACCGGGACCGCCATGTAGCGGGCCTCACCGGAAGGGATCTGGGCCGTTCCCGAGCGGATTGTCGTGGGGCTCTTCCAGATCGCCGTCAGCTCGGGGCTCATGTCCTGAAGTCCGCTGCTGTCGATCCAGCGGCTGGGGGTCTTGCCCAGGTAGGGCTGCGCGTCGATGAAAGTCAGCAGCCTCTCGTCGGGCGCTAGCACGTTTCTCTGGAAGTAGAGGGTGAACAGGCGCTTCAGGTTGTCGCCGAAAGGCTTGCCCGTGGCGGGATCGATCCCGGTCTCCAGATTCTGGAACTCCCGCACCTCCTGACTCAGCTCATCCTGGACCCGGTCGTCCAGCTGACTGATCAGGATCTCCCGCATGGTGAACACGGTCCCGGCGATTCCGAGCAGCAGGATCAGCGCCGCGTAGGCGAACAGGCGCGAACGCACGCCGGATGTGTTCCGCCGCAGCCAGGCGGTGACCGATCCGAGGCGTGTCTCCTCAGCCGGTCCCAAACCACTCCTCCACCGTCCCTGCCGTCACCAGCATTCCGCCATGGTAGGCGGGCGCGGCCCGGAGTGACGGGCACGCCAAGGCCACGCGCGACAGTACTCATCGATAGCCTGCCCGGCATGAGTGTGATCTCCCAGGATGTCCGTTCCGGTTCCAAGCCCGACCGCAACCTCGCTCTCGAGCTGGTTCGTGTCACCGAGTCGGCCGCGCTGGCCGCATCCCGGTGGATCGGCAGGGGTGACAAGCTGGCCGCCGACGGCGCCGCGGTCGATGCCATGCGCCTGCTGCTCGACACGGTCCCGATGGACGGCATCGTGGTCATCGGAGAAGGGGAGAAGGACGAAGCCCCGATGCTCTTCAACGGAGAGAGCATCGGCGACGGCAGCCCGCCGATCGTCGACATCGCGGTCGATCCGCTCGAAGGCACGACCCTCACCGCGCGCGGTTTCGGCGGTGCCCTGGCCGTGATCGCCCTGTCCGAGCGCGGCACGATGTTCGATCCCGGCCCCTGTGTCTACATGGAGAAGCTGGCCGCCTCTTCCGAGTTCAAGGACCTCCTGACCTTCGACGAGCCGATCGGAGAGGTGATCCGCAAGATCGGCGAACGCAAGGGAGGCAGCGCCGAGGACGTCACGCTGACCATTCTCGATCGCCCTCGCCACGAGGAGGTCGTCAAGGAGGTGCGCGAGTCCGGCGCGACGATCCGGTTCATCACCGACGGCGACGTCCAGGCCGCCCTGCTCGCCGTGTCCGAAGACACCGGAATCGATCTTCTCTGGGGAATCGGCGGCACCCCCGAGGGCGTACTCGCCGCGGCGGCGATCAAGTGTCTCGGCGGCGAGATCATCGGCAAGCTCTGGCCCCGCAACGAGGAAGAGCGCCAGGCGGCGATCGAGGCCGGCTACGACCTCGACCGCGTGCTCACCTCAAACGATCTGGTCAGCGGTGACGACGTCTTCTTCGCGGCGACCGGCGTGACCGACGGCGACCTGCTGGACGGCGTTCGCCGCAGCAAGGGCTACGCGACAACGGAATCCCTGGTCATGCGTTCCCGGTCGGGCACGGTCCGCAAGGTCGGCGCCCGCCACGACAGCGCCAAGCTGCGCGAGGTCACCGGCGGCCGTTACGGCTGAGCCCCGGCTCGCCGCGCGAACCCCGACTCGCAGCGGGCGGCTAACGCCGCCTGCGGCGGGAGTCCAGCGGAATCACGTCCGGCAGCTCGGCGGTTTCCGGCTCGGCCGGTTCGGCCGACTCGTCCCGCTCCGAGCGGGCGGTCAGTGAACGGTAGGGCTCGGCCATCGGTGGCGGATCGGTTTCGTCTTTTCGGGCGAGGGCCTCGGCCAGCAGTGATGCCCGGCTGACGATCCCGTAGGGCAGCCGCCCGGTGTCGTGGTACTCGTGCCGCAGGGAGTTGATCACCGCTCCGGCGAGCATGGTCAGGGCGACCAGATAGAACCAGAGCAGCGCGATCAGGATGAATCCGATCGTCGAACCGAAGCGATCCAGGGTCGAGACGTTGCTCAGGTACACGGGGAAGAGCCAGTTGGCGAGACCGGCGACGATCGTCGTGAAGAGCGCGCCCGGCCAGACCGCACGCCAGGGCATGTGGCCCTTCGGCACCGCCCAGTAGATGACCGCGCCGACGATGAAGTTGAGCGTGAGCGTGACGGCGATCAGCACGGCGCTGTCGAGATTCTGGATCTCGTTCAGGCCGAAGGGCAGGTTCTCGGTCTGACGGATGAGCGCGCCTTCGGCGGCGGGCAGCACGACGCTGCCGAGCAGGAAGAGCGCGACCACCAGCAGCATGCCGAGCGAGAAGCGCTTCTGTTCCCACCAGCCGCGGCACTCGACGTGGTAGATCCGGCAGAAGGCGGTGTCCATCGCGCCCCAGAACGACGCGCCGATCCAGAGCGAGCCGATCGCCGCGACCACACCGAGGGTGGCCGAGTTGGAGCGGATCGTCGAGATGATGTTGTCGAGCGTGTTCTGCTCGGCGTCGGGGAAGAGGCGCTGAAGGTCGTTGAAGATCCCGGTCTCCACCCCCTTGATCCGCAGTACCTGGCTGAAGATGAACAGCACCAGGAAGACGAACGGGAAGATCGCCAGCATCAGGTTGTAGGCGACCATGCCGGAGAGGCCGGTGATGTTCTCCCGGTAGGCGCGGGTCCAGAACGCCTGGAGCCAGGGGAAGTGTTTCCACTGCTCGGAAAGGGGGATGGCCCCGTCCTCGGGCCTCATCACATCGTTCTGTTCGCAATCACCGCAACTCACGGCAGATGACGACGTTCTGTCTGTAGAAGAAAAAACAAGGCCTTGACTTTACTTAGTGAAGCGGCTAGTATCCGAACACTCGTTTGACCACTTACCTAGCGCAACGGTCTCTCGCAGCTTCAGAAAATCAGGAGCGAAATGCGGATCTTGACGGGTGGTTCGTATTTGTGCATGTTAGTTACCTCCCCTCAGGGGTAACTCGAAACGGAGAAAATGGCTTGCGTCAGGGAAATCAGATAGGGACAGAATGCTAGTAGCAGAACTCCAGGAACTAGAAGAAGTAAAGACTCTCGTCAACCGCGGGCAGCAGCTCGGCGTGCTCACCTTCGGTGACATCGCCACCGCCGTGGCCGAGGTCGATCTCGATGAATCAGACATCGAGGATCTGTACGGGCATATCGAGAAACAGGGCATCGAGCTGGTCGAGGACGTAGACCCGGCTCAGAAGGCAACCGCAGACGCAGAGCGCTCAGACGGACGACGTGGTCGCCGCCGTAAGAAGGAAGCTCTTGACCTGAAGCCGGACATGACCACTGATTCTCTTCAGCTCTTCCTCAAGGACATCGGCAAGGTCCGCCTGCTGACCGCCCAGGAAGAAGTCGATCTCGCCAAGCGCATCGAGCGCGGCGATCTCGACGCCAAGCAGAAGATGGTCGAGTCCAACCTCCGGTTGGTCGTCTCGATCGCGAAGAATTACCGCAACCAGGGCCTGCCCTTCCTCGATCTGATCCAGGAAGGCACCCTCGGCCTGGTCCGCGCCGCCGAGAAGTTCGATTACCGCAAGGGATTCAAGTTCTCGACCTACGCGACCTGGTGGATCCGCCAGGCGATCGCCCGTGCGCTCGCCGACAAGGCCCGCACCATCCGCATCCCGGTCCACGTGGTCGAGAAGCTGAACAAGATCGGCCGTGCCGAGCGCAAGCTGGTCACCGAGCTCGGTCGTGAGCCCACCCCGGAGGAGATCGCCGAAGTCACCGGCATCGATCCCGAGGAGGTCGACTCGATCAAGCGTTCCGCCCAGTCACCGGTCTCGCTCGAGAAGCCGGTCGGCGACGAGGAGGAATCCGAGTTCGGTCAGTTCATCGCCGACGAGAAGGCCGAGTCGCCGTTCGATCGCGCCGCTGACCTGCTGACCAAGGAAGCGCTCAAGGAATCGCTGGAGAACCTCTCCTACCGCGAGCGCCGCGTGCTCGAGCTGCGCTACGGGCTGGGTGGAGAGCATCCCCGCACCCTCGACGAGGTCGGCCGTACGTTCAACGTGACCCGTGAGCGGATCCGTCAGATCGAGAACCAGTCGCTGAAGAAGCTCCAGAGCCTCAACGAGGCCCAGAAGCTTCGCGAAGCCACCTGAGCCTGGTTCCACCAGCGCACCGCTGACTTCGTCAGTACCGCCGGAAGGGGGCGCTCACGCACTGAGTGCTATCGCAACCCCTTCCGGCGGAAATCCTCGTCAGCGGCGCGCTGGAGGACCAGGCAATTTAGAGGCGACCTGCGGGTCGCCTCTTTTCGTTCCTGTTTCTTTACGCAATCTTTCCGAACAGCGAAGGTGAGGCGAAAGAATCCTCCCTAGGGTCGGCCCATGTCACTCCTCGCCGCGGCCGTGCTCATCGTGACCCTGACGGTCGTATCGGTGACGGACATGAGGCGGCGCGTCATTCCCAACCGCGTGCTGCTGCTCGCCGCGGCGGTCGGAGTGGCCCTCTCGGCACTTTCCGGACCCGCGGCCCTCGCCGGTGATCTGGCCGCCGCAGCGGTCGTCTCGGCCCCTCTTTTCGCGGCCTCTCTGCTCAGGCCGGAGGAAATGGGCATGGGGGACGCGAAGCTGGTCGCGGTGATCGGGCTGTTCCTCGGCTGGCAGGCGCTGCCCGCCCTGCTGATCGGCCTCGCCCTGGCCGGCATGACCGGGGTGTTGATCGCGCTGGGCAGGCGGCTGCCGCCGTCTAGGACCTCGATCCCGCTGGCACCCTTTCTCGCCGCGGGCACGCTGCCGATGGTGCTTTCGACCCTCTGAACGGCCGAAAACGCTTCAGTAAGTGAAGCCATGTGCCTATACTTGTTGAAGTGAGATTTGGCTCGGTCCACGGAAGAGACCCGGAGACCACAACCACAGAGCCGATCACTTTCAAGATGAGCGCAATCGACAATGAAGAATGCCCCGTCTGTCGCACCGCCGACGTAATCGCCGGAAAGTGGACACTCCTCGTGATCCGGGACCTGGCCGACGAAAGCCGCCGGTTCTGTGAGTTGGAACGGTCCCTGGAGGGCATCAGCCCCCGTACCCTGTCGCTTCGTCTCCGCACTCTCGAAGAGTCCGGAATCGTGGAGCGTCAGACCTTCCCCGAGGTCCCCCCGCGAGTCACCTACGCCCTCACCGACAAGGGCAAGGATCTCGTGCCGCTGATCGAAGGCATGCGCAAGTACGGAATCGAGTGGCTCGACGCCGAGCCCGCCGCGGCCTGAACCCTTCCGTTCCGTCGCACGATCCTTTCGTGCCCGAACGGCTGTGATGCGATGGAACGGACCGGATCGGGTCCTGCAAACAAACGTGCAGCCGCAGGATGCCGGGCCGGGATCCGAAAACAGGGAGGCATGCACGATCCGGTACTAGATGAAGCTCTGAAGCGGCTTGCGGCCGAGGCCTCGACTCGATTCACGTCGCTGGTGGCGACCGGTGACGAGATCCCGTTCGATGTCGCCGAGAACAACGGGGACAGCTCTCATTTCTACCGCTACGTGCCCCTGACCTCGCGCTACATCAGCGCCCACCTGGACGAGCTGCGCTCGCTTCCGTCCTACGGCCCCGCGCGTGGAGCGGTCGCCTCATCGAACGTCGCCGCGCCCTACCTCGAAGCCCGCGGAATCACGGTGCCCTCCGAGCCCACCCGCCGGGCCGAAGAGATGATCGCCGTCTTCATCACCGGCCTCTGGGAGGGAACCACCGAGTTCTCCCTCGACATCAGCCGGGTCGAAGCGGCCCTGGCATCGCTCGAGGTCGAGAGCCGCGACGTCCACGAGGCCGATGTCCTGCTCGCCCCGCTGGTCGGGTTCGAGATGACCCCCTCCGAGCTCGAGCTGAGCAACGGCCTGAGGATCGTCCGGGCCGACTCGGTCGACGCCCCGCTGGAGGCGACCACCAGCGAGGGCACCGAGCGCAGCCCATGGCAGCAGGCCTTCCTCGCGATGGCGCCACTCGGCGACTCGAGCGAGGGCCCCAAGGCCGCGATCGAGAAGCTCCACTCGCTGGTCCGCGCGCTGCGGCTCTTCAAGGAGGGCACGGTCGGACTCGGTCCCTTCGCTTTCGCCCCGATCGGCGACGACGCCTGGCGCCGGGTGGAGACCGGTGCCGCACCGCCCCGTCCGGGCAGCTACTTCCTGATCGAATCGGAATCGGCGAGCCTCGACCAGTTCATGCAGAAGCTGGCCGAGAACTCACCGCGCAACGAGGCGATCGCCTTCGCCGAGAAGCGCTTCCAGTTCGGCTGCGAACGCGGCCGGCCGGTCGACGCGCTCTGCGACCACCTGCTCGCGATCCGCTCGGCACTCGGTGGGGAGGGCGTGATCGACGCCCCGCTGTCCGCGCGCGCCGCCGCTCTGATCACCGGCGAGGCCGACGACGAGCAGGCCCGCCGGCGCATCGAGTCCGCGCTCGACCTCGAGCAGTCGCTGATCAACAACGAAGAGACGATGATGATCGGCGGCGAATCGGCCAGCTATCTGGCCGCCTGGGTCGAGGACTCGACCCGTCACATCCTTCGCGAGGCGGTTCTCGGCACCTACGACTCGAACCTGAACGTGGTTGCCGAGGAGACGCTGCTGACCTCTGGTCTCGCGGCCGGCGAGGGCAGTGCCAGCCAGATGGGATCTACCTCCGAATGGGACGTGATCCCCGAGCCCGTCGCGGTCGAGCGCGAGGAGCCGGCCGGCGCGGAAATCCATGTCTTCAAGCCCCGGGTCGTCGCGGACAACACCGTCGTCGGCCCCACAAATGTCGGTCCGGAAGTGGAGGCGGGGGTAGATCCCCTGTTCGGATCGGTTCCTGAGTTCGACCCCGAGCCGCTGCCCGGGAGCGAAACCCGCTTCGAGTCGATGCCGGAGATCGAGGCCGCGCTCGGCATCGACCGGAACTCGGACGCGTACCGCGACGACGTTCGCGACGACAGCGCCCCGACCCGCCTGTTCGAGCCGGTGCCCGATCCCGGTGAGCTGAAGGTCAGCGCCACCACCGAGATCGGTTCGACGATCCGTGAGGACTGGCTCAGCCAGACCCGTCCCGGGCAGACGATGGAGTGGCCCGCCCACGCGATGGACGGCCTCGACTCCGTCCGCAAGCAGGCTCACGGCGAACCCGACCGCAAGCTCTTCCCGGCCCCGGAGACCACTGAATGGTCGATCTCCGAGATGAAGTACCGCAAAAAATAGGAGCCAGCTAGGCGGGTCGATGCACCCACATGGGCAACACTTTTGCCCACCCGCGCAGCGGGTACTTCGAAATCAAGATCGCGCAGCGCAGCGAAGTGATTTTGATTCCTTGTTCTTTTTGCCCACTCACGCGGCGGGTGCTTCGAAATCAAGATCGCGCAGCGAAGCGAAGTGATTTTGATTCCTTGTTCTATTTGCCCACTCACGCGGCGGGTACTTCGAAATCATGATCGCGCAGCGAAGCGAAGCGATCTTGATTCCTAGTTCTTTCTCAGCTGCCGGTGGCGAGGTCGATTCGTGAGGCTTCGTCCGCGAACAGGTACTCGTTGATCTGATTCAGGCCGGCGATGTCGTGGACGTCGGTGTCGAGGTAGGGGACACGGATCACCGGTTCGTCCCCAAGGCTCTCCCGGAGGGCCTTGATGCTGCGTTCGTCGCGCAGGGCGAGCACGTCGTACTCGCAGAAGTTCTTGGCGACCTCGTGCGCCAGATCGGCGTCTTCGAGCTCCGACTCCAAGCTCTTGGTCAATGCCTTCACCTTGGGGATCTTGGTCGTGAGCCGGTAGCGCACCCGGTTGACGATCGCCCCGCCGAAGTGCATGCCGTTCTCGATCAGCTTGGAGTGGAAGAAGACGGCCTCCTCGACCGAGTCGCCCTGCGACCCGGTCACGATCACGAAACAGGTCTGATCGTCGCTCAGGAGGTCGCTGACGCGGTGTGCGCGGTCCTGGAAGCCGTCGATCATGCCGCTGAAGGCGGTGAAGAACTCGGACAGGTCGGCCAGCAGGTCGAATCCGACGATCCTCTTCAGGACCGAGATCACCACCCCGGCGCCACGGCCCGCGACCTTGGCCGCGAACCCGGTCGGCTTGATGAAGATCTGCAGCGACTTGCCCTCGATGAACTGCGTCAGCCGGGTCGGCGCGTCGAGGAAGTCGAGCGCGTTGCGGCTGGGCGGGGTGTCGAGCACGAGCAGGTCGAAGCGGCCCTCGCTGTGCAGCTCGAAGAGCTTCTCCATCGCCATGTACTCCTGAGAACCGGCGAGCGCCCCGGAGATCTGCTGGTAGATGCGGTTGTTCAGGACCCGGTCGCGGGCCGCCGCATCCTCGGCGTGACGGGCGACCAGCGCGTCGAAGGTCTCTTTCGCGTCCAGCATCATCGCCCATAGCTCGCCGCCGCTTTCGACCTCGATCCCCTGCTCGGCGAACAGGGCCGGATCGACCCGGCTCGCCTCGTTGCCGAGTTCTTCGAGGCCGAGCGAATCGGCGAGCCTTTTCGCCGGATCGATGGTCAGCACACAGACCTTGTGGCCGCGGGCGGCCATGCCGAGCGCGATCGCGGCCGAGGTCGTCGTCTTGCCGACCCCGCCGGATCCGGCGCAGATGCAGATCCGGTTGCCCTCGAGGATGTCGCCGATCGACGGCATCAGGAAATCTCCTCGGCCAGCCTGCGGGCCGCACTCAGATCGATCTCGGGGGTGAAGATGAACGGAAGGGTCGATACAGGTGCGGACACGAGGCTCTTCAGCCGCTCCAGCTGCTCGCGCTGGGACTCGGTGCGGGTGGCCTGCGAGATCGCGGCGCGTCCCGCGGCCCGGATCTCGGGATCGTCGCTCTTCTTCAGCCGCTTGATCGCCTTCAGGTCCTTGGCCGAGTACCGGTCGGGATAGAGCGCGTTCATGATGATCCGGTCCACGGCGACGTCGACGTCGCCGGTCAGCTCCGCCTCCAGGTTCGCGGTCTCGTTGACCGGCATCTCCTCGGGCAGGGTGACGATCACGCTTCCGGTCTGCCGGTGGTCGTTGATCATCGCCTGGAGCTGGCTCGCCTGGCTGTGGATCGGGCCGACCCGGGCGATGTTGGCGAAGGTCCGCGGGCTCTGGAGGAAACTGATGCCATGCCCGGTGGCCGGCGCGTCGACGATCACCAGGTCGTATCGGCGGCCGTGCTTCAGCTTGCGCTCCGGCAGGGCGAGCTCCCAGATCTTGCCGATCGTCACCAGCTCGTTCAGGCCGGGGGTTGCCGCCGCTAGATAGGTGAACATGCGGCTGCGGAACAGCAGGTCGCGCATCGCCTTGACCTTCAGCTGGAGCAGGACGTACTCCTTCATCGAGTCCTCGGGATCGATCGAGATCGCCCAGAGGTCGTTCGCCATCTCGACCTCCTTGAAACCGACCTCGGCCTGGCGGAAGACCCGGGAGGCGTTCTCGGTCGAGGCGACCTCGACCACGATCACGCGCTTGCCTTCGAGCGCCGCCCGGATCCCGAGCGCGATCGCGACGGTCGATTTGCCCACGCCGCCCTTGCCGGTTACGAAGAGGATCCGCTTTTCCAGGAACTCGAGGATCAGTCCATTGAACCCGATTTCGCGGACCGGCAAACGCCTGAGGCAGGAAAACGTCCTGTCTATGCGAATAACGGCCCAAATGCGAATCCTGAGCCGCAAGAACCACGCCCGAGAAGATTCCACCTCCAAGACGGAGACGGTCGAGCCGGTCGAACGCGAATCCGGCTTCGAAGCTCCGCCCGTGGCTGACGCACCGGTGGCCGATGCGGTCGCTTCGTCGGCTCCGGCACCGGCCGAACCCGTGGCCACGGCCCAGCCGGAACCGGAGGCGGACGCGGGAGTCAAGGCTCCGGCGGCACCGGTGGAGGAAGAGCTGGCCCGGGTGGAGGAGGAGGCCGCGGCCGAGCAGACCGAGATCCGGATGAAGGCCTCCGACCTGCTCGCCCCGACCAAGCGTGATCTGAGCGACCACATCAAGCCCGCCGTGCCCGAGGTTCCGACCGACCGGGCCGAGGTGATCAGCTTCGCCAACCAGAAGGGCGGGGTGGCGAAGACGACCTCGACCCTGAACCTCGCGGTCGCGCTCTCCGAGCTGGGCAACCGCGTGCTCTGCATCGATCTCGATCCGCAGGGCAACCTGACGATGAGCCAGGGCATCGACCCGGACAAGGTCGAGCTCAGCATGTACAACGTGCTGGTCGACGACCTGCCGATCTCCGAGATCATCGCCCACCGTGAGATCGACATCGCGGTCGCGTCGCTCGATCTGGCCGGCGCCGAGATCGCGATGAGCACGAAGATCGGCCGTGAGCGCTCGCTCGAGAAGGCCCTGCGCGAGGTTCACGGCGAGTACGACTACATCTGCATCGATACGCCGCCGAGTCTCGGCCTGCTGACCATCAACGCGCTCACCGCCTCGAGCAAGGTGATCATCCCGGTCCAGTGCGAGTACCTCTCGATGCGCGGGCTGGTCCAGCTTCAATCGACTCTCAAGATGATTCAGGAGAACCTCAATCCGAACGTTCAGATCGAGGGCATCCTGCCGACCATGTTCGACTCCCGGACCCTCCATGCGCGCGAGGCCGTTTCGATACTGGAAGAGAACTTCGGAGACCTCGTCTTCAAGTCTCGGATCCGCAAAGCCGTAAAATTCGCGGAAGCGCCGGTACGAGGCGCTAGTGTCCTCAAGTACGATCCGGACAGCCGTGCGGCTTCGTACTACCGAAATTTGGCCAAGGAGGTCTTGAGAGATGGCTCGTCGTAAACGAGCGAGTATGCGCGAAGGTCCCCTGGCGGACCTGTTTCGCTCGACAGCTGACGAAGATCCGAACGCCGAGCCGCCGGAGTTCGAGCCTCGCCGCCAAGAGGCCGACGAGGTCGCCGGTGGTCCTCAGGGCGATCCCCTCGAGACCGCCGCCGAAGCCGAAGAGACCAGCACCCAGTTTTATGACGATGAAGGCGAAAGAGGTTCGAGTGAGCCGCAGCAGCAGGAGCCGTCTCACGCTCCGGACCCCAGCGCGGCCGGCCGTTTCGGCCGCCGCGATCCGCTCGACCGCGAAGAGGGCGAGCCGCGACCGGCTGCCGCTTCCCGGCCGCGCGAGCCCCAGGCCCAGCCTGAACCCGAGCACAATCCTCTCTCGGCGCCGAATCCCGGTGCCGACATGAGCGGTGTTCCCGACGCCCAGGACCGCCTGAAGCGGATCTTCTCGGAGTCGCCGCCCAACCCTCGCGACGACGGTCCCCGCTACGGCCGCCAGGAGCCCTCCTCGGTGCCCGGCGCCGGCGTGCCGCACTCGCCGGTCATTCGCGTGGTCGGAGTCGGTGGCGGCGGTGTCAACGCGATCAACCGCATGATCGAGGCCCAGATTCCCGGGGTCGAGTTCATGGCGGTCAACACCGACCTTCAGTCGCTCCAGCTCTGCGTATCCGATCTGACCGTCCACATCGGCGGGGAGGAGACCCGTGGACTCGGCGCCGGAGCGGATCCCTCGCTCGGATTCCGTGCCGCCTTCGACGAGCAGGACCGCATCAAGCGCCTGCTCAAGGGTTCGGACATGGTTTTCATCGCCGCCGGAGCCGGTGGCGGTACGGGAACCGGAGCCGCTCCCGTCATCGCGCGCCTGGCGCGGGACCTCGGGGCGCTCACGGTCGGCATCGTCACCAAGCCATTCACTTTCGAGGGCAGCCGCCGGGCCAAGCAGGCCGAGCAGGGCATCGAGGCTCTCGCCGGTGAGGTCGACACGCTGATCGTGATCCCGAACGACCGTTTGCTCGAGGTGCTCGATCAATCGACCCCGATGGTCGACGCGTTCCAGGTCGCCGACGACGTGCTGCGCCAGGGTGTGCAGGGAATCTCCGATCTGGTGACCCTGCCCTCGGTGATCAACCTCGACTTCGCCGACGTGCGTTCGATCATGTCCGACGCCGGCCGGGCGCTGCTCGGCATCGGCATGGGCACCGGTCCTGACCGGGCGATGATCGCGGCCGAGAAGGCGATCTCGTCGCCGCTTCTCGAGACCCCGATGGACGGCGCCCGTTCGATCCTCCTCTCGGTCACAGGTGGCAGCGACCTCTCGCTGATCGAGGTCTCCGAGGCGGCGCGCCTGGTCGGCGAAGCGGCCCATCCGGACGCCAACATCATCTTCGGCGCGAACGTCGACGAGGAGCTGGACGACCAGATCTGGATCACCGTGGTCGCGACCCGGTTCGACGGCAAGGCCGCACCGAAGCGCCGTTCGAGCGAGCAGCGGCAGGCCGAGCAGTCCGGCCGGTCCACCCGTGATCGCTCCACGGGGCGGCGCGGAGACTCCCTGCCCGCGGTCGGCGGAAGCGACATTCCCGAGTTTCTCTCTTAGGTAGTGGCGCCCCGCGGTGTCGTTGCCGCGGGGCACGCGCTCACCGCTGAGGCGGGCGCCTCGATCCTGAGGGAGGGCGGCAACGCGGTCGACGCGGCGGTGGCCGCGGTGATGGCCTCGTTCTCGGTGGAGAGCGCCCTGACCGGGCTGGGCGCCGGTGGATTCATGATAGTCAGCGCCCCTGATTCGGAGCCGGTGCTGCTCGATTTCTTCGTCGCGGCTCCGGGACACGGCGGGCTGGAACGCCGCGGGGAGCTGATCCCGGTGCCGGTGCATTTCGACGCGAACACAACCCAGATCTTCAATGCCGGAGCGGCCTCCTGTGGGGTGCCCGGGGTCGCGGCGGGACTTTCGATGGCGCTCGCGCGGTTCGGCTCCATGGAGATCGGAGACCTGATCGGGCCGGGGGTGAGGCTGGCCCGGGAAGGCGCGCCGCTCAACCGCGAGCAGGCGTATGTGCTTCGCATTCTCGAACCGATCTACACCTCGACCCCGGAGGCCCGTGAGATCTACGCGCCCGAGGGACGGATCGTCCGGGAGGGAGAGCTCTTCCGGTTTCCCGACCTGGCCATCGCACTCGAGCGCTACGCGGCAGAGGGATCCGCGGCGTTCTACGGCGGTGAGGTGGCCGCGGCGATCGAGGAGTACGTCGCCGGCCTGGGCGGGGTGCTCTCGGCCGCCGACATGGCCGCCTACGAGGCGATTCCCCGGGTCCCCGTGGCCGCGGACTTCGAGGGCTACGAGATCTTCACCAATCCGCCGCCATCGGCCGGCGGCATCCTGATCGCCCTCTGCCTCTCACTGCTGCGGCGGGCCGGTGGCTGTGGCACGCTCGAAATCGAGCGGGCGATGGAGGTGGCCAACGCCGCCCGCCGGTCCGGATTCGCCGAGCGGCTCGAGCGGCCCGGATTCGCCGAAGAGTTCCTCTCCGGCGATTCGATCGACCGTCTCGGCTCGACCACGCATCTCGCCGCGATGGACGAACATGGGCTCTGCGCCTCGGTTACCTGCTCGAACGGAACCGGGTCCGGCCTGGTCGTGCCGGGAACCGGTATTCATCTCAACAACATGCTCGGCGAAGAAGATCTCAATCCCCTCGGTTTCCACAAGTCCATTCCCGGCTCCCGGGTCAGCTCGATGATGTCTCCCACCGTGGTCAGGCGCGACGGGGAGGTGATCGCTGGCCTCGGCAGCGCCGGTTCGAACCGGATCCGGTCCGCGGTCCTTCAGACCACGATCAATCTCCTGGACGGTGGCATGGAGCCGCAGGAGGCCGTGGACGCGGCCCGTGTGCACCTCGAGGCGGGGGTGCTCCAGGCCGAGCCCGGGGTGGACGAGCGGGCACTCAGAGCCCTGGAACGGCGGGGCCGCGAGGTCTTTCGCTGGACCGAGAAGAACCTCTTCTTCGGCGGGGTCCAGATCGTGACCCGGGATCCCCGCACCGGTGAGCTCGGCGGCGGCGGAGACCCGCGGCGGGGCGGGGCGGTGGCGTATGCGTGAGATGCCCGACTTCGAAGCCGAGGGACTGACCGACGGGCTCGACGAGGAGCAGCGCGGTCCCCGGCTGATGCTGCTGGAGAGGCTCTGGAAGGACGGAGCCGACCTGGAGACGATGCGCCGCGAGATCGAGACGGGCCGGCTCGCCCTGCTGCCGGCCGACATCACCCTCGGACGCAACCAGAAGCGTTTCTCGCCCAGGGAGATCGCCGACACGACCGGGATAGAGGTCGAGGACTTCCGCCGTTTCATCGTCGCTCTCGGCTTTCCCAAGCCGGATCCGGATCGGGCCATTTTCGGCATCGAGGACGTTCACGCCGCCCGCCGTTTCAAGTACTTCCTTGACGCCGGTGTGCCCACCGACAACCTGCTCGCGGTGACCAGGCAGGTGGGAAGCAGCGCGGCCCGCATCGCCCAGGCCCATCGCGACCTTCTCGCCCAGGACCTGATCGATCCCGGGGCCAACGAGTTCGAGGCGGCGATGTCGCTGCGCGACGGTGCCGCCAATCTCCTGCCGCTGGGCGAGCAGGCGGTCACCTATGCGCTCCGCTCCCACTTCATCGAGCAGATCCGCGGCGACATCGTCGCTGCCGCCGAACCGGGCTGGATCGGACACGGAAAGGCGGTCGAGGTCTCGGTCTGCTTCGCCGACCTCGTCGGCTTCACCAGGCTCGGTGAACGCTCCGACCTGGAACGGCTCGGAACGGTGGCGAAGCTGCTCGAGTCGGTCGCGATCGACGTGACCAACCCGGATGTGCGCCTGGTCAAGCTGATCGGCGACGCGGCGATGATGGTCTCCGAGAACGGCGAGGCCCTGCTCGACGCGGCGCTGCGCTTCATCGAGGTCGGCCGCGACGCCGGCGAGGAGCTTCCGGCGCTGCGGGTCGGCGTGGCCCGCGGCTGGGCCGTGCCTCAGGTCGGCGACTGGTTCGGCCATCCGGTCAATCTGGCGAGCCGGATCACCGAGGCGGCGCGGCCGGACAGCGTCTTGGCCGAAGCCGCCGCGGTCGAGGCCGCCGGGGACGCGTTCAGATACTCACGCGCGGGCGAGCACAAGTTCAAGGGCCTCGATCGGCCCGTGAAGCTGTTCCGGGTGCGCCGGCCGGGCGACAAGCGCCGCTCGGCCGAGGACCGGGAGTCCTAGGCGGGCTTGCGCGCCGAGAGCAGCAGGTTGTAGAACAGCTCGGGCGGCAGGTGCGGCTCGAGCACGTTGTTGTCGACCTTCTGGAAGGCGATGTAGCTGTGGTAGGCGAAGCTGCGCCACTTCAGCGGGATCGAGTCCGGCGTGGCCGAGGATTCCATCGAGCGCATGCCCCAGCCCCACACGTTCGCGACCAGTTCCTCACCGCGGACCTTGGTGTCCTCGAAGCCCGCCTTGGGCGGGATCGCGCGCAGGTCGGCCGGAGCGAAGGCATGGACGTCGACCTCGGGCTCGAGGCTGTGCTCGTCGTCGGCCAGCTCCTCCTCGGAGTGGGTCAGGGTCTCGGCCCCGACCAGCTTGCGCCACGCGGGAGCGACGAAGGAGCCGGTTCGCTTCGGCACGGCCGCGAGGCGGTCGCCGTAGCGGGAGGGCTCACCGCAGAAGACGATCACGCCGCCGGGCTTCAGTACCCGCAGGAACTCGGAGAAGGCCTTGTCGAGGTCCGGGATGTGATGAAGGACCGCGTGCCCGAGCACCACGTCGAACTGGTCGTCGGGGAAAGGAAGCTCCTCGGCTTCGGTGACGACGGTCTTGACCGGGACCCCGAGAGTCTTCGCGGTCTTCTCCAGCGACTTCAGCATCCCGGGTGAGATGTCGGTCGCGGTCAGATTCTTGATCAGGCCCTGGCTGGCCAGGTTGAGCGAGAAGTAGCCGGTTCCGGCACCGATCTCGAGCGCCTGGTCGAAGGTCTCGAGCTTGCCGCCCAGAGACTTCTTCAGCTTGAGCGCCACCTGATGCTGGCCGATCTCTCCGAAATCGATGCCCCATTTGGCATCGTAGGAATCGGCCGCTGCGTCGTGGTAGCGGGTGTTGACGTCTTTGATGTGTTCCGGCGTGGCTGTCGGGGAAGCGGGCATGGCGGAGAAAGATAGGGAAGAATCGCTCTCCTTGACTGACACGTACATCCAAAACGACCAGCCCGACGGTGTTCCCCCGCTCGAATTGACCGGCGAACGCACCCTTCCCGACGTGCCCGAGGAGAACTACTGGTACCGGCGCCACCTGGCTGTCTACGAGTGGATCGCGGCCCGGGTCGGCGGCCGGACGGTCGTCGATCTCGCCTGTGGCGAGGGCTACGGCTCGGCGGTGCTCGCCGCGTCGGCCGCTGATGTGATCGGGGTCGACGCGAACCCTGAGGCGTTCGCCCACGCCAGCGCCAAGTACAGCTCGGAGAAGCTCAGCTTCCGCCGGGAGCTGGTCGAGAGCTTCGACGAGCCGCGCGACGCGATCGTGTTCCTGCAGACGATCGAGCACATCGCCGATCCGGACACGCTGCTGCGCGGCTTCGCGAAGGTCGCGCCGATCTCCTACATCTCGACCCCGAACCTGCTCACCCTCGCCCCGGAGGGGGCCGACAAGTCGGACAACCCCTGGCACATCAAGGAGTACCGCCTCGAGGAGTACAGGGCGCTGCTCGAACCGCATTTCTCACGGGTCGAGATTCTGGGCCTTTCACACGCCGGCAAGCTGCGCTGGCACGAGCACGCGCTTTCGCTCGGCTGGGACAAGGTCCACGAGACGCTCGGTCTGACCAAGCCGTTCTACGACCGTTTCACGCCGGCGATCGCGGCCTCCGACTTCAAGCTGTCCACCAACAATCTCGAAAGCGCCCTGGACTTCATCGCCGTCTGTCATGTCTGAGCGTGGGGGTGAAGTCGGCGATCTGGCGATCGTCCTCCATGCCCACATGCCATATGTCGAGGGCTTCGGTACGTATCCCTTCGGGGAGGAGTGGCTGTTCGACGCGGTTGTCCGCTCGCACCTGCCGGTGCTCGAGGTCGCCCGGGACCTGACCCTCACGGTCACCCCCGTGCTGGCCGACCAGCTGGAGGCAGCCGGCGTGCCCGAAAGGCTGCGGGAGTTCCTGGTGAACCACCGGCTCGGTGCCGCCGAGCGGGACATCGAGTCGGCGGAGCCCGCCTATCGCGGCGCGGCCGCCGCCGAGAAGGTCCGGTACGAGAAGGCGCTGGCCATGCTCGATTCACATGGGGGAGATCCATTGAGGGCCTTCGCCGAGGCCCAGTCCTCGGGCCGGATCTCCCTGGCCGCATCGAGCGCGACCCATGCCGTGCTGCCGCTGGTCGCCACCCGCGACGGGGTCGAGCTCCAGGTGGACACCGGGATCAGCTCCCACCGGCGCCGATTCGGATGGCGGGGAGGGTTCTGGCTGCCGGAATGCGCCTACTCCCCGGGGCTGGAGTGGGACATGGCCCGGGCCGGCGTCGAGTGGTTCTGCGTCGATCAGAGCCGGCACGAGACCGGGGACGAGGCTCTGGGCCCCGTCCGCACCGAAGCGGGCCCGATGGCCTTCACGATCGACTGGGAGGCGATCTCGTGGCTCTGGGATATGCAGGGCTACCCGTCCTGGCCCGGCTACCTGGACTTTCATCAGCTCTCGATGAACGGGATCCGGATCTTCCGTATCGACGGTGAACCGTATGACGCCGAGGCGGCGGCGGAGACCGCTTCCCGGCAGGCCGACGAGTTCCTCGACGCGGCGGCCGCACGTCTCGCCCGGTACCGCGAGCGCGAGGGCGAGAAGGGGCTGATGGTCTTCGCCGTCGATTGCGAGCTGCTCGGCCATTGGTGGTCGGAGGGCCCGATCTGGCTGGACAACGTCCTCGCCCGGTCCGGGGAGCGCGGCCTTCGCCTGGTGACGCTCGACGAGGCGGCCGGTGGGGATGGCCGCCGGCGCGAGCTGAAGGCATCCACCTGGGGTGAGAAGAAGGACTTCCGGACCTGGGACGACCCGGTGGTCGCCGATCTCGCCTGGGGCGCCCGGAAGCTGGAGCTGGAGGTCCGCCGCGCGGTCGCCGGCGGGATCCGCGGGGACGCGGCCGAACGGGCCGTGAGGGAGCTGCTGGCGGTCCAATCGAGCGATTGGGCCTTCCTCGACAACCGCAAGCAGGCCGGCGACTATCCCTTCGACCGTGCCGTCCATCACGCCGAGCGGGCCTTCGACGCCCTACAATCCGGAACTGATGTCAATCAAGTACCGCCTGATTCACGGGTCCGAGCTTTGGCCCCCGACTTGAGTCTGACTCCACTACTGACTCCCTGACTGGCTGAACGGCTCACCGTATGCAACCGACCCGAATCCTGATCGTCACCTGGGAATACCCGCCGCTGATCGAAGGCGGCCTGGCCCGTCACGTGCGCAAGCTTTCGGAGGCCCTGGTCCAGCTGGGACTCGAGGTCCACGTCCTGACCAGGGGCGGGGAGGAGGCGACGGTCGAAGAGGAGATGGCCGGCGTCCTGATCCACCGCATCGTCGAGCCCGAGCGTCCGACCGATCTGGCCGAGTTCGTGACCTGGGTCGAGCGGATGAACTCGGACATGCTCGCGGCCGGCGTCGATCTCGGCGACCGCTACGAGTTCGACCTGGTCCACGGCCACGACTGGCTGGTCGCCGGGGCCTGCGACCATCTCGCCCGCCGCTACGGAGTTCCATTGGTCACCACCATCCACGCGACCGAGTGGGGCCGCCATCAGGGCTGGGTCGACAAGCATCCCCAGGCCCACATCCACGGCGTCGAGAAGTGGATCACCAACCGTTCCGACCGCGTGATCGCCTGTTCGCACTTCATGCGCGAACAGATCGCCGACATCTTCTCGGTCGAGGAGGGCCGGATCTCGGTCATCCCCAACGGGATCGATCCCGACGACCTGCCGGCCGATGATCCGGTCGAGCTGGCCCGGCTGCGCTCCGAGTTCGCGAAGCCCGACGAGAATCTGGTCCTGCTGATCGGCCGCCTGGTCTACGAGAAGGGTTTCCAGCTGGCGCTGGAGGCGATGCCCGAGGTGATCAAGGCGCTGCCGAACACCCGTTTCCTGGTGGCCGGTTCGGGCACGCACGAGGCCGAGCTCCACAAGCAGGCCGAGGAATTGGGACTGATGGCCCACGGCACCTTCCTGGGCTGGATCGGCGACGACGTCCTTCACTCGCTCTACCGCATCGCCGATCTCACCGTGGTGCCTTCGATCTACGAGCCCTTCGGGCTGGTCGCGCTCGAGGCGATGGCCTCGGAATGCCCCTGTATCGCCGCCGACACCGGCGGTCTGCGCGAGGTCGTTCCGCTCGAGGGAGCGGGTCTCAGGTTCCGCGCCAGCGACCCGGAGCATCTGGCCGAGGCCGCGATCCAGGTACTCGGGGACGAGGAGCTGGGCCGCCGGATGGTCGAAGAGGGCCTCGCTCACATCCGGATGTTCGACTGGGCCGACGTCGCCCTGCAGACCCTGGAGCTGTACCAGGGCCTGGCTCCGGTCACCGACAAGTCTTAGAAGGAACGCTCACCCGGAGGTCCCCCGAGACCACCAGGCCCAAGCCCAAGCCCCCGGGCCCAGGGGTGGAGACGATCAGCACGCAAATAGCGTGCTGATCGTCTCCACCCTGCCTACACCGTGCGCTGGTAGCTGCGGAACGCTCTCGTGGCGAAGGCGGCCATCAGTGCCCCGAACACGATCAGCAGGCCGGTCCTGGTCAGGATCAGGTTCCAGTCCGGCGTCGCGTCCATCGCGGCCGAGCGTCCCGCCTCGATCCCCCAGTTGACCGGGTTGAACTTGGCCACGTCGGCGATCCAGCCGGGCGCCAGGTAGAGCGGGATGAAGGCGGCCGCGAGGAAGGTGAGCGGCAGCAGCAGGAACTGCATCATCGCGATCAGGCTCTCCTCCTTGCGGATGATCAGGGCCAGCCCGTGTGAGAAGGCCCCGAACCCGAACCCGACGATGCCGGCGATCAGGATCAGGATCAGCAGGCCGCCGACTCCGTTCGGGTAGCTCGCGCCCATGATCAGCGCCAGGACCAGCACGATCACCGACTGGATCGCGATGCTCAGGAAGCTGGAGAGCAGCGCGCCCATGATGATCGACGAACGCTTCGCGGGGGAGACCAGGAAGCGATCGATGATTCCCCGGTTGAGATCCTCGATCATCGACATGCCGCCCCATCCGGCCGAGAAGAACGCGGTCATGATGATCACGCCGGGCGTGATGAACTCCAGGAAGGAGACGCCCGCCGGCCATCCCGGATTATCTTCCATGTTCTCGAACAGCCCGCCGAACAGGACCAGCCAGATGATCGGCTGGATCAGGGTCACGACGATCCACCAGGGCTGCCGCAGCAATGCCCGGATGTGACGCTGCGCCATATGAACCGTGTCCATCAATCCGTTCATGCCGCGACCTCCTCGATCTCGTTCTTTTCGGCCTGTTCCATGGTGCGGCCCGCGTACCTGAGGTAGACGTCGTCTAGCGACGGCCGGGACACGGTCACCGAGTCGGCGGCGATGCCGGCCGACTCGAGCGATTGGAGCACCGCGGGAACCGAGCGGGCGCCGTCCTCGGACCGGGCATGCAGGGTCCTTCCGTTGAGAATGATCTCGCTGACGCCGGTGACGTTCGCCAGGGCGGCGGTGACCTCGGCGTCGGTGCGGGTCTCACCCAGACCGACCTGGATCGCGTCGCCCTTCAGGCCCTTCTTCAGCTCCTCCGGGGTGCCCTCGGCCACGATCCTGCCCTGATCGACGATCGCCAGGTTCGCGGCGAGATTGTCGGCCTCCTCGAGGTAATGGGTGGTCAGCAGGATGGTCATGCCCTCGTCGCCGGCGAGCGTTGAGATCTCGCCCCACATCTCGGAGCGGACCTCGGGGTCGAGCCCGGTGGTCGGCTCGTCGAGGAAGAGCACCTTCGGCTTGTGGACCAGGGCCATCGCGATCGTGAGGCGCCGTTCCATGCCGCCCGAGAATCCGCGCACGATGCGGTCGCCGTCCCCGGCCAGGTTGAAATTGGCGAGCAGGTACTCGATCCGGGCCTCGAGCTCCTTGCCTTTCATCCGGTAGAGCTGGCCCTGAAGCCGCAGGTTCTCGCGGGCGGTCGCCTCGCGGTCGGCGGTCGAGCTCTGGGCGACGACTCCGATCTTCGCCCGGACCTCGGCGCCCTGGGTGAGCACGTCGTGGCCCATCACCGTGGCCGAGCCCGAGGTCGGGGTCGAGAGCGTGGTGAGGATCTTCACGGTGGTCGATTTGCCGGCGCCGTTGGGGCCCAGCAGTCCGAAGACCGTGCCCTCCTCCACGCCGAAGGAGATCCCGTCCAGGGCCTGCACCTCATCTCCGTACTTCTTGCTCAGGTTGTTGACCTGTATGGCTTCGTTTTCAGCCACTCCGCCTCCTTGGTATCCTTAGAACGCAAAGTATCTTAGCAATTAAGAGAATGTTATGACCACCAGCAAGTCCAAAGACTCCCTATTCCTCGACCTGACCAAATCGATCAGGGACAGCCAGGCCGCCAACCAGAAGTTCGACGACGCGGTCTGCCGCGCACTCGAGATCAATCGCACCGACGGCCGCTGCTTCGACATCCTCGATCACCACGGCCCGATGTCCGCCGGCAGCCTCGCCGCCGCCTCGGGCCTGACCAGTGGCGCGGTGACCGCCGTGATCGACCGGCTGGAGGAGAAGGGGTACGCCGAGCGGCTGAACGATCCCGGGGATCGCCGCCGGGTGCTCGCCGGGATCACCGACAAGGGGCGAGACGCCGCCCATCGTTTCTACATGCCGCTGGCCGAGAAGGCGACCGAGGAGTTCAAGGACCTGACCGTGACCGATCTCGAACTGCTGATCGACTTCCACCGGCGGGTCGGCTGGATCCAGGACGACGCCGCCAACAAGATCCTCGAGTCCCTCTGAGAGGCAACGGATATTCCCGCCCACGCGGCGGGTACTTCGAAATCAGGATCGCACAGCGAAGCGATTCTGATTCCTTGTTTCAGTCCGGGATCTCCATGGTGCCCGGGCCCGGTTCCGGCTCCACCGGCTCGGGCCACTTCAGGTCCTTCGGGGCCTCGCGCATCCGCAGCACCCGAGCCGGCACTCCGCCGACCACCGCGTTGGCGGGCACGTCCTTGGTGACCACGCTGTTGGTGCCGATCACCGAGTTGTCGCCGACCCGCACCCCGCGCAGGACGCAGGCGCCATATCCGATCCACACGTTCGATCCGACGATCACGTCCTCCATGTAGATGCCCTGGCTGCGAATCGGACGTTCGACCTCGACCACACCATGGTCGAAGTCGATGAACATGGTGCGGTCGGCGATCACGCACTCCTCGCCGATCCGGACCCGCTGGTAGGCCGAGATCGTGCAGTCCTGACCCATCACGGTCTTGTTCCCGATCTCGACCCGGCCCTCGTGGCAGCGGATCTTGGTGCCGTCCCCGATCCAGACCCAGCGGCCGAACTTCATCGTCGCCTCACGGCCCGCCTGGAGCTGGAGGTGCCTGCCGAAGAAGACCGGGCCATCGGTCTCCCAGCCGCGGCCGGCGATAGTGAAGAAGCGGCGCCAGAGGTAGCGCCCGAAGAGGCGGGCGTACTTCGGGGTGAGCATGCGGTTGCGGGCGAAGAAAGCGAGCGATCTGATCAAGGCGGGCGGGACTTTATTGGGGACCGGACCGGGGCCGCGTTCATGGCCGGGATGCGACGGCCGGTTCAGGTTCTAGACTGAAGGACCGATGCCCGAGACCTCAACCAAAGTCACCTCGCTGGCCGAGCGCCTGCTCGCCGGCGACAAGCGCGCGTTGGCCCGTGCGATCACGCTGATCGAGTCCGACGACCCGGCCGGCTGGGAACTCGTGCGGGAGATCTTCCCGAAGACCGGCAAGGCCCGGATCATCGGCTTCACCGGGCCTCCCGGAGTCGGCAAGAGCACCCTGATCGGTGCGCTCACCGGCGAGTTCCGCAAGGAGGACCGCCAGGTCGCGGTGCTCTCGATCGACCCGTCGAGCCCGTTCACCCAGGGCGCCCTGCTGGGTGATCGAATCCGGCTGACCGAGCACTTTCTCGACGGCGGCGTCTTCATCCGCTCGATGGCCTCCCGGGGCGCACTCGGCGGGCTGTCCGAGGCCGCGCTCCAGGCGGCCCTCGTCATGGACGCCTCCGGCAAGGACGACGTCCTGGTCGAGACGGTGGGCGTGGGGCAGGGTGAGATCGACATCGTCGATCACGCCGACACGATCGTGCTCGCGCTCATGCCGGGCTCCGGCGACTCGATCCAGGCGCTGAAGGCCGGGATCATGGAGATCCCGGACATCATCGTCGTCAACAAGTCGGACCACCCGATGACCGACACCATGATCCGCGAGGTCCGCGGAGCCCTTTCTTTGGCCCACACGCCGGGAGGATGGCGCGTGCCGATCCTCAGGACCGAGGCCGCCCGCGGCGAGGGAATCGAGGAGCTCGCGGCCAAGGTCGCCGAGCACCGCGAGTTCATCGAGTCCCAGGGAACCTTGTCCGAACGCCGCGCCCGCAACCTTCGCAACGAGGTTCTCGGGATCGCCACCGCGAGGCTGCGGCGACGCCTCGAGGCCGCGATCGAGGATGATCCCGATGTGGTCGCATTGCTGAACCGGGTGGTCAGCCGGGATCTCGATCCCGCCTCCGCCGCCGCCCAGCTCTTGGAAGGAGAGATCGATGTCTGAAACGAGCACCCCGCAGGAAGCCGCCAAGGAAGCATCGACACACCAGCCCGGACTCGAAGACGTCAAGGAGTGGGTCGGATACCGGATCGACGAGGTCTCCGGCCACAGTGTGGCCAAGGTCGAAGGATTGTTCGTGGACCAGGAGACCGGCGAGCCGGCTTGGGTCCTGGCCAAGCTGGGACGGTTCGGCAAGATCGTGCCGATCTCGATCCGGGAATGCGCGGCCGCGGCCGGAAGGGTCTGGGTCCCGCATGACCGTGAGGTGATCCGCAACGCGCCGGCGATCGATCCGGCGATGCCGCTGAACCGTGAGCAGGAGCTGCAGGTCCTCAGCTACTACGGCATCCCGGAGACGGTCGGGCGGGGAACCGAGATCGCCGACCGCAAGCCCGGCACCGTCACCTCTCAGGCCCCGACGGCCTGAGGGCCCGGCCCCCCGCGCTCGGCGGAGGGCCGGAGACGCTCAGTGGTCAGTGGCCGTGTGAGTGACCGGCTTCGCCGGTGCTGAGCGAGGCCGCCGCCGAGATCAGCTCGGCTGATTTCTCGCTCGGCCTGTAGACCGTCCTGCCCCGGACGATCGTGCGCAGGACCCGGGTCTTGTCGATGCTCTTCGGCTTCGCCTTGAGCGGGTTGCGGTCGAGCACGATGATGTCCGCGTCCTTGCCCCGCTGGATCGAACCGACCCGGTCGCTCAGTCCGAGCTGGGCCGCCGATCCGACCGTATGCGCCCTCAGCGAGCGGGCGATCGAGATCGACTCGCCGAGATCGAGCACACCGCCGTAGGCGTTCGCCCGCGTGCGCGCGGTCATGATCTCGTTCCACGGGTTGAGCGGATCAACCGGCCAGTCGCTTCCCTGGGAGAGCGGAGCTCCGGCCCGGACCAGGCTGCCGGCCGGGTACAGCCGGTTGAAGCGCTCCTCGCCGATGAACGGACGGAGCGAGTCCTGGGTCCAGAAGTTGCTCACCGCCCACTGGAGCTGCATGGTCGCGAACACGCCGAGCTTGCCGAAGCGTCCGTAGTCGGCGGGATCGACCAGCTCGAGGTGAGTGATCGAGATGTTCCGGTCGCCGGTCGTGTGGTTGGCCTTGCGGGCCGCGGCGGCGGCATTGAGGCCCTGACGTACCGCGCCATCGCCGATCGCATGCATGTGGACCAGCTTGCCCATCTTGTCGAAACGGGTCGTGATCGCGTTCGCGTGCTTCTGCGTGTGGTACAGGGTGCCCTTGTTGGTGCCCGGAACCATCGCGTCACCCTGCTTCTCCAGGTACGGCTTCAGCAGCGCCGCGGTCTGGGCGGGGTACTCGATCACGCCGTCGATGAACAGCTTGATGCCGGGGATGCGCAACCGCTCGGTGGCGTACTTCTTCGCCAGTCCGCGGTAGTACTTGACCGCGGCACCGGCCGGCACGTTGTTCTCGATCACCGGCAGTGAGTTCATCCGCAGGCTCATCTTGCCCCGCTTGGTCAGCGCCCGCCACACCTTCAGCGATTCTTCGCCGCTGGCCGCGTCGGCGGTGGAGGTGATGCCGACCGCGTTCATCGCCCTGACGCCGCGCTCACCGTCGGCGACGACCTCGGAGAATGCCTTGGGCGGGATCGCGGCCCGCACGATCTCCTGGGCTCCGTCCTTCAGCAGGCCGGTCGGTGTTCCGTCCGGTTCGCGCACGAACTCGCCGTCGCTCGGGTCGGGCGTGTCCTTGGTGACGCCTGCCAGCTCCAGGGCCCTGGTGTTGGCCCAGGAGTTGTGGAAGTCGGATCCCTGGACGATGATCGGCCTGGTGCTGGAGACCCGGTCTAGATCTTGGCGGGTGACCACGGTGCCGGCCGGAAGCACTCCGACCGGGCTCCAGTTGGAGACCGTGAGCCAGTCCTCGTCGCTCGTGGCCGGATCGGCTTCGTTGCAGGCCTGGATCGGGGCCAGCATGTCGTCGATCGTCGCCTCGATGTTGCCGAGGTCGCAGTCGTCGAGGATGTCGCCGCCGCCGAGCGGATGGGCGTGGCCGTCGATCAGTCCGGGCATCGCGGTCTTGCCCTTCAGGTTGATCACTTCGGTCTTCGCGCCGATCAGCCGGGAGGCTCCCCTGGCGTTGCCGGTGTAGACGATCCGACCGTTCCTGAGCGCGACGGCGCTCTTGGTCGTGCCCTTCTTGTCCATGGTGAGGATCGTGCCGTTCTTCAGCACGGTGTCGGCCGGTGTCTCGGCCCCCGCGGCGCCGGGCAGCAGCAGGGCGAGCCCCGCGGTGACCGGCCCCAGGAGCCATCTGAGTGATTTGCGTTTCATGTTTCGGGAATCTCCATCTCGTTTGCCATCTCCCCCCAACCCACGAACAGTTCCAAGCTGGGAGCCATGGTTAAGCGGTTTATCACGTCTTGGGGCGGGAGTCAATGAGGGGGCCGGCGGGTCTATGCTCCGTTTTCATGGAACGCCGACCCAGCATTCGTGACCTCGCCGAAGCGACCGGGGTCTCGGCGGCGACCGTCTCGCTGGCGCTGCGCGACAAGGGCCGGATGTCGGAGGAGACCCGTTCCCGCATCAAGCGGGCCGCCGCCGAATCGGGCTACGTGCCGAACTCGACCGCGCGCTCGCTCGCCGGCGGGCGGACCCAGCTGATCTCGATCTCGATGCCGGCGATCGGGATGGCGCCTGAGGTAGTGAGCTCGGTCGAGTACTTCTTCAAGCTCCTCGGCGGGGCCGCGGCCAAGGCGCTGGAGCTCGATCACGGCCTGCTGGTCGCCTCACCTTCGGAGCGGCCCGACCGGGTCGCCGTCGACGGAGCGGTCGTCGTTGACCCGTCGGTCGACGATCCCACGGTCGCGGCCTTCGACCGTCTCGGCCGTCCGGTGGTGACGATCGGCCGCCGGCTGGACGAGCGGGCGGGAGATCAGCGCACGCTGGTCGTCGACAACGACTACATATCGGCCACGGAACGGATGCTGGACCATCTCCGCGACGGCGGTTCCCACACGATCGCCCTGGTCGGCTGCCACCCGATCGACTCCTTCCAGCGAGACAGCATCGACACCCACCGGGCCTGGTGCGAACGCCACGGCCTCACCGCCAGGGTCGTGATGTCGGAGAGCCCGAGGCCCGAGCATGCAGCGCTCGCGGCAAGAGAGCTGGTCGCGGGTCCGGATAGGCCCGAGGCCGTCTACGCGACCATAGACACGCTCGCGGAGGCGGTGCTCGAGGAGGCGGCGGAGCTCGGGGTGGCGGTACCCGGCGAGATGCGGGTGGCGACCTGCAGCGACGGCTACATCGCCCGGTCCAGCACGCCGGCCCTGACCACGATCGACGAGAAACCGGTCGAGCTGGGGGAGGCGGCGGTCGAGATGCTGATCGCGGCGATCCTCGATCCCGACATGGGGTCGGCCTCGGTCCAGATCGGCACGGATCTGGTCATCCGCGCCTCAACAGCCTGAAACCGACGCGCCTCAATCGCCTGAAGCCGATGCGCTTCAACAGCCTGAAGCCGATGCGGCGACGCCTCTGACGCAAGGTCCGGCAACGATCGCCGCCGAAAAGCAACTCTGGCAACGATATTTAGTCGTTACGACTAAATATCGTTGCCAGAGTGGTTCTGAGAGATGGTCAGCAGCCGAGGGCTCTGGCGATGACCATCTGCTGGACCTCGTCCGTGCCCTCGCCGATCGTGAGGATCTTGGCGTCACGGTAGAAGCGGCAGACCGGGTACTCCTCGATGAAGCCGTAGCCGCCATGGATCTGGACGGCTTCTTCGGTCGCCCGCACCGCGAGCCGGCCGGTGATCAGCTTGGCCTGGGCCGCGGTCAGGGTGAAGTCCTCGCCGCGGTCCTTCATGATCGCCGCCTTGTATGTCAGCAGGCGGGCCGCCTCGAGCGCGGCCGAGATGTCGGCGATCTTGGCCTGGATCGACTGGAACTTCGAGATCGACTGGCCGAAGGCCTGGCGCTCCTTGGCGTACTTGATCGCCTCGTCCAGCGCGCCCTGGGCGACGCCGACCGACATCGCGGCGACGCCGATGCGGCCGCCGTCCAGGATCTGCAGGAACTGCTTGAAGCCCTGACCCCTGGGGCCGAGCATCGCCGACTGCGGCAGGCGCACGTCCTCGAAGCTGAGCGGGTGCGTATCCGACGCGTTCCAGCCCATCTTGCGGTAGGGCTTCTCGACCGTGTAGCCGGGGGTGCCGTTGGGCACGATGAAGTTCGAGATCTCGGCCCGACCGCGATCGTCCTCACCGGTGACCGCGGTGATCGAGACACAGCCGGAGATGTCGGTGCCGGAGTTGGTGATGAACTGCTTGGCGCCGTTGATCACCCACTCGTCCCCGTCGAGGACGGCGCGGGTCTTGGTGTTGCCGGCATCCGATCCGGCCTCGGGCTCGGTCAGGCCGAAAGCGGCCAGCTTCTTGCCGGAGGTGAGCTGCGGCAGCCACTCGGCCTTCTGTTCGTCGCTGCCCCAATTGTAGATCGGCGTGGTGCCGAGCGAGATGTGGGCGGCGAGGGTGATCGCGACCGAAGAGTCGATCCGGGCCAGTTCCTCGACAGCGAGCGCGTACGACAGGATGTCGCCACCGCCTCCGCCGTGTTCCTCCGGGAAGGGGATTCCCATGAGGTCGAGATCGGCCATCTTCCGGACGATTTCGTAGGGGAACGCCTTGGTGCGATCCAATTCTTCGGCCACTGGCGCGACTTCGTTGCGCGCAAAGTCCCGGACGGTCTCCTGGAGCAGTCGCTGCTCATCTGTGAAATCAAAGTTCATGGCGCAATCCTAGGGCCGCCGCCTCGAGGGCGGTCGGCCGCCAGAAGCCACAACCGAGACTTCTGGGTCGAATCGGACGGCTATCTCATGCTCTATTCGACCCAGAAGCGGTTGGGGTTGGTTCTTCATCCGCTATTCCGGGGATCGATTCGGCCTCTCGTACGTCCAGGTGCTTGCCGCACTTCTGGCATATGCGACGGTCATCGATCTCTCCACCACACTCCTTGTGGACGATCAGTCTCGGCACTCCCTCTTCGGGGGCGCAGTACTTGTCGCCCCAGCCGAGGAAGGCCATCAGGACCGGCCAGAGGTCGAGGCCCTTCTGGGTCAGGAAGTACTCGTAGCGTTCCGGGTTCGTCTGGTAGGCCCGTTTCTCGAGGATGCCGGCGTCGAAGAGGCGGTTGAGCCTGGCGGTCAGCACGTTGCGGGCGACCCCGAGGGACTTCTGGATCTGGTCGAAGCGCCGCCGGCCGCGGAAGATGTCGCGGATGATCAGCAGCGACCAGCGCTCGCCGACTATCTCCAGCGAGGAGGCGATCGAACACTCTTGGCCCGGGTAGTCGTGGTAGAGCACGGATCAAGTGTCGCATGACCAGTTTCTTGAAGCAACTGTGCGGTTGCTCACATAGGGTTGCGTCACGCAACTGACACGAATAGGGTCGCCTCAGACGTGGTTTCGTGAAGAAACCCACTACGCAGATGGAGACCAGAATGAAGCGCAACAATCCCAATCGCGACCGGATCCTGATCCGCCCGATCAAGATCGACCTGAGCGAGGCCGAGATAATGGCCGACCTCCAGTACCCGGCGGCGATCGAGCGGCCGGCCAATCCCAGCCCCACAGGAAAAAGGAATCCCTCACGTTGAGCTCAGAACAGCCGGCCCTCCAGCTTCAGACCGCGCGGCCGGTGGCCGCCGAACTCGCCGAGACGATGCCGGAATCCAGCCGGTCGATCACGCTGACCTGGCAGGACCCGACCGAGTCCGCCGCCAAGGGCATGGCGCTTTCGGGTCTCGAGTACATCCGGGCGATCGTCGCCAAGGAGATTCCCCCGGCCCCGATCGCGGTGCTGCTCGACATGGGCCCGATCGAGATCGAGGAGGGCCACGTCATCTTCTCCGGAAAGCCCGGCGAAGAGCATTACAACCCGATCGGCGTGGTTCACGGCGGATACGCGGCGACCATCCTCGACTCCGCGCTCGGCTGCTCGGTTCACACCACCCTGCCCGCGGGAACGGCCTACACCTCGCTCGGCCTGGAGGTCAAGTACATCCGGCCGATCACCCGTGACACCGGTCAGGTCCTCTGCGAATCGACGGTGACCTTCCGCGGCCGGCGCCAGGCCACGGCCGAGGCCCATCTGACCTCGGCCGAGACCGGCAAGCTGCTCGCCTCGGGCACCTCGACCTGCCTGATCATGGGCCCGGCCTAGCCGGGGCGGAATCAGGCCGACAGATCCCGGGCGAGGGCGACCAGCAGATGAACACCGAAACCGGTCGGTCCCTTGCCCCAGTACTCGCGCCCCGTGTCCCAGGCGGTGCCGGCGATGTCGACATGCGCCCAGGGCCTGCCCTCGGTGAACTCCTCGAGGAACGATCCGGCGTAGATCGTGCCCGCCTTGCGCTGGGCCGAGGCGTTGACCAGATCGGTGATCTCGCCCTTGGTCAATTCCTTGTACTCGTCGTGGAGGGGCAGGCGCCAGACCAGCTCGCCGCTGCGTTCACCGGCGGCGGTGACCGAGGCCGCCAGTTCGTCGTCGTTCGAGATCAACGCGGCGTAGGTCGAGCCGAGCCCGATCAGGACGGCCCCGGTGAGGGTCGCCAGGTCGACCATGCGATCGGCGCCCTCGCGGGCGCAGTGGACCAGGGCGTCGGCCAGGATCAGGCGTCCCTCGGCGTCGGTGTTGGTGACCTCGACCGTCTTGCCGTTCAGCTGCGTGATGATGTCGCCCGGCTTCAGCGCGGTGCCGGAGGGCATGTTCTCGGTCGAGGGCAGGACCGCGATCAGATCGATCTCGAGTCCGAGTTCGGCGATCGCGTCGACCGCCTCGAGCACCGCGGCACCACCGGACATGTCCATCTTCATCTCGTGCATGCCGGCCGAGGGCTTGATCGAGATGCCGCCCGTGTCGAAGGTGACCGACTTGCCGACCAGGCCGAGCTTCTCGCCACCGCCCCGGCCGGTGTAGCGCAGGGTGATCAGCCGGGGCTCGACGTCCTCGCCGCCCTTGGCGACGGCGGCGAGTCCACCCATGCCGGCCGCGACGATGCCTTCACGGTCGAGCACCTCGACCGTGACCTTGTCATGTGCCTCGGCGATCTCGCCGGCCCGGCCGGCCAGGTACTCGGGGGTGGCCACATTGGCCGGAAGGCTCTGCAGGTAGCGGGCCCGGTTGCCGGCGTTGCCGACCGCCTCACCGACCGCGATCGCCTCGGAGACGTCGACGCCGGACACGATCTCGACCGTCTTCAGCTCCGGGGCGGCCTCCTTCCCGTCGGAGCCGCTCTTGTACCGATCGAAGGAGAAGGAGGCGAAGGCGGCACCCTCGACGAAGGCCGCCGCGACCGGGCCCGGATCCTCGACCTCGGGCAGCATCAGGGCGAGAGCCTCGCCCTTCACCGATTTCAGGGCGCGGTGAGCGACCGCTCCGGCCACCCGGGCCCGCTCCGGAGTGAACTCGTCCCTGGCGCCGAGCCCGAGGATCACGACTCGCTCCGGCTTGCCCGGATAGACCACGACCGACGACTTGAACTCTCCCGACGCATCGGCCGCCCCGGCGGTGCTGCCGAGCGGTTCGGTGAGCGAATCCCCTTCGAAGAGAGGGACCGCGACGAGATCGGCGTCGACTTCGGACAGGGCAGCAGCGCTCAGGTATGCCTTCATGACCCCAGTGTAAATCTCCGACGAATCCCGACTCTCTATAAGGTTCGTCCGCTTCACGGACTTCCCGTTTCAACTCAACCCACCAGTAAGAAATGAAAGGCGGCAGATGGCCCGCACAGTGATTCTCTCGTCCGCACGCACCCCCTTCGGCCGGATGGGCGGCGGACTCTCCACCGTCGATGCCGCCGAGCTCGGCGGTGTCGCGATCGCCGGTGCCCTGGAGCGTTCGGGCATCGCCCCGGACCAGGTCGAGCAGGTCTCCTTCGGTCAGGTCATCCAGGCCGGCCAGGGTCAGATCCCCTCGCGCCAGGCCCAGATCAACGGCGGCATTCCGAAGGAAGTGCCTTCGGAGACGGTGAACAAGGTCTGCGCCTCGGGCATGCGTGCCACCGGCCTGATCGACCAGGCGATCCGCGCCGGGGACATCGAGGTCGGCGTCGCCGGCGGCATGGAGTCGATGAGCCTCGCCCCGTACCTGCTGCCGGGCGCGCGCGCCGGTTTCCGCATGGGCGACGTCAAGGCGGTCGACTCGATGACCCATGACGGGCTGACCAACCCGTTCACCCATCTCCAGATGATCAACGAGGCCAGCGGAGTTTCGAACGAGCTCGGCATCACCCGTGAGGAGATGGACCGTTTCTCGGCCCGCTCGCACGCCCTCGCCGAGAAGGCCCGCGAGGCCGGGATCCTCGCCGAGGAGATCGTGCCGGTCACGGTCAAGGGCCGCAAGGGCGACACCGTGGTCGACGCCGACGAGGCGATCCGCCCCGAGGTCACCGCGGAGAGCCTCGCCAAGCTGCGGGCGATCGGTGGCGACGACGCCACCCACACCGCCGGCAACGCCCCGGGTGTCAACGACGGTGCCGGCGCCCTGGTGCTGGCCTCCGAAGAGTGGGCTCAGGCCAACGGCAAGGAGATCCTCGGAACGATCGTCGGCTACGGCCAGATCGGTGACGAGTACGCCTGCCTCGCCAAGACCCCGGCCCTGGCCGCGAAGGCCGCGCTGGACAAGCTCGGCAAGACCCCGGCCGACGTCGACGTCTGGGAGATCAACGAGGCCTTCGCCTCGGTTTCGCTGAACACGATCAAGATGCTCGATCTCGACGAGGACAAGGTCAACGTCAATGGCGGAGCGGTCGCTCTCGGTCACCCGATCGGTGCTTCCGGCGCCCGCGTGATCGGTGCGCTCGTCCGCGAGCTGAAGCGCCGCGGCGGCGGTCTCGGCTGCGCCGCGATCTGCTCAGGTGGCGGTCAGGGCGACGCCATCCTGGTCGAGGTCTAGATCGAGAAGTAGGAATCCAGGTTGACATCCTGCGGGTGATCGAGTCGGTCACCCGCCGGAAGCCAACCTGGATTTGTAGTTTCGCCGAGCGGTCGAGCGGCTGCTGGGTCAGTGGCGTCGGGGTTTCTTCTTCTTCGGCTTGACCACGGTGAAGGTGGCCGCGACGACCGGACCGACCGCGTCCGCCACGTCGGTCGGGGTCAGTGAGAGTCGCCAGCTCCCCGGGTTGAACCTGCGGCCGGCGGCCCAGCCCGTGCTCCGCGGTGCCAGGCTGATCCGGTTCGAGCCGGCGGCGAGGTTGAGCGTGGGGGCGCCTCCGACGCTCTTGGTCCTGGCACAGGGCCTCTTCATTCCGCCCACGCAGCGTGACCACGACGCCACGGCGGTCACCGCCTCGCTGGCCTGAAGGTCGAAGGCGATCCTCCTGCCGCGCAGAACCTTCGCCGGGCGAGCCTTCAGCCCGGTGAGTACCGGCGGGGTCACATCCCCGGCGATCCGGTAGCTGTGGACACTCACCCGGTGATCGGACTGGTCGATGTCGGAGGTCAGCATGGTCGTGCCCGACCCGTTGGTGACGAAGGCGATGCCCTCCGCCTCGAAGTTCTCGCCGAGGTTCCGGTCGAAGAGGTGGGTCACCTCGCCGGTGACCGGATCGATCGCCTCGATCGACTTCTCGGCCCCGTTGTCCCTGCTCGCGTACAGCATTCCCCTGTACACCTTGGCGCCCTGTATCCGGCCGATCGTGCGGCTGAGCGGAACGGTGGAGGTGATCGCGAAATCGGAGAGGCGATGGACGTTCAGCACGGCCGTGTCGTTCCACTCGGCCGTGTACGCCACCCGGCGGACCGGGTCGACCGCGATCCACGGAACCCCCTCCGTCAGCAGCGCGCGGTCGAGTGCGAACCGATCCCCGGTCGGCTGGAGAGTGTCGGCCTCGTAGGTGACGACGTACGGATGCAGGTAGTCGCCTCCGTCCTCGATCGGCGCGTAGATCCTGTCCTCGAAGTAGTCGATGTCACCGATGTGATCGAGCCCGATCGCTCCCAGGTCGTAGGGGATGGCGTCGTACGCGTTGTCGGCCAGGGTCGTATCGAGATCGAGGCTCATGCTGTGCAGCCCGTAGTTCCATGAGAAGAAGATCCGTCCGCCGTCGCTGGCGATGCCCTGCGACTTGATGAATCCGTCCACGCCGATGAAGGAACGAGAGCCGGTCTCGGCCCAGTCCGACACGGGTTCAGCCGCGCCCGCGGCATTCGCGCCCGTACCGGTGACGGCGAACAGCACCAGCAGAGACGCGCAAAACGTCCTGATTCGAAACAAGATTCCTCCCTCGATGATTTCCCTGGCCGAAGCTTATTTGCCGTGGACCGGGATCGGTAGCGTTAGACCCGTGAGCGAGACCGGCGCAGCGGCATTCTTCGACCTCGACAAGACCCTCATGGCGGGATCCAGCGGCATGGAGTTCGCGCGGGTCGCCCGGCGGCGCGGCCTGATATCTCGGGCCCAGGTCATGAAATGGGGGCGGGATCACCTGCGCTACCGGATCAAGGGCGCGACCGACGAGGAGACCGCGCAGGTACTCCAGGTCGCCCGCGACACCCTGGCCGACGTGCCCGCCACCGACATCGCCCGGATGTGGCCCGAGGTTCTCGCGGGGATCCTGCCGCGGGTCTATCCCGAGATGCTCGCCGAGATCCACCGCCATCAGGACGCGGGCCGGCGCACCTACATCGTCAGCGCGGCCGGCTCGGACATGGTCGCCTCCCTCGCCGAGGTTCTCGGCATGGACGGGGGCATCGGCACGAGGTACGTGGTGAACGAGCAGGGTGTGTTCACCGGCGATCTCGACGGTCCCTTCGTCTACGGCCCCGGCAAGGTGCCCGCGATGGAACGGATCGCGGGCGAGGACGGCATCGATCTGGCGAAATCCTGGGCCTACTCGGACTCGGCCTCCGACCTGCCGATGCTCGAAGCGGTCGGCAACGCGGTGGCGGTCAATCCGGACTCGCCGCTGCTCGCTGTCGCCAAGGAGAACGGCTGGCAGATCATGCGATTCGACCGGATCGGGCGCAACCTGGCGGTCGCCGGGACGATCGGTGCGGCGGTGCTGCTCGGCGGTCTCGGCAGCTGGCTTTCCAAGCGGCGCTGAGCCCGGATTCGAATTTCTGGCGGCCGGGAGGCCGAGGGGCTAGAGTCGGAAGATGATCGATCAGAAAGCTCTGAGTGGGAGGCTGGTCCGGCTCTCGGCCGGGCTCGCCGTCATCGTCCTTTTCGCCCTTCTGCCGGGCATCGCCTCGGCCGCCTTCCCGGGCGAGAACGGTCTCATCACCTATGGCAGTTTCGTCGAGGAGGAGGGGACGAGTCAGATCTTCGTCGCCAACCCGGACGGCAGCGGCGTGAGGCAGGTGACCCCTTCCGGCACCGGCCGCGACGTCTTCTCACCGGCGATCGGCCCCGATTCGAAGCAGGTTGTGTATGTCGCTTTCGATTCGACCCTCCCGGAGGAATCCGACCCCATACAGCTGAGGATCGTCAACACCGACGGCACGGGGGACAGGCAGCTCACGTCGGGTCCGCTCGCTTCGATGGATCCCTCCTTCTATCCGTCCGGCGATCGCGTGATCTTCGTCCGGCAGAGTGGATCGAGCGACTTTCTCTGGACCGTGAAGACCGATGGGACGGAGCTGACCCAGTCGAACATCGAGGGCTGCTGCCTGTCCTATCCGATCGTGGCTCCGAACTCGCTGATGAAGGCGTGGATCAGCCGTTCGGGACTCACCGTCCATCAGGAGGGGCAGCCGGCACCGCCCCTGGTCGTGGCCCCGGAGGCATTCGGCAAGCCCTCGTTCAGCCCGGACGGTTCCCGGATCGCCTTCGAATCGGGTCCGGTCATCGAAGATCAGGTCGAGATCCTGCCGCGAGGCATCCAATCGATCGAGCCCAACGGCGATCGTCGGCTGGAGGTCGCCGCGGGCCAGGACTTCGAACCGAGGAGCCCGGCCTACTCACCCGACGGGAAATCGATCGGCTACATCTCCGCACGACTGCAGGGCCGGCGTGGTTCACCCGCGGGCCGGCCTTCGCCGCAGGCCACGACACCGGCGGACTTCGGTGTCAACATCGGCGACCTCACCTCCGGCACCTCGCGCCTGGTCGATCTGCCCCAGGAGAACTTCGAGGATCTGGACTGGGGCAACCGTGAGGTCCAGCCCCCGCCGCCTCCCGAATGCAAGCTGCGCTTCTCGCGGGCGCGGTTCTTCGTCTTCAAGCGCAAGCCGGTGTACCGCCTGGTGGCCCGGTACTGGTCGAACTTCTCGGGCGATGTTCAGATCTCGTTCTACCGGCGCGACGCCGACGGGGGCAGGGGCGCTTCGATGGGAAGCCTGACCCGGTCCTTCGAAGGTGAGGGCCGCTTCCGCGTCCGCAAGCGGGTAACGCCGGCCCTGGCGAAGAAGCTGAGACGGTCGGAACACGGTTTCGTCGCCGACGTGAAGATCAAGGAGAAACCGGACTTCTGCTCGCTTGACTACTCGGTCAACCTGACCGATCTCCGACGGGTGAAGAAGCAGTTCGTGTGGTTCCAGGCGGCCGAGTAGGAAGCATCGCTTTCACGAAGGATCGAATCGCCGGGCGCCGCCGCGGGTCCCGCTAGGTTGCAGTCGCTTCGCGGCTGACGGACTCGCCCCCGGGCGGCTCTCGATGCTTCACCCGTCCATTGATCTGAGGAGAACTTTGAACCAGTCTTTCGGTTTCACCCCGTGGCGATCCCCTGCCCTGATGGCCTTGGCAGCGGCCACATTGCTGACCGGCCTGCTTGCCCTCTGCCTGCTGCCGGGCAGCGCCCGATCCGCCTTTCCCGGCAAGAACGGCCCGATCGCCTTCGAGCGATATCTCGGCTGGGAGGAAGGTGGAGATCAGATTTTCGTGATTCAGCCCGATGGATCCGGCCTGAGGCAGATCATCGAGACCCGTGAGGGATTCCAGACGAGGCAGCCTTCCCTGGATTCCGGAAGCGAGCGGGTCACCTACATCGGTGTGGACGAGAATTCACCCAAGGGCGAGGAGTGGGATCAGGTCTACGTCGCCGACCTGGACGGAACCGGCGCGACCAAGCTGACCGCTTCGCCCCGCGGCAATTCGGAGCCGAGCTTCTCGCCGGACGGCGAGTGGATCGTGTTCACCCGGTTCTTCGAAGAGGGTGACGTGCGGATCTACAAGATCCGCACCGACGGCACCGAAGAGACCGAGATCCATTCCGGAGGCTGGAACTACAGTCCCGAGTTCTCGCCCGATGGATCGAAGATCGCCTTTCTGGTCGACGGTGCGATCCGGATGATCGACGCCGACGGCAAGAACGAGGCCATGGTCGCCGATGGCGCGAGGACCTGGGGAGGAACCCGGCTCTCGTTCAGTCCCGACGGAACCCGCATCGCGTTCGAGTCGAATGAAGCCGTGCAGGGCCAGACGGCACTGCCCCGCGGCATTCACGCGGTCAATCTCGACGGAACGGGGCGCGAGGTCCTGGTGCCGGCCGGCAACCTGGAGTTCTTCGATCCCATGTTCTCCCCGGATGGCGGCTCGCTGCTCTTCAACCAGTCGCAGATGCCGGGACGGCGCCTGGAGCTGACGCCGCAGGGCTTCGGATTCAACATCGGGAATCTGGCGACCGGGGCCGGCGTGCTTCTGCCGAACATCGAGATGGGCTCCCAGAATCCGTTCTGGGGCAACCTTCCGGACGACCCGGATCCGGAGCCGGAACCGAAGCCCGAGTGCAGGATGCGCTTCACCAAGGCGCGGTTCTTCGTCTTCAAGAAGAAGCCGGTCTACCGCCTGGTGGCGAAATACTGGTCGAAGGAGCCGGGCCAGGTCGAGATTTCGTTCTTCGCCCGCAACGCCGACGGTTCGCGGGGCAAGTCGATGGGCAGCCTGACCCGCGCCTTCCAGTCCGAGGGCCGCTTCCGGATCCGCCACACGGTCGGCAAGCAGCGGATCAGGCAGCTGCGCAAGGCGAAGCACGGCTTCATCGCCGATTTCCAGATCAAGGGCGGGACGCCCGATTACTGTGAGATCGCCGCGTCGCTCGACCTGACCGACCGGCAGTTCGTCAAGAAGCAGTTCGTCTGGTTCGTCCCGTAGCGCTCATCTGAGCGGACATTGCGAAACCCGGGCGCCACCGGCGCCCGGGTTTTCCAGCGGAAATTCGCGATTGCGCCTATTGTCGTCGGATGAAGATCATGGGAGCGCTTGTCACGGCGGGCACCGCCCTGCTGCTGGTACTGGCCCCGGGCCCCGCCCAGGCGGCCTTCCCGGGGGAGAACGGGTCGATCGTGTTCGATTCCTTTGACGGTGAGGTCAGCCAGGTCTACGCGGTCAAACCGGACGGCAGCCGCCTGAGGCCGCTGACCGTGCCCGCGCCGGGTGTATCCAACTACAACCCCGCCATCGGTCCCAGCGGCGACAGGGTCGCGTACACCAGCCACGGCACCCCGGGTCCCACTGAGATCCGTCTCGTCAACCTCGATGGAACCGGCGACGTCCAGCTGACCGACGGACCCAACAGCAGCTCGATGCCCTCTTTCTCGCCAGATGGCGAGAAGATCGTTTTCTCCAAACCGGGTGTGGGTGCTGATGCCATCGCCACGATCAACGTCGACGGCACCGGCCTGACCCAGCTCTTCGGCCCTGCTTTCGCCCTCAACCCGGCGTTCTCGCCCGACGGTTCGAAGATCGCCTTCTTCGGTCCCACCGGCGCTCTCTGGCTGATGGAGGCCGACGGCTCCGATCCTCATCAGATCGCCGCCGGCGGCCTTGCCGGTCACGGGCGGCCTTCGTTCAGTCCCGATGGCACCCGGATAGCGTTCGGCAGCATGGAGGCCGAAGTCGGGCAGGCCGTCATGGGCGCCGGCATCCACTCGATCAAGCCGGACGGGACCGACCGGCGGCTTGAGGTGCCGGTCAGTCTTCCGAATCAGCCTTCCTTCCCGGCCTACTCGCCCGACGGCGAATCGCTGGCCTACGTGAACGAGTTCCTGGAATTTCCGTTTCCGAACACGCCTCCCCCAAAGACCATCAGGATCCTCGATCTCACGTCCGGCACTTCTGTGCCCGTCCCGACCGAGCAGACGAACATCAGCCAGATCGACTGGGGCGTTTTCACGTCCGATCCGCCGAGCTGCGAAACCGACCCTTCTCTCTGCCCGCCGCCCCCGGAATGCAAGACCCGCTTCACCAAGGCCCGGTTCTTCGTGTTCAAGAACAGGCCGGCCTATCGCCTGGTCGCCAGGTACTGGTCGAAGGAGCCCGGCGAGGTGGAGATCTCTTTCTTCGCGCGCAATGCCGATGGTGCGAAGGGCAGGTCGATGGGCAGCCTGACCCGCGCTTTCCCGACCGAGGGCCGCTTCCGGGTCCGCAAGACGGTCGGCAGGCAGCGGATCAAGCAGCTGCGCCGGTCCAGGCACGGTTTCATTGCCGATTTCCGGATCAAGGGGGCCCTGCCCGAATACTGTGAGATGGCGGGCTCGCTCGACCTGACCGATCCGCGGCGGGTGAAGAACCAGTTCGTGTGGTTTACGAGATAGGCGCCTGAACCGTGTCCCCGCCGAGCTCGCGGATCCGGTCGAGCAGCTCGATCAGCTGCTCGTGGGATTCGGTCGAAAGCGCGCCCATCCCGAACTTGTCCCGGTTCAGGAGTTCGGTCGCCTTCTCGGCGACGCCCCGGCCGGGTGCGGTGATCCGGGCCAAGGTGGTCCGGCGGTCGGTGGGGTGGGGGACCCGGCTCACGTAGCCGGAGCGTTCGAGCCGGTCGATCAGGCTGGTCACGCTGGTCGCGTGGACCTGCAGGCGCTCACCGACCTTGCCCATCGGCAGCGAACCGTCGCCGCTCAGGTAGAGCAGCATCAAGGCCTCGTACCGGGCGAAGGTGAGGTCGAACGGCTCCAGCTTGCCGTTGAGATGGGCCATCAGGATCTGCTGGGCGCGCATCAGGGTTGTGACCGCGGCCATCGACGGCGCCGGCTCTTCGCCCCAGTTCTTCTCCCACTGGCGGCGGGCCTCACGGAGCAGGTCGATTTCACTCATGCGCACATCACTTGACAAGCCAAATTACCAGAGTTTGCAAAATTGCTCGGATGCCCTACTATCTGATTACCTAACTTATGGAACCCACTTCGACGCCACCCACAGACAGCCCGGCCGAAAGCTCCGCCTCAGACAAGGCGGCGAAGGCGGCGGACAAAGAGTTCAAGACGATGTCGGGCATTCCGATCCGCGCCCGGTACGGTCCCGAGGATCTGCAGGGCGATCCGGCGGAGAAGATCGGTGAGCCGGGCAGGTACCCCTTCACCCGCGGTCCCTACGAATCGATGTACCGCGGCCGCAACTGGACCATGCGCCAGTTCGCCGGGTTCGGCACGGTCGAGGAGACCAACGAGCGGTTCCACTACCTGCTGGAGCACGGCCAGACCGGGCTCTCGACCGCCTTCGACATGCCGTCGCTGATGGGCCTTGACTCCGATCACCCGCGCGCGCTCGGCGAGGTCGGCCGCGAGGGCGTGGCGGTCGACTCGCTCGACGACATGCAGACGCTGTTTGACGGGATCCCGCTCGACCGCGTGACCGTGTCGATGACGATCAATGCGCCGGCGGCGATCATGCTCGCCTTCTACGTCGTGGCCGCCGAGCGCCAGGGCGTGCCCGCGGAGCGCCTGGGCGGGACGATCCAGACAGACATCCTCAAGGAGTACATCGCGCAGAAGGAGTGGTGCTTCCCGGTCGACCCGGCGATGCGCCTCGTCGGGGACATGATCGAGTGGTGCTCGGGGCACATGCCGAGGTGGCACCCGATCAGCATCAGCGGCTACCACATCCGCGAGGCGGGCTCGACCGCGGCCCAGGAGCTTGCGTTCACGCTCAAGGACGGCCTGACCTACGTGGAACAGGCGGTCGCGCGTGGACTCGACGTCGACGACTTCGCGCCTCGGCTGTCGTACTTCTTCAACGCGCACAT
>DATJUB010000053.1:0-45897 GCA_035502775.1 Solirubrobacterales bacterium | reverse complement strand
TGCGCCATAGGCGCAGAAAACGCACCCACCATCTCCCCCCTCGGGGTTGGTCAGGCGAGCACTCCGCGCAGTTCGGTCAGCAGGTGGTCGACGTCGTCGATCTCGGTGTCCCATGAGGCGACCAGCCTGACCATGCCCACCGGTTCCGGTCCACCCTCCCCGATCGGGAACAGCAGCGGCCGGTGCGGGGACAGGCGCTGACAGAACGTCCTCGCCTTCTCCAGCTCCAGGGCGATGAAGACCAGGTTTCCCTGCGATTCCTGGGCGAGTTCCGCCCCTTCGATCCACGGAATAGCGTCGGCGATCGTCACCGCCATGCGGTTGGCGTTGCCGGCCAGGTCACGCCACAGCTCGTTCTCCAGGAGCGCGCCGAGCTGTGCGGAAACGAAACGCATCTTCGAGGCCAGCTGCAGGGTGCCCTTACGCAGGACCTCGAATCCGGCGGTCAATCCGGGCTCACGGAAAACCACCGCCTCGCCGAACATCGCGCCGTTCTTGTTGGCTCCGAGGCTGAGTACGTCCACGCCGTTGTCGGTGCTCGCTTCGGCCAGCCCGATCTCGAGAAAGGCCGCGGCGTTGGCGAGACGCGAACCATCCATGTGGAGCAGCAGGTCATGTTCATGGGCGAAGTCGGCCAGGGCTCCCACCTCCTGCGGGGTGTAGACGGTGCCCATCTCGGTGACCTGCGCGATCGAGATCACGGCGGGCCAGGCCACATGCGGGATGTCGGCGGGATCCGCGAGCCTGGTCGCGGCCAACTCCGGGGTCAGCTTTCCGTCCGGGGTCGGGACGGTCAGCAGCTTCAGGCCGGCGATCGCCTCCGGGGCGGCGGTCTCGTCGATCGAGAGGTGGGCGGTCTCGGCGCAGATCACCGCCTGGTGTGGACGGGCCATCGCGCGGAGGGCGGCGATGTTGGCGCCGGTGCCGTTCATCATCGGGAAGATCGATGAATCCGGGCCGAACTCGCGGCGGGCGGACTCTTCGAGACGGGCGGTCTCGGGGTCGCCGCCGTAGGCCGTGACGTGGCCCTCGTTGACCGCGGCCAGGGCGGCGAAAATGTCCGGGTGTGCACCGGAAGAGTTGTCGGAGGCGAATCCTCGTGCGCGGCTCATCGGAGGACAGTATTCCTTCTCCGTCCCCTTTCAATAAACTGCGCTTTCAGCTGGCGGAGTGTCCGAGTGGTTAAAGGAGACCGGCTGTAAACCGGTTGGCTCAGCCTACGTAGGTTCGAATCCTACCTCCGCCACTGTCTGAATACGCAGTCGAAAGCCCGCCGGAACGGCGGGTTTTTTCGTGGCTCTCCAGCTGTTTCTGACTTTGGCACGAGGTCACGGCCGGCCACCGACCTGTCAGCCGGCTTCGCGCAGCCCCTGGGCCTCGGGCAGATTCTTGATCTTGCGCAGCGTGCTGGTCTCGATCTGGCGCACCCTTTCGCGGGTCACGCCGAAGGCCTCCCCGCATTCCTCGAGGGTGCGCGGGTTGAGCCCGCCGAGTCCGTAGCGCATGACCAGCACCTGGCGCTCGCGTTCCGAGAGGCTGTCCAGCACACGGCGCACACCTTCGCTGCGCATATTGAGCGAGGCCTCGTCGAAGGGCTCCATCGCGTTCTCGTCCTTGACCAGATCGACGAGTTCGGTCTCCTCGCCCTCGCCGACCGGCTTCTCGAGCGAGACCGGGGTCTGCGCCACCCGCCAGACGTCACGGACCTCCTGCACGGTCCAGCCGAGCTCTTCGGCGATCTCCTGCGGCTCCGGCTCACGGCCGAGATCCTGCACCAGCTGGCGCTCGACGAAATGCACCCGGTTTAGCTTCTCGACCATGTGCACGGGGATCCTGATCGAGCGTGACTTGTCGGCCACCGCCCTGGTCACCGCCTGGCGGATCCACCAGGTCGCGTAGGTGGAGAACTTGTAGCCGCGCCGATAGTCGAACTTCTCGACCGCCCGGATCAGACCGAGGGAGCCTTCCTGAATCAGGTCGAGGAAGCTCAGGCCCCGCCCGAGATAGCTCTTCGCGATCGAAACCACCAGGCGCAGGTTGGCCTCGACCATCTGCCGCTTGGCTTCCATGTCGCCGCGCTCGATGCGTTTGGCCAGTTCGACCTCCTGCTTCGCGTTCAGCAGCTCCACCTGCCCGATCGAGCGCAGATAGAGGCGCAGCGAGTCGAGGTTGGTTTCGGCACCCGCGTCGGTTATCGGCGGTGTGGCCGCAACCTCCTCCACCGGGTTCCTGACCGACGCGTCCTCCTTGGTGATCACCTCGATCCCCATCTCGGTCAGATGAGAATGCAGTTCCTCGATCTGCTCCCGATTCACGTTCAGATCGGATACGGCGGCCGCAACCGCGTCATAAGTCAAGTAGCCCTGATCTCGCCCAGCCGCTATCAAGGCCCGAAGCTCTTCGCTCTCAACTTCCATAAACACCCCCAAGTGCCTGGGTTTTCGACGATCAGACCGGCTGTGTTCCCAGAAGGCGAATTATAGGGACCAGGTCAAACCGGCCCGAAACCTGACCTCCAGATCGACGGACGGCTAGTCTGAATACGCTGTAAATCGATGCCCTGCCAGAAACCGAGCCAGCCATGAATCCAGACACCGCAGTTCCAACCCCCGGGATCGACGTTCAGGCGTCCGCCCCGGCAACCCGGGTGAGCCTCTCCCGCGTCGGAGTGACCGGCGTCGAGAAGGTGCTCAGCATCGGCGAGTACGGCCATTACCACGCCGAATTGGAGTGCTATGTCGATCTCGGTCCGGATCAGGCCGGGGTACACATGTCCCGGTTCGAGGAGAACGTCGCCGAGGCGATCGAGGAGGTCATCACGACCCAGTCGATGCGGGCCGAGCGTCTCGCCGCCCGGATCGCCGAGCTGGTCAGGGTCAAGCAGCACGGCATCCGTGCCGAGGTCTCGGTGAAAGCGAAGTACGGCGAGACCGTTCCGGCTCCCGTCTCGGGAATCGACACGCAGCAGATCTACACCCTGCTCGGCACCGCCGTCTCGTCGGAGCAGGGCACCCGCACCGTCACCGGTGTCCAGGCTCAGGGCATGACCGCCTGCCCCTGCGCACAGGGCATGGTGGCCGACGTGGCCCGGGAGCGCCTCCAGGGACATGGCTACACCGCCGAGCAGATCGAGGAGATCCTCACCGCGGTGCCGATCGCCACCCACAACCAGCGTGGCCTCGGAACCCTTTACATCGGCTCGACCAGCGACGAGGGCGTCGACATCGACGCCCGTGACCTGGTCAAGCTGGTGGAGAGCTCTATGAGCTCCGAGATCTACGAGCTGATGAAACGTCCCGACGAGCTGGCCGTGGTCGAGAAGGCCCACTCCCAGCCCCGGTTCGTCGAGGATTGCGTTCGCGAGATGCTGCGCCAGGTGGTCGATTCCTACACGTCGCTCTCCGGCTCCGATTTCGTGATGGCCCGCCAGGAGAACCTGGAGACGATCCACCGCCACAACGTGGTCGCCGAACGTTTCGGACTCCTCCGGGACCTGCGCAGCGAGATGAACGAGGACACCCACACTCAGCGTCACCTGACGATGCGCGAGTGGCTGGAGTCGGATCCGGTCTAGCCGACCGGATCGCGGTCCGCGACCGCCTTCTCGGCCGCCCGCTGTTTCTGCTCGGCGATCCTCTTGCGCAGCCCGAAGAAGTAGTCGAGCCCGCTGACCACGGTCGCGAAGACCGCGACGTAGACGAGCGTGTCGACCCAGACCGGTGACGGGTTGAAGGTGATCAGCGCGAAGACCGCGCCGATCTGGAGCACGGTCTTCACCTTGCCCATCCAGCTGGCGGCGATGATCACGCCCCGTTCGGCCGCGATCGACCGCAGCCCGGTGACCGCGAATTCGCGGGCGATGATGACCATCGCGACCCAGGCCGGCAGGCGGTTCAGTGACACCAGGGAGACCAGGGCGGCGGTGATCAGCAGCTTGTCGGCGAGCGGATCCATGAGCTTGCCGAAGGTCGTGATCGAGTCCCGGGAACGGGCGATGTAGCCGTCGAGCCCGTCGGTCATCGCGGCCAGCGCGAACACGATCGCGGCGAGCGTGTCCCCGTTCGGGGTGCCGTCCAGCAGCGCGACGACCACCACCGGAACGGCGAGAATCCTCAGCAGGGTGAGGATGTTCGGGAGATTCAGCGGTACCACGGGAGGTGGCTCAGCTCTCGGACTTGCTCTTTTCGCGAGTCTCGGACTTCTCGGCGACCAGCGGTTCCGATTCGTCCGAATCGCCGCTGCCGATCGTGTCCCGGAAGCCGCGAACTCCCTTGCTCACGGATTTGAAGGCCGCGGGAATGCGCTTCGGGCCCAGAATCAGGATGACGATCACCAGGATGATGACCAGCTCCAATGGACCTATCTGTGGCAGAAAGCCGATGATCGAAGGCACTGCGGGATCCTTTCCCTTCTGACTCTTGGATTCCTAGTGTACGGCCAGGACGAGTGGCGGGATCATCCTCACCCTTGCCGCCGGGACTTCGGGCATGCGAGAATGCCGGGATGGACGATCTTGGCAGGAGGGATCAGGGTTCGGCCCGGCGGCGCTTCGGGCGTCTCGGCATCATCGGCGGTGTCCTGGCCGTGGGACTGGCGATCGGCGTGGCCCCCGTGATCGGCGACGGCACCAACAAGGTCGCCACACCGAACGTCGTGGAGAACGTCCCGACCGTGCCGGCGACCGAGGCCCAGGTCGCCGCCAGCAGCATGTCGATGAACGGCGCGGCCGTCTCGGCGAAGAAGAAGAGCAAGAAGAAGCAGGGCATCAAGAATGTCCTGATCGAGTCGCGCATCACCGATTCGGCGGTCCCGATCGTCACGCAGCAGGGCACCGGCACCTACGTGCAGATCGAGTGCCCGCGCGGGTCGGTGGCGGTTTCCGGCGGCATGGTGACCAGTTCGATCAACCTGCTGATGTCGGCCTCGGCGCCGAACAACCCGATCACCGGCGTGTACACCCCGCGCAAGTGGTGGGTGACGGTGACCAACGTGAACGTGGACGGCCAGGGCGGTCCGCTGTCGTGGCGCGGCGTGGTCAACTGTCTCTCGCCGGCCAAGATCAAGCGCTGACCGACCGGCTCAGTCCTGCGCGTGCTCCCGGTAGGCGGCGTCCCGGCGGCGCTGGAAGGGATCCCAGCGATTGCCGATCCAGAGGAACAGCGCCCATGTTCCGATCAGGTAGGACAGCGGGATCACGAGCAGGAACGATCCGACGTTGAAGAGATCCGATTTCGCCGATAGGCGGAGATCCCATTCGTAGCCCTCGACCTCGAGCCCGTTGTTCAAGATGTGCATCTTTATCCAGTACGACAGCAGCCCGATCACCGCCAGGTTGGTGGCGTAGAACACGATCGAGGTCCAGTACCGGCTGAACTCGCCGATCAGCTGGCTGGTGAACGGCACCAGCACCACGAAGCCGAGATAGACGATGTTGATGAACATCAGCCCCCGGTCGAACTCGTTGATCTGCCGCATCAGCCGGTGATTGCCGATCCAGAAGAAGCCGATCACGATGAAGCTCAGCGCGAACGCGAACAGATCGCCGGACTGATCGCGGATCTGATGCCACAGGTCCGAACTCGAGCCGGCCGAGGTCGGAACGTCGATCTGAAGCACCAGCAAGGTGATCGCGATCGCGAACACCCCGTCTGTGAAAGCGAAGATCCTGGTCAGGTCCCCGCCCCGCTCCAAGCGCGTCAGCTTTCGCTCTTCGCTCACCGGCCGATTGTCCCAACGACACCGGACGATCCAGTTTCCGGCCGCTCACCTACAATGCCCCGAGCGCCGACGTAGCTCAGTTGGTAGAGCACTTCACTCGTAATGAAGGGGTCAGCGGTTCGATTCCGCTCGTCGGCTTCAGGCGCCGCATGGCTGTTGATTCGGCCAGCCTATAGTAAAGTCTGCTATAGGACTATGTCCCAGCGAAGCGAGATACTCCGAAACGTGATGGAAGAGACCGGCACCAGCCAGTCTGGTCTTTCACGACTCAGCGGCGTTCATCAGCCGAGCATCAGCCAGTTTCTGTCGGGAAAGATCGACCTGAGCGATGGGCAGCTCGACCGGCTGCTGTCAAGCATGGGCTACCGCTTGGAGGTCACTCGCCGCCCCGTGGTGCCGAATCTGAACCGGTCAGAGAAGCGATCCTGGAAACTTCATCGGCAGGTATCCGCCGAGCTGAACCGATCCACACTCGATGAATGGAAGCCCCTGATCGATTCGAATCTGAGTCGGCTCAGGAAACAGATCAAAGGACAGCCACACGTTCGAAACTTGGGTCGATGGGAGCATCTCCTGAGCGACAACGACCTACCGGCCCTCCACCGGGTGCTGACCGGTCTCGACCGGGACAGCATCGAGATGCGCGAGGTCTCTCCGTTCGGAGGACTGCTGAGCCAACACGAACGCAGCGAGATTCTCGGAATTCCGCACTGATGCGCCGCGATCAACTCGAACATGCGATTCGGGCCTCTTGCCAGATTCTCGGACGAGAAGAAGTCATAGTGATCGGTTCACAAGCCATTCTCGGTAGCTTCGGAGAGGAGCAGCTGCCCGCCGACGCGACCATGTCACTTGAAGTCGACATCCTTCCGATTTCAGACGACGATTCCGAAGTCGATGAGATGGCCGATCTGCTCGGAGGTGCAGCCGGGGAATTCTCGCTCTTCGAGGAAGCTCATGGATTCAGCATCGATGGGGTCGATCTGACAACCGCAACGCTGCCTGAAGGCTGGCGCGATCGACTCGTCAAGGTTCAGAACGCAAACACGGCCCCACCAGCCGGCAAACCAGAGTTCACCGGCTGGTGTTTGGAGAAGCATGATCTCTGTGCCTCAAAACTGTGCGCGTTTCGAGAGAAAGACATCAACTTCGTCTCCGCGCTGCTGCGGGCGGGCCTGGTTGATGCTGGAACTGTCGCGGAACGTCTACGGAAATTGCCAAGCAACGATGCGACGAAAGCTGATCGTGCCCTCCCGTGGCTGAACCAGTACCTCTGAGGTCGCCGACCGGGTCAGGAATGCGGCACGTACCGGCCGTGGAGCATCAGGGGGTTTCCCTCCGGATCGGCGAAGAGGGCCATGTTGCAGACGCAGGTGTCGATGGTGGGACCGGAGAAAGCGACGCCTCGGCTCTCGAGTTCGGTCCGCATCGCTTCGACATCGTCACAGTGGAGCGCGATCTCGTTGGTGTTGGGTTGGAACTTCCGACCCACCTCGGTCGGATTCCACAGGGCCAGGGTGGTTCCGCCGAGATCGAACTCGAACCGCGGTGTGTCGACGGTGTGCGGGGATTCCTCGAGTCCGAGAACGTCTTGATAGAAAGCGGCCGTGCGCTTCACGTCCAGTGTCGGAATGGTGATGAAGTCGATGCGAGTGATTGATGTCATGCGGCGAAGCTATCGGCCATTTAGGTCACTTTTGGTCCTCGATAGATCGATTGCGGACAGGTAGAGACCTCGGTCGGTGCCGGTCGGCGGCTATTTCGCCCCGGCGAGTCTCCGCCGGATGCCATCGGCCTTCGCGGCCATCTCGGGCGGGGCGATCACGGTCATTTGAACATCCATCAAGGCCATCCACACGAGAAACTCCGAGGACCAGCCGGCGGTCGATTCGACGACACAGGAATCCGGCCCGTCGGGCGTGACCGTCGCGTAGCGCGACGGGATTCTCTTCTCCATCTCCGCGGCCGGGGCGGATAGCCGGACCGAACCGCGCACCGCCTCGGGGCCTCCCTCACGACCGTGAACACCGGCCTCCACGAACGCCGCCGCATCGCCACCCGGCACCTCCCGGCGGGCCGAAGCGGCGCCGACCTCGATCTCATCTCGGATGCGATCGATGCGAAAGGTGCGCCACGCATCACGACCGAGGTCGTAGGCCACCAGATACCAGCTGCGACCACCATGGACGATCGCGTTCGCCTCCACCTCACGCTCGCTGACCTCGCTGGTCCGTGACTCGTAGGTGAATCGAAGGCGGGCGGAATCACGGCAGGCGACCGCGATCGAAGCGAGCAGCTCCGGATCGATCCGAGACCCGTCCGGCCCGAATGTGGAGGTCGCGCTGCCTAGATCCCGGACCCGATCGCGCAGCCGGTCCGGAAGGATCTGCTCGAGCTTGGTCAGCGCCCGGATCGAGGTCTCCTCGATTCCCGCGATCGATCCCGTGGCGGCGCTCCGCAGCCCGACCGCGACCGCGACCGCCTCCGCATCGTCGAGCAGCAGCGGAGGGAGCTTCGTCCCGGCGCCGAGCCTGTATCCGCCCGCTACCCCCGGGGCGGCATCGATCGGGTAGCCGAGCCCCCGGAGCTTCTCGATGTCACGCCGGATCGTGCGAGTACCGACATCCAGCCGCTCGGCGAGATCGGAACCTGTCCATTCACGCCGCTGCTGAAGCAGCGTGAGCAATTCGAGCAGACGGGCAGACGTCTGGATCATGCCGGGATGATCGCAGGGGTCGGCCGAACACCGGTTCGGCGTGCTTGACCTGCCAGGGGACCTGCCCTCAGTCGAGGGTCATGACCCAGCCGTCGCCCTCCTTGCGCAACCCGAACTCGTCTCCGTTGACCAGTTGAACAGTGGCCATGTCGCCTTCGATATCGATGCTTTCGGCTTCGATTCCGGCGACCTGGTCTTCGGACAGCGAGCCGAAGGTGGCTTCGGTGAGACCCTCACACCCTCCGGGGATCTGACCCTGGGTCTCGAAGAACTCGACCGCCTCGCTGTCGTACATGTCGCAGGCGGCCGCGTAGTCCCCGTCGGCGATGTTGTCGGAGAAGTCCGAGACGACCGCCGACACCTGATCCTCATCCGATCCCCCTGAGTCGGAATCACTCCCCCCGCAACCCGCGAATCCGAACAATGCGAACGTGACGGCAACAACGGTCAAACCCTTCATGAGTTCCTCCTGTAAGCCTGGACTGGACCGCCCCAGCCTATCCGCACCGCCGGTTCCCGTTGTGAACCTCGTGGTCAGTGCGAGGTGGCTCGCAGCACATCCTTGTCGGCCCTTCTGAGGCGTTCGTTGCGGTTGCCTCGGAGCAGGGCTATCCCTGAGCCGAGCACGGCCCAGGCCAGCAGGACGACGATGCTGCCGGTGTTCGAGGCCGCCGGAAAGTAGCTGAGGTTGCGCAGCGTGTCGACCGCGGCGCCGATCGGGATGAACGGTCCGATCGTCCGCCAGAGCCCCGGCATCATCTCGGCCGAGAGCGGGCCGGTCGACGAGGGGTTGCCGAGCACGACGAAGATGATGATCGCGAAACCGGTCCCGATGATGCCGAACATCGATTGGAGGGCGACCGTGGCGGCTCCGACCGCAAACACGGTCAGGGCGCCGATCGCGGACGAGGCCAGGAAGGAGCCGTCGAGCGCGCCCAGCAGATGGACCATGGCGGTTCCGAGCAGTCCCATCGCGATCGCGAGCACGGCGATCGCGGCGAGGCGCAGCTCGGTGCGTCTCAGACCGGGTGCGGTGGTGAAGATCAGGCCGAGGAAGGTCGCCCCGAGATATCCGGCGACGGTCCAGCCGACCGAGAGGTAGAAGCCGGAGAGACCGCGGGCGTCCTCGTCGCCGAGACCGTGAACCTCGGCCGTCTTCACCTTGGCTCCCTCGGCGCGGAGGGCCGGGACCAGCTTCTCGTCGATCACCTCGGACACCGGCACGCCCGCCGCCGGTGCCGTGGTCACGGTGGTCAGGGACGGGGTGGCCACCACCGAGGCGTAGACCTCACGTTTGTCGATCGCTTCGGCCGCCGCCTCGGGGGAATCGGCGGTCTTCGGCTTGAAGGCTCCGCTCTCACCGAGCTTGGCCGCCAGCTCCGGTGGACCGACGACGCTGATCGGCACCTCGTGGGGCTGCGGGTCGTGGAGCGCGCCGACATAGGAGCCGACGAAGGCCACCCCGACCAGGCAGATCAGGAGGATCGCGCCTGCCCCTCGGATCACCGTGTCCCGATCGGGGATCATGCCGACATCTTCTCCGGCCCTGCGGACGCCTTCAAGTTGTTGATTCGAATTGGTTGTTTTGCTAAGCAACAACATAATACGTTGTTTCCTTAAATAACAACTTATATCGTTGCTTTTCTAGAAAGCAACGTAAAATGTTGCTTTTGCTCCGAGAATCGGCTACGCTCGCCAAATGGCGATCGTCGTCCTCCTCGACCAACGAGACAGCAAGACCAATCCCGATCTGGTCAGCCACTGGGAAGCGAGCCTGAATAGCTCGCTCGGATCGAAGCTAGCCCTGCCGTTCACCCGCACCATCGGTGACGAAATGCAGGCTGTGATCAGAGACCCTGCCGCGCTGGGGCGAATCGCGAGAGAGATAGTCGCGAGTGGCTCCTGGTGGATGGGCATCGGAATAGGTGATGCCGAGCAGCCGCTCCCCAGCGATCCGCGGATGGCACGCGGATCCGCCTTCTGGGCCGCGCGCGAGGCGATCGGCCAGGCCAAGACCAAGCGTAAGAGCCGGCCGATCGCGGTCGTGCAGCAGGGAGCTTCCGGCCCCGGTTCCGAGAGCCTCGGCATCCAGCTGGACGAATGCCTCGGAGCCCTCTCCTTCATCGTCTCGCGGAGGACCGGAAAGCAGAAGAAGGTCGCCGACGCCTACTACGCCAGCGGCGGCAAGTTCAATGCCGTCGTCGAAGAATTCGCGCTCACACCGCAGGGGGCACGCCAGCGGTTGAACGCCGCAGGGGCCGAGGAGGAACGGGACCTGATCCTGCTGACGGCCCGCCTGGCCCGCCCGGGAGTTGACCGGTGACCGCGTCCGCAGCCACTCTGTCGACCCCGGCCGAGGTCGTCTCGGTCACAGCCCTGGGGCTGCTCGCGATCCTTCTGGGCGGCGCCATCGTCGCCGCGGTACTGCGAGGGCTCCACCTCGACACAGCCCAATCGGTCGGCCAGAGCATCCCCAACGCCGGCCGCTACATCGGCTGGCTTGAACGGGGCCTGATCTTCACCGTCATCGTCGCCGGGATGCCGAGCGCGGCGGCCCTGGTCATCGGCGTCAAGACAGCGGCTCGCTTTCCCCAGTTCGAGAAAGAGGAACGGTTCGTCGAGTACTACCTGATCGGCACCCTGCTCAGCCTGTCGATAGCGCTGGCGGCCGGACTGGTGGCCAGGGCCCTGCTCGATCTGCCGCTGCTCGGCTGATCGGGTTTCGCGGGACCCGCCTCAGGCCTCCTGCGAGAGGCGGTACTCGATCTCGATCTCGTTGCGGATCTCTTTGCGCAGCCGGTCCACGACTTCCGCCTCGATCTCGGCACGGATCTTCTGTTCAAGCTCTGCCCGGGCTTCGGGGCTCAGGTCACTCAGTTCGGCCATCGGTCTCTCCTAAAAACGATCGGTGGGTCGGTGCGGATCATGCGTCTCCTGCCACCAGAGTAGAAGGATTCGGCGGGCGGCGGCGGTCAGTGCTGAAGCAACCCGGCCACGGCCCGGGCGACCCGCACGCCGCGCTCGGTCAGCACGTACTCGGTGTGCGGCGGGCGGCCCGCGACCGTGCGCCGTTCGACGATCCCGGCCTCCTCCAGCTGCTCGAGGCGATCGGAGAGCGTGGTCGGCGAAACGCCCGGCAGGGACTGGCGGAACTCGTTGAAGCGGTGGGCGCCGCTGGAACAGGCGTAGATGGTCGCCATGGTCCAGCGGCGCTCCAGCACCCCGGCCGCCTCGCGCATCTCGGGCGGCACGGGACTGCAGTTACGACATCGCGGCGACATCCGCCCCGCTCCCGACCGGCTCCAGGGCCAGATCGATGACCTCCTCCACGCTCATCACGGGATGGAAGTTCATGGCGTCCCGGACCTCTTCCGGAACCTCGTCGAGATCGGCCCGGTTGCGGTACGGCAGGAAAACGTCGGTGAGCCCGGCGGCGTGGGCCGCGAGCACCTTCTGCTTCAGCCCGCCGATCGGCAGCACCCGGCCCTGGAGGGTGACCTCGCCGGTCATGCCGACCGTGTGCTTGACCGGCCTTCCGGTGAGCAGCGAGACCAGCGCCGTCGTCATCGCCGTGCCGGCGCTGGGGCCGTCCTTGGGGATGGCTCCGGCGGGCACATGCATGTGGAACTCGCGCTGGAAGGCCTCCGGCTCGATGCCGAGCTTCTCGCTGTGCGAGCGCACATACGAAAGCGCGATCCGTGCCGATTCCTTCATCACGTCGCCGAGCTGCCCGGTCAGGACCAGGCCCTTGTCGCCATCCATCGCGGTCGCCTCGATGAAGAGCACGTCGCCACCGGTTCCGGTGACGGCGAGCCCGGTGGAGACTCCCGGGATCGCGGTCCGTTCGACCGATTCCTGGAAGATCTTCTGTCGGCCGAGGGCCTTGCGCAGGGCGGCATCGTCGAGCACCAGCGGACGTTCCACCTCTTCCGAGGCGATCCGTGTGGCCGCCGAACGCAGCAGCTTGCCGAGCTCGCGCTCGAGCTGCCGCACCCCGGCCTCGCGGGTGTACTCGGCGATCAGCGCGTTCAGGATCTCGTCGCTGACCTCGACCTCGTCGGCCTCCAGTCCGTTTCGCTTGATCTGGCGCGGCAGCAGGTAGCCCCGCGCGATCGCCAGCTTCTCGGCCGTGGTGTAGCCGTCGAACGCGATGATCTCCATGCGGTCCAGCAGCGGTGCCGGGATCGGGTCGAGCTGGTTCGCGGTCGCCAGGAAGACGACCTCGGACAGATCGATCTCGACGTCCAGGTAGTGATCGCGGAAGGAGTGGTTCTGGGCCGGGTCGAGCACCTCGAGCAGCGCCGCGGAGGGATCGCCGCGCCAGTCGGAGCCGACCTTGTCGACCTCGTCCAGCAGGATCACCGGGTTCATCGTCTTCGCGTCCCGGAGGGCACGCACGATGCGGCCCGGAAGGGCGCCGATGTAGGTGCGGCGGTGGCCGCGGATCTCGGCCTCGTCGTGGAGTCCTCCGAGCGAGATGCGGACGAACTCGCGTCCGAGCGCCTTCGCGACCGACTCGCCGATCGAGGTCTTGCCGGTGCCCGGAGGCCCGACCAGGGTCAGGATCGCGCCGTCGGCCCGGCTGTCCTTCTCCACCCCGCGCTCGGCGCGCAGCTTGCGCACCGCGACGAACTCGGTGATGCGTTTCTTGACGTCGTCGAGGCCGGCGTGATCTGAATCCAGCACCTCACGGGTGCCGACCGGATCGAGCTTGCCCTCGGAACGTTCCGACCACGGCACGGAGATCAGCCAATCCAGGTAGGAGCGGATCATCGAGCTCTCGCTCGACTGCTCACCCTGGCGTTCGAGGCGGCGCAGTTCCTTCTCGGCCTGCTCGGCGACGTCCTCGGGCATGCCCGCCTCGGCGATCTTCTTTTCGTACTCCTCGATCACGCTGGCCTCGTCGTCGCCCAGTTCCTTGCGGATCGAGTCCATCTGCTTGCGCAGGAAATACTCGCGCTGCTGGGCCTGGGCACCCGACTCGACGTCGTCGCGGATGCGGCTGCGGACCTGGAGCTCGGCCAGGCGCTCGCGCTGCAGTTCCACCGCGAGCTCGAGGCGTGCGGTCACGTTGACCGTGTCGAGCAGGCGGATCTTCTGATCGATCGTCAGATCCGGGCTGAGTCCGGCGGTGTCGGCCAGGGCACCGGGCTCCTCGACCGAGCGCAGGAAGGCGGCGATGCGTCCGTCCGCTCCGCGCAGTTCGAGGATCTCCTCGACGATCGCGCGATACTCGCGGGCGAGCTCCTTGGTGTGCTCATCCTCGGGATGGCCGTCATGGATCTCCTGGACGTCGATGCGCAGCGCGTCCGGGTCGTTCTCGTCGGAGTAGGCGACCCCGGCGAGACCGCGCCGGATCCCGACCACGGTGGCGACCGGCTCGCCGCGGGGCGAGAGCCCGCGCTCGATCACCTCGGCCACGATCCCGACCCGCTCGAACTCGCCTTCACGGCGGGGGAGCAGGAACACGTGATCGTCTTCGCCGACATCGATCTGAAGGCTGGCGCTGACCGTGGGGAAAACTATTGCGTCATCGAGTGGTACGAGAAGGAGTGCCATGAGCTAAGTCCAATTTCTGTAGTTAGTCCTATTACGAATAGTAACCAACCCAACTCGCCGGCTGCTAAATTCCGCTTGCAGCCTGGAAATCTCTCGAGGATCGGTCAATGTCGGACGGCGAACTCAACGAACTCCACTTCCACCGCGTACTGGTGGCGATCGACGGCTCGGCTGGGTCCGACCTGGCTCTCTCGGCCGGAATCACCCTGGCCCGCCGGGACAACGCGAAGATCACCCTCGTCGCCGTGGAACCCGACAAGTCGGCCTCGATCGCGTCTTGGTCGGCCAGCGCCGCTTCGGTGAACCTCCAGGACGAGGCGCATCAGGCGACCCGCAGGACCCTCGAGTCGGCGATCTCCCGCATGCCGGATGACGTCGCCGTCACGAGCATCCACCGCTTCGGGAGACCCGGACCGGAAATCGTGTCCCAGGCCGAATCAGAGAACTACGACGCGATCATCGTCGGCGCGAGAGGAGTCGGCCGGGTCGGCTCACTGCTCGGCAGCGTGAGCCAGCACGTGCTGCACTACGCGCGCACCGCCGTACTCGTGATCCACAGTCCGGAACTCTGAAGCCACCGCGCCACGCGCGCAGCTCGAACTACTTCTTGATGCGCGCGGCGAACACCTTCAGCCGGGCGGACTCTCCACTCACGTTGACGTGATCGAACCCTTGGCCGCTGATCTCGACGGATACTTCGTGGACTCCCTCCGCGAGGAAAAACCGTTGTTCGAAGGGAATCTCGATCCGATCATCACCGGTGAGCTGAACCGTACGCTCGGCTCCCGCGTTGGCCCCATCGAGCTTCACCTGAACCGAAACCTCGGCCGCTCCCGGGATACCGGGCTCGAGCTCGGAGGCCTTGACCACGACCTCGCCGAAAGTGAGGACCCGGGTGTCCGTCCGGGTGTCAAAGGAGCCGGTTCCGACCGTGACCGGGACGTCAGGCGCGCAGGGCGGCATGAATCCGTCGCGGGGATAGCAGCCTCCGCTGCCCACTATCTGACCCAGGTCGTCGGCCTTGGTGCTGATGACCGTCGGATCGGAGCCCTTGTGCGGCTTTCCGGTATTCAGGTTCACGTAGCCGTACACGACGCGGAAGCAGTAGCCGCGGTCGTCGGGAGCATCCATACAGCCCCGCATCTTGCGCTTGCCCAGCTTCAGGCAGAACCCCTTGCTCTCCGTCTGGCGACAATCGACATACCAGTCGCCGTTGTACCAGGGGGACCGAATCGATTCCATGATCGAGATGTGCCCGAACTTCGGAAGCCAGTACGCCCAATCCCAGGAGTCGGCGCCGAATTCGTAGCGGGTCCGGCACTTGAAAGCCTTCAATTTGCCCAGGCCAGCATCCCTGTCCCGGCTGGTGACGCGCTTACAATGAACCGAATCCGTCGTCCAACCAGCCCTGGTATCCCTGGTCGAGATTTCCCGCTCCACCTTTGCCTGAGGTGAGACTGGATCTGCCGATCCGTTTTCGGCCGCAGCCGCAGTCGCGGTCCAACCACCGCCAAGAAGAAATGACGCGACGACGATGCTCCCGGCAACGAAACTCTTTCCCCTGATCATCGGACCACCCTATTGATCGTCACGCGGACTTGATCTTGAAAACGACCCGCTCCGGGCTCGGATCGGCTCCGAACTTGTTGGTGGCCCGCACCTCGAACGCGTAGCGGCCCGGCCTCAGGTTCCTGTAGCCCTTGATCGCGAAATTTCCCTTCCGGCAGGCCGTGAACTCCGGCTCCTCGCCCGCCGGGGAAAGCTCGATCAGGCGACAGTCGAAACCGGTGCCGGCCGCCCCCGGGGGAACCTTCGCTTCGAAGGTGAAGCGCGCCAGCCGTTCCGTGGACCGGACGTACTTCAACCGCACGTCGGTGTCCGGAGCGACCCGGTACTCGTCAAGCAGGCGATAGCTCCATGACACGGTCGAATCACCGGCGACCGTCGCGACGCAGTCCGCGGTGCCCGAGCAGATCCCCGACCAGCCGGTGAACAGCGCGTAGCGTGCGTCCGGTTCGGCGAAGTAGCGGACCTCGGCTCCGACCGGGTACCGCTGTTTCGCGAGGGTCGTGTATCCCACGCCGCTGCCGTGAACCTGCTGCGAATACTCGGTCGCCGGATCAACCTTCAGCTTGACCGTGGCCACCGGTTCGGACCGCTTCTGAGTCGCGTAGCTCGAACCGTCGCCGGCCTCGATCGAAATGACCCCCTTGAGCGCCATCACCTGAACGGGGGTTGCCGAGTTCCCGAGCGTCCCGTCTCCCAGCTGGCCGGCTTCGTTCGCGCCCCAGGCACGGACGGTTCCATCTGCGAGCAGGGCGAGGCTGTGGGCCGCGCCGGCGGAGATCGCCGTCGCGTCGGATATTCCCACGACCCGCACCGGGTCGGTGCTTTCGATCTGGGTGCCGTCACCGAGCATGCCCGACCCGTTGAACCCCCATGCCCATACGGAACCATCGGCCGAGAGCACGAGGCTGTGCCATTGGCCGGAGCTGATCGCGGTCGCAGGGGCAATTCCGGTGACCTTGGTCGGCACGAGAATCCTCGTTCCGGAAAAACCGGTGGCCGCGACACCACCCCACCGCTTCACGGTGCCATCGCTCATCAGGGCAAGACTCTGATCGCCTCCCGCCGCAATCGCCTTGACGCCGCTCAGGCCCGCGACCTTCCGCGCACGCTTCAGAGATTTGGTGTCTCCGGTCCCGAGCTGGCCCCAGCTGTTCCCGCCCCAGGACTTCACGGTGCCGTCCTTCATCAGGGCGAGCAGGTGATTGGTTCCGGCGGCGAGCGAGCGAACGTTCCGGATGCCCCTGACGACCCTGAATCCATCCTTGTAGTCGCCCCAGCTGACCACGCTGCCGTCCCGCCGGACCGCGTAGCTGAAACCGTTTCCGGCGGCCACCGCCTTCGCCCTCACTCTCAGGCTCAGCGGAGCGGTCACGCTCGTGTTGCAGCAATCGTCGTATCTGCCCGAGGCCTGCCCTCGCCCATCGTCGCCCCAGGCCATCGCCCGGCCGTTCGGCCCGATCGCCATCGCCTGTCCCGCGGTGGCCGAGAGCGAGCGGAGATCGCCCGACCCGTGGACCACCACGGGCGCCCTGGTCTCATCGTCGGTGCCGATGCCGAGCTGGGTGTCGTAGTTGGCTCCCCAGCTCAGGGTTCGGGTCGGTCCCGTCCCGGCCGCGGCCGACTTGATCAGCGGAAAAGCGAAAAGCACGATCAGCAGCAGAGCGAACGGGACCACGGAAAGCTTCGAACGGACATTCATTGCCATCTCCCTTGGAATTGACGAGCCGTCGGACTCATGAACCCCAAAACCCCTCCGCAGCACAGAGTTGCGTTGTCTCAGCCTCGTTTCAGGCTCCGGCCGATCGCGAGATCCGGATCGGCAGCGAATCGATGCCGTAGATCCCGCTCACGGTCTGAAGTTCCGGCCTTCCGGCCAGCTCCACGGTTTCGATCCGCTCGGCGAAGAACCGCAGCCCCTCCTCCAGCTCCGCCTTGGCCAGGTTGGCTCCGACGCAGTAATGGAAACCGGCACCGAAAGTGAGGACCCGGGCCTTCTCCCGGTCGGTGGTGATGTCGAACTCCATCGGCTCCGCGAACGCCTCGGGATCCCGGTTGCCGGTGTAGGCGCAGACCATGATCACCGTGCCCTCGGGAAAGGTCACGTCCCGGTAGCTCACCTCCTCCATCAGCTGCCGGGCCGTGAACGGGGTGATCGGCTCGAACCTCAATGCCTCCATCGCCGCCCGGGGCGCGAGCCCTTCGGGATCGGCTCGCAGCGCCTCCCACTGCTCGGGATTCTCGGCCAGCAGGCGGATCGCGTGGGCGAGCTGGTTCTGGGTGGTGTCCACACCGCCGACCAGGATGTTGAGCACCAGGTTCTCGAGCTCGACGTCGGAGAGCCGTTCACCCTCCTCCTCCGTTGCGATCAGCGACGAGATCAGATCCTTCGACGGCGTTTCACGCCGGTGCTCGATCATCGGCCGGACCCAGGCGTAGAACTCCCCGACCTTTTCCTGGATCACCGCGACGGCCTCGGGGTCGGTCAGGGCGATCGGATCGAACTGCCGCTGGATCCACATCGACCAGTCGTGAAGCCTCGGCGCGTCCCGCGGCGGCGCTCCCATCACCCGTGAGATCGTCAGCGACGGGTACGGCCTCGCGAAGGCTTCGACGAAATCGAACTCCTCCCGGCCTTCGATATCGCCCCAGAGCGCTTCGAGGAACTCGCGCATCGCCGGACGGTAGGTTGCCGCGGCCCTCGGCGAGAGCGACGGGTTGACCAGCCCGCGAAGCCGCCGGTGGGTCTCACCGTTGACATTGATGATGTTGTTGACGATCTGTTCGTAGAGCGGGCCGTCCTCGATCCCGAAGATCTGGGCGAGCAGCAGCCCGGGGAACACCGCGGATTTGCTGCGGAGAAAGAACTCGCCCGCCTCACGATCGAGGATCACCGTCGCCAGGGGCGCCTCGGCCATCCACTCGCCGCTGTCCAGCATCGACCTCATGCCGGCGTGCCATAGCTCGCCCTTCAATCCCGGGTCGGAAAGATCGAGCTTGGGCAGCGACAGATCGCCTACGACCGTCATGCGGACAGGGTAGTCCGCCTATCGGACTGACCGATCTAGAGCGAAGACATCAAAGTCGCGAAGCGATTTTGATGTCTTATGAATCGTTGAACTTGTAGCCGATGCCGCGCACGGTCAGCACGAGTTCGGGGCGCTGCGGGTCGGTTTCGACCTTCTGGCGGAGATTCGAGATGTGCACGTCGCAGGCACGCTCGTCACCGTCGAACTCGGTCTGCCAGAGCTCCTCCATGATCTGGGAGCGCTTGAAGACCTCGCCCGGGCGGGCGGCCAGCAGGCGGAGCAGCTGGAACTCGGAGCGGGTCAGGCTGATCGTGCGCCCATGGACCGTGACCACATGGCGGGCGAGATCGATCGTGACCGGTCCGGCGACGATCCGCGAAGCCTCCGGGGCCGGCGAGCGGTCCAGCTCGCGGCGGCGGAGCTGGGCCCGGACGCGGCCGAGCAGCTCACGGACCGAGAAGGGCTTGGTGACGTAGTCGTCGGCACCGACCTCTAGTCCGACCACCTTGTCCACCTCGGCGTCCTTGGCGGTGAGGATGATGATCGGCACGGCCGAGCGGGAGCGGACCTCGCGGCAGATATCGAGCCCACTGCGGCCCGGCATCATGATGTCGAGGATCAGCAGGTCGAAATCGAAGTCCCCGACCAGCTTCTGTTCGGCGTCGGTGCCGTCCTCGGCCGGAGTCACCAGGAAGCCCTCCTGGGCCAGGGCATAGCCGACGGAATCCCTCACGGAGGGCTCGTCGTCGGCGATCAGGATACGTCCCGCGTTATTGCTGTTCATGAATTTCGGCTCATGCGATCGGTGTCTCGGTCTGGTCGATCAGGGGAAGGCGAACCCAGAATGTACTGCCCTCGCCCTCGACCGAATGGGCTCCCATCTCTCCGCCCATCACGTCGGCCATCCTACGAGCGATCGCGAGACCGAGGCCGAACCCCTCCTGCCGACGCGATTCGGATCGCCGGTAGAAGCGCTCGAAAACGCGGTCGACCTCTGCTTGTGGGATTCCGGTTCCAGTGTCAATCACTTCGAGGAGCATCTCCGCATCACCGATGCGTCGGCCCCGAACCGTAACGGTGCCGGGGGGCGGCGTGTTTTTCAAGGCGTTCGTCACGAGGCCGATCAGCACCTGCCGGAGCAGGGTCGGATCGCCCTTCGCGGCCAGATCCTTCTCCACGTCGAGGATGACTTCTAGTCCCGGCGGCACCTCCACCGCGGCCTTCACGTCCCTCGCGGCCGAGGTGACGTCCACCACCTCGACCTCGCCGGCCCCGAGTGCCTCGACCCGGGCGAGGGTCAGCAGCGACTGGGTCAGGCGGCTCATGCGCTCGGCGTCGGCCGAGAGACGGTTGAGGAAATGGTCGCGGGCCGGCGGATCGTCCTTGGCGCCGGACTGAAGCACCTCGATCGCACCCGAGATACCGGCGAGCGGATTGCGCAGCTCGTGTGCGGCGTTGCTGACGAAGTCGCGCTCGGCGAACTCCTTGCGGGTCTCGTTGGTGCGGTCCCGGACCACGACCAGCACCGCCTTCTCGTCCGGGAGCGCCCGAGCCTGGATCGCGTACGCGCGGTCACCGATGCGCAGCGAGGGATGGGCCGCGAAACCCTCGATCGAGGCCCGTTTGATCTGTGGCAGCATCGCCTCCGGCGGCAGTCCGCCCTGGTCCAGCAGCACGGTGGCGGCCGAGTTGTAGAAGCGGATCGGACCGTCGTCGTCGACCACCATGACCGCGTCGTTGAGACCGTCGAAGATCGCGGTGAGCTTGTCGCGGTCGGCGGTGAGCACGCCGAAGTTCTCCTTCAGCGACTGGCGCATCGAGTCCAGCGAGCGGGCGAGATCGCCGATCTCGTCGGCACCGCCGGTCGGCAGCGCCACGTCGAAATTGCCGGAAGCGAGATCGTCGGCCTTGGTGGCGAGACGTTTCAGCCTGACCGTGATCAGCGACGCGATGCCGACCCCGAGCAGGCTGGCGACCAGCACCGCGATCAGGGCGCTGCGCAGGCTGTCCGAGCGCAGCTTGTCGAGCGCGCTGCGAAGCACGACGGGGCGGGAGAACCGGCCGACCACCGCCCCGTTCAAACCGTTCTCGTCGGTGACCGGCACGCCGACCAGGGTGACCTTGCCGCCTTCGATCTCGGTGGTCGCCCGGGAGCCGTCCAGCGCCAGGTCGAGCGTGTCCCGGTAGTTCTCGTTGTGATCGAAGGAGTCGGTGGATCCGGCCGGGGAGATCAGTTCCCGGCTGGAATCGAAATACCAGGCCGAGAACCCCTCGCCGTTGGCCGCCCGGACCTCGGTGTCGACATCGGCATCCTCCTCACCCACCCGGTCAGCGAGCCGGAAGGTGCGTCCGACGGCCAGCTCGGTCGAACGCTCGGAAAGCACGTCCTGGCTCGAATCGGTGACGAAATAGAACATGATCGTCGCCGTGATCACACCCACCAGAGCGAATCCGGCGGCAAGCCAGACTCTCATTCCGATGTGGCGACGCCGGCGGCGTGGGGGCCGATTCCTCATGACAGGAGGCACCCTAGAGCAGAAGGCCGACCCGATCGCACCCCCAAATTCGCGGCGATCGACCAGAATCCCAGCATGAAGACTCTCGTTTTCATTCCCGCCTGGAACGAGGAGGACTCGATCGAGGCCGTGATCGGGGATGCCCGGGAGCATCTTCCCGACGCTCACCTGCTGGTGATCGATGACGGTTCCGGGGATCGCACCGCGGCCCGTGCTCGTGCCGCCGGGGCGATGGTCGCCTCGCTGCCGTTCAACCAGGGCGTCGGTTCCGCCCACCAGACCGGGTACATATTCGCCATGGCGAACGGCTACGAGATCTGCGGGCAGATGGACGGGGACGGCCAGCATCCGGCCGCGGAGCTCTCCCGGCTGATCGGGGAGATCGAGTCGGGCCAGGCCGATCTGGTCGTCGGTTCGCGGTTCGCCGAGGCCTCCGGCTATCGCGCCCCCTGGGCCCGCCGCACCGGCCAGCGGCTCTTCAGCCTGATCGTCTCGACCTCCACCGGGCAGCGCTTCACCGACACCACCAGCGGCATGCGCGCCATGAACCGCCGCGCGATGGGCCTTTTCGCGAAGCGCTACTCGTCCGAGTTCGCCGAGGTCGAGTCCCTCCAGCAGGCGGTCCGCGCGGGACTCACGGTCAGGGAGGTCCCCGTGCGGATGCTGCCGCGCTCACAGGGAAGCTCGTTCATCACCCCGCTCGGCTCGGCCTTCTACATCTTCAAGACCCTGATCGTGCTGCTGGTCGGCCAGCTCCGGCCCCGCGGATCCCAGCCCGGCGGTGGATCATGACCGCCTGGCTGCTGGCCGCTACCGAGCCGGTGGTCCGCCTCACACCGCAGGCCCGGATCGTCGCGGCGATCCTCGCGGTGCTGTTCATGCTGCTCATCCTCGACCTGATCCGGCGCGACCGCCTGCTCGAGCGGTACAGCATCGTCTGGTTCCTGCTCGGCCTGGCGATGCTGGTCGGTGCCGCCTTCCCCTACCTGCTTGAGCTGATCGCCAAGGCGATGGGCGTGCGCGACGCGACGATCGCACTGTTCTCGATGGTCCTTCTGATCCTGCTCGGGCTGTCGCTGAACTTCAGCGTGATCGCGTCCCGCCAGGCGAAACAGATCACCCGGCTCGCCCAGCAGAGCGCGATCGAATCGATCGACGAAGAGGGCGAAGACGAGTCGACCAGGCCTGGCTAGGCCGGACTGGCCGCCATGCGGCGGGGCGGAGCCGATCCCGGCTATGCCGGGTTGACAGTCCGGGCGATCCGGAAGCAGAGCGCCTCGAGCGCCAGCTCCTCGGACACGTTCAGATCGAACCGGCGCCTGGTGTCGGCGATCAGTTCGATCGAGCCCCGTGCCGCCGCCAGGGAGATCCCGGCGGCCTGCTCCTGAAGCGCGTCGAGACGATCCGAGTTGAAGACCAGCTCCGGTGCCCCGCTGACCACCGAGGCCCAGTCCCGGGCCCAGGCGGCGGCCAGGGAGAGTGAAAGGTCGAGGACCCCGGTCCGGGCCCGGCGCTGTGCCCGGCGGGTCGCCTCCTCGATCTCGGTCTTGGTGTGCTTGATGCCCTCCTTGACCTCACCGCCGAGCTCGGCAGCGACCCGCTCGCCCGCCTGATCGCCGGTGTCCTTGGCCATGCCCAGGACCTTCAGCCAGGGTGCGTCCCCCAGCCGGTCGGCCGCGGCGGCGGCCATCATCGTTTCGACCGCGCCGCGGATCTGGTGGCCGCGCTCGCGCGCCAGGAGGCGGGCCCGTCCCAGATCCCCCCGTGAGAGCCGTGCCGCGGCACGAGCCCGTTCGGGGGCGGCGAGCTCGGCCAGCTCGGCCTCGATCACCTCCTGGGAGAGCGCGTCCAGCTCGATCGTCTGGCAGCGCGAGGCGACCGTCGGCAGGACCGCCTCGGACTCCGAAGAGAGCAGGATCAGGTGGGCGTGGGCCGGCGGCTCCTCCAGGGTCTTCAGCATCGCGTTCTGGCTCTCTTCGTTGAGCGCGTCGGCCGCCTCCAGCACGAAGACCCGGTTGCTTCCCTCGAACGGACTGAGCGGTGCCTGCTGGATGACCCGCTGACGCACGTCGGCGACCGCGTGGCTCATGCCGACCGGCTTCAGCCAGACCAGGTCGGGGTGCGGCGAGGGGTCGAGCAGGGCGCGGCGGCGTGTCTCCTCGGCATCGTCGCTTCCGATCGCGAGGATCTCGGCCGCGAAGGCACGGGCCAGTCTGCGCTTGCCCGAACCGGCCGGACCTTTGAACAGGTAGGCGTGTGAAGGCCCTTCACTGACCGCCGCGCTCAGCGTGACGCCGACCCTGGGCTGGTGCGTGGCGGCATCGGTGATCGCGCTCAATTTCCGAGCCTCGGCTCGACCGCGGCCATCACCCGTTCGTGGACCTCTTCGGGCGAGCCGTCGCCGTCGATCACGACGACCCGGTGCGGCTCCCGCCGGGCGATGTCCTCGTATGCCTCGGCCACCTTCTCCTGAAACCTCAGACCCTCGGCCTCGAAACGATCATCACTCTGCGCCCGCCCGAGGCCCTTGGCCGGATCCACCCGCAGCAGCAGGGTCAGATCGGGCACCAGTCCGTCGGTCGCGGCGTCGTTGAGGTCGCGTACACGCACGATTCCGAGACCGCGCGCCACCCCCTGATAGGCGATCGTCGAATCGACGAAACGGTCGCAGACCACGGTCTTGCCCATGTCGAGGGCGGGACGGATCACCTGGCCGACCAGGTCGGCCCGGGCCGCGCAGAACAGCAGCAGCTCGGCCATCGGGTCGAGCGGGGTTTCCGGGTCGGCCAGCAGCCAGCGGATCCGCTCGGCGGCATCGGTGCCGCCGGGTTCGCGGATACGGACGGTGGTCGACCCCAGGGCCTCGACCAGCAGCTCGGACTGGGTCGTCTTGCCGGAGCCGTCAACCCCTTCGAGCGTGATGAACACGCCCTGTCCTCAGCCTTTTTTGGCGCCGGGACCGGTGCGGCCGCCGGCCCGCTTCACCCGGCGGGTACCGAGATCGGGTCCGGCCGACTTCGAGGCGGCCACGGTCCTCGACCGCTTCTTCGCGGGAGCCTTCTTCGCCGCGGCCTTCTTGGCCGGCTTCTTCTTCGCCTTGGTCTTGCCCGCGGCCTCGTCGGCCTTCTTCTTGGCTTCCTGCGCGGCGAGGCGCTCGGCCTTCTTCTCGCGCATCTCGACCATGGTCGGGCAGTCGTCGTTGAAGCAGAGCTTCCAGGGGCGGCCGGCCCGGCCACGGGTCTTCACCAAGACACGCGGGGTGCGGTGGCAGACGGTGCAGTTCTCCTCGAACGGCGTGACCTCGTAGAAATTCGGCTGCGGCATCGGGAAGGTCTGATCGCAGGCCTCCGGATCGTCGGCCTTCCAGCCGGAGCAGCCGACGAAGGACTTGCCGGACTTCTTGGCCCGGATGATGCGCAGCATGTTCGGCGAGCCGTCCTCCTTGGTGCGGCCGGCCTCCTTGCAGACGATGCAGGGGCCCAGGATCCGATCCTTGTCCATGCCGGCCCAGATCATCTTCGAGAGGGCCTCTTCGCCCTTCTGGATGTCGTCGAAGGTGGTGTGCGCGAGCTTGCGGCTCTCGTCGACGACCTCGTCCTTGCTCATCTTGGTCTCGGCGATCTGGTCCATCTCGTCCTCGAGCTCGGCGGTCATCTCGGAGGTCGCCATGCCCGGCACGTACTCCTTGAACGCCTCGTACATCGCCATGCCGGTCGCGGTGGGCTCGGGCGGGTTGTTGCGCACGTACTTGCGGCTGAAGAGCTTCTGGATGATGTCGGGGCGGGTCGCCTTCGTACCCAGGCCCTGCTCGTCCATCAGCTGGACAAGCTTGGCCTGCGAGAGACGGGCCGGCGGCTGGGTCTCCTTGTCGACCAGCCACGGCTTGCCGTCCAGTTCGAGTTTCTGGCCCTCTTCGAGCGCGGGGATCTCCTCGTCGGAGGAACGGGCATAGGTGTAGATCCCGGCGTATCCGGGATCGAGCACGACCTTGCCGCGTACGAAGTAGGTCTCGCCGCCGGCCTCGATGTCGGCGCGGGTGGACTCGGTCACCATAGGGCTGCCGAAGGTGGCGAGGAAACGGCGCACGATCAGTTCGTATACCCGGGCCTTGGGGCCTTCCAGAGCACTCGGGTAGAGGGCGTGGGTCGGGTAGATCGGCGGGTGGGCGGCATCGAACTTCTTGCCCTTGGTCGGCTTCAGCGGCGCGTCCAGCAGGGGTGCCGCGGCGGCAAAGTCCTTGATCTTGACCAGCGAGGCGATCGTCCGCTCCAGCGGCAGCGAGTCCGGGTACTGGGTGTTGTCGGTACGCGGATACGAGATGAAACCGTCGTCGTAGAGATCCTGGGCGTAGTTCATCGCCATCTTCGGTGTGATGCCGAGGCGGCTCGACGCGTCAACCTGGAAGGAGTTCGTGTTGTACGGCGTCGGCGGCTGGCTCGAGTTCTTGCGCTTAGTGACCGCGGTGACCACACCCGGGCTCGTGGTCGCGGCAAGCGCGGCGTCGGCTTCCGGCTTCTCCCAGAACTTGTCGGTGGCGTGATGGGTCTCGAAGCTGGCACCGCTCGGATGCTCGAACTTCGCGTACAGCTCCCAGTAGGGCTTGTAGACGTGGGCCCGCCGCTCCAGCTCCCGCTCGACGATCAGGCCGAGTGTCGGGCTCTGGACGCGGCCGACCGAGAGGAAGTTCGCGCCATAGGCCTTGCTGACCAGCGAGACGGCCCGGGTGAAGGCGGCGCCCCAGATCAGATCGATGTCCTGACGGGCCGCGGCCGCATGGGCCAGCGGGTAGGAGAGGTCGTCGAGATCGGCGAAAGCACCTTCGATCTCTTCCTTCGTCAGGGCCGAGTAACGGGCCCGCTTGACGGTCGGCTCGAGATCGGGGTTCACCTCGAGGCAGGTCTCGAGGGCTTCGAGGCCGATCAGCTCGCCCTCACGGTCGAAGTCGGTCGCGATGACCAGCTTGTCGGCTGCCTTGGCTTCCTTCTGCACCGCCCGGACGACGTTCTTCTTGCCGTCGGTCGGCTGGGTGATCAGGGGCGCGTCGATCAGACCGTGGATCAGATCGAGCTTCCACTGCTTGTACTCCTTGCCCTCCGGAAAGGCCCGCTCGACCGCGTGTCCGCCGGTGCCAACGACCGAGTGATCGCCGTCGTCATCGCTCCATTTGAAGATGGGGACGGTGAAGGACTTGTTCTCCTTGGCGGTTCCGCCTGAGAGGATGTCGGCAATCTTCTCGGCTGAGTTGTTTTTCTCGGTGATGATCAGTCGCATTGGCTCGGCGAGAGTAGCAGGGCCTGTCGGGGAGTCTTGACAGATGCCGGCCCGTCCGGCAGCCAATCCCTAGGGATTGCTCCTAGTATTCATCGCCATGAAGACACTAGTAACAGGCGGCGCCGGATTCATCGGCAGCCACCTCAGCGACGCTCTGATCGAGCGCGGCGACGAAGTGACGATCATCGACGATCTGTCCTCCGGATCCCGTGAGAACCTGGCGTCCGCGCTGGCCAACGGCGCCCGGCTGGTCGAGGGTGACATCCGCGATCTCGAGTTCGTCAAGGCGACGGTCGCCGAGGCCGCCCCGAACACGATCTTCCATCTGGCCGCCCAGGGCGAGGTCCGCCGTTCGATCGACGAGCCCTCCTTCGACGCCTCCGTGAACGTGGTCGGCACCGTCAACCTGCTGGACGCGGGTCTCGCGATCGGCCTCGACCGCTTCGTGTTCGCCTCCACCGGCGGCGCCATCTACGGCGAGGGCAGCCGTCTCGAGCTGCCCGCGGCCGAGAGCTCGGAACTGGCTCCGCTCTGCCCCTATGGCCTGAGCAAGCTGGCCGGCGAGAAATACCTCGAGCTCTACCGCCGCATGTACATGTTCAACTCGGTCGCGCTGCGCTTCGGCAACGTCTACGGCCCCCGCCAGAACCCCAAGGGCGAGGCGGGCGCGGTCGCCATCTTCAGCGAACTGCTGAAGGAGGGCAAGCAGCCGACGGTTTTCGGCGACGGCAGCCAGACCCGGGACTTCGTCTACATAAAGGACGTGATCGATGCGGTCCTGACCGCCTCCCGGACCGATGTCGAGGGCGCGATCAACATCGGCACCGGCATCGAGACCAGCCTTCTGGACATGATCGGCGACCTGGCGAAACAGGCGCCGAACGGCGGCGGCTTCGATCCGATCTTCGCCCCGAAGAAGTCCGGCGAGGTGAAACGGATCGCGATCGATCCGGCGCGAGCGGGACGGGAACTGGGATGGAGCGCCACCACCAGCCTCGACGAAGGCCTGAAGCTGACACTGCGCTCTCTCTAGACTGTCTATATATGCCAGCCCAAGCCTACGCCGGGAAAGAGTGCGTCTGCCAGTATCGGAAACCGCTCTGCGATCAGACATGTGTCAAGGACATGCTGGACACGCCGTTCTACATCGCCTGCCTGAAGCTGACCGGCCGCAAGTGCCTGGTCGTCGGTGGCGGGGACATCGGGCTGGAGAAGATCGAGGGCCTGCTGGCCTGCGACGGCGAGGTCGTCCTGATCGCGCCCGACGCCTGTGACGCGGTCCGGTACCTGGCGGCCGAAGGCTCGATCGAGTGGATCGAGCGGGAGTACGCCGGCCCGGAGGATCTGGAGGGCAAGTTCATGGTGATCGCCGCCACGAACGACTCCGAGGTCAACATCGAGATCTACTACGACGGCGAGAAGCGGGCGATGCTGGCCAACGTGGTCGACGTGCCGCCGCTCTGCAACTTCATCCTGCCGGCGATCGTCCGGACCGGGCCGCTCGCGATCGCGATCTCGACCGCCGGGGCCTCCCCCGCGCTCGCCAAGCGCATGAAACGCGAGATCAGCGAGATCTTCGGTGAGGAGTACGCCCGGCTCGCGATCATCCTCAACGAGGCCCGCGGATGGGCGAAGGGCACCCTGCCGACCTATCAGGATCGCAAGGAGTTCTTCGAGAACATCGTCAACGGCCGGCCCGACCCGATCGACCTGATCAAAGAAGACCGTGAATCCGAGCTGCTCGACCTGATCGAAGCGGCGAAAGTAAGCGCCACAGCATCTCTGAGCGCCTGACCCACATCGCGACCCCGAACGATTCGGGGACGACCGGGGGCCGCGGAAAGGGCCCCGGCGCGGTCGACGAGACGCCGGCCAGCCTGGAAGCACTCGGCTGGAAACCGGCGGACCAGTCCGCCTGGGATGAGCTCGACCGCCGGGGCCTGCTGCCGGCCCGGGTGATCGGCCTGCACCGCAACCACATCGTCGATCTGATGACGCTGGACGGCCCGCTGCTCGGCAAGCCGGCCGGGCGGCTGCTCCAGGGCCCGGTCGAAGCCGCGGCGATGCCGGCCGTCGGCGACTGGGTCGCCGCCGATCCGGAGGGCACCGTGCAGGAGATCCTGCCGCGCCGGACCACGCTCGCGCGCCGGGCGGACGCCGAACGGGAGCGGATCCAGGTGCTCGCCACCAACGTCGATGTGGTGATCGTGGTCAGCTCCCTGAACAAGGACCACGACATCGAGCGCCTCTCGCGCATGGTGACCCTGGCCGAAGGCTCGGGCGCCCGCACCGTGATCGCCCTCTCCAAGGCCGATCTGGTCGAAGACACCACGCCCGCCGTGACCGAGGCGGCGGAGCGCTGCCCACGCTCCGAGGTGGTCGCCTACAGCTCGAAGTCCGGCGTCGGCCTCGACCGGCTGAAGACCTGCCTGCACGCCACCGAGACGGTGGTCATGCTCGGCGCCTCGGGAGTCGGCAAGTCCACCCTGGCCAACACCCTGCTCGGGCGTGAGCGCCAGAAGACCGCGAAGATCCGCGGCAGCGACCACAGGGGGCGCCACGCGACCACCAGCCGCGAGCTGTTCACCCTGCCCGGCGGGGCGCTGCTGATCGATACTCCCGGCCTGCGCGCTCCCGGGGTCCTGATCCAGGATGCCGAGGTCGAGGACGGGCGGGCCGAACGGATCGCCGCGCTCGCCGAGGGCTGCAAGTTCCGCGACTGCGGTCACGACAGCGAGCCGGGCTGCGCGGTCAAAGCCGCGATCGAGGCCGGCGAGCTGCCGCCCGCCTAGCCCTACCGCGGATCGACCGAGTCGACGAACAGGTCGACCGCGAGCTCGGCCCCGGCGCCGTCGGCCGCGTAGGGCGAGAAATCGGTGACCCCGCTCGCCTTGAGCACGTCTTCGCAGAGCAGGGCCTGGCCGGTGAACTCGCGGCTGTCCCGGGTGAGCACCTCGTAGGCGGCGTCGGCGTAGATCGCCGGGGTGCGGGCCATCTTCATCGCCGCGTCGCCGCCGAGCAGGTTCTGCACCGCCGCGGTCGCGACCAGCGTCCGCGGCCAGAGCGCGTTCGAGGCCACCCCAGCCTCCCGCAGCTCCTCGGCCAGACCGAGCGCGCTCAAGGTCATGCCGTACTTGGCGATCGTGTAGGCGGTGTGCGGCGCCAGCCATTTCGGTTCCAGCGTGATCGGCGGTGAGAGGGTCAGGATGTGGCCGTTCTCACTCTTTCTCAGATGCGGCACGCAGGCCTTGCTGAGCGCGAAGGTGCCACGCACATTGATGTCCTGCATCAGGTCGTAGGCCTTCATCTGGAGGTCGTCGACCCCGGCGAGATTGATCGCGCTCGCGTTGTTCACGCAGATGTCGATCCCGCCGAAGCGGTCGACGGTCTGGGCGATCGCGGCCGAGATGTCGTCGTCGTTCCTCACGTCTCCGACGATCGGCAGGACCGAACCGCCCGCGGCCTCGATCTCCTGCGCCGCCGTGTATACGGTGCCCTCCAGCTTCGGGTGGGGCTCGGCCGTCTTGGCGAGCAGCGCGATGTTGGCGCCGTCGGCCGCGGCCTTCAGCGCGATCGCCAGGCCGATCCCGCGGCTCCCGCCCGAGATCACGATGGTCTTGCCGGACAGGTTCTGGTTGCCACGCGAGCTGGTCATGGCGGCCATCCTATGGCCGGCCGAGCCGCCGCTACCGGGCTCGGACGCCGGATGCCGCACCGACGGCCTCGGCGATGCGCGGCAGCAGGGACTCCTGTCCGAAGCCCATCACCGAACCGTCGAGGTCCGGCAGACGCCACCAGCGAAAAGCCTCCGCCTCCTCGCCCCGGACCGACGGCTCGCCGTCGAGCCAGCGGGGGTGAGTGAGTGAGACGGCGTGCTTTCGCAGGTCGTAGGCGGCACCAGGGGCCGGGCGGCGTCCGTACTCGACGATCAGGGGCTCGGGGTCGGCCAGACCGGCGATCGGTTCGAGCCCATCACCGACCGCGGCGGCCAACTCACGCGAGACGGCCGCTTCGATGCTCTCGTCCAGCTCGAGCCGGCCGCCGATCGTGCACCAACGGCTGCCCTGGTCCGGGGTGTTCCTCAGGATCAGCCCCAGTTCGATCCCACCGTCCCTGGCCTCCGTCCCCACGGCCGGCCGGATCGGCAGCACATCCACGCAGAAGATCGGAACGCTCGCCTGGATCGTCTCCCAGAGTTCCGGGTCGAGATCACGGGCCATCCGCGGCTACCCGGCGGTGCGCAGGAACTCGACCAGCAGGCGGCTGACCGCGGCCGGATCGTCGATGAACGGCCAGTGGCCGCTCTCCGGCAGCACGTGGACCCGCGCCGAGGGGAAGGCCTCCTTCTGGCGCTCGGCGTACTCGACTCCCAGGTAGGGATCCTGGGCGCCCCAGATGACCAGGGCCGGCAGGTCTGCCTCGGCCAGGGGCATGATCAGCAGCTCGGAATCACGGCCGATCTTGCGGGCGTCGCGGTAGAGCGCGAGCACGGCGGCCTTGGTGCGGCGGTCGTAGTTGTCGTACATGCCGTCGATGAACTCGCGCGGCAGGCCGCGGGGCTCGGCACTGGAGATCGTCCGGCGGAAGACCGCCCTGGTGGTGATCGCCTGGACCAGCTCACCCACGCCGGGCGTCTGCCAGGCACGGGCGGCGCGATGCCACCTGTAGCCCGGGAGCACCCCGGTGTCGATCAGCGTGACGCTGGCGACCATCTCGAGATTCTGGATCGCCCAGACCAGGCCGATCGGTCCGCCGAAATCGTGGAGGACCAGCCGGACCCGGTTGATGCCGAGCGTGCGCAGGGCGTCACCGAGAAAGTTCGCGTATGAGTCGAGCGTGTGGTCGAATCCGGGGGCGGCCACGGTCTGCCCGAAATCGGGCAGCTCGATCGCGACCGCGCGGCTGAACTCGCCGACCTCTTCGACCAGATCGACCCAGTCGGCGGCGGAGCCGGGATTGCCGTGGAGGAAGACGACCGCCTCGGTCGCCTGGTGCGGTCCGGCCTGATAGATCCGCGTCCAGGTCTGACCGACCGCGATCGAACTCCATTCAGGCGGGTCGAACATGGTCATGGCGGGTTCAACTCAGAGGGCGAACAGGGCGATCGCCGCGAAGTGGGTTCCGGCGGCGCCGATGACGAAAACGTGAAAGACCTCGTGGTAACCGAAGTACGTGGGATTGGGATCGGGCCGCTGGGTGGCGTAGACGACCGCGCCGAGCGTGTAGAGGATCCCTCCGGTGGCGATCAGCAGTCCCGCGCCGATCCCTGCTGTGCCGACGATCTGGGGGAAGGCGATCGCCCCGATCCAGCCGACCGCGAGATAGACCAGCACGCTGACCCATTTCGGCGATCCGGTCCAGATCAGCTCGATGATGATGCCGATGACGGCGCCGGTCCAGACCGCGATCAGGATCGCGGTGGCCCAGGTGCCCTCCATGGTGAGCAGGCAGAAGGGGGTCACGGTGCCGGCGATCAGCAGGAAGATCATCGAGTGATCCAGCCGCCGCATCAGCATGCGGGCCTTCGAGGTCTTCCAGTTGACCCGGTGGTAGAGGGCGCTGGTGCCGAAGAGGGCGCAGAGCGAAACGGAGTAGATGCCGACCGCGAGCAGCTTCCGCGGGGTGTCGGCGATCACCAGGAGCGAGATGCCGAGGCCGAGACAGAGGAAGAAGGACCATTCGTGGGAGACGCCCCGGAACTTGGGCTTGACCGCCTTGATCTTCTCGGCGGTCGCGTCCTTGATCGCGGTGGCCTTCTCGACCGTGGCGTCGCGGGCGATCCCGGCGCGCTCGACGGTCGCGTCCTTGGCGGCGGTGGCTCGGTCGACGGTCACCTCACGGGCGTGACTCGCCATCTCGACCGCGTTCTCGCGGGCCTGTGTGGCCTTCTCGAGCGCGTTGTCGCGGGCGTTTGTCGCTCGCTCCAGCGCGGCCGCTCGACGGGCACCTGATTCTTCGTTTCCGCGGCCCCCACCGGCGTTCTCGTTTTCCTGGCTCACAACTGGATCGTACAGGGGCACTGTCCCGCCGCTCAGTCCGCCGGGGGCCGGCCGCGGCCTCCCGCTCCGGTTCGGCCTCCACATGGAGTGGCCCGGGAAAGCCATATCTCGCAAAACCCGGAAACATTCCTGAAGTCAAACGCTATATATAGCGTGTCAAGAAGGTGTCCGACGCCATTCCTAGTATAATTTCCTATGTGCGTTGCCCCAAATGTGGACATCAAGGAAGCCGAGTTCTCGAGAGTCGCGGCTCCGAGGAGGGTGCGGCGGTGCGAAGAAGGCGCCAATGCTCCAGCTGCGAACACCGCTTCACGACTTACGAGCGGTATGAACTCCAATCCCTTTTCGTCCGCAAGCGGGACGGCTCGCGCCAACCCTTCGACCGCGTCAAGCTGCGCGGAGGGTTGGAGCGCGCCTCGCACAAACGGCCGGTCCCGATCGAGGCGATCGACGACCTGGTCAACCGGATCGAGACCGCGGCCGTCCGATCCGGCGGGGAGATCACGGCGGCCCGTGTCGGCGAACTCTGTCTCAACGGACTGCGACAGATCGATCAGGTGGCATACCTGCAGTTCGCCACCGTCTACGGACAACTGGATGTCGAAGACATGCAGGCCGAACTGCGCCGCTTGAACCCGAACGCCGCACCATCACAGAACTGAAGATTTTCAAGAACTGAAGAGGCACCCGAAGTGAGAAGTACGAGTCACCCGCAGGACCGCAGCAAACCCGAGACCCAAAATTCAAGAACCACAGCATCCAGTACTGATCAGCAGTCAGCACCGAGGAGAGAGCGAGAGAGCATGTCCCAGTCCGTAACCGAGTCACCTCGAGTCAACCCCAAGGGCGTCGTCGTCGAACGCCGCCTCACCCGTGAGGGCGTCCATCCGTTCGATGAGGTCGAGTGGGAGATCCGCGACGCCGTGATCGGCGACCCGGCCAAGCCCGCCTTCGAGCAGCGCGGGGTCGAGTTCCCGAGGACCTGGTCGCAGAACGCGACCAACATCGTCGCCCAGAAGTATTTCCGGGGCCAGCTCGGCACCGACAAGCGCGAGAACTCGGTCAAGCAGATGATCGGCCGCGTCGCCGGCACGATCGCCGGATGGGGCCGTGAAGGCGAGTACTTCGCCACCGACGCCGATGCCGACGCGTTCGAGGCGGAGCTCACCGCGATCCTGCTCCACCAGGAGGCGGCCTTCAACTCTCCGGTCTGGTTCAACGTCGGCTTCGAGGAGAAGCCGCAGTGCTCGGCCTGCTTCATCCTCAGCGTCGAGGACACGATGGAATCGATCCTCGCCTGGAACACCAAGGAGGGCAACATCTTCCGCGGCGGCTCCGGCTCCGGCATCAACCTCTCCAACATCCGCGGCTCGATGGAGCCCCTGAAGAAGGGCGGCACCGCCTCCGGTCCGGTCAGCTTCATGCGCGGCGCCGACTCCTGGGCGGGAACGATCAAGTCCGGCGGCAAGACCCGCCGCGCGGCGAAGATGGTCGTGCTGGACGTCGATCATCCGGACGTCGAGCACTTCATCTGGTGCAAGGCCGACGAGGAGAAGAAGGCCGCCGCCCTGCGCGACGCCGGCTTCGACATGTCGATCGACGGCGAGGGATTCACCTCGATCCAGTATCAGAACGCGAACAACTCGGTGCGTATCTCCGACGAGTTCATGGAGGCCTGCCGCGACGACGCCGAGTGGAACCTTCTGGCCCGCACCACCGGTGAGTCGGTCAAGGCGCTGCCGGCACGTGACCTGATGAACCAGATCGCCGACGCCGCCTGGCAGTGTGCCGATCCTGGAGTCCAGTTCGACACGATCATCAACAAGTGGCACACCTGCCCGGAATCGGGCCGGATCAACGCCTCGAACCCGTGCTCGGAGTACATGCATGTCGACAACTCGGCCTGCAACCTCGCCTCGATCAACCTGATGAAGTTCCGCCGCGACGACGGCAGCTTCGACACCGAGGGATTCAGCGCCGTGGTCGACACGGTCTTCCTCGCCCAGGAGATCGCGGTCGGTTTCTCCAGCTACCCGACGGAGGAGATCGGCGTCAACGCCAACGCCTTCCGTCAGCTCGGTCTGGGTTACGCCAACCTCGGCGCGCTGCTGATGTCGAACGGCATGCCGTACGACTCGGACGAGGGCCGCAACGTCGCCGCCTCGATCACCGCGCTGATGACCGGACGGGCCTACCGCCGCTCGGCCGAGATCGCGGCCGCGATGGGTCCGTACGAACATTACGAGCTGAACCGTGAGCCGCACAACAACGTGATGCGCATGCATCGCGACGCGTCCTACGAGATCGACTCGGCCGGAGTCCACGACGAGCTGCTGAACGCGGCCCGGACCGAGTGGGACGTGGCCGTGGCGACCGGCGAGCAGCACGGCTACCGCAACGCCCAGGCGACGGTGCTGGCCCCGACCGGCACGATCAGCTTCCTGATGGACTGCGACACGACCGGCATCGAGCCGGACTTCTCGCTGGTCAAGTTCAAGGAGCTGGTCGGCGGCGGCAACATGACCATCGTCAACAAGTCGGTTCCGATGGCGCTGCGCAACCTCGAGTACTCCGAGGCCGACATCGCCCAGATCGAAGCCCACATCAACGAGAACAACACGATCGTCGGCGCTCCCGGCCTGAAGCAGGAGCATCTCGCGATCTTCGATGTGGCGGTCGGCGAGCGGGCGATCTCCCACATGGGCCACATCGACATGATGGCGGCGACCCAGCCGTTCCTCTCCGGTGCGATCTCGAAGACGGTCAACATGCCGAACTCGGCGACCATCGAGGACATCACCGAGGCCTACACCCGCGGCTGGGAAGGCGGCCTGAAGGCCCTCGCGATCTACCGCGACGGCTCGAAGACCGCCCAGGCGCTGCGCACCGACGCCCAGGACGAGAAGGGCAAGGACGCGGAGGAGACTCCCGCCCCGGCCGGTCCGGTCCGCCAGCGCATGCCGAAGACCCGCCAGTCGGTCACCCACAAGTTCTCGGTCGGAGGACACGAGGGCTACATCACCGCTGGCAAGTACAACGACGATTCGGTCGGGGAGATCTTCCTCACCGACATCGGCAAGGAGGGCTCGACGATGCGGGGCATGATGAATGCCTTCGCCACCGCGATCTCCCTCGGCCTGCAGTACGGCGTGCCGCTCGAGGTGTTCGTCAACAAGTTCAGCTACATGCGCTTCGACCCGGAGGGTGTCACCGGCAACCCGGAGATCCCGTTCGCCAAGTCGATGCCGGACTACATCATGCGCTGGCTCGCCTCGCAGTTCATCGATGATCCCGACTTCCTCGAGGATCAGGGCATCATGACCCAGGAGGTCCGCAACCGGAAGGAAGCCGAGCACAACGGCATCAACCTCGGCAACGGTTCCGGCAGCAACGGCAACGGCAACGGGAATGGCAACGGCAACGGACACGGATCCGAGCCGGTGGCCGACACCGGCGGCACCGCGGTCCCGGCCGGCACGGCCCTGACCGACGATGTCCCGGTGATCCCGGCCAGGATCAGGGTCTCCAGCGGAGCCGCCGAGCTCGGCCCGGCCTGTGATCAGTGCGGAGGAATGATGCAGCGCACGGGCTCCTGCTACACCTGCTCCAGCTGCGGAAACAACACCGGCTGCGGCTGATCGGCCGATCACCATCCGATTCACAGAAGCCCCGGCAAACGCCGGGGCTTCTTTTATGGGCGAACCAGCCCGTACGATCCTCGGGTGAGCGATTCGGTGAAGATCTGGCTGCGGGTGCTGCTGGCGGCTGTGGGCGTCGCCGTGCTCGCCCTGGTCTCGTCTCCCGGCGGTGACACCGAATCTACGGACGCGGGCGGGGTGGCCCTGAGCAAGCGGGTCGTGGACTGCGAGGATGCCTCGGCTGGACAGGGCTCTCCCGAGTGGCGCGAAAGCTCGATTCCGGCGGATGTGGTCGGTATCGGCAGGCGGCCGCTCTCGCGGATGACCAAGGAGTCCAGGAGTACCTTCACGGCGAAGATGCCCGTGCTGGTCGAAGGGCATCACAAGGCCGCGATCTCGGTGGTCCCCAGCCAGGTCGGCAGGGTGGAGCTGGTCTACGGCGCCGACGCCGGCGCGCTGGCCGGGGGCAGGGGCTTCGACAAGGTCCAGTTCCGTCCATGCGAGGACAGGTACCGGACGGTCTGGCCCGGCGGCATCCGGGTGACCGGCCGCAGGGCCGTTCGCCTTCGGATCCACGTCGAGAACGAGGACCCCTTCACCATCAGCCTGGGCCGACCCACGACATTCAAGGACCCACCCAACGCCAAGAGCTGAGCCAGATCCCACGGCACGAAGGGTTCTGTCGCACGATCGCCCCGCCATTTGCGGGCAAAGAGTCGACAGAACCCCCGGCGCGGGAATTCGGGCTTGACATTTGATGTGAGTGAGTGGATACTCACTCCTTATGAGCAAGGCCGCCGAGAAGACCCGCACGCTTTCGACCGCCGAGGAACGGCGTGAGACGCTGATCCGTGCCGCGGTTCCGGTATTCGCCGAGAAGGGCTACCACGGAGCCCCGACCACCGAGATCGCGAAGCGGGCCGGGATCTCACAGGCCTACCTGTTCCGCCTCTTCCCGACCAAGGAAGAGCTCTTCGTCGCCGCCATCGACCGTTCCTGCAAGGTGATGCACGACAGCTTCACCGAGGCCGCCGACAGGGCCGACGCGGACGGCCTCGACCCGCTCGAGGTGATGGGCGAGGCCTACGGGGAACTCGTCCTGAACAACCGCGAGATGCTTCTCGTCCAGCTCCACGCCCAGGCGATCTCCAGCTCGATCCCCGCGGTCCGCGAGGCGATGCGCGAGAACTTCGCCGGCCTGTACGCGGTCGCGGCCGAACGGACGAACGCCTCTCCCGAGGAGCTGAAGGTCTGGTTCGCCGGGGGCATGCTGATCAACGTGATGACCGCGATCGGGGCCAACGAGCTCGATCAGCCGTGGGCCAAGACCCTGGCCGACTTCGAGGGGGACTGCTCGTTCACCCCGATTCCCTGACTTGAACGACACAGTTTCGAACCACGCGGCCTGAGGCCGCTTTTCAAAGGACCTTTTTGTGAGTAACCGATCACACACAATCGTTTGGCATCAAAAGTGAGTAAGCAATCACACAGCGTGGGCTCGTCCAGTCGCGCAGATCGAAAGGGGGCCGACATGCCGGCCAAGAAAAACCGGAGCGCCGTCTGGACGCTCGCGATAACCGGAGCGGCGCTCTTCATGACCGCCCTCGACAACCTGATCGTCGGCGTGGCACTGCCCTCGATCCGGGCCGATCTCGGCGGGACGATCGAGACTCTGGAATGGACGGTCAACGCCTACACGCTGACCTTCGCCGTGCTGCTGATCACCGGTGCCGCGCTCGGGGACCGGTTCGGCAGACGACGGATGTTCACGATCGGGGTCGGACTGTTCACCGTCGCCAGCGCCGCCGCGGCTCTCGCGCCCAGCCTCGACGCGCTGATCGCCGCCCGTGCTCTGCAGGGTGCCGGTGCAGCGATCGTCACCCCGCTCACCCTCACTCTCGTCTCCGGCGCCTTCCCGCCGGAGAAGCGCGGTGCCGCCCTCGGTATCTGGGGCGGGATCAGCGGTCTCGGAGTCGCCCTCGGCCCGCTGCTCGGCGGTGCCGTCGTAGAAGGGATCTCGTGGCAATGGATCTTCTGGATCAACGTGCCGGTCGGGCTGATCCTCCTGCCCCTCGCGCTGCGGCATCTGCCGGAGTCGACCGGTCCCGACAAGTCCCTCGACCTGCCCGGACTGGGACTGGTCGGCGGCGGCCTGTTCGGCATCACCCTGGGAATCATCCGCGGTGAGTCGATGGGCTGGACCAGCGCCCCGATCGTGGCCTCGATCGGTATCGGCCTGCTTCTCCTGGCGGCCTTCGTCGCCTGGGAGCTCCGTGCCCGGGAGCCGATGCTGCCGATGAGGTTCTTCAAGTCGCGGGCTTTCAGCGCGACCAACGGCCTCTCCTTCTCGATGTTCTTCGGCACCTTCGGCGCGATCTTCCTGCTGAGCCAGTTCTTCCAGACCGCCCAGGGATTCGGACCGCTCGAAGCCGGGCTCCGCACCCTGCCGTGGACCGTGATGCCGATGTTCGTCGCGCCGATCGCCGGCGCGCTCAGCGACCGGATCGGCACCAGGCCGCTGATGTTCACCGGCCTGCTCCTTCAGGCCGGAGGCCTGGCCTGGATCGCGGCGATCTCGGCTCCCGACACGGCCTTCGGCCAGATGATCGTGCCGTTCATGATGGCCGGAACCGGCATGGCCCTGGTCTTCCCGACCGCCGCCGCCTCGGTCATGTCGTCGGTTCGCGAACGCGAACAGGGCAAGGCCTCGGGGTCGACCAACGCGATCCGCGAGATCGGTGGCGTGATGGGTGTCGCCGTGCTCTCCTCGGTCTTCGCCGCCAACGGCGGATTCGAGAGCCCCCAGGCCTTCAACGACGGGCTCGTCGCGGCCCTGCCGATAGCGGTCGCGGTCCTCACCATCGGGGCCTTCCTCGCCCTGCTGGTGCCGGGCAAGCCGAAGGCGAGCACCGAAACGATCACAACACAACCAGCCCCACAGGCAACCTGAACCCTCAAAAACCCGCTCCGGCAACGATTTCTAATGACTGTCATTAGAAATCGTTGCCGGAGCTTTGGTGTGGGCTTGGGTTAGGGCTCGATTACCTTGATTCCCAGTGCCGCGGCCCAGGTTCCGGCCATGTCGATGATGTCGGTCCACTCCATCGCGGCGCCGCGCAGGCTCTGGATGCCCTCGATGCCGGACAGGTCGCAACGCTGAAATTCACAGGCCTTCAGGGAAGCGCCCCTGAAATCGCACTCGGTCATCCGACAGTCACGGAAGACCACCGATTCGCACTGAGCGTCGAGCAGGCTGATCCCGCCGAGGTGGCAATCCTCGAAAAGCACCCTTTTCAGACGCGACATGCCGAACGATGAGAGGTCCAGGCGGCAGCCGCGAAAAGCCACGTCGTAGATCACGGAATCGGTCAGGGCGAGACCAGTGAGACGGCCACCCTCGAAGCTGACCCGGGTGAGATTGGCCCGGGCGGCCCGGGTGTTGGCCAGATCGACCCGCTTGAGCGCGAGGTCGTTCAAGTAGACGGCGTCGAAGGTGGACTCGCTCAGGCCGACCCCCTCGAGGGTGCCGGAGACCACGCTCATACCTCTCGCGACCTGTCCCGGCAGGGAGCAGTCTTCGGCCCGGAATTCGGAATAGGTGTCGTCGTGACCCAGGGCGAGTGGCGCCACGAGCGGATCGAGTTCCTCAGATGGCGGGATCTGCGGCGGGTGCGGTGACTGGGCACGAACCATGAGCCGACATTAGCCTGATCGGTCAGCTGCCCGTCGCCGAAAAATGCTGGTAGTCCTTGGTGCCGGGCCAGTTTCCGCCCCACTCCCAGCCCGCCCGTCCGAAAGCCTTCACGACACCGCCCCGCCGGTTGATCATGCCCTTTCGGTGTGGCCGCCGGTCGGCGAACGGAGCACCCGCCGGGGGTGACACATGCCCGGTGGTGGTCACGTACGGGTTCTCGATCGGGTTGACGTCGATCGCCCGCCCGTAGGCATGCTGGGACCACACCCCGGGCCGACCCGAGACCTCTCGGCAGTTGAAGGCCGAGGTGTTGTCGGCGTTCATCGAGCGGTGATCGTCGGCGCCGTAGGCATCGACCAGGCGCATCCGCCGGATCGCGAATCGCCGCTCGAAGAGCCGCCGCATCACTCCCATGATCTCCCGGCTCGCGTCGGCGTGGACCACCAGGTAGCCGCGCATCCGGCTGCCGTCGAAGCCCCAGTGCGCGACCCGGAGCAGGCGCAGGTTCCCGAGCGGCACCGGACATCCCCGGCGCCATGACTTTCCGGTCATCCGCTCGCGCAGATCGGCGTCGAGCCGCTCGATCGATCCCGCGAATCGCGGCTGATCCGAACCGGAGGGTGCCGCCGCCGACCGGCTGGGCAGAACGACGACAAGAACCATGAGCAGCACCACGGAGGCGGCGAGACAGGCCGGCGCCAGGCGCTTGGAAGTCCGAATGACGGGGATCGATTCCACCCACAGAGCGTAGTGGCGGCGAACGACATCGCCGGGGGAGTAGCGTAATCACAGCCGCCTTGACCGCCGAAACCGAAACCGAAGCAGAGGAGAAGCCGCAGCCACGACGCATGGTCGTGATCGGCGGCCTGATGCTGGTGATGCTGCTGGCCGCTCTCGACCAGACGATCGTCTCGACCGCGCTGCCGACCATCGTCGGCGAGCTCGGCGGCCTGAATCACATCTCCTGGGTGGTGACCGCGTACCTGCTCGCGGTGACGATCGGCACCCCGCTCTACGGCAAGCTCGGCGACATGTACGGCCGCCGCGTTGTGATCATGGCGGCACTCACGATCTTCCTCATCGGCTCGGTGCTCTGCGGACTGGCCAACGGCATGACCGAACTGATCGCCTTCCGCGCCATCCAGGGCATCGGCGGAGGCGGCCTGATGGTCAGCGCCCAGGCCGGGATCGGGGATGTCGTCTCACCCCGTGAGCGCGGCCGCTTCATGGGGCTGTTCGGGGCGGTCTTCGGTGTCGCCAGCATCGGCGGGCCGCTGATCGGCGGATTCTTCACGACCCATATCTCGTGGCGCTGGATCTTCTACGTGAACATCCCGCTCGGCCTGGTCGCCCTGGTCGTTCTGGCCCTGACCTTCCCCAAGGTTCAGAACAGCGTCAAGCGCACGATCGACTACGCCGGGACCGTCCTGCTGGCGATCGGCCTGAGCTCGATCGTCCTGCTGACCACACTCGGCGGAACCACGTACGACTGGGCCTCCCCGGAGATCATCGGCATGGGAGTAGTCGGGGTTCTGGCCCTGATCGCCTTCGGCTTCGCCGAACGCCGCGCCCCGGAACCGATCCTGCCGCCCCACCTGTTCCGCAACCGGGTCTTCGTGGTCACCAGCGCCCTCGGGTTCGTGGTCGGCTTCGCGCTGTTCGGTTCGCTCACATATCTGCCCCTCTTCCAGCAGGTGGTGCGCGGCCTCGACCCGACCGAATCGGGGCTGCAGATGCTGCCCCTGATGGGCGGCCTCCTGATCGCCTCGATCGGCTCGGGACAGATCATCAGCCGGATCGGCCGTTACCGCATCTTCCCGATCCTAGGCACCGGGATCGCCTGCTTCGGCCTGTACCTGCTGTCCGGCATCGACAGTTCGATCGGTGCGGGCACGATGGCCCTGTACATGGCGATCCTCGGATTCGGCCTCGGCCTCGTGATGCAGGTTCTGGTGCTGGCGGTACAGAACGCGGTGAGCTACAGCGAGCTCGGTGTGGCCACCTCGGGGGCCACCCTGTTCCGCTCGATCGGCGGCTCGATGGGCACCGCCGTGCTGGGAGCGATCTTCGCCAACCGGCTGGCGACCGAACTGGCGGCGAAGCTCCCGGCCGGGGCGCCGTCCAACGCCGGTGGAGGATCGATCGATCCCGAACAGATCAAGCATCTGCCGGCGATGGTCCGGGACGGCTACATCGACGCTTTCACCAGCTCGCTGACCACGGTCTTCCTGGCCGCCTCGGGGGTTGTCGCCTTCGCCTTCCTGCTGGCCTGGCTGATTCCGGAGAGACCGCTGCGCAAGACGGTCGAGACCGCTGGGATCGGTGAGGCGTTCGCTTCACCGCGTTCGTCGCGCTCTCTCGACGAGGCGGTGCGGGAGCTGACGGTCATGATCGGGCGGGAGAAGACCAAGGATCTGATCCAGCAGGTCGCCGATCGTTCCGGGCTGGGGCTCACGGTCGGCGAGACCTGGCTGATGGGCCGCCTCCGGCGCGGGATCGAACTCGACCTGAACGCTCTGGCCGAAAAACACTCGGCCGACGTGGGGAGGCTGGAGACCGCTCGGAACGGACTCACCGAGAAGGGCCTGATCACGCTCGGCGCCGGCGATCACGCCGAGCTCACCGACAAGGGCCGGGCCGAGCTGAATGATCTCGCCGAGGCTCGCCACAAGGTGCTGGAGGATCTGGTCGCGGACTGGGGACCCGAGGCCGACGAGGAACTGGCCCCGGTCCTCGCCCGGCTCTCGGACGAGCTCGCGGCGACCGCGGACCCCGTACCGGCCTGACCGCCCACCCCGGTTCGGATCAGCGGGCGGTCCGGCGGACGAACCACTCGATCAGATCGGCGTAGCGGACCGGGGCGACCCGGACCATCAGGTCGAGCGCGACCGCGTCGGCACCGATCCGGATGCGCGGGTCGCCCCGTTCTATGCCGCGATGGATGATCCGCGCGGCCTTCTCCGGAGTGGTCCTGGCGAGTGCCGCGAAACGTTCGGCCGCGACATCCCGGTCCCGGTTGCCGGCATCGTCGACATGGAACCGGGAGTTGGCGACGATGTTCGTCTTGACCCCGCCGGGGTGAACCACGGCCGCGGCGACCCCGCTGCCGCGAAGCTCTGCACGTAGCGCCTCGGTGAAGCCGCGTACCGCGTGCTTGGAGGCGCAGTAGGCCGTGTGGTTCGGGAAGCCGAAGAGACCGAAGACGCTGGAGACGTTGACCAGGGTTCCCGACCCCTGCCCCAGGAGCAGCGGCAGGAAGGCGTGGGATCCGTTGACCACGCCACCGTAGTTGACGTTCATGACCCACTCGTCGTCCTCGACCGCCGCGTCGGCGAAGGGCTGGGAGGTAGCCACCCCGGCGTTGTTGATCACCGCGCCCAGGGGAGCGGGCGTCCACTCGGCGGCCGCGGCGGCGAAGGCCAGCATCGATTGACGGTCGCTGACGTCGAGTTCGCGGGCGAGCACCGGACCGGCCAGCAGCGACTCGGTCTCGGAAAGTCCCTCCCCATCGGCGTCGGCGATCGCCACCGGGCTCCCGGCCCGGGAAAGGCGGACCGCGAGGGCACGGCCGATCCCCGATGCGGCCCCGGTGACCACCACGGTCTTTCCGAGCAGCGGATTTCGCTTTCCGGCCATCAGGTTACCTTCGTTGCCACGGGAGTCTCGACGGCGGCCGGCCGGGACCCGAGCAGGTACTCACCAGGTTCCAGACGGGAGAGCCGTCGCCGGAAGCTGTGGGCGAAGGTCGGCCAGAGCGTCGAGTTCCTGCCGGTGCGGTCGAGGTACCAGCTGTCGCAGCCGCCCGAGGTCCAGACCGTGTTCCTTCCGAGCTCGTCGATCTCCTCGCGCCAGGCGTCCATGGACGCGGCGGTCGGCTCGATCGTCGCGGCCCGTCCCGGCCCGATCAGGCCGACGGCCTGGGTCACGAGGCCGACCTGGGCCTCGATCATGATCGTGACCGAGGTGTGCCCGAGCCCGGTGTTCGGCCCCATCAGCATGAAGAAGTTGGGGAACCCGTTGACCGTGGTGCCCAGATGGGCGTTGGGGCTGCCCTGCCACACCTCGTGCAGGGAGCGTCCGTCCCGGCCCCTGATCTGGTTTCCGATCGGCATGTCGGACACCTTGAAGCCGGTGCCGAGGATGATCACGTCGGCGGGCATCAGGGTGTCGTCCTCGGTCACGATGCCGTCGGCCCGGATCTCCCGGATCCCGGTGGTGACCAGTTCGACGTTGGGTTCGCTCAGCGAGCGGAGGTACTGGTTCGAGAGCAGGATGCGCTTACAGCCGATCGCGTAGCCGGGGGTGAGCTTGGCCCGCAGCTCGGGATCGGAAACCTGGTGATGCAGGTGCCGCCGGGCGATCTCCTCGCTTTTCCTGGCCATTCGCGGCCGGGTCATCGGCAGGGCGAACAGCTCCCGGGCCCAGTAGATCGCGGCGCGGACCGTCCGCTGAACCTGTGGAAACCTCCGGAACAGGCGATGCTCCAGTGCCGTGACCGGCCGGTCACGGCGGGGCATGATCCAGGGCGGCGTGCGCTGGAAGACGTTCAGCTGACCCACCTCTTTCTGGATCTCGGGAACGAACTGGATGGCGGAGGCACCGGTCCCGATCACCGCGACCGACTTCCCGCGCAGATCGACCCCGTGGTCCCATTCGGCCGAGTGGAAGGCCGGCCCGTCGAAGAGTTCCGCTCCGGGAATATCCGGGATCGAAGGCGTGCTGAGTCCGCCGACCGCGCTGATCAGGATGTCGGCGGTGCGGCTGCCCCGGCTCGTCTCGAGCCGCCAGAGGCCGGCCGTCTCGTCCCAGGCCGCTTCGACCAGGTTGTGATCTGTGCGGACCAGAGGGGTCACCCCGTACTGGTCGGCGACGCGCCTCAGATAGTCACGGATCTCCGGCTGTGGCGAGAAGGCCCGGCTCCAGTTCGGGTTGGGAGCGAACGAGAACGAGTAGAGGTGCGAGGGGACGTCGCAGGCACAGCCCGGATAGTCGTTGTCCCTCCAGGTGCCACCGACCTCCCCCGAGCGTTCGTAGAGCACGAGGTCGGTCTCGCCCTTCCGGCGCAGTTCGACCGCGGCCGCGATGCCGGAGAAGCCGGTCCCGACGATGGCGATGCGGTGGTGTTCAGAGGTCTGCGATCCCATGAGATTCCGTTTCAGTACCAGACGTTACTGATACGGTACCAGACAGTACTCCATGCCTCCGAAACCAGCGCAAGAAGAGCCGGTCCGCGCCTCGATCATGGAGGGCCTGGTCGGATGCGTGGCCGCCCGGGGCTACGCCTCGGTCACCATCAACGACATCGTCGATGCCGCCCACGTCTCCAAGTCCACCTTCTACGCACAGTTCACCGGCAAGGAGGACTGCTTCCTGGCCGCCTACGAAGCTTCGGCCGACGCGGTCATGGCCGTGATCGTCGAGGCGGCCGACCAGGATCTGGCCTACGACGAACTGGTGCTGGCGGCGACCACGGCCTACCTGGAACGGATCGCCGGCGACGAGATCCACGCCCGCACCTTCATCCTCGAAGTGCTGGCCGCCGGCCCGGCCGCTCTCGGCATGCGCCACGCCGTCAACCGCCGCTTCGCCGACGTCCTGCGGAGATTGGTCGACGAAAGTGAAGAGGAGCGGGTCGGGGCCCTCTCCCCCGCGGCGGCCCTGATGGTGGTCGGCGGCGCGAACGAGCTCGTGCTCTCGGCCATCGTCGAGGACCGGCTGGACGAGCTGCCCGCGCTCGCGCCGACCGTTTCGGCGGCATTGCTGGCCGCGGTGACCACCGCCGAAAGCTGAGCCTCGCTCGGGTTCGGCCCGGACCCGATGGGCAGTACCCTTGAGATCTTGTCCGAGATGACTTTCGATCAGGCCCTTGCCGCCATCCTCGCCATGGTCGGCCAATCGGTCGACGTCCATGTGCTCGACGCGGGCGAGAATCCACAGCTGGTCGCGGCTTTCGGCGGCAAGCTCGAAGCGGGCTACTCACTGACCGGCGGCGAACCGACCGACGAGGAGGCGATATTCGTCCGCCTGGTCTCCGGTGGCGAGGACGTCTCGTCGCTCAACCTCAACCGTGAGCTCTATCGCGGCGGCATGATCCACCCCGATGGCGGGATCACGATGCACTCGGGCAGCGTCGATCTGATGATCTCGCTCCGAGCCGCCTGAATCAGGCCAGGGTGGAGACGATCGGCACG
>DATJUB010000052.1:0-27534 GCA_035502775.1 Solirubrobacterales bacterium | reverse complement strand
CGGACCGTGCTAGGCGGGGAGGTAGCGGTGCCTTGTCACTTGCAATCCGCTTTAGCAAGGCCGAATTCCGTTCCGAGGGTCTGGCCACTGGGGTCAGAACACCGAGGGAGGTGTTGACGGTCAGGTCCCGCGCGACGCAAGCCCGTGAACCAGGTCAGATCCGGAAGGAAGCAGCCTTAAGCGGAAACTACGGGTGCCGCGGGTTAGCCTTACCCGAGCCGAACTCGATGACCACGCCCGGTGACTTCGATTCGAAGACGGATGCACGGTCCACTTTTTTCGCGCCCCGGTGACCCCGGGGATTCGCGAGCCGGAGCGCTAGAGTTATGGAAACTCGGGCCGAGCAAAAAGGATTTAGCGGAGGTTGTTCACTCCGGGCAAAGAGGCCGAAGCGCGGGGAATCATCGATCCCGCATCTCGAGAACGTCGAATCCCAGCGGGGTGGGCAACTTGCGAGATACGGCCAAATTTGGCTCTATAACTAGGTAAAGGACGCTAGATCACGCACTGGGTGGTTGTGTTTTCACGCCCACTCGGAACAGCTGTGTGACATTCCTCCGCTTAATAATCTAGGATCATCGAATGGATCCAGGATTCAGGCGCGGATACTTATGACTTTCACAATCGGACCAGAATGCATCGACCGCACGGACCAGTCCTGTCTGGACGCCTGCCCGGTCGACTGCATCTACATAGGCGAGCGCAAGCTCTACATCCAGCACGACGAATGCATCGACTGCGGTGCCTGTGAAACCGAGTGTCCCCACCAGGCGATCCGCCGAAGTGAAGATCTCGATGACCCGAGGCTCATCGAGTTCTTCGATGACGAGAAGAGGTTTTTCTCCAAGACGCTGCCCGGACGCACCGAACCTCTCGGTTCGCCCGGCTGCGCCACGGATGTCGGCCCAACGGGGGTCGACACCGATCTAGTCAGTTCACATCCTGAAAGGAACCCTGAATGAGTTCACCGAGTACGTCCCGCGAGGGCAAGCGGCCGTGGAAGGCGATCATCGCCTCCATCGTCGCGATGTTTGCTGTGTCAGTCCTGGTCGCGGCCTGCGGCGGCGATGACAGTGACAATTCAACCGGCCCGATCAAGGTCGGAATCCTGGCCCCGATGAGTGGATCGGTCGCCTCCGACGGTGAGGACATCCAGAACGCCTCCGAGATGGCGATCGAGTCGGTCAACGCCGACGGTGGAATCGACGGCCGCAAGATCGAGCTGAACGTGGCGGACGACGCCTGTGAAGCCCAGCAGGGTGTTCAGGCTGCCGAGAAGCTGGTTCAGGACAACGTCGTCGCCGTGGTCGGTGGCTACTGCTCCGACGCGACCCTGCCGGCGATGGAAGTCTTCAGCCGCTCGGACAACCTGCCGTTCGTGGTCTCCGTCTCCAGCAACCCGGACGTGACCGAATCGGGCTTCGAGAACATCGTCCGCCTGATCGGCCGCGATGACTTCGAGGCACCGGCCGACGTTGCCTACCTCAACGACGTGGTCGGCAGCGAAAAGGTCGCGATCGTCCATGACAACACCGAGTTCGCGGTGTCCGTCGCCGACAACATGAAGAAGGAGATCGAAGAGAACGGCGGTCCCGAGATCGTGTACTTCGACGCCGTCCAGCCGGGCAGCAACGATTACCGCGCGATGCTCGACCGGGTCGAGCGCGAAGGCGCCGACACGCTGTTCTACACCGGCTTCTACCCGGAGTTCGGTCCGATCGCCAGGCAGTGGTCCAGCCTCGGCCTCGACTACAACCTGGTCGGCGGCACCTCGACGATCAACTCGACCGTGAGCGAGCTGGCCCCGGACGCGGTGACCGACGACCGGTTCTCGATCGTCACCTACCCGACCGCCTTGCTCCTCCAGGGTAAGGAGGCCAAGCAGTACCGGGCCGACTACAAGGAGAAGTTCGGCAACGATCCGGGCCCGTACGGCGTCTTCCAGTACGACGCGATGAAGACCCTGATCGCGGCGATCGAAGAAGACCCCGCAGATCTCTCGCACGAAGCGCTCAACGAGCGACTCAAGGCGACCGAACTCGAGGGAGTCACCGGCTCCATCAAGTTCGACGAAAAGGGTGACCGCACCGCGTTCCCATACCTGGCAGTGAGGTCGGACGGGACCGACTTCGTGCCCGAGTACTCCGTCGGTGAAGACGGAACCTGGGGCGAAAGCGGCAAGTAGGAACCAGGGCGGCCGGCCGGCTATGCCGGCCGCCCGTTTCCTTCCTCGAAACAACCGAACCAGAACATGGACACACTCCTACAGACATTGGTGAGCGGCCTCACCGTCGGTTCCTTCTACGCCCTGGTGGCCCTCGGCTACACCATGGTCTACGGGATCGTCCGCCTGATCAACTTCGCCCACGGCGATCTGGTCATGGTGGCCGCGTTCATCGGTTGGTTCGTGCTCGACCGCACTCCCGTCGGCGACCTGCCGCCGGTTCCTCAGATCGCCATCGCGGCGGCCATCTCGATCAGCGCGACCGTGCTGATATCCCTCGGACTGCTCAAGTTCATCTACCGGTCGCTGATCAACTACCCGCTCGGATTCATGATCGTGGCCCTGAGCGTCGCCTTCGCGCTCCAGGAGATCATCAAACGCGTCTTCGGAGCGGGTGATCGCGCCTACCCGCCCTACACGATCAGCACCGAATCGATCGACCTGCTCGGCATCACAGTCAACCGCATGGATCTGGTCGTCATCGGACTCGCGGCCAGCCTCATGATCGGCATGCTCTACTTCGTCAACCGCACCCAGACCGGCATGGCGATGCGGGCCCTGGCGGTGGACCACGACGCCGCCCGGCTCATGGGCATCAACGTCAAGGCCCTGATCGCGGTCGCCTTCGGCATCGGTGCGGCACTCGCCGCCGTGACCGGAGTGCTCTCCGGTGTCTATTACCAGCGCATCGGATTCGAGATGGGATTCATGCTGGGCCTCAAGGCTTTCACCGCCGCCGTCGTCGGCGGAATCGGCAACGTCGCCGGCGCGATGGTCGGCGGACTCTTAATCGGCGTCCTGGAAGCCGGGGTGCAGGGATATTTATCCGGCACCTGGTCCGACGCCTTCATATTCGGAACCCTGATCCTCGTCCTGTACCTGCGGCCACGCGGCCTGCTTGGTGAACGCGTCGCGGAGAGCACCTGATGAGCGCGCTCGCATCGGCACACTCAATGCTCAACTCGGGCTCGCTGAAGGCCCGGATGGCGATGACCTCGATCCTCGGGGCGGTCTCCTTCACGGTGATCATCGCCCTGATCCTCATGGGTCTCGGCTCCTCGTACTGGATGGTCATCGCGATCAGCGTCGCCACCTACGCGACCATGGGCCTCGGGCTCAACGTCGTGCTCGGCTACGCCGGGCTGCTCGACATGGGCTACGCGGCCTTCTTCGCGATCGGTGCCTACACCTCGGCGATCCTCACGGTCAATCTTGAGTGGAACTACTTCCTCTCGATCCCGATCGCGATCATCGTCACCGGCCTGGCCGGCATCGTGATCGGCTACCCGACGCTGCGCCTGCGGCCCGACTATCTCGCGATCGTCACGATCGGTTTCGGCGAGGTCGTGCGCACCGCCTTCAACAACTGGCAGTACGTCGGGGCGTCACGCGGCCTGTACCCGCTGCCCAACCCCGAACTGTTCGGCTTCAAGTTCGACACCCCGGACCTGCAGCTCCTGCTTACGGCGGTGCTGCTCGGCCTGGTGATCGCGTTCGTCAACCGATTGGGGATATCCCACATCGGCCGTGCCTGGAGAGCGATCCGGGACGACGACTTCGCGGCCGAGGTCGTCGGCATCCCGACCCTGCGGCTGAAGATCGGGGCCTACGTCATGGGCGGCGCGATCGGCGCGGTCGCGGGGGCGATCTTCGCCAGCCGCTCGGTCGCGATCGACCCCTCCAACTTCACGCTGTTCGTCTCCGTCCAGATCCTGATGATCGTGGTGCTCGGCGGGCTCGGAAGCGTGCGCGGAGTGCTGCTCGCGGCGACCATCTTCGTGGTGCTGCCCGAGATCCTGCGCGAGGTTCAGGAGTACAGGACGCTGATCTTCTCGCTCCTGGTGATCGTGATGGTGAAGTACCGCCCGAGCGGGCTGATCGGTGAGCGGGTCTCACCCGACGCCGCGGCCCTGCCATCCCTGAACGCGGTCGGCTCCGGTGACACGGCGACCGTGGCCGAACCTCCGGGCCCGCCCGAACCGGTCGAGCTTCCGGGCAAGGAACCGCGGGTAGCGCGGGGTGAGGCGCTGCTCCGCATCGAGAAGGTGACCCAGCAGTTCGGCGGGCTGACCGCGCTCGACGACGTCTCGCTGACCGTGCGTTCCGGAGAGGTCCTCGGACTGATCGGGCCGAACGGTGCCGGCAAGACGACCCTGGTCAACGCGATCACCGGCGTCAGGAAGCCGACCAGCGGCGAGATCTGGCTCGGCGACGAAAAGCTGACCGGGACGAAACCGCACCGCATCGCGAAGCACGGTGTGGCCCGCACCTTCCAGGCGATCCGGCTCTTCCCGCAGCTCTCGGCGATCGACAACGTGATCGCGGGCGAGTATCAGGCGGCCCATCTCGGTGTGGTCGACGCATTGCTCCGTCCGCGCCGCGAACGCCGCCACCAGGCGGAGACGGTCGAGCGGGCGATGGCGCTGCTCGACCAGCTCGGGATCGCCGATTCCGCGCTGCGCACACCGGCCGAACTCTCGTACGCGGACCGGCGCCGGATCGAGATCGCACGGGCACTCGCCAGCGATCCCGAACTGCTGATCCTCGACGAGCCCGCCGCCGGGATGAACCCCAGCGAGAAGCGGGATCTGGTCGAGATTCTGCGATCGATCGCCGATCGGGGCATCGGGATCCTGCTGATCGAACACGACATGCCGCTGGTCACCCGGATCAGCGACCGGGCCGCGGTGCTCGACCAGGGCCGCATGATCGCCCTCGGCAAGCCGGACGCGGTCCTGCGCGACCAGCGGGTGATCGACGCCTACCTTGGTTCCGCATCGAAGGGAGATGACGATGGCTCTGCTTGAGGTCAAGGATCTGAAGGTCAGCTACGGCGACCTCGAGGTCGTCCACGGCATCTCGTTCGAGGTCGAGGCCGGTGAGGTTGTCGCCCTGCTCGGTGCCAACGGCGCCGGCAAGTCGAGCGTGATGCGGGCGATCTCGGGCCTGCTGGTTCCCTCCGGCGGCTCGGTGGTTCTCGACGGCCGGTCACTGGTCGGGGTCGAGGCCCACGAACTGGTCGAGATGGGGCTGAGGCACGTGCCCGAGGGCCGCAAGATCTTCGCTCCGCTCAGCGTCGAGGAGAACCTCCGTCTCGGCGGCTACTCCGCGAGAAAGGAAGGGGCGCTGCTCAACCAGAGGATCAACGAGGTCTACGAACGATTCCCGGTCCTCGGCGAGCGCCGCAAGCAGCTCGGCGGCACCCTCTCCGGCGGGGAGCAGCAGATGCTCGCCGTCGGCCGCGCCCTGGTCACCGGTCCCCGGATCGTCGCCTTCGACGAACCCTCGCTGGGACTGTCGCCGAAGATGTCGAGCCTGATCCTCGACACCATCTCGGAGATCGCCGACGCCGGCACCGGGGTTCTGCTGGTCGAGCAGAACGCCCGCGAGGCCCTGAAGATCGCCGGCCGGGCCTATGTGCTCGATCTCGGCAACATGGTGATCGAGGGATCCGCCGACGAAGTGGCCGCCGACAGCCGGATCCAGGCGACCTATCTGGGCGGCGACATCGACGAGGCCGAGATCGCCGAGGGTGACGATGAGTGAGACCCTCTCGGTCGGGCTGGTCGGCTGCGGAGGCATGGGCCTCCGGCACCTGAAGGCCTACGCCGAACTCGAGCGCGCCGGCACGGGCTGGGTTCGCCTCGACGCGATCTGCGACAGCGACCCGGGACGGCTCGAGTCGGCCCGCGCGAGCTTCGAGGAGGCGACCGGCCGGGACGTTCCGGTATTCGGCTCGATCGAAGAGGCCGCCTCCGCCGGGATCGGCGCCGTCGATCTTGCGATCCCCACCCGTTTCCATCACACGGCCGCGCTGGAGGCCTTCGAACTGGGATGGCACGTGTTCGTCGAGAAGCCGATCGCGCTCACGGTCCGGGCGGCCAGGCTGATGATCGAGGCCGCCGAGGAGCGTGGCCTGACCCTCGCCGTCTCCGAGAACTTCCGCCGGGTCCCGGCCGCCCGGGCCTTCCGGGCGCTGGTCGCCGAGGGCGGTCTCGGCCGGCCCTACTGGACCTCGTCGGAGCTGGTCCTGCCGGCCAGCAAGCTTCACCCGAGCGGTGGCGGCGAGTGGTACCGCGACCGCATGATGTCCGGGTCACTGGTCGCGCTCGAGATGGGTGTCCACGAAGCCGATCTGCTCGGCTACTGGTTCGGCCCGATCGAACGGGTCAGCGCCACGGTCCGGACCTACGAGAGCGAGATTCCCTCGGCCGGCGGGGGTTCGATCGAGGTGACCAGCGAGGACACCTGCTTCGCCCGGTTCGAGCTCGAGGGCGGAGTGATCGCCAACGTGACCATGACCATGGCGGGCCACGGGGCGGAGGTCGGCCGCCGGTTCGCGGTCGGCAGCACCGGCAGTGCCTCGAGCGGCTGCTGGGAAACCTGGCAGGACGGCGAACTGGTTCCCGACGAAGGCCCCAGCCGCCCATTGTCGGAGGTCACCGCCGAGTACGTCGCGGGCCTCGGATACGACGAGCGTGAATCGCTGCTGCCACAGGGCACCTTCCGGCCCGACCGGCTGGATCTCGAGATCGCCGATCCGATCCGGTACGGGGTCGCGACCGGGATCGTCGATTTCGCCCGGGCGGCGTTGAGCGGCGGCCGGCCCGAGGTGGACGGGGACACAGCGCTCACAGCGCTGGCGGCGGCGATAGCGCTGCTCGAGTCCTCGGTGGCCGGCGGTCCGGTCGAGGTCGAGGACGTGCTTCAGGGCCGGTGTGACAAATGGCAGGCGGAGATCGATCTCGATCTCGGCCTAATCGAAAGCAATTGAGAGGTAACGAGATGTCCGAGACGATTCCAGCATCGAAGCCGAACGAGGAGGCGATCTCCGAGTACTACGAGGGCCTGAAGCCCTTCTGGCATCCGGTGGCCCGGATCGACGAGATCGGCGACGGCCCGTTCGGGGTCGTCCTGCTCGAGCGTCCGCTGGTGATCGTGAGGCTCGGCGGCGAGCTCGTGGCGATGGAGAACGTATGCCGTCACCTCGGCGCGGCCCTCTCGCTGGGCGAAGTGATCAACGGCGAGACACTCCGCTGTAAGTACCACGGATGGGAGTACGACGGGACCGGCCGCTGCGTCCACATTCCCCTGCGCGAAACCGAGAAGATCCCGTCCCAGGCACGGGTCGAGAAGTTCCCCTGCCAGGTCCGCTACGGCCTGGTCTGGGTTTGCCTCGATCCCGAGTCCGACGCGAAGCTCCCGGAATACCCGCAGTTCGACGACGAGAACTTTCACAAGGCCCCGATCTCGGTCAGCGAAGACTGGAAGGCCAGCATGCCGAGGCTGGTCATGGCCGCCCTCGACGACACCCATTTCTCCTGGGTCCATCCGGGCATCCTCGGTGTCGCCGGACAGCCGACCATGCCCGAACGTCTCACCGACGATCCGGTGACCGTCGACGAGAACGGAGTACTCGTCTCCCGCTACCGCACCCAGATGCCGGCCAACCCGATGTCGACCGGCGAGGATGTCGAGACCGACTCGACCGAGACCGTTCCCGCCGAGTTCTACAACGTGGCCACGGTCAACACGATGACCAACGTGATCACCGGGGCGGAGGGAGTCTCGGTGACCTTCAACGCCTACATGCCGATCCGCCACGACCTGACCCGGAACTTCTGTCAGCTCGCCCGCGACTACGACAAGGATCCGGCCAGGGATCAGGCTTTCGAGGAGTTCAACCACGAGATCAAGGAGCAGGACCGTGAGATCGTCGAGAGCCAGCGTCCCTGGCTGCTGCCGCCGCTGAAGGCCCGGATGATCCTCTACGTGCGTCCCGAGGACGTGCCCCTGGTCGAGTACCAGAAGTACCTGGAGCGGATCGGGGTTCCTCAGATCTGATGGGCATCGAGACCACCGATTCACCAGAGCAACCTGTTGTCCGGGTTCGGGGCGCGCATGTGCTCGCGCCCGACGATCTCGGCAAGCGCGACGTCGTCTTGGCCGACGGCAGGATCCTCGCGATCCTCGACCCCGAGGCGCCATTCGACCTCCCTTCCCGCGAACTGACCGAGATCGACGGTGCGGGACGGACCCTCACTCCCGCGCTGGTCGACATCCATTGCCATCCGGTCGGCGGCGGCGGATGGGGCGGACCGGAAACCCATTGCGAGCCGATCGATCCCGCCGATTTCGTCAGGGCCGGGATCGGCACGATGGTCGGCTGCCTCGGCTACGACACGACCGCGAGACGGCCCGAAGGGCTGCTCGGCCGGGTTCGCACCCTCCGGGCCCTGGGTTTCGGAGCCCACATGTACACAGGTGAGATCGCCTGGCCCCCGGCCACGATCACCGGGGAACTGAGCCGCGACGTCGCCCTGATCCCCGAGGTCAGAGGTGTGAAGGGCGCGATCGCCGACCATGACGGAGGCATCACCTCGGTGGGAAGGCTGGTCCACACGGTCAGCGAAGCCAAGCGCGGTGCCCGCACCGCGGGCAAGCCCCCGGTGGTCCACCTTCACGTCGGGCAGGCCGGACAGCGTTTCGAGGTGATCCAGGACGCGCTCGCCCAGGATCTGATCGATCCCGCCGTGCTGACGCTCACCCATGTCAACTGGAGCCGTGAACTGGCTGAGGCTGCCGTGGAGATGGGACGGATCGGGGTCAACCTCGATCTCACCGCCTGCATCCGGCCCGACTACTTCCCGGGCACGATCACCGCTGCCGAGGCGATCGCGATCCTTCTCGACGGCGGAGTCGCGGCCGAGAGGATCACCGTGACCAGCGATTCCGGCGGTTCTCATCGCGAGGCCGAAAGCGGCCGGATCGTCGGGCACCGGCCGGGACTCATGCTCGAGGTGATGAAGGAGACGATCGCGTCCGGGACTCTCGAGCCCGCCGCCGCGGTCGCGCTCTTCACCCGCAACCCGGCGGCCCGGATCGGTCTGTCGCAGGTGGGCCGGATCGCCACCGGTGTGAAGGCCGACCTGGTTCTGTTCGGCGAGGATTTCGGGGACGGCCGCATGTTCCTCGGTGGCCGCCGCCAGACGGAGGTGGTCGGATGAGCCGCGAGCTCTGGAACCCGCCGCCGTTCGGGCTGGACGTGCATCGTGCCCGCATCGATCGTGCGATCGGGGACTGCGCCGAACGCGGGCTCGCGGGCCTGCTGCTCTTCTCGCAGGAATCGCTCTTCTACCTGTTCGGGTACGACCAGATCGGCTACTGGGTGTTCCAGGCGGTCTACCTGCCCGCCGACGGTGGTTCGCCGGTCGCGATCTGCCGGGCCCCGGATGCCTTCTCGATCGAGCAGAGCCCGTTTATCGACGACGTGCGGGTCTGGACCGACGATCAGGCCGAGAGCCCGGCGGAGATGGCGATCGGTCTGATGGGCACCGGCGGTGGCACGAAGGTCGGGGTCGAGTTGAGAAGCCACTCCCTGCTCGCCAGGTACTGGTCGGAGCTGAGCGAAGCCGCCGCGGGCAAGGTCGAGCTGGTCGATGCCTCGGACGTGATCGCGTCCCGCCGCGCGATCAAGGACGAAGGTGAGATCGAGAAGTTCCGGCTGGCGGCACGGCACCTGCGCCGTTCCTACGAGGCGGCCGAAGCGATGATCGAGCCGGGAGTGCGCGAATGCGACCTGCTCGGGGCTTCGATGGACGCGATGTACCGGGACGGCGCCAGCCCGACCGCGATCCATCCGCCGATCGCCTCCGGTCCGCGCACGATGAGCCAGACCCATGGTTCGGCCACGGAACGTGCCGTGATGCCCGGCGAACCGCTGGTGATCGAGATCGGTGCGGCCGCCTCCAGATACCACGCGGTGGCCGCTCGCACCTACGTGATCGGCGAGCCTTCGAAACCGCTCGCCGACATGCACGAGGCCGCGTCGGTCGCGCTGGAATCCGGTTTCGAGGCGATGGCTCCGGGGCGTTCCCTGGCCGATGTCGCCCGGCTGGCCCAGGGCGAGCTGAGCGAACGCGGGTTCTCCCGCGCCGGCCGGCACGTGGGATATGGCACCGGGATCGGCTTTCCCCCGACCTGGCTCGAGGAAGGACGGATCAAGGTATCCGATGAGACCCCGGCCCAGCCGGGTATGACCTTCTTCTATTTCATCGGCATTTCCGATCCCGAGCACGAGACATGTGCCTACGTCGGCGAGCCGGTCCTGATCACCGAAACCGGCTACGAGCGCCTGCTCCCATACGAGGCCGGAAAATGGCGCTGCTGAATCCACCGGCCGATGTGATCGCCGTCCGGCGAGAGCTTCATGCCACGCCGGAGCTCGGTTTTCTCGAGTTCCGCACGGCGGCGAAGGTCGCCGCCGTGCTGGATTCACTGGGCTACGGACTCGAGCTGGGCGAAGCGGCGATGTCCGCCGCCGAACGGATGGGGCTCCCCTCGGCTGAGACGCTCGATCGGGAGTTCGAAGCGGCCGCCGCGGAGATGCCCGGAGAGCGGCGCTTCATCGAGCGTTTCCGGGGAGGGATGACCGCGATGGTCGCCACTCTCGACGGCGACCGGAGCGGCGGGGTCGCGGCCTTCCGGTTCGACATGGATGCCCTGCCGGTGACCGAGAGCGACAGTCCCGATCACCTCCCGAACCGGGAAGGCTTCCGCTCACAGCGTGCGGGGCTGATGCATGCCTGCGGTCATGACGGACACGTCGCGATCGGTCTGGCACTCGCGGCGCGGCTCGCCGATCGCGATTTCCCCGGACAGGTGAAACTCCTGTTCCAGCCGGCCGAGGAAGGGCTTCGCGGAGCGGCGTCGGTGGTCGCCTCGGGCGTGCTCGACCGGGTCGATCGCATCACCTGCATGCATCTCGGGCTGGGACTTCCCACAGGGATCGTGCACGGCTCGACCGAAGGGCTTTCGGCCTCGTCCAAGAAGCGGGCGATCTTCACCGGCCGCGCCGCCCACGCCGGGATGGATCCGGAGAACGGTGCCAACGCGCTGCTGGCCGCCGCCGGAGCGGTGGTCCGGCTCCACGCTCTTCCCCAGTACGCCGGAGACGGTTCCCGGCTCAACGTCGGCACGTTCACCTCCGGTTCGGCCCCGAACATCGTCGCCGAACGGGCAGAGCTGACCCTGGAGACCCGGGCACTCGACTCGGTCACCGAATGCCGGCTGGCGGAAGCGGCCGAATCGACCGTGCGCGCCGCCGGGGCGGGACTGGGTGTCGAGGTCTCGATCGAGAGCATCGGCGGCGCGCCCGAGGTCGTCTGCGACGGGACGGCCGCGGAGCGGGTTCTGGAGGCCGCGGCCGCGGTGGACGGTCTGGTTCCCACGGCCGGACCGCACCGGGATTCCGGAAGCGAGGACGCGAGTTGGCTGCTGGAACGGGTGCGTGAAGGTGGCGGCGACGGCACCTATGTCGCCTTCGGATGCAGCTCACCCTCGGGGCATCACAGTTCGACCTTCGACCTGGACGAGGCCGCGCTGCCGATGGCGGTCGACCTTCTGGAGGGTGTCGCGAGGGCCGGTGTCTCCTGACCCCCGGCCCAGCGGGCGATCGGTTCAGGCGCGGTTCGTGAGGCGGGCCCGCCAGACAGACGGCTCCGGCATCTCTCCGCCGGGCAATTCGCCACGCTGCTCCAGGACCGTCAGGACCATCTGCAGGGCATGGTTGCGGTGATGGTTGGAGACCTCGATCAGTCGGTGGACGTCACCGGAGCCGGCGGCATCGATGATCTCGTAGTGCTCCCCGTCGCTTTCGCGGGTCATCGCGGGATCGGCGAAGTAGATCGTGCGGTAGACGTCGGCATTCCACATGTTCCGGATGGTCCGGACCAGGCGTTCCTGCCCGCAGGTCTCGAAGAGCGCGAAGTGGAAGCGCCGGTTGGCGAACGTCCCGGCGATCTTGTCACCGGCGCTCACGGCCTCGGTCACCTCGGCGGCGGCGGAGCGCATCTCGTCGAGGACCGCGTCGTCGATCTTGTCGAATCCGAGCAGGATCGCCTCGGTCTCGATGAGCTCACGGATCCGGTAGATCTGGAAGAGATCCTCGGGGTCGAGTTCGGGGACCGTGTATCCGCGATGGGGGATGTACTCGACCTGTCCTTCGCCCTCGAGGATGCGGAGCGCGTCCCGGACCGGTGCGCGGCTGACGTTCATCTCGGTCGCCATGCCGTCCACGTTGATGCGGGTGCCGGGAGCGAGCGTGCCGTCCAGGAGCGAAGTGCGAACGGCTTCGAGGACGGCTTCCTGTGCCGTCGGGGGCTTCGCGAACATCTTGTCTCTATTCAAGTGTGGTTACCGTTCTCCAGAGGAAGGATTGATGCATGCATCCAGGACCCAAGATTCTAGGGACTTCTCGAACCCTTGAACAAACAGCTGATTTTGGTGCTTTTGCAGCCGCATTGAAGCTGGAAGATATCCCGGACGCGGCACTCGCCCAGGCCCGCCGGACCTTCCTCGACACCCTCGGAACCGCGATCGGCGGCTCGAGTCTGGAGGCGGCCAGGCTCGTCGCCGGAACGGCCGGCACCAAGGGCTGGCGGACCGTGATCGGCGGCGGGGACCCCTCGACGGCGGAGATGTCCGCATCCGCGTTCGCGCTGGCCACCTCGGCGAGCGCGCTCGACTTCGACGACGGCCATTATCTGGGCGGCGCGATCCATCCGGGATCGGTCGTGGTCCCGGCCGTTTTCGTCGCGGCGGCCGGCAGGCAGGTTTCCCTGGACGAGATGGTGACGGCCCAGGTGGCCGGCTACGAGGTCGGCCTAAGGCTCGCGCACCTGCTCTGGCCCCGTCACGAACAGGACCGCTACCACTGCACCGGAACCGCGGCCTGTGTCGCCGGGGCGGTGGCGGCCGCCCGGCTGCGGGGAGCGGACGCCGAGCTGATGACGAGAACGATCGAGATCGCCTGGAGCTATGCGCCGATGGCCGCGCTCCAGTTCCCGATGGTCAAGGAGGCGATCGGCTGGTCCTGTGCGACCGCCATGTATGCGGTGCGGCTGGCCGAAGACGGCTTCAAGGCGCTTCCGTCCGGAGCCCGCCGGCCGGCCGTTCCCGACGTCTTCCCGCCGACACCCTTCGACGAGCCCGCCGCGGTGGGCGATCCGTTCCTGGCAACGCTGGGAGAGGTCTTCGAGTCCGGACGCACCTACCTCAAGCCATATTCCTGCTGCCGCTACACGCACACGGCCGCCAGGACGCTGTCGGAGCTGATCGGCGATGGTCTCGAGGCCGCCGAGGTCAAGGCCATCTCGGTCGGAACCCACAAGGGAGCCGTATTCCTATCGGAGCGGCGCCCGCCGACCCTCGAACACGCTCAGTACAGCTTTCCCTTCGTGCTGGGGGCGATCGCGAGCGACGGTGATGCCGGTCCCGAGCAGATCTCGGCGGAGCGGCTCGCCGATCCGGCGATCCTGGATTTCGCGGCGCTGGTCTCGGTTCACCATGATCGCGAGATGGATCGGCATTTCCCCGAGCACTACGCCTCTTCGCTGACGGTCACCCTGAGCGACGGCAGCCAGGTCCGCACCGAGCGCAGGGTGGCTCCCGGCGATCCCGCCGAACCGCTCACCGAGACGGAGATCGAGACGAAGTTCGGCCGGCTGATCACACCCCTGCTCGGGGCCCACACGACGAAGTCGCTGCTCGACGTTCTGCTCGATCCGTCCGGACGGGGGATCGACGAGCTGCGCGGTGTGCTGGCCGGATCCTGTCCCCGGTAGATCCGGGCAATAGATTGGTCACATGGAACGCGAATGGAACGTCTACCTGGCTGGTGAGATCCACTCCGACTGGCGCCGTGAGGTCGCTGAGGCCTGCGAAGGGCTTCCGGTTCGATTCACGTCGCCGGTCACCGACCATCCCGCCTCCGACGCCGCCGGAACCGGCACGCTGGGGGAGGAACCCGATTCCTTCTGGGCAGATCACAAGGGCGCTGGAGTCAACTCGATCCGCACCCAGACCCTGATCGGCGACGCCGACGTGGTCGTGGTGCGCTTCGGCGACAAGTACCGCCAATGGAACGCCGCTTTCGACGCCGGCTACGCCAGCGCGCTCGGCAAGCCCGTGATCACCCAGCACGCTCCCGAGTTCGATCACGCGCTGAAGGAAGTCGACGCGGCGGCACGGGCGACCGCCCGCACCCCGGGGCAGGTCGCGGCGGTGCTGCGCTACGTGATCACCGGCGAGCTGCCGAACTGACCCCGAGGCACCTCGCTCTGGCAACGATTGTTGGTCTTCTAGACCAACAATCGTTGCCAGAGCTGTCTTGTCCAGGTGTGGTTCAGGGTTCGGTTAGCGGCGCGTAGCCGGTCCAGCAGTTCGAGTACAGCTTCCAGGACCGGTTCTCCGCCGTGAGCTTGAACCCCGGCGGTGGTTCCGTCGTCGCCCGGCCGGGCTCGCCCGGATCGAGGATGAAGTTCTCCACCGTGAAATCGCGGGCGGGCGCGAGGAAGTAGCCGGACTCCGGCTGCTCGTCGCTCGCAGCGACGCTGACCACCTCCGAGGGCCTGATGTCCAGCCAGAAGGCGAGGCGCGGCACCGCGCGATGGTTCGGCACCGAGATCGGCAGGCAGGCCGCGGCGCCACCGTCGACCCGGTCGAAGGCGCCGTCGTCCACCAGCGCCTCCAGATCCCGTTCGACCAGGCTCTGGTTGCTGAGGTCGCGGTCGACCTTGCTGACCAGGTCGTACTGGTTCGGCAGCCAGACGAGGTAGAGCAGCACGACCAGCACAGCGACGACCTGCCAGGGGCGCCGCCACTTGCTGTCGGCCGGCAGCAGGCGCCAGCCGAGTACCGAGGCGGCGGCGAAGATCGCGAGGATCGAAGCGGCGAGCATCGTGTAGCGCGGGATGATCGCGAGGCCGGAGGCGCCCATGAGCGCGAACGCGATCAGGGCCAGAACGGCGGCGACGGTGGCCAGGGCGACCCGCTTCGGCATCGCGATCAGGCAGAGCACCACGCCGAGGAAGGCGCCGGCCATGCCGGGCCACTGCAGCACCTCGCCGAGACGGCGCGGGCCGTAGAGCACCACGTCGATCGGGCCGGTGTCGCGCTCGAGCGTGTCCACGGTCTCGCGGGTGCCGGTGAACGAGTAGAGCGCGTTGCCGGTGGTGACCAGGTCGAACAGCACCCAGATCACCGGGCCGGCGACCGTGAGGCAGGCCATCAGGATCAGGTTGCGGTCGATGCCGCCGTCGCGCAGGCGCAGGCCCGGGATCCGGCGTCCCTCCTTCGGCGGCGTGAAACGCAGGGCCAGGTACAGGAAGTAGAAGCCGGCGAAGAGCCAGGCCTCGGGCCGCAGCAGGCCGGCCAGGGTGAGCAGCACCAGGATCGGCCAGCCGGCCCGCGGCTTCCTGGTCTCGATCAGCAGGGCCGCGAGGCAGAGCACCATGTAGGGGATGTCGATGTAGGCCCGCAGGCCGTTGCTGAGCACGGGGGCGCTGGTCATCACCAAGAAGGCGGCGACCCCGCCGATCGGCCGGTCGAACCAGCTCGATCCGAGCTTGTAGACCAGCCAGGCGAGCAGGCCGAGGCTGATGTAGGCGAGCACGATCGCGACCGTGATCGCGCCGTCGCCGAGCGGGGCGACGACCGCGCCCAGCAGGTCGTAGAGCGGATGCGGGGTCGGCGCCAGCGGGGCGCCGTAGTCCGGGCTCATGCCGTCGAAGATCTCGCGGCCCCAGAGCAGGTAATAGATCGTGTCGTAGTTGGGGAAACCGCGGGGGAAGATCGCCAGCAGCACGGCCGAGACGCCGACGATGAACGCGATGGGTGGGCCCCAGGAACGGAGTCGGCTGCTTGACGGCATTCCGGGCATTGTCGCCAAAATATGCGTAACACGCATCGTCGTTCGGTCATGCCTTCGACCGGGATGGAGCCATCGCCCCGGACGGCTAGACTGAACGTCTGCCCTGATGAGTGAAGCGATCTCTTTATATCGGCGTCACAGGCCCGGATCTTTCGATCAGGTGGTCGGCCAGCGCCATGTGGTGCGAACCCTCTCCAACGCGATCGAGCGCGACCAGATCCACCACGCCTATCTCTTCGTCGGTTCGCGGGGAACGGGCAAGACCTCGATGGCGAAGATCCTCGCCGCCTCGCTGAACTGCGAGAACGGCGGCCCGACCCTCACGCCCTGCGGGGTCTGTGAATCCTGCCGTTCGATCGCCGCCGGCACCTCGGTCGACGTGATCGAGATGGACGCCGCCTCGAACCGCTCGGTCGACGACATCCGCGGCCTGCGTGACCGGGTCGCCTTCGCCCCGACAGCGGGCAGCTGGAAGGTCTACATCCTCGACGAGGCCCACATGCTGACCAAGGAGGCGTGGAACGCCTTCCTGAAGACGCTCGAGGAGCCGCCGCCGAACACCGTCTTCATCCTGGCGACCACCGAGGCCCACAAGGTGATGCCGACGATCGCCGACCGCTGCCAGCGATTCGATTTCCAGCGTCCCTCGATGGAGATGCTCTCCGAGGTGGTCAGCCGGGTTGCGGCCGCCGAGTCGATCGCGATCGATCCTCCGGCCGTCTCGATGATCAGCCGGGCGGCCTCCGGCAGCTTCCGCGACGCGCTCGGCACGCTCGACCAGCTGGTCGCCTACAGTGGCCAGACGATCAAGCTCGACGACGTACTCGAGCTGCTCGGGGCGGCCGACGCCGATCTGCTTTTCGGTGTGGTCGACGCGATCGTCGCGTCTGACCCCAGGGCCGTGCTCTCCTCGGTCGAGACGATGGCCCAGAGCGGCCGCGACCCGGCCCGGTTCGCGCGTGACCTGCTCGGACATCTGCGGGTGCTGCTGGTGACCCAGACCACGGGTGAGATCCCGGAAGCCTTCGCCGTGACCGCCAGCGACGGGGCGAGACTGACCGCCCAGGCCCACGCGATCGGCCCGGCCACACTGATCCGGACCATCGACGAGCTCGCCGCCTCGCTGGGAATGATCCGCGAGGGAGACGAGGCCCGGCTGGCGGTCGAGGTCGCGCTGCTGAAGGCCGCCCGCCCCGATCTCGATCCGAGCACGGCCGGCCTGATGCGGCGGATCGAACGGCTCGAGAAGTCGGGTCCCCCGCCAGCGCCCGCGCCGGCACCGGTTCCCGCGCCCGCGCCGGAGCCGCCGGCGCCCGCACCGGCCCCCGAGCCCGAGGCCGCCGCGCCCGTGCCGGTTCCCGAAGCGGCGGTTCCCGCCCCCGCGCCGTCCGCCCCCGATTCGGCGCCGCCGATCCCCGATCCGGTATCCGAGATTCCCGCGGGTGGAGATCCGGGGCGTGACGCCGACGATCCCGGCCCCGGTTTCGAGCACGAGCCCGTCACCGCCGCCGCGCCCGCCCCGCCGAGCCCGGCACCCCCGGTCGCGGAAACGCCCCCGGCCGCCCCGTCCCCCGTGGTCCAGCCCGAACCGGCTCCACCCGTGGCCGCGCCCGCCCAGGCGCCCGCACCGGCACCGGTCCAGGCTCCGGCGGCCGCCGATGAAGCCGTGCTGCTCGATCTGGAGCGTCTCAACCAGGTCTGGCCGGCCGTGCTCGACGCGATCCGAGCTTCCGGCTCGGGCCCGACCGCGTCCTACTTCGAGGGAACCCGCCCGACCGCGATCGAGCCCGGACGGGTCGAGATCGGTTTCCCGCCGGAGGCATCTTTCAACCGGCGGAACGCGGAGAAGCCGGACCGCAAGGCTTTGCTGGTCGACGCGCTCTTCACCGTGACCGGCGAGAAACTCACGACGGTCTACGTGGATCTCGATGTTCAGTCCGGGGATCCGGGTTCACCGCAGGCGGCGCAGACGATCGACGAAGAGGAGTTCGTCCAGCGGGTCAAATCGGAATTCAACGCAGAGGAGGTCATCTAGTGGCACGTAAGGGAATGGGTGGAATGCCCGGAGGCATGGACATGCAGTCGCTGCTGAAGCAGGCCCAGCAGATGCAGAACGACATGCTCCAGGCCCAGGAGGCATTGAAGGACGAGGAAGTCGAGACCAGCGTCGGCGGTGGCATGGTCAAGGTCACGATCTCCGGTGACCTGGTGATCAAGGACATCAAGATCGACCCGGAAGCGGTCGATCCCGAGGATGTGGACATGCTCACCGACCTGGTTATCTCCGCCGTCAACGAGTCGATCTCCGCGGCCCAGAAACTGGCCGAATCGAAGATGCCGTCGATGCCGGGCATGCCCGGTATGGGAGGCCCCGGCCTCCCCGGTGGATGAGCGAGGGTCCAGCACCCCTCAGCCGGCTGACCGCGGAGCTCTCGCAGCTCCCCGGTATCGGCCGCCGCACGGCCCAGCGCCTTGCGTTTCACATCCTGCGCTCGAACGACGCCGATGCGCGCAGTCTCGCCGAGGCGATCATCGAGGTGAAGGAGAAGGTCGGGCTGTGCGAGATCTGCTTCAACCTCGCCGAAGGTCCGAGATGCCGGATCTGTGAGGACCACTCCCGCGACGAGGCGCTGATCTGCGTGGTCGAGGAGCCGGCCGACGTGATTCCGATCGAGCGGACCCATGAGTATCGCGGCCGCTACCACGTACTCGGCGGCGCGCTGTCTCCGATCGACGGCATCGACGAGGGCGATCTCCGCATCGCCGAGCTCCGCCGGCGGGTCACCGCCGGCGGCATCACCGAGGTGATTCTCGCCACCAACCCGACCACCACGGGCGAAGCGACGGCGATGCACATCGCCGACCTGATCCGCAGCCAGGTCAGTGTCACCCGCCTCGCCAGCGGCCTCCCGGTTGGCGCGGATCTGGAGCACGCCGACGAGGTCACCCTCGGCAAGGCGATGTCCCAGCGCCGATCTCTCGATTAGCGCCACCTCGGCGCCGCCCGCCCGACAGATGGGCCCGCTCACTCGGCGGGACTTTGAAATCCGGATCGCACAGCGAAGCTGGGCGATTCGGATTCCTTGTTCGTGGCGCCTAGATGAGCACGCCTCGCTGAGCCAGCGCGGTTTGGAGAGGAGCCGCCTCGATGAACTCGTCGAACTCGATTTCCTGCTCCAGGAAGCCTCGCTCCAGTAGGAAGTCGTGCTGCGAGATCAGCTGCCGGACCTTGTCCGGGCGCAGATCGACCCCGAGCTGACGGTTGACCGAGGGGCTGAAGGAACGTTCGAGCAGGTCCTCGTGGATGCCCGCTTCCAGTGCGATCAGCCGTTTCGATTCGGCCTCTTCGTCGATCGACCATTCGGCCGCGGCGAGGATCTGAACCAGGACGCTGATCACCAGTTCGGGTTCGCGATCGAGCAGTCCGCCGCTGACCGTGACCGCCATCAGCGAGCGGTTGTTGACCGGGTCGACCGGGTGGACTCCGGGTGCGACCGGTACCAGTCCGAGAGTCGCACCGAGGATCGAGGCGGTGGCCCCTTCCGAGGCGATCGCGTCGACCTCGCCCCTGATCAGGGCCAGTGTTTCGGTCTGGTGGGATGAAGAGACCGTGTCGGCGATTCCCGCGGGCGAGAATCCGGCGGCGGATAGGGCAGTTTGCCCGGACTCGAAGTACTCCCCCTTGATCAGGAGTTCGACCGGATCGATGTCGTTCATGGTCAGCCCCGATGTGGCGAGCAGGTTGTCGGTGGTCCGGAGAGCCGCGGCGCGCCAGATGTCGACCGAGGCATAGGGACGGCGGGGAATCGCGACCCGGCGTCCGATCAGGTCGTCGGCCGTCTCGATCCCGGATCCGGGCAGGGTGAGCAGGGGATAGGACCCGGTGGTCCGGGACAGCCCGATCAGGCGGATGTCGTTGCCACGCGAACGGGCGATCAGCGGAGCGACGTTGCCTCCCTGGCGGAAGCTCCGGGGGGAGGTCTTCTCGCGCCGGAAACGCTGGACGTCCGGATCGCCGGAGGCGCCGAGGGCCCGGACCTCGATGCCGGCCCGTGCCATCTCATCGTGGATCCAGCCTTTTCGAAGTGCGACTCCGAATGCCGTGGGGAAGGGGCAGTGGGTGTACCAGATGTGATCGCTCATCCGGAGATTCTATACATTCTTGATCAAGATAACCAAAAATAGGATATCCTCCGCCGGCAACACCCTCCCTCTCGCGCCCGGTCGAGCCACTCGACCGGGCGTTTCTCTTTCCAATCCCCCAAAAAACCAACTTCTGGGTCGAATCGGACATCAAATAGATGTCCGATTCGACCCAGAAAGCTTCTTTTACTGCTTGGGGTAGCGGAGGAGGGCCATTTGGCGGCAGCGGGCGAGCAGGGTTCCGTCTCGGCTCCAGAGCTCTCCGTCCTCGCTGAAATGGCCGTCGTGACCCTCTTCGGCGGTCAGCCGTACCAGGGTCCAATCTGGATCTTCGGCCCCTTCCACCGGCAGCTCCCGGGGGAAATGCACCGTGTACTCAAGGGTCGGGCAGAAGACCTGCTCGTCCAGGGTCGCGAACGGCGCCGGGAACCAGACGTCGAGCATCGCTGCCGCGAGCACCGCGGTCATCGGCTGCTCGTCCTTCAGCTTCATCCAGCCGCCGGTCTCGGCCTTCGGCCCGCCGGTGAACGGCGCCGAGCCGAGAACCGGGACCGCCCGATACTGGGTGAAGACCGCGACCGGCGCCTGGGTGGTGTCGAACTCCTTGGCGTCCTCCGGCATCGGCACGTCCGGCATCTCCGTCTGGTCGAACGAGGGGCCGGTCCGCTCGGCCGAGAAGACCGACATCGCCTTCGCCTTGATCTCGCCCTTCTGCATCAGGCGGGCCGAGATGAAAGAGGTCGCGTGGCCCTGGTGCTCGATCGTCACCACGATCACCGCCTCGCCGACCTCGGGCGGGCTGAGGAAGTGGACCGACAGCGAACGGGCCGGCTGCTGCCTTTCGCCTTCGGTGAACCCGAGCACGGTCTCGGTCATCGCCTGCAGCATCAGGGCCGCGGTGTAGCCGCCGTTCGGTCCGGGCCCGATCCACCAGCGGTCGTTCAGCTCGACCTTGTACTTGCCGGGGGACATCAGGGTCGCGGTGGTGTCTCTTTCGAAGTCGGTCAAGTCGTCGCTTTCTGTGTCGCTGGTTGAGGGGTGGGGTCCCCGGCGCTTTCCGAGAGGCCCCAGCGATCGTGGAATCGGCGCAGCGGGCCGGGTGCCCACCAGTTTCGCCTACCGAGCAATTCCATCAGGGATGGGACCAGCAGGGCCCGGATGATCGTGGCGTCGATCAGTACCGCGAGCGCCGTGCCGACACCGAGTTCCTTGACGAAGACGATCTCGCCGGCGGCGAAGGCGCCGACCGCGATCGCGAACAGCAGGGCCGCGGCGGTCACGATCCGTCCGGTCCGCTCGAGGCCGACCGCCACCGATTCCGAGTCCGATATTCCGGAGTCCCGGGCCTCCTTGATGCGGGAGAGCAGGAACACCGCATAGTCGGTGGAGAGGCCGAAAGTGATCGCCAGGATCAGGATCGGGGTCGATTGGTCGATTCCGCCGGGCGGCTCGAAATCGAGCAGCCAGCTGAGATTGCCGTCCTGGAAGATCAGGGTGAGCAGTCCGAATACGGCGCCCAGGTTGAGCACGTTCATCAGCAGCGATTTCACCGGCAGGACGACCGACCCGGTCATCAGGAAGAGGATCAGCAGGGTCGCGCCGACGATGATCGCGAAGGCGTAGGGCAGGTGGTCGAGCAGGCTTTCCTGGAAGTCCTTGAAGAGGGCCGTGCCACCGCTGACCTGGATCTGGCCGCCCGGAGGCGAGGGCGCGGCCCGGATCTCGTCCACCGCCCGCTTGGTGGCGTCGTCCATGTATCCGCCACGAGCGGTCGCTTCGATCAGGTAGAGGTCCTGCGTCAGACGGATCGGCTTCACGGCGGCGATCTCTTCGATGCCGGCCACCCGGCGCTCGGTCTCTCGGGCCGCTTCCGGTGTGCCTCGCACGGCAATCCGGATGGTTTCGGCGTTGCTGTCAGGGAAGTCGCTCACCTGGGCCTCCTGGACCACCCGCGAACTGGTCCCCGGCGGAAGAATGTCCGCGTCGACCGCGACGAACTTCATCCCGAACGCGGGCAGCGCGAGCAGGATCAGCCCGAGCGCGGTGATCGCCGCGATCGGTCCCGGCCGCTTCATCACGAAGCGGGAGAGCCGGTACCAGAAGCCGCTCTGACCGGACACCGCTTCGTCGGCTTGACGGCGCTGGAGGAACTTGGGTGCCAACGAGTTGACCCGTGAGCCGAGCAGCGTCAGCACCGCCGGAAGAACGGTCAGGGCGACGATCGCCGAGAGCAGGGCGACCAGAACTCCGCCCAGTCCCATCGAGTAGAGGAAACGCTGGGGGAAGATCAGCAGGGCCGCCATCGAGGCGGCCACGGTGAGCGATGAGAAGAGCACGGTTCGCCCGGCGGTGTTCATGGTGCGTTTCATCGCTGCGAGTCCGGGGCCGGTCTGGGCGATTTCCTCCCGGTAGCGGGAGACGATGAACAGGCTGTAGTCGATTGCGAGTCCCAACCCGAGACCGGTCGTCAGGTTGAGCGCGAAGAAGGAGACCGAACCGATCTCGGTCGCTATCCGCAGCGCGAGGAAGGTGCCGACGATCGCGATGGCACCGACCATCAGCGGCAGGATCGCCGCGACCAGGCTGCGGAAGAAGAGCAGCGAGAACAGGAAGAGCAGCGGGAACACCATCAGCTCGGCCCGCTGCAGGTCCTTCTCGACCTGCTTGTTCACCTGCTCGTTGGCGAGCGCGACCCCACCGACGAGCACGTTGTCACGGTCCGAGAGTTCGTCGGCGAGAGCGGCGGCGGTCTCCTGCTGTTCCTTGTCATCGGTCGAATCGAGTGACGCGAGGATCAGGGTCGAGTCGCCGTTTTTTGAGATCAAGGCCGGATTGGCACCAAAGGAGGAGTCGTAGGAGATGGCCCTCCTTACGCCGGGCTGGACCGCGACCTGGTTCCGAATCTTCTGAACCTCCCGGGCATTGGCACTCTGCTGGGCAGTTCCGGGTCGGCCCTCCTTCGGCAGATCCAGATCCTCGACCAGGATCGCCACGTCGAAATCCCGGTACCCGGCGGCCTCGAGCGCCTTGTCGGCCTTGACGCTCTCGCTGCGTCCGTCCTCAGCCCCGTACGGTCCCATGTGCTGGGAGACCGATCCGCCGACGGCGGCGGCGACGACGAAAAAGACAATGGCGATCAGCCCGACACGCCGGGCCCGGCCATTCGCGATTCTCGCCAATGCGTCAAACATTCAAGTCTCCCCCGTAGCAGTAGCACCAAAGTACATCGGCAGCGGCCACGAGCATGTGACCCTGGTCACGGCTCACAGCCCCGATCGCCGCCGCCCGTGCTCGAATCCGATCCCCGGAAGGTCGGAGAAATGTCGGTACCCGTATCCTGATGTGGATGCCGGAAAGAGACGACATCGTCGTGATGAAGTTCGGTGGCACCTCCGTCGCCGGACCGGAAGAGATCAAGCGGGCCGCCCGCCGGATCGTCGCTGCCCGCGAAGCCGGGAACAGCGTCGTGGCGGTCCTTTCCGCCCGTGGTAAGACCACCGACGAGCTGGTCGCGTCCGCCTACGAGATCTCCGACCGGCCGGATCCCCGCGAGATGGACATGCTGCTCTCCACCGGGGAGCGGATCTCCTGTGCCCTGGCCTCGATGGCGATCAACGACATGGGTCACAACGCGGTCTCCCTGACCGGATCCCAGGCCGGAATCGTCACCGATTCGTCCCATACCAAGGCGAAGATCATCGACGTGCGGGCGGACCGGATCCGCGAAGGTCTCGGCGAGGAGAAGATCGTTCTCGTCGCCGGCTTCCAGGGAGTCTCGACCGACAGCCGGGATGTCACCACGCTCGGACGCGGCGGATCTGACACCACCGCCGTCGCGCTCGCCGCGGCACTCGGGGCCTCGGTCGAGATCTACACCGATGTCACCGGAGTGTTCAGCGCCGATCCGCGCATCGTGCCCGATGCCCGCAAGCTGGCCGTGGTCTCCTACGAGGAGATGCTGGAGATGGCCGCCTCGGGCGCCGGCGTCCTGCAGCTGCGCTCGGTCGAGTACGCCCGCAACCACGGTGTCCCGATCCACTGCCGCAGCAGCTTCGAAGACGTCCCCGGTACCCTCGTACTCCCCGAAAGCGAAACCATGGAACGACCGATCATCACAGCCGTCACCCACTCGACAGACGAGGCCCGCGTGGCCGTCGTCGGAGTCAAGGACGAACCCGGAATCGCCGGGCGCATCTTCACTGCGCTGGCGGAGGCGAACGTGAACGTCGACGTGATCATCCAGAACGAGCCGGTCCATCACACGGAACTGGCCGATCTGTCATTCACGGTCGATCGCGACGATCTGCCGACCGCGACTGAGGCGATCGCCGGTCTCGGTGACATCAGCCAGGAGGTCCGCACGGACGACCGGATCGGCAAGGTCTCGATCGTCGGTGCCGGCATGCGCAGCCATCCCGGTGTCGCCGCCAAGGTCTTCGAGGTGCTGGGTGAGAAGGAGATCAACATCGAGATGATCTCCACCTCCCCGATCAAGATTTCATGTGTCATCTCGGCCGACGAGGTTCCGGAGGCCGTGCGGGCGCTCCATGGAGCCTTCGAGCTGGGTGAGGACCAGATCCGTCCCGAAGACCCGACCGGCGAGCATCGCCCGATCGTTTCCGGCTGATGAGCGGCGACGGATACAGAGTCGGCGTTCTCGGAGCGACCGGGGCGGTCGGATCGACCATTCTCGAGATTCTGGCCGAGCGGGAGTTCCCCGCGTCCGAGGTCGTGCCCTTCGCTTCGGAACGATCCGAGGGCAGGAAGCTTCCGTTCGGCGACGGTGAGATCACCTGCGTCGTGCCGACCGATGAGAGCATCCAGGGCATCGACATCCTGATCTCCTCGGCCGGTGGCTCGGTCAGCGAGGTCTGGGCTCCGAAGTTCGTCGAGGCCGGCGCCGTAGTGGTCGACAACACCAGCTTCTGGCGTATGCACGAGGACGTGCCGCTCGTGGTCGCCGGGGTCAACGACGAGGCCGCCCAGAACCACAAGGGCATCGTCGCCAACCCGAACTGCACGACCATGGTGATGATGATGGCGCTCGCGCCGATCCATCGCGCGGCCGGTCTCGAGCGCCTGATCATCTCCACCTACCAGGCCGTCTCCGGCACCGGCAACCTCGCGATCGAGGAGCTGAGGAGCCAGACAGCCGACATTCTCGAGGGCAGGGACGTCCCGCCGCCCTCGGTCTATCCGCACCAGGTGGCCTTCAACGTGCTGCCGCAGGTCGAGAGTTTCAAGGACGGGGACGACTACACCACCGAAGAGCGCAAGGTGATGGCGGAAACCCGCAAGATCCTCGGCTTCGGCGACGAGGTCGGGATCTCCGCGACCTGTGCCCGCGTACCGGTGATCAGCGGCCACTCCGAGTCGATCAACATCCAGACGCGCGACGAACTCAGCCCTGAGCGCTGCCGCGAGATCCTGAACGAGGCGGTCGGAGTGACCGTTGTCGACGATCCCGGCAACGGCGTCTACCCGATGGCGATCGAAGGAGCGGGCCAGGACGACACCCTGGTCGGCCGGATCCGCCGCGACGCGAGCCATGAACGCTGCCTGAATCTGTGGCTGGTCGGCGACAACCTGCGCAAGGGCGCCGCCCTGAACGCGGTCCAGGTCTCCGAGCTGCTGATCGAAAAGGGCTGGCTGAAGGGCTGAGTCAGGGAAGGAGCTTCAGCTTCTTCTTCGCGCTTCCGCTGTTTCCCGCGCCGTCCTCGACGGTGGCGGTGACCAGCACCTTTCTCGCCGCTCTGACCTTCTTCAGGAGCCTGCGGTCTTTGGCCTTGACCTTGATCGCCAGAGTGGCCTTGGTTCCCGGCTGGGTGCTGTAGGCGACTTTCGCGAAGGTCACCCTGCGTTTCTTCCCGCCGGCCTTGATCTTGCCCCGGGTGGTCACGGTGACCCGTCCGGCGCAGGGGCCGGTCTGCTCGGCGGCGGGGCAGGTGACCTTCAGCTTGCCGGTCCCCTTGCGGTTCAGTTTGATCCGGGTGCCGTCGATCGAGATCCGGGCGCTCACGTCGGGCGGGCTGAGCTTCCAGACCTCGAATCCGTGGGTCCCGTCGTCGGCCGAGAAGTAGAGCGAATCTCCGAGCGGCGTGAACTCGTCCGGTTCGGATGGGTCCGGTCCGGGGAGGATGTCCTCGAGCAGCGAGATGCCGGAGTCGGTCGACCATACCTCGGCACCCTGCGTGGCGGTGCGGGCGCTGAAGTAGACGGTCCCGCCGAACCGGGTGAACTGTCGGGCGTCCGAGTTCATGGGGCCAGGGTTGATGTCCTTCAGCAGGGTGATCGAGCTTCCGTTCCAGAGGCGGGGTTCGTTGCCGACGAGATCGTCGAAGGCGGAGAAGTAGACGTTGGAGCCGTCGGCGGTGATCTGGATCGGGGAGGAGTCGCCGGCACCGGGATTGATGTCTCCGAGCGGCTCCACGCCGGCTCCGTTCGTCCTCCAGAGCTCGAGGCCGTTGGCGACGTTGTCGGCCCGGAAGTAGACGAATCCGTCCGCCACTTCGAATCCGGACGGGCCGGAGGAGGCCGCCCCCGGGGCGATGTTTCCGATCGAGACCGTGGAACTGCCGTCGGTGGTCCAGACTTCTGTTCCGAACGCGGCGGTGGTGGCGGCGAAGTAGAGCTCGCCGTTGAGTTCGGTGAATCCGTTGGGGAACGATGAGGCCGCTCCGGGATTGATGTTGGTGACCATCGCGGTGGTGGTGCCGTCGGACGACCACAGTTCGGATCCGGTGGCGGGCGTGGACGCGCTGAAGAACACCTCGGAGCCGAGCGGCGTGATGTTGCCCGGCTGGGAGCTGACCGCCCCGGGCGTGATGTCGCTGACCAGTTCGGTCGTGGTGCCGTCCGTCCGCCAGAGTTCGGTGCCTTCGGCGTCCGTCTGCGCCGAGAAGTAGATGTGGCCGCCCAGGGTGGTCAGGCCCGTAGGGTTGGAGCTGGCAGGTCCTGGTCGGATGTCGCTGACGAGTTCGACCGTGGAGCCGTTCGTGCGCCAGAGCTCGCCTCCCTGGGCGGCGGTGGCTGCACGGAAGTAGAGATAGGCACCGAGCCGCTCGAAGCTGCGGGGCGCGCCGCTCGGAGCGCCCGGGTTGATGTCCGCCACGAGGCCGGCGGTCTTGCCGTCGCTCTGCCACAACTCCAACCCGGTCTCGGGCGAGTCGGCGGCGAAGAGCAGCCTGCCGTCGAACTCGGTGAAGTCTTCGGCGTACGATCCGCTCGGGCCCGGCACGACGTCCAGGGCGAGCCGCGCGTCGAGCGGCGCGGCCGCGGCGCCGCCGGAAAAAGTGAAATAGATGACCAGGGCCACGGTTGCGCCAAGCCCGCCAATGTCTCTGCCTGCATCCACATGAACCCCCAGGTTCAGAATTTCAGGAGCAACAACGAACGTAACCGACCCGAACGCCCACGGCAAGTGGCCGAAGAGCAGGGGGTGGAGACGATTAGCACG